>CAYOWI010000011.1:0-34559 GCA_964407685.1 uncultured Muribaculaceae bacterium
GATTAACATTTGAAAAAGCAGCTAAAATGAAAGGTATTCAAGGTGAAAACTTCCTTAAACTTTTAGAAAGCAGATTAGATAACGTAGTGTATCGTATGGGTATGGCTACAACAAGAAAAGCTGCAAGACAAGTTGTTAACCATGGACATATTACCGTAAATGGTAAAAAGGTTGACATTCCATCATACCAAGTAAAACCTGGTGATATAGTTGCTGTTAAAGAATCTTCTAAAGACCATAAAGCAATAATAGAAGCTTTAGAAAAAATTAATAAAACAGTAGAATACGTTGATTTTGATAAAAAGAAACTATCAGGTTCTTATGTTCGTATGCCTGAAAGAAGCGAACTTCCAGCTGATATTAAAGAATCAATGATCGTTGAATTCTATAACAAGTAAGATTAATCTTACTTGTTTTTTTGTATAAAAAAAAGAGCCTAGCTCCTTAATTTTTTTAATAAATTTTCATATTTTAATAATGATATTAACATTACAAAACCAACGAATACAAGAGTTAAAGTAATTGGTATTTGCAAAAAGCCATACGTTATAGATAAACCATTAGTAAACTTAAAATATATTAAATCATAAACTAAAGTTGCGTTAAAAACCGTAGATAACAAATTATCGTTAAACGTATCCGTTAAGCTTGCGTGTTTTCCAGTATTAACGTTATAGACTAACATTGATACCACACCGACAATAATAGACGAAATAAACGCAGTTAAGTTCATTTCATAAAAGTTATTAACCAAAATAATGATGCTAAATATACTAATAAACAAAGTTATAATCAAAGATAAAACATTCACTTTAGTTACTTTTTTCATAAGCATGGCTTCATTTTGATTGTTCTTCTTTTCATTAATTTTAATATTTACGTATTCTGAAAGTTCATCATCTTTATAGCTTTTTTCTTGTTTTATAAAGTTTGTTATCTCTTGAACACCTAAATTTGTTTTATTTTCTAACAAAAAGGAAAATTTAACAACATCCTTTGAAATAAGCATTTCTGATATTTGATCCGCAGTTTTTTTCTCATCATTATTGACTAAATCATCAATGTCTGTTAAGAAAAGCTCCGGTAGTTTTGTAATTGAAGATGTCTTTTGATCCAAAAGAAACGTTAAGCTATCATTAACTTCATTTATTTTACGCTTTAATCTTAAGATTTTTTCATTAGATTCATTTATTATTTTCTGATAAATATCTTTTTCTAACTTATACTTACCCTTTTTAAAAAAATTCATTTCAATAAAACTATAAATAGTTATAAGTCCAAATATACCAAACGGGATTGTTAGAATAAGTAAATAATTAGGACTAATTAAATTATACAAAAGAAGAAAAAATAAAAATAAACCATTTATCAAATCATATCTGTTTTTAATTTTCGTACCATTTTTACCACAGGTTAAAGCAAAATTTAGATTCTGATTTATAAAGGTTAGAGAATCATTATATACGTTTTTTAAAAACTCTTTTGATACGATATCTTTTTTTATTTTTCTTAAATTTTCTACCTCTTTTAAGTCATATAAATAATCGTCAAACGCTTTCTTTAAAAGTATTTTATCAGTCTTACTAGATAAGTTATATGCATCATCAAACGTTTTTTTTACTTCTTTTAACTCTTCTTGCTTCAAGTATTTATTATAATTATTAGTTAAACATTTAAGATGAGAAACATAACCATATACATTCTTAGGAAATAAACTGATTATTCGTTCACAAAAGGGTTTAGCCTTATCATAATCATTACATTTTAAACATATTTCTACTTCTTCTTTTAATTTTTTTAAGGAGCCTTTACTGGCCCCTTTGCTACTTCTTTTCATGATAATAAAAGCCCCTTTAAAAAGTTATTCTTTCTTTTACGTATTTAATAGCTTCTTTTACTGATAAAGTGATTTGATCCATTGAATCACGATTTCTTATCGTTACAATACCATTATTGATAGTTTCATCATCCACCGTTATACACCATGGTGTACCTATAACATCTTGTCTTCTATATCTTTTACCAATTGAACCAGTTTCATCATAAGTAGTCATAAACTCTTTTGATAATAGCTCGTAAATTTCATTTGCTTTATCGCTATGATACTTTTTAACAAGAGGTAAGACCGCTACTTTATAAGGTGCTAAAAAAGGACTAAAATGCATAACTTCCCTTACTTCACCATTTTCTAACGTTTCACTTTCATATGAATTAAAAAGAATAGCTAATACGGTTCTATCAAGACCATAAGTTGATTCAATTATGTAAGGTATAAACTTTTCATTGGTTTCAGGGTCTAAATAATAGGTTGGTACCCCTGAATATTCCTTATGTCTTGAAAGATCAAAATCAGTACGATTATGAGTTCCGTTTATCTCTCCCCATCCAAAAGGAAACTTATACTCAATATCACAGGCAGCTTTTGCGTAGTGCGCTAATTTTTCATGATCATGGTATCTAAGTTTTTCCTTCGGAAGACCTAAATCCATATAGAATTTTTTACCATACTCTTTAAAGTATTCGTATAACTCTTCATCTTTTCCTTCCTTACAAAAAGTTTGATATTCCATCTGTTCAAACTCGATGGTTCTAAAGGTAAAATTACCAGGGGTAATCTCATTTCTAAAAGCTTTTCCAATTTGACCAATTGAAAATGGTAATTTAGCTCTCATACTTCTTTGTACGTTTAAGAAATTAACATACTCCCCTTGTGCGTTTTCCGGTCTTAAATAAACAACACTTTTAGCATCTTCCGTAACTCCTCTGTGGGTTTCAAACATAAGTTTAAACTGTCTTATTTCCGTAAAATCTGTCTTACCACATTTTGGACAAGGTATTTTATTTTGGTTTATAAAATTAATCATTTCTTCGTTAGTCATAGCATCGCCCTTAGAAGAATTCGTAAAATCGTTAATTAAATTATCTGCTCTATGTCTTGTTTTACAATTTCTACAATCAGTTAAAGGGTCCGCAAAGGACTCAACGTGCCCTGATGCTTCCCACACCTTAGGGTGCATCAAAATATCAGCATCGAGCTCATAAGCATTTTTTCTTTCTTGAATAAATCTTTTTCTCCATGCATCTTTAACGTTGTTCTTTAGTCTACTTCCAAGTGGTCCATAGTCCCATGTGTTAGCAAGCCCCCCGTATATTTCACTTCCTTGATAAATGAAACCATACTGCTTACACAAATTAACCATTTTATCCATGTTAATATCACTCATATTAATCCTCCGACTTTTTACGCATCACCTTAGATGCACCATTTTGTTTTAATTTATTTCTTTGTTCTCTTACTATATCCATTACAAAACTATATGCTTTTTTATCTAACAATAAACTTTTATTGGATGTTTTTAATAAAATTTCATTTGAATTTAAACCTTCAATTTCTGATTCTTCATTTTCTAAGACATCCATAACAATACTTTTAAAAATGTTGATAGAAAAGGAATCTACGTATGAGAAATAAAGCTTTTGTAAGTTCCCAATCCTACTTAATTCTAATAAGTCGTTTTTTTCTTTTGACATATCATATTCACAGCCACTTACTACGTAACCAATATTTACTTTAACTTTACCAGTAATAATGCTTTCTTTATACAACCTTACGGCTTCATTCATATTATGATTTAATATTTCATCTATTTCGTCTTTATATCTATCATATATCACTTTATCCATTTCAAACCTAAAGTTATCAGAAAGCAAAATAACCATTTGTCTATTCCAGGTTTCTTCTGTTATTCCCATTTTTTTAATCATAGCAAAGATAAAATTCTCATTTAAAAATTTACCTAATTCTTCTGCCGCATCTTTTGGTTCAACAACACCAACGTATGGAACTGAAGAATAATTCCCCATGGATTTTTCTTGAATCCTATAAAGGTATTTGCCCTCTAACCTTTTTAACTCTTTTTTTCTTTTTATACTTTTCATAAAACCTCCTATAAATAAAAATCTTCTAGATAGCAAAGGGACGAGTTAACCCGCGGTTCCACCCTTTTTATTCTAGAAGAATCATCTTTCTTATATTGCTGTTAGGTTTCCAAGCCCGTCATCACATTTAAAAATCTCTTTTATTATAACATACTTTATCTTATTTTAACAATATTTTTTAAAAATTCTTTACTTTTAAGATATAAACCAGTATATCTATCATAGTATTCATTTAGAAATGAGTTTATTTCATTTTTTACGATATTAGATAAATTAAGCTTACTTATTTTTAATATATCTACATACTTTAACATTCTAATTACTTTTATTGTCTTTTCATTAGTAAAATACCCACCCATATGATGTTTTTTACATACGAAGCCCCCTTTATCGGCTGATAACGTTACCACGTTTTTACTACCACAAATAACGCAGCCATTTAACTCTGGAGTGACTCCTAAAAAGTCTAAGTATTTAATTTCTAAAATGTTAGTTATAACCATTGGGTCATATCCTTCGTTTATCTTTATAATACTTGCCATATAATTATCATATATCAACTTATTTTTAGACTGTTTTAAAACCTGATTAGTAAGTTCAGATATAAAATTTATATAAGATATTTTTTCAATGTCTTTTTTAATATTATTTAACGAGTTTATAACATCTGCTGATATTAAAGTTGATAATTTATCTTTTTTATAACTAATTTCAAAATCAGCATAGGTGAACCTTTGGCTTATACTTCTTAATGGACTTTTAAGTCTTTTTGCCCCTTTGGATAAAACTCCTATAACACCATATTCTTTAGTTATTATATCCAAAATCTTACTAGTTTCACCATAAGACCTTTCATTAATTACAAAGCCCTCAATTCTCTTTATCTCCAATGGTATCAATCATCCCTTCTACCATTTCCTTATATTTAATATAATATTCTAATTTTCCTGTTTTGGTAAATAAAGACCAAATATCATTTTTATTCATTAATATCACCTTCCATTAATATGGTGGTAATATTTTTTTACTTTTATTCACCCTCAATATCATAAAAGCCAAGTTCCCTTAAATACTTTTCTTTATCTCTCCAATTTTTTAAAGTTTTTACAAAAATTTCAAGAAATACTTTTTTTCCTATCATTTTTTCTACATCAATTCTTGCTCTCGAACCTATTTCTTTTAACATACTACCATTTTTACCAATGATTATACTTTTCATTGAATCTCTTTCAACTATTATCGTGGCATTAATTATCGCCTTGTCCTTTTTTAAAATACAATTTTCAACAACGCATGTTACGGCGTGAGGAACTTCCTGATTAGTTAATCTAAGTACTTTTTCCCTAATTAACTCCGCAATTCTAAATTCTAAAGTAGTATTAGTTAAATCTTCATCTAGAAAATACTTTACGCTATCTGGCAAATAATTTTTTAAAGTTTTAATTAACTCATCTATGTTCTTTTCTTTTAAAGCAGATAATGGAACTATTTCTTTAAAATCATACAGGTCCTTATAATTCATAATAAGTTCTAATAATTTTTCTTTATTTATTTTATCTACTTTATTAAGAATTAAAAAGGTAGGTTTATTAGCCTCTTTTATTTTATCTAATACAAAATTATCACCTTTACCAAAGGGTGCGGTTACGTCTACTAAAAATAATATTATATCAACATCATCTATTGAATAATAAGCTTCTTCGTTTAGTCTTTGACCTAGTTTATGTTTAGGTTTATGTATTCCAGGAGTATCTACAAATACTATTTGGCTTTCTTCGTCATTATAAATTCCTTGTATATTATTTCTTGTTGTTCCACTTTTATCAGATGTTATAGCTATTTTATATCCAACTAAAGCATTTATTAAAGTTGATTTACCAACGTTTGGTCTTCCAACTAAACTCACAAAACCAGATTTCATATTTATCACTCCTTAACTTATTTAATTATAGCAAAAAAAGACTAATATTAAAACTAGTCTTTTAAATATAGCATTATATTAACCTTCTACCTAGTTCAATTCCATGCTCTATATCATCCATTTTCATTTCGAGCCTATTTTGCTTATTTATTATGATGCCAAAATCTCCATACGTTGGAATACTAAACTCATTTCTTATCATGGTTATATACTCTTCAAATTCACAATTTACTTTGTTTCTTAACGCAATTAAGTATAAACTATCTAACGTATTTGAAATGCTTAATTCTTCATTTTCCCATCCTTGTTTTAGCATGAAATCTCCTGATCCAATTTGACAAGATGCAATTCCCTGCTTATTTTTAAAATCATACATACTAACTAATTTAGCTATCATACATGAACTAACAATCGCTTCTTCTTCATCGGTAAAACATTTGAATCTATAATAAGGTTCCGGTATATATATTCCCCACCTTTCATCATTTGCAATACATCTTGCATAAGGTATGTAAGGGGTTACATAAAGTTCATTTTGTTCATCACTATAATAATCAATTGGTGCAACAACACAAGATTCTGTTTTTGATAAATTAATTAAATTATCATGTTCCCTTTTTACCAGTCCATATGGAATTTCAGGTTGTTTTACTAATAAAGTATATGCTTTATTATTTTTAATATCCTCAAGTAAGTATACCAACTCGGTAAAACCATAATTTATAAACTTAATACTAATATCTTTAGAAGATAAGTTATTTTCTTTCATATATTTTTCTTTATAAGAAATAATGAAATCATATAAGGATTCATACAATTTTATTTTATCTGTAAAAGGATTATCCATTATATAAAAAGGACTCATTATGCCAATTCCTTTATCAGTTATACAGTTTTCTTCTAAATTATTAAAGAAATTTTCTTCTTTTATACTTTTTTCTAATAACTTAAAAGTTAAATCATGCTTATTTTTCTTATTTCTTTTTAAAAATTTTTTTATAATTCCCATTTTTTCTCCTTTTAAATGTCTAATATTATAAATTATCCATTAAAAAAAGCAAACATAACCGAATGCTTATTTTATTAATTCTAAAATTTTTGGCAAGAAAACATACATACCAACGCATATTGCCGTAAAAGCAGATATAACAACGGCACCAGCTGCTACATCTTTGGCTACCATTGCAAGTGGATTAAACTTAGTAGTATATAAGTCAACTGCTAGTTCTATTGCTGAATTAATAAGTTCTGATGTTACAACAAAAGCTATCATAGTATATACTAATAGCCATTCATATAATTGCAATTTAAATATTATTCCAAACATTGTAACTAATATAGTTGCAATAACATGTATAAGCAAGTTTTGTTCCCTATCAAAAAACATTCTTATTTTTTTCATATAACCTACCTAAATAATGATACAATTTTTGGAACAAACACAACAAGCCACATACCTGCTGCCATCATATCAGCAACAAAGCATGCCGCTGAAGCTGTATCTTTTGCAACTTTAGCAAGTGGATGATATTCTCCGGTTACCATATCTACTACTGCTTCAATCGAAGTATTAAATAATTCTGTAACTAATATTAAAGCTCCCATCACAAGAGTTATTACCCACTGAATCGGAGTAATTTTAAATCCAAACCCACACACAATTATAATTGTCATAACAATTAAGTGTAAAAGTAAGCTTTGTTCATGTAAGTATGCATATTTTAAACCGTCAAAAGAAAATTTAAAACTCTTTAATATTCTTTTGAATCCAAGTTTTTTTAAGTCAAGTGACTCAACGTATTTTCCCCTTGATATTTCTACTTTAACTTTCTTTTTTGATGCCATAATTATCTAACAACTCCTTTTGTAAATCAAACATCTTTTTTTCATCTTCTTTATTCATATGATCATAACCAAGTAAGTGAAGTAATCCATGAACCCCCAAAAAGCAAAGTTCCCTTGTTTTGCTGTGGCCATACTCATTTGCTTGCTCTATAACTTTATCATACGAAATATAAACATCACCAAGCATTCTAATGGCTAAATTCAAATTATCTTCGTAATCTTCTAACGCAAACGTTATAACATCAGTTACCCTATCAATGCCACGATATTGTTTATTAAGTCTATGAATTTCCTCATTACCTACAATTATAACATTAAATGTTGCATTGTTCAAATTTAACTTTTTAACGCAGTATTTTATAAACTCTTCCATTACTTTTTGTTCTTCTATGTTTTTACCATAATTATTAATAATACTTATATAATTCACGAAACAATCCTCCAAAAATCAAATTTAAAAAATAAATATACCATAATCAAAATAATAAATAAAGATAATATGTCTAAGAATAACTGTGCCTTCATAAACTTAGGAATCTTTATAGCTATTTTATTTCCAAATTTATAAATAAAATGTCCTAAAACACCTCCTAAAGTATTTAATATAACATCATCAATATCTGCCGTTCGACCAATCATACTTTGGGCAAACTCAATTGTGCAAGATACTAAGCATGATAATAAAAATACAGGGAAAAAGGATTTACTCTTCACGTAGTTTGAAACAAAAATTCCAAATGGAACAAAGAGTAAAACGTTACCAATAACGTTTCTTAAAAATAGCTTTGAGCTAAAATTATATCTAAAAATTTCCCTAAATGGCACAAAATTATTAGTACCATAATTATTATCTTGAAACGTTACTATATAATAAAGAAGTAATATGTAAACAATAAAGCAAAACATGGTTATTTCTTTATATAATACCATCTTCTTTTTATTACATATTAAATATGCGATTCTAATCGAAACTATTATAACAGTGAAGATGAAAATCATCGGCCAAACGTTATGAATGGTCATTTTAAACAGCTCAAACATAATAACCTCTTTATTCTGTATTTATCGGTATGTTTAATAAACTAGGATCAGTTGGTTTATAATCGGTTATGTTTTCATACACCTTAAAAAAAACATCTACTTTTATTTTACTCTCATTTGATGTAAAATTCAAAGTTTTTTTACTAATCACGTACTCATCATTGTCAAGTCGTGACTTTATTTTTTTTTCTGCTATTTCTTCTGCTTTTTTTATTGCATCATTCTTTGATAAAGCTTGCTTTGTAACCTTCGTTTTTCTTTGTTTTTCCATGCTAATTTCAAATGGAAAAACTTTGTCTTTTATTAATATTTTTTTCTTTTCAAGATAAGAGTCTGTGTAATTTTTTTTGAGCGAAACACTTTTATCCAAAAATTTTATTATGTAATTATTCTTCATTTCATCAAGGTATTTAACTTCTTCGTAATATAAAGGATATTCTACTTTTACATTATACCAAGTTTCTGCATAAACGTTTCCCTTAGAAGCCACTTGACCTTTAACCGTATCATCCTTTATCACGTCACCAGAAACAATTATTTCACCTTGAGTAACATAATCATTTTTCTTTTTTATAATTACTCCAGTTGAGGCTTCTATTTTTTTTATTATACCACTTTTCTTAGCTACTATGTGTCTGTTTTGTATTTCTTCTTCTTTTTTATTAACCTTTCTTTCAGTAACTTTAACCACCAACTTACTACCTAATCTTTCAATTTCAACCCACTCAAGTTTTTCTTTGTTTTCTTTTATAATTTTGTTTAGAATTTGTTTTCTTTTATTAAATTTAGGAATAAAAGAAAACGTTTTTATTCCGTATGAATTAAGTTCATTTTTAACCAAGGTTCTTATTTTTCTATCATTATGAATAACTTCTAAATCAAAACATACACATGAAATAAAAAGTAAAAAAACAAAAGAAGCAATAAAAGATATTATAAACGAAAAATTATTCTTAAAAAAAGTTACGTATCTAATTAATCCATAATATCTAATAATGGTTATTTCATATATACTTTTCTTTTCTTTTAATAAAAGATAATCATCATAAGACACTCTAAAAACAATTTTTCCATGATTTATTTCTTTATATTTATCATACTTTATTTTATTTATTAAAAACCTTTTAACAAATAATTTTGGATTTCTACCAGTGATACATAACTTTACATATCCTTTATTCATTTTTACTACCCATCGTTATTTTATTTATTTTCCCAGAAATAACAATCATCTCCTCAAACATTGTCTCAATAACCATGTTTTTACCTTCTATAGCGTATCTTTTACCTTCTTTTGAAACAATTATTTTATCACTAGAAAAATGTTCTATTTTGTCATGATAATAAACTTTTACTTTACCCCTAATAATCTTTATTTCAAATTCGTTACATTCCACGTAATCATTAATAATTCTTTTGATGTTCACAAGTATCACCAGTTAATTTTATGCAAAAAAAAAGTTACTATGTAAAATAGCAACCTATAAATATGAGTAAAGAAAAATTACGCAGCATTTCTTTCACGTCTAGCAGCCTTACGACTGTTTTTAATTGCTTCTTTCTTAGCGTTTCTTCTTTCAACTCCAGGTTTATCAAAAGCTTGTTTCTTTTTAACTTCTGAAGGGAGACCACTCTTTGCAACTTTTTGCTTAAACCTCTTTAACGCTGCATCAACGTTTCCGTTTTTTACTGGTACGGTTATCATTTTTCTTTCCCCCCTCTCCTTTTTTCTATTAGCAATTATATCACCCATTTTTAATTATTACAATATCTTTTTGTTTATTTGTAACAAAAAATGACAGATTTTTAGCAAAATCCATCATTTTTTTCTAAAAATCCATTATAATTCTAATAATCGTACCTACAATTCTACCAATTTGTAAAATAAACCTATTACAAAAGCAAAATATTTCTATCAAAAAAGGTAAAAAAACTATCCATAAAATAATCTTTAACCCTTTTTTTACCTTAGCGGACAAGATCTTCCACCTATTAGCCTTCTTATGCTACTTCCAAAATATCTTCCAATATCCAAAAAAGTATTAAAACCTTTAATAAGTGAATTAATTAAGGTACCCGTTATTCCGGCTCCACCTTGCACTATTTTTGTTTCTTTTTTAGTTAATTTCATATAGTCTCCTTTCATTAACGACATTTAAATGGCCTGGTAAAGCCATCAAAGACACCTACCAAAAAGGTTATACCTGCTACTATTCCAGCAGCTATCCATCCTCCGGCAGCGCCACCTTTTATTTTTTTTGATTCTTTAACTGTTAACTTTTTCATTTTTACCCCCTTGAAGTTTTATTATTTTACCATTTTTAAAGGTTATGATTTTGTTAAAAAGCTTAATATTTGATTTTCTATGCGTGATTAATATAACCGTTTTATTCTTATAATTTTCTTTAATATTTCGTAATATTTTTTCTTCACTTAAAACGTCCAAACTACTAGTTGTCTCATCAAATATCATGAATTCTTTGTTTGTGTTTAATGCTTGAGCAATTGCAATTTTACTTGCCTGTCCCGCTGATATATTAGAATTCGTATTATCTATCACATAATCATAGCCCACCTGTTTTTCTTTTAATACATCATCAATCATTGCAGTTTTAATAACCTTTTCATTTAATGAATCGCCCATAAATATGTTTTCTTTTATACTTTCGTTAACAAACTTTATTTTTTGATCTACGTAAACTAATGAATTTCTAATGATTTCTTCTTTTATCTTACAAATGTTAATACCATTAATAAAAACTTCATTACCATTATATAAAATTTGCTTGCTTATTAGCTTAAAAAGAGTTGATTTTCCACTTCCAACTTGGCCGTTTATCATTATCCAGTCACCTTTGTTAATCTTAAGAGAAACTCCATTTAAAACATTTTTATCATCATAATTATACTTTAAATTTTTAATTGTTATATTCTTTATATCAATTTTATCTTGTTCATTTGAAAGCTCTTTTTTATCAAATATCTCTTTAATTCTAATACTAGTATTTTTAAAGTCAGCATACAAAGGTAAAAGTTTATGAATTTCTAAAAGAGAGTTAGTAAGCATTGCCTCGGCAGAAAACAAAAGTAAAATCTGGGTCATCGAGTTATTTCTTATCACTAACAGTATAATTACTAGGATGGTGAAGAAAGTGATAAAAAAAGACATCAATAGTTCCTTTCTTTGATAAGCTATCGCAAAATCTTTATACTTAAACAAAACCTCCTTATACATAATATTTATTTTATTTTTAAAATACCTTTCCTTAGCAAGATTTTTAATAGTTAATATAGATGAAAAAACATCCGTAAGCTTATTATTTAACTTTTCATTTAAATACTGCAGATCATAAGATTTACTTAAATTTTTAGTGATAAAAGAACGATTTATTAAATATGTCATTAAAATAAACGGTACGTTAACAAGCGCGATTAACCAATCTTTATAAATCATAATAAAAATACTAAAAACAATTAATAAAACGTTTATAATAACAACCTCTATAAAACTAAATAAGGCATCTTTCACATATGATAAATCATTTATTTTAGCAATTAACTCACCAGAACCATTAACATGGTAAAACGCATGAGGAAGACTGATAATTTTATTTATAGTTGGGATTGTAATAAACTTATCAATGAATAATTGAAACTTAATTGAAAAGACAGATTTAAGATAACTTATAAAATCCTTTAATAATCCAATTAACAAAAAAAACAAGATAAGAAAGATTATTACAGAAACATTTTTATTTTCATTTAACCCTTCTACAACCATAGGTAACATAAATGAAAATAAACCACTAAACAAAGCTAATAATAAAGAAAGAAAAATAGAATTAAATATTATTTTCTTATTTTTAAAAATTGGATTAATGACTTTTTTGGGCGCCTCAAACATCATTATAACTCCCGTATATTTTTTTAAAAAACTTGCTTTATCAACGTACATTATCCTTCGCGCTGGATCAGCTATTAAAACCTCATTTTTTAAAACTTTTAACAGAACAACAAAATGTTGTTTTTCATTGTCTACTAAATGAACAATACATGGAAGTTTAGCGTTTTCTAAAGGAACGCTTTTATATGCAGAGGCCATTATTTTCTTCTTACTTGAAAGTTTAATCATGTCATACACACTTACTTTTTCATCTTTAAAATTAAAATCTTTTTTTAAATCATTTAAAGAAACGTTATAACCATAATATCTTAAAATCATCGTTAAACATGCCAAGCCACAATCATTACTTGATGTTTGATTTACAAAGCTAATTTCTTTTATTTTTATCATCTCCTCAGTTATATTGTTATACACATATTTTAAAAACCCTCGGATTTTTATAAAAAAATTAAAAAAAGAAACTAATTTTATTTTATTTTTAGTTTCCTTTTTTGAATATATTAAACTTTCTTACTAAAGCTTTTCTTTTTACTTCTTTTATTCTTAACTTTTCTTCCAAAGTTTTTTGTTCTTCTAATTTTTTTTCATACCCTTTTGTACTAATTTAGGTATTTTTTTATTTTATCTTTTTTAACGCACTTTCCTTATATATAAATAAAAGTCATTATTAATGACCTTTTATTTTGATAATTTTTTCTTTTGCGTTTTTAGTTTGTCCATTTCATCTTCGTAAGCAAAATCACATGCAATTTTTAAAGCTGCCCCTGCACTTCTTTTCCCTTTGCACACTTCAATTATAAACAGTTTATTATTTTCTATAACAAAATCTATTTTTAACATATCTTTATAATGCTTTTCTAATAATATAGAGATATTCTTAAGCTCACTATATATTTCAGGGAATTGTTCAGATAGCAATGATTTTTTGCTTAAATCTTCATCAAAAGGATTTGCAAAGTATTCTGACATTTGGTTGGAACTTTCATCCACAAAAAATGGGTTTCCAGTTATTGGGTTTCTTGTATATATTGTTTCTATTTTATAATTTTTATTAATTTTTCCAAAGACCATTGATTGTATGCACACTGCCAATCCTTCACTATCTGGTATATCCATGTCACGTCTATATATTTTAACGCGCTCATTATCCCAAGATCTAAAAGCAGCATTTATTATCGAATATAATTGTTCTTTTGAATTATCCGGAAATTCTGTTTGAGTTTTTAATTTATATTCTCTTTTCAACTTAGTTAAAAGCATTTTTAAATTTCCTAACGATAATGTTGTTTTTTTATCATTTAAAATTTTTTTTATATACTCATAAGTTTCTAATTCAACATTCATAATACATTTAGCATAATCTTTAATAAAATTAAAATAACATTCCCATATCCATATAAACTCATACGTATCTTTAGATAAATTTTCTACAATCCCTTGTGTCAAGCCTACATTTGAAATTGTATCCATTATATTTGGAATTCCTTCCTTTGAACTACATTTCACAGAAATTAACAACGGATTATCATTATCTCCAAATTTTTTTCCTGTTAATTGTTCTAATTTATTTATATACTCATTTATTTGCTTTGTTAACTCTTGATTTATTTTTTTATCATTTTCATAGTATTCGTTACATGCATCTGTAGTTATAACAAAACCACTAGGTACATTTAATCCTAAATTAGTTATCTCTGAAGGATAGGTTCCTTTTTTTCCAAATTTGTCTTCTATATCTTTTTCTTTATATTCGTTAAATAAATAAACATATTTCATTATTATCACTATCCCTTTTGTAGTTAGCTATTCTATCTCATACTAATTTTTTTACAAAATGAAAAAAAACCTTTGTATAATCAAAGGTTATTTACTATATGGCGTCCTGTAAAGGAATCTATTATATTTGTCAAATAAATTTGCCATCATTAGCCGTTTCCCTTGATTTTTCAAGGCATTTTAGCAATTTTTTCAAAAAAATGTCAAATGTTTTTTCTATTAAAATACATTCGATTTGACAGCAAACAAGACCAAAACAAGACCAGAAATCCAAAACCTATTAATTTGTTTTAACAAGTGTACAGAAAGAAGAATATAATATCAAAATAAAATATACTTATATCAAAAAAACAACACTGTAATAGTGTTGTTTTATTATTAGTTGCATTTAATACTATTATTATTTATTAATTGTTTACCGGTTAATGATTTAATCTTTTTAGGTTTAGATAAAATATCATTCTTATATTCAACTTCATATTCCATAAAAGATTCTTTATTATTAAACTCACCACATATTGTTGAAGCATCTTGAGCATCAACTATCATTGTATATTTAAGTTTATTATCTTCAACTTTAAAATCATAACAATCATTATCAAAACCATAATTTGAAGGACAAACTATAAATCCCAATTCAGAATATTCAGCTCTTTGAGTTCCATTTTTATCATAAACAATAATAGAATTTCCTGGTTCACTTACTATATTTCTTTCTATAACTAATAGTTTTCCTAAGGCATAATATTTTCCATAATTAACAACTCCATCAAAGTTTACTTCTTTTCCATATATAGAAAGTTTTTCAGTACATTCCGAATAACATATTTCTTCAATTGACACTTTACTTAAATCAAAACTTTCATTTTTAATAATCGGTGTTGTTGTAGTAATTTGATTATCTATTTTATCATTATCATTTTTGTTTTGACCTGGTTTATTAAAAGTAATTATTCCCTTATCATTTAATATATAACCAACTAATAATATTATTATTAATCCGAATACTACACATATTCCTTTAAAAATATTTCTTTTTCTGATAGTTTCATTTGATGGTCTACCAACTTCATTTTTAAATACTCCCATTTTTTCAACTCCTTTTATTTTACAGTTATATTATATAGTTATATTTTCTAATAGTCAATAATTAACAAACACCCATGTAAATATATAAATTGTATGTTTGAAAGCAAACAAGACCAAAACAAGACCAGAAAAATTCAAAAACATCAAAAAAACGTTGATTTCTCAACGTTTGATTTCCTAGTGGCGTCCTGCAAAGGATTCGAACCTTTGACCCACGGCTTAGAAGGCCGTTGCTCTATCCAGCTGAGCTAGCAGGACATTGACTCATTCAAAATGAACAAATCAATTATAACAAAAATTAAATAATTATTCAATATTTTTTATAACACTTTTTGTAATTTCCTCACCATCAACTGTAAATACTACTTCTTTTACATCATAATTATCCCTAACGGATAACGATATAGAATAAACTACTTCCTCTAAAATATTCTTACTACTTTCATCATCAAATAAAAAATTATTAAAATTAAGGGTTAGCACGTCATCAGATAAATCATAGTTTAAAAGTTTTGCATTATAGTTAAGAAAGCTCATTAAATTAGTCTCATAGATATGGGAACAAGTTAACTCGTCAATAATGATTTTAATTTTATCACGGTTATCATTCGTTATTTTTGTTACCGGAACATAATAATAATCACGGTTTGTCTTACTAACATAGTATACAGTAACACTACTTGTGTTTTTATAATTATCTACGTTATATTTTTTATTAACACCATCTTTTTTATTAAATGGTTGAGTAACATTTTTACCCGACATAGTAAATGTTTTAAGCGGTGTACCATCAATATTAATATATAAATTTGAAATGTCATCAATAGAAGTTAAATTAAATGTTAAAGCTTCTATTGCTTTCATATCATCTTTACTAGATAAATCATAAAAATCTTTTGATAAGTCGATTGTAATATCACTATCCTTTATATTAACGGAATTGACTTTAAGGTCTGATGGCAATATCGCCTTAAATCCATTTGGTATCTTTTCTTCATATTTACCACCAATTATTAGTAGCTCTATTAACTTTTTAGCATATTCTTCTTCCGTGTTAGCATTAATATCAACCGTACACCTAGCAACATATCCTTCTTTATCAATTAAAAATACCTCGTTTTTCTTTGAACTAGTGCTAGTTTTAACGACATGGTCATCCTCCAAACTATACTCTTTTGATACAGGAAACAAAAGTAGTAAAAGAAGTAATAAAAGCATGCCTGTCGTTCTAAAAATTTTGTTATAAGCAAATTTTCTTAACATGATTACCTCCTTTACATTATATGAAAAAATCGCATTTAATATGCGATTTTATAAAGTAATCTCGTTTAATTTTATAAGTTCAATTACCGCGCATGCTCTTCCTTTAACACCAAGCTTTTGCATTACATTGGATATGTGATTTCTAACCGTTTTTTCACTTATGCCAAGTTTTTCTGCTATTTCCTTAGTTGTTTTATTCGTTATTAAATAATCAAAGATTTCTTTTTCTCTTTTAGTTAGTATTGCCTTTCCCATGATTTCCCCACTTTCTTATAATAAGAGGTATTTTAATATTTTTTCTATATTATTTTATGAGTAAAGGCATAAAAAGGTACTTAATTTTGGAATTTCACGGAAACATACATTTTCGCTTCATACTCTTGTTGAATAAGTCTCATAATATTATTAGCAAGAGAATAATCGTGATCTTTTTTCTTTACTGTTACACTTACATTATTAGAATCTATTTTAATAAATGAATCAAGTTTCAATTCTTTTTTTAATTTATTTTCTAACTGTTCTTCTTTTGCTTTTGCTTTATCTATTTCTTTAAGCCCATTATAAGCGTTGTTTTTTTCTTCCGTAGAAGTATCTTTATTAGTTAATATCTCATTATATTCAGCCGCAAGAGAAGCTCTTTCTTCATCAGCCTCCACTTGAAGGGCAGTTAAAACGTCAGTTTCTGTTACGTTTACATTAGTAGTATTTTTACTTTTTTCGTTAGTATTGGTATTCTTTGAAGTGGTTAAAAGCTCACTAGGCATAGTAATATAATACACACTTAAAACCAGAATTAAACTAAATAAAGTTAAAAACCATAATTTTTGTTTATTAATCATATTATCCTCCAAATCTTTCTAATTAACTATATGAAGTTATTATAAAAAAAGAACAAAAAAGAAGCTACTTAAGCTTCTTCATTACTAGATTTCATTATGGCATCCGCAAAAGGCATTACATCATTTATTTTTTTATCCAATTCTTGTTGTTTTTCTTTAATTGCCTTTTCTTTATCATTTAATTCTGCTTCAAAAGTATCCAATTCTTCACGTTTTTTATTAGAGCTTTCGATTAAGTCATTAACAAATGCTTCATCTTCTTCTAGTTTTCTTTTTTCTTCATCATACTTTTCTTGTCTTTCTTTTATTGCCCCTAAACGTTTAGATAGCCTATTAATCATCTCTTCTACTATTTCACGCTCGTTAAACTCATCATTAAACGTATCGTTTTCTTCTTTATTAATAATTGGCGATACTGATACATAACTTTCAGCATATTTTTTTTCTTCGACCGGCATAGTTACCACAGGAGATTTAGCGATTTTAAGAATTTCTTCAACGTCGTACGTTTTCTTTACTTCATCATCTTTTTTCTCTTCGATTATTTCGATTGGAGCAATCGGAGGAACATCCATCGGTAAAACTGGTTGAACTTCATTTAATTCTTCTGGTTCTGCCTGGATATCATCTGCATCCATTGATTGAGAAGTATTTATTTCAGGCACTTCTGGTACTTCAATAGTATTAATCACAGGCACTTCTGGAATCACCGGAATTTCAGTTTCTAAAACCGGATTAATATCTGGAATATAAGGTTTAAAAGCATCCTCATCAAAAGAATTAGAACTTACATTGAAATCTAAACTAGTGTTTAACGCATTGCTTATTTCACTAACAAAGTTATCTAAATATATATTACTAATAGAATTTAAAGTTTGTAATACCATTTGATATAAAGAATTTTTATATGAAATAATCAATTCATCTAGTTTTTCATCATTAAAACTAGCGGAACTTCTTAAATATGAAATAAAATCATTAATGCAACTTTCAACATCTTCATTTAGGCCATCATCATTTAAAAAGTTTATTCTTTTAATTTTAACGATTTCTAAATATTTATCATTTAATAAAGTATCAAGATTTCCTATGAAATTATTTTTTTCTTCTGTATTAGTTATGTTAGAACCTTCAATTTTATCATTTATCTTATCAACGAACTGTTCATTAACGGTCTCAACACTTCTTAAATCCTTTATAACATAATTTTCTATAATTCTAGAAATAGGATTAACTAATTTTTCTTTCGCGTTAATTAATGCGTTTGAAAAATCAACAGTATAATTAGAAAATGTAACAACATCACCAACCAATGCGGTTGTTTTTTCATCAATGTTTTTATTTAAATCTCTAAGTTCCATACGATAAGAATTATTATCTTCGCTAACCTTATCCAAAACTGTATTTAATAACTTACTCATTTTCGCTTACACCTCTTTCATCTGAATCTTTAATTTTATTTAAGCCCTTAATAAGTGGTTTCATGTTAAGGAAAATAACCTCAGCTTCAGATAACTTAGAATTTAATTCAACTTCTTTCGAATTTAACTCCAACCGTCTTTGAGATAATTTATTTTCTCTTTCAATGTTAGATTCTATATTTTTATTAGTTGCACTTAAACGTTCATCAACTTCTTTTTTTCTAATGTCAAGACTATTTTCTTTTCTTGCTAATTTTTCTTCTTTTGTATTAAGACTTAAAATCATCTTATTAAACAAAGTCATATCATCATACTTATCAAACTTATTAACAACATCTTTAGCTTCTTCATAATCATCAATAATAGGCACAATTTCTTTTTCAATCATAACTTCTTCCCCTTCTTCTTTTATATCTAAATTTTCTTCTTTTGCATTTTCTAAAAGCTCTTCGGTTAAAATATCAAGGTATTTCAAATCAGTATCCAGAATCATTTTTTTCAAATTTTCTTCTAATTCATCTTTAGTTTTATCAATTAAAGATACTATAGCATTTACTAAAAAAACATTTTCTTTTACGATATTTATAATATTTTCATCAACGTATAACCTTAATTTTTGAACTATTTCATTAAGATTTAAATCCTCAGTCATATTAAGCTGATTTGAGCTTTTATTAACATTTAATTCCTTAATATAAGTTTTTTTAAGATCATTTAAGGTCATTTCATTATTAAAGAAACTCTCTACATACGCATCATTAGTTATTTGAAGCGCAAGTGAATCAATAAAAAGCTTTCTTTTAATTTTTTTTATAATAGGAACCTTAATAATATCTTTAGTCTTACTTCTAAGATCTTCTTCTGATAAATTAAAATGAAAGTCACTTATTAAGCTCATTAACCCTTCTGCGAAATGATAAATTCCTTCATCTATAACGGTTATCAAAGCCTTAGAAATAATCTCTTCATTTAAAGTACTACACTTCAAAAGAACGTTATTCTTAACCCTTTCTATAACGCCAATCATAACTAGCCTCCTTACTAAAAAACCTACCCCTTTGAACATACAAAATTCACTTGCATATTCTAACTATAAACATTCTATCACAAAAAAAGATAAATTTAAACAATAAATTTATCTTTTTACCTATTTTTAGCTTCATATGAATTCGAAAGAAGAAAATAAATGAACAATAAAACAAATGATATTACAGATATTATAAGGCCTTCTTTTAGTTTTTCAGGATAAAAACAAAGCTTAATTTCATGGGTACCCAAAGGTACATCAAACCCTAAATAAGCGTCTGCAACTTTATAAGTTTTAACTTTTTTACCATCTACTAAAACACTCCAACCTTTATCATAAGAAATCGTGGTAAAGGCCATTTGCCCTTCTTTTGCGGTAATTTTACCAATAATTAACGAATCATTATATTTTTCAGTAACTAAAGATCCAGCTAATATTTCATCATAAAACTTTTTAAAAGTATCATCGTTAATGGTATAAGCATAAAATTTTAAATCTCCATCAGTATTATCACTAAAGTTTATTTTAATGTCTATTATTTCACCTTCGTGTTTTTGAGCGTTTAAAGTATAATACTCATCAGAAGTAATCCCATAATAACTTCCATCTATCTCAAAACCATTAACCTTACTACCACCAACATATAAATAAATACTTTCCGTGTTAGGGTTTTCTATGGATAGGTTAAGACTATTTTTACCATTTAAAGCATAACTGAATTCTCCGTTTGAATTCTTAAAGAAGTCTTCTTGAATAATTTTTCCATCACTTACGTTTAAAACTTTTAATGGCTTTAAAACACCATTATATCCAGTTGATAATGAAACAAAATTAGTTTGGTTTAAAAATGGATTATCAGAAACAAGTTCCCATTTTTTAACTTCGTCATTTACCATGTATACAAAAGAAGATGAATAATTATACTTGCTTATATTATAATAGTCATTTGAATAAACTAATTCATAATAATTATCGTTTGGGAAATTACCCATTAAGTACTTTACGTTAAACATCGTATTATAAATTGGCGTCCCATAATATTTATAATAGTAACTATTAATATTGTTTCCGGCAACTCCAATCATTCTTTGAAATTTTGAAACGTTTTCATAAGCCATTGAAGAAAATGTAGACATTCCCTTATAATCATACCAAGCACCATCATTAAGTGTTAAATAATCAGTCTTTTCCATGCGATATAAATCATTATCTATTTTTCTTACATATCCAATTAAATCCTGGTATGGTACTTTATCACTCATAAACGTATCAATATCATGATTAATATCCCAATTGGAATTTATTCCATACGTACATTCAAATGATATAACTACTATCATCAAAATAATAATAAACTGTTTAGGAACTTTTTTTACAAATGACAAAAGATATATAAAATAATAACAAATAATTAGTATTAAACACGTTATTACCTTACTGTCTGTTAGGTTATCAAAAGATAGTTTAGAAGCTAGCATAACAAACACAAAAACCAACATAAAACAAATACTCACTTTAAGTTTGCTTACGTTTTTTATGTTTATAAGCGAATAATATGCAATCGAAATTAATACAAATACATATAAAAAAGAATAACGCCATGGTAAATCATTTGGAACGTGAAAAGCATGCCACATAAAATCAATAGTATTAATGTTAAATGAAAAATAAAATAGTAAAATGCTTAAAATAGATAATATTTTAAATTTTATGTTAACCTTTTTATTAAAAAATAATATGATAACTAATATAATCGTAATAAGCCCTGAATACACGTTAGGAAGTGGCAATATATCACTTGCAAACACGGTTCTACTAACCCCGGTGATGTGATTAAATAAATAATCAATTAAGGCAAAATTAGTTTGTAACGCAGGAAAACTTCCGTTTGTCGCAGAAATACTTCCTAGCGAATAAAAAAGAGGAAGTAAAGCAAATGAAACTAACCCAGCTGATAAAATAGAAAATAAACCAAACATCAAAAACTTTGATAAAACATTTTTTAATTTAAAATTACCACGGTACCAAAAATATCCTAAAAAATAAAACACCGAAAAGATACATATCATATAACCAATAAAATAATTTGCAAATAACATAATCGCTAAAAAAGCGGTATAAAAAAGAGGTTTTCTTTCATCAATTATTTTGTTTATTCCATATGCTATAAGTGGTAAAAACACCATTCCATCAAGCCACATAATGTTCCAATAATACGCACAAAAATAGCCAGAAAAAGCGTATAAAAGACCAAAAATACAAACCATGAACCCGTCTTTTTTAAAGGTTTTTTTTAAGTAATAAGCCATTGTAGTTGAAGCAAAAATAGCTTTTAATCCAATTATAATAGAAAATGACATAACAATGTTTTCTTTTTTAAAGAAAAACATAACTATGTTAAACGGACTAGATAAATAATTTAAAAAGTTACGATAAAAAGGAATGCCACCACCGGTATTAAAAGAATATAAAAGATTTTCACCCTGTTTAACACGGTCATAAAGTTCATTTAATAACGGACCATACTGATGATAGAAATCTACGTCTAACATTGAATTATTACCAAATGGTGCAATGTGCTTTAAAGTATAAATAATAGATATAACTAAACTTGAAGCAAGAAACGTAATCATAAGCCATTTATTTTCTTTATAAAATTTAATAAGTTTATTTTTCAAGTATCATCACCATAAAAATAATATCATAAAAAAATAAAAGGAACAACAAATTTCCTTTTTATTTGTTAAAATTATACCAAAAAAACACGTTTACTTAAATGTAAATTGCTTTAATATTTTAATGCTCTTTTTTAGGTAATTTTAAAGCCCACTGCTCTAGACTATTAATAATTTCATTAATAAAAAATGGTTTTGATATATTTGCTTTACTATACATTTGAGTATAGTAACCTTTCTTATTTAAAATAGATAAAATTTTTGCTAATTTTTTATCTACCGGAATAATATCTTTTACATTCTCTATTTCGAATGTTTTACTATTTAAGAATACATAATCACTTTTCATACAATTAACCTCTTTATGCTTTGCAAATACAAAATTTAAACTAGTAATATTTTATAATAAACTATTTTGAAATTCAATAAATATATTAGTTTTTAAAAATATATATAATTTTATTCAAGCACGTTTTTAACATCACTTACTTCCTTTTTATTAAAAATAACTAATTTTTCATTTAAATCAACGGTTGCAAGTAAAATATCTTCCATGCGTTCATAACCTTTAACCTTTAGATTTTTTAATAACCATTCCTCATCTTTATTTATATTTTCTAAATTATTTTTCATTACTTTTCCATCTATTATAACGTTAGCACATAACCCTTTTTTTGATGGTTTTAAATTCATGTCCTTATTAGTAACTGGCATATTTTCCTCTTTTGGTAAAAAGCTTACCTTGCCATCAGCTTCCATTATAGCATACTTTATTTCACTAACATCAAAATAACCAGCACTTCTTGCAGTTTCTAAAAAATCGTTCATGTCAAATTTAATTTTCTTTAAATTTTTTAAAACAAAGGCACCATCTTGTATTATTATGGTAGGAGTACCCATAAAAAACCTTCTTAAAATAACACTTTTCATTGTTAATATAGCAACCATTGTCGCTATAAAACCAAAAATAACAACCGATACAAATCCGTTTAAAACTTGAGAATCTAAGTTCATTGTCATTTCTGCTGCAAAGTTACCAATTGATATACTAATTACATAATCAAATAAACTAAGTTCAGAAACTTGTTTTTTCCCTATCATTTTAGTAATTAAAAACAACGTTATTAAAGAAAATATAGCACGTGATGCTACAATTCCTATTTCATACCAATTCGTGTTTAAAATATCATGTAACATATAAAATCACCCATTTATATAATTACCGTTTAATAGCTTATTTATACAAAAAAGCCCAAAAAGGCTTTTTTATTAATTATTACTTATTATATTTTTTTCTATTACACTACTTTTAGTTATGGATTTAAGCTTATCACTTCCATCAATACTATATAAAACATTAAAGTATATTACCCTTGTAACATCACTTTCTTCAAATAACACGGTATCTGCTAAACTACTTGAATCAAGTCCAACATAACTACCATTACCTATTTTGTATGCTATCTTCTTAACGCTTGCATTATCGCAGTTTATGTCATATTTTGCACTATTTGATTTTACTTCTTTAATAACTAGCTCACAACTACCATTTACCTTTTTAGTCGTTGGAACGTTATTAATGCTCCTTGTTTGATATTTGGTAATCTTACTATTATTAGGATAATAAACAACTTTAAGGGTTATTTTTTCTTTTAGTTGCTCATCAGAAAACTTAATTAAGTCACTTATTTTTTTAGTAAGCAACTTTTCATAATCACCGTTTCCTATCTTGTATTGTATTTCTTTTAATTTCGCATTATCACACGTAACTTGGTAATTAACACCATTAGTAGTTTTATCAAGGGTCGCAAATGAACACTTGCCTGTCGCATTTTTTATAACTGTTATGTTAAACGAAGCAGTTTTTGATGAACCATCTGTTGAAAAAGCCGTAATAACCGCATTTCCCTCTTTTAATCCAGTTACTTTCCCGTTATCATCAACTGTTGCCACATCGTAATCAGAGCTTTCATATTTTATTTTTTTATTATTAGCGTTTGCTGGTAAAACGGTTAGATATAACTTTCTTGCGGTACCTTCCTTTAATGTTACATCTTTAACCAATGGTTTTAAATCAGTAATAAGTATGTTTTCACTTGAACCGGATACCCCTTCTACCGAACCTAACAAATTAAAATTTTTATATCCTACTAAACTGCCATATCCAAAAATAAGGAGCAAAGTAACAGCAAAAAAAGATAAACCTGCAATAATAAGGGAATTTCTTTTCGTCTTTTTATCAGCAAGTTTTGGTCTTCCTACTTTTTTCTTCTCGTTTTCTTCATCAAAACCTAAATACTCAACAATATCTTTTTTCATAAGTAACACTCCTATTATCTAATAAAATCTTATCATTAAAAATATTCCCAGTAAACAAGAATATATACTACTTGTAAACTTATTTGACAAAAAAAAGCAAACCACTAAAGGTTTGCTAACCAATGAATTCAATTAATACCGGACCTAATATAATAAGAAGTATAAGCGGTATGAAAAACAATACTGAAAAAATACTTATCTTATTAGGTATCTTATTAATTTGTGCCTTTATATCCATAACCTGCTTATCTTTTAAAAAGTCTAGTTGGTTATACATAGTTTCAATAATACTATTACCAAATAAATTAGATTGTTCCATGTTAAGAATTATGTTATTAATGGTTAAACTCGGTATTCTATAACTCATAAGCGATAAGCTTTCAGTTAAGGACTTACCAAAGTTAACTTGTTTTAACGTTTCTTTAAATTCATCAGATATTTCAGAATCAATGTATTTACAAGCCATTTTTATGGCGTTTTCCAAGTTTCTGCCTGACTCTAAAGCAAGGGTTAATACCTCAAAATAATAATATGCTTCGTTATTTAATTTTGCTTCTCTTTTTTTAAGAGGTTTATCAATCATTAAGTAATTAACAAAAAAATACCACAAAACCGCTAAAACGGGAGCTAAAAGTGCACCGGAATCAACGAATAAAAATACAACTACAAAAACTAATATCGAAGTATAAAGCCTAAAGTTCATAAAGTATTCAGTATCGAATTTTTTAGAAACTCCAAATAAATTTATTTTATCTTCGGTTTTTTTTATATCTTTTTCACGATAAATGCGGTAGATGAATGACTTTTTTTTCTTCACTTTTAAAACCTCACTTTCATTATACGACTAACAACGTAAGCGTAAATACCATAAATTAAAATTATCAAACATAAAATAATGTTACCAATCGTCGTATTAATAAGGGGTATAAAATAATCTGGATTTAACAAGGTTATAAATATAACAAAAACAAAAGGCATGAAAAGCAGTATTTTGCTTATCATTGATGCACTAGAAGTAAGAGACTTCATTTCTTGTTTTAGTTTTCTTTTATTAAATAGCATTTTTTCAATCGAAGAAAAAACTTTTATGATGTTCCCACCAGTCTTATTTAAAATACTAAGAGAAGACGTTATATAATTTACTTCTTCTGAATCAACCCTTTTACTAAAACGATCAAAAACTACATCTAAAGATAACCCATAACTTATTTCTAAATGCATTTTCTTAAATTCTTGTTTAATTGGGCCTTTTAGTTCTTGCGCAACTATTTCAATAGCTTGCATGGTACTTCTTCCTGATCTAAACGCATTATTCATTATTATAATCGCATTTAAAAGTTCTTGTTCAACTTGTTTCTTTTTTATGTAATCTGAAAATTTAAAATATATATCAAGTAAGAAAAAACCAAGAATACCAGCTATTAATACATCTATTATGCCGGGTATAACGCCTTCTATTATTTTAGAAAAAGAAATTATAAATATGAAAACAAAGCATATAAGAAACTTATTACTAACAAAATCAATCGCTTTAATATCTTTTTCATTATCATATGTAATATAACGATTATATCTTGATGAATATTTAACCATAACAGGTATTTTCTTTAATATATTACCGATTTTCAAAACAATATTAAAATAATACTTATATAATAAATCAAAAAGTGCAATTTCATCATTTTTAATTGATTCTATACTATATTTTGATATTCGACGTTCTATTTTAAGAGATTTATTATATATAATCAAATAGAAAATTATAAAGGCCAAAATTATCATAATAATAGTTTGAATAATAAACACATTCATCAAAGCACACCTTCTTTTCCTATTTTTTTAAACCAAAAATATCATCTATATCATTAATTCCAGCGCTCTTAATCTTTTTATAGACGCTGGGAATACGTTTTTTAAGATCAAAAGATCCATCTACTTCACCAGTTTCTGTAATTCCGGTTTGTTTAAAATTAAATATTTCTTTAATCTCAATAACATCGTCTTTAAATCCATCTACTTCACATATGCTAGTTACCTTTCTCCTACCATCAGATAACCTTGATACGTTTACAACTAAATCAATTGCGTTTTCGATGTACTCACGAATAGCCTTAATAGGAATATCCATGCCAGCCATTAAAACCATCGTTTCTAACCTGTTTAACGCATCTAACGGGCTATTAGCATGCATGGTAGTTAGCGAACCATCATGTCCAGTATTCATCGCTTGAAGCATATCAAACGCTTCTTTACCACGAACCTCACCAACAATTATTCTATCCGGTCTCATACGTAGTGAATTAATTACCAAATCACGAATAGTAACTTCCCCAGTACCCTCATAGTTAACCAGTCTTGTTTCAAGGCCTATAACATGCGACTGTCTAAGACGCAATTCTGCTGCATCCTCAATCGTTATAATACGCTCGTGATCTCCAATAAAAGATGATAAAGCATTTAACAGTGTAGTTTTACCGCTACCAGTACCTCCACATATTATTATGTTTAATTTTGCCCTTACAGCGGCATCTAAAAACCTAGCCATGTAAGGTGTCATAGCACCAGTTCTTAAAAAATCTTCTACTGACTCCATATCACGTCTAAATTTTCTTATCGTTACTACCGGCCCTTTTAACGAAAGGGGCGGAATTACGGCGTTTAGTCTTGAACCATCTTCAAGTCTCGCATCAACCATTGGGTTTGCCGTATCAATCGTCCTACCAAGTGGTTGAACTATTTTTTGTATTGTTCTTATAATGTGTTCATCATTAATAAATGAAACAGAATCATCCTTGCTTATTTGTCCGTCTATTTCAACATAAACCTCGTTTTTCCCATTAACCATTATCTCGGTAATATTAGGATCTTCCAAAAGTTCCGTTATTGGGCCGTAGCCGTTTATCTCATTATCAATAAGGTTAAAAATATGACTTCTTTCTAAGTTTGTTAAATCATAACCTAAAAGAGCCTTATCAATTTCATCATTTATATACTCGTGAAGAAGCTTATTATTAGGTATTTTATCATCAATTAAATTAGATATAATAGAGTTTCTTAAATTATCAAGTAATTCTTTATCTTTAAATATGTCATAATCAGCAACCGGTTTAGTAACTACTTTTTCTTCTTTTATATCGAACACATCAAGTAATTTTTTCCTAGCCATTTTTATTTACCTCCTTAACAGGGGCTTTCGTGTTTAATAAAGCCGTAGCGAGTTTAGTAAGTTTAATTATATCGCTTTTCTTTTGGGACCTAATCTTTTTATTAAGTGTTAATATTTCCCCATCTATTACGTATTTATCAATATCTTTAATGTAAAACGATTTATCAATCGTATAATCAATGTTATGTTTAATAATATTTTTTACATCAAAGAGTGAAAAATAATCTTTGCCGGTATCTTTAGACGAATTAAACACAACTTTATAATTATCATTTTGTGTATCTTCAAATATAGCAATCATACTTCTTGCGTTCTTTAAATCAACCGGATCATTCGTAACCAAAAACACGGTGTTATCACTTTTATCTAAAGCAGAAAGCATAATTGGATTTAAATTATGCGCCGTATCAATAAGTATTACGTCATATTTATAAATACATGAAGTAATGATTAAATTAACGTATTTAGAATCTATTTTAAGTGCGTTTCTAGGATCCTTTGGCGCTGGCAATACATCTATTTTATCATTATACTTACTTACGTAACTTGTTATATCTTCAAACCTATTATTACTTATATCATCCACCGCGTTAAAAATAGTTTTATCTGCTGGAACATTTAAACTAAGAGCAATACCTCCACTATTTAAATCCAAATCCATAATAAGAACTTTTTTATCCATCAAACTATATATTCCCGCAAGATTAAGCGTGGTAGTTGTTTTTCCAACACCACCTTTACAAGAAAAAATTGATATTATTTTAGCTGCTTCCTTTTTCATTTTATCCCTCTTTTATAATTACTCTTTCATCTTCTATTTTACCAACGTAAGAACTTTTTTCTTTATATATTTCCTTACCAATTATACTACCGAAAAAACCCCTAGTTGCTTTATCAATACTTACGCTTACCTTTCCTTCTAAAGGCTCTACCATTATTTTATAATTATCTATACCAGAATCATTTTGATATATTAAATCCACCATTTCATGATAAGGATCTTCATTTATATGCTTTATCCCATACCCTATTACCATTTTGGTTAGTTCATTAAGTTTGTTTTTGTTATAATTTGCAAAACCAAGATCAACTATAAATGCACCCAGCATTATAAAGAATGGAATAAAAACAGCAAATAAAGCAAGGCTTTGACCATGGTTATTTAACTTACTCATTTCTTATCACCCGATTTACCAAAACGTTAAAAACATCTTCTTTTATATAAGATAAACCCGGAGTAATTGGTTTTATTTTTTTAGATATACTAATCGTAACATAATCTCCACTTGGTACAAACTCTATTTTTAAGCCCTTTTTTTCTTTTTCGTTAATTATATCTTTTACCTCATCAGGTGTATTACCATTTTGATAAAGCATAACAACATCTGATAACTTGTTTTCAAGACTATTTTTAAGCGATATAACACGTCCAAAATCAACCACACAAAAAATTAGAAGTAAAGATACCGGAAGTATTATAATAAATTCAACAAGCGCCTGACCTTTTTTACTTTTCATTCATAGCCACCCCTATTATCAATTTTTATTATAGCAAAATGATAGAAATAATACAATCAAAAATAGAAAATAATGTCTAAAACACTACTTTCTATTTTTTATCAAAGTATACCCAATAAGACCAACTATAATAATTATCATACCTACTATTATTATGCCATTATTGTTATTATTTTCTGCTTCTTTTATGATTGAAAGGGTAAGAAAATAATCCGAGCAATGATCAATTTCAAACGTAACATAACCATTAATTACATCAACTGAGGTTTCAACCAATTCAATTTTATCTCTTTTATCATTATAATAATATAAATTTAATTTTTCACCATCTTTAAACTTATCATCAACCGGTATTTTTATGTTTGAAGAAGATGGTAAATTACCATGATAATTAAACGATACGTATTTTACTTTAATATCATCGTTAATAAGTTTTTCTATTTGTTTTTGGCTTGATGCAAAACGTATTCCAAGATCAAAGTCAAATTCATTTTTCTTATAATCATCCTTATTAAACGTCCAAGAATAAGAAAAACCGTCATTTTTATCTTTAATAAATATAACCTTATCTTTTGTTTCCGTTCTTATTAAATTATCAGATGCATTAACATTACTTATGCCAATAAAAGAAAAAATAACTGCTAAAATAATAACTAATATTTTATTCTTCATAAGACACCACCCATTATAAATTTATTTAATTATGTCCAATAAGCACTACTTTGGATTATAAACTGTAATAAATAGTAAAATAACCAAATAAATATCGGATAAAATACGTTTTTATTTTTTTCATACATAAATGCAACTACTATGCCTATTATTATATATGGAATTGCAGATACAACATTAAGGACACTACTAAAATTAAGTCCTGCTTGCATTAACCCATATAAAAGTCCGCTTAGAACAATCCAAATTATTTTTTGAGGAACTATTTTATTAATTGTTTTAGTAAAGATAATACCCTCAACAAAAGGAATATATATAACTAATACCAAAATAGTATACATAAACATTGACTTCATGTTTGGAAAAATAAGTGTATCCGAATTAAGCTTCGTCCAGCCTAACAGCTGATCAATTACAAAATTTCCTAATGTTATTATTAAAAATAATAACACAAATACGCCAAAACATTTTAAAATGTTTTTAATAGGATTTTTTAAAAAAACTTTTAACTCCGAAACCAACTCGTTTTTATATGCACATATTAAAACAATTACCATAAGTAGCATACAAACTACATAATATAAGACATTAAAGGAATTTAAATTATTTTTATTTGGAAAAGCTGCAATTCCGAATATAAAATATATCACAAGCACAACAATCGATAAAAAAATATTTTTTATAGTAACAGTTTCTTTTTTAGAAGTCTTCCTTTTCATCATTATTTCACCTCTATAATAAGAATAACACAAAAAAAGAAGAAATTGCTATTAAAATCCACAATTTCTTCATACTTTACAGATAACTATCTGAAATACTTTCTAAGCCAAGCCCACATAAACTAACCCTCCTTACTTAATATATTTTTACAACCTCTTAAGATATTATTTAAATATCTCTTATAATTAAAATATACCATATTTTTTTTTGAAAAACAATATACATTAAATAGACGTAAAGTTTATTTATTGTTTTTTCGTATAATTATATGTATACTAAATCTTCTTATTACCATTTACATATAGAAGTATCAATTATTTTTATTTTTGTTAAGAATAAACGCAATTAGTATTACCAATATAATAATCATTATAATTATTATAAGGCCACTTTTATTAGTGTTATTAACTGCTTTCCTTACAATTGATAGTATATTGGATAAACGCAATAAATAAATCAAACTACCACCCTCTAGCATTCAATTTAAATTATATCAATTATGAAATTTATTAATATATTAGATTTTTTTAACATGGTTTGTCAAATTACAAAACATGCTATTTTATTATGCAATAAAGTTGATGATCAAATGAAAATGCTTATACTTTTTGATTCTCATTTCAACTGTAATACACTTGAGAAAATAACAAATAATGAAGAGTTTGGCAAGTTAATTGTCCCAGATGATTTATTTAACTATAGTATTTTTATAAATTATTTAGAACATAATAAAACAATAAAGTTATTAAAATAATATTATTTTAATAAAAGGAAATTGTGATAATTTTATTAATCGCTAAAAATAAATTTATATTTTCAAAACAGCAATAAAATAGTACCCAAAAATTAAAACGATAAGATAACAAAAAATGACATTAATATTAAAGTCATTTCTTTTGTTCTTTAGTTACTAAAACTTTATTTACGTTTTTAAGTTTATTTTGAATTAATTTTGAAATATCGTTTGGTCTTAAATTTTTCTTATTCAAACTCTTAATATCTAACCAAACATAATCATGTTTTTTTATTGTTCCTTTATCATTTTCGGTAATGGTAAAATCGCTTGAAGGCATATCCGTTAAAGTATTAATTATATAATAGAAACACACCTCATTAAAAGGTTTGTTTTCAGTATAATATAAGTATTCATGTATACATAATAAGTCTTTAATTACTATTTTTGTTTGGAGCTCTTCACTGCCTTCTCTTAGTGCCGCATCACTTGATAATTCCCCAAGTTCAACATGTCCACCAGGTAAAACATACCCATCATGCTTTTTTGATTTCATACATAATAATTTATCGTTTTTTATCAATACTAATCCTACTCTATATTTAAAGTTGCCAAATTCATTACTAATTCCTATATCAACTTCATTATTCATCTTTTTTTACCTACCTATTAAATTAATTTCATACCATTATCTAACATTTTTTAACTTTTTCATCTTATCTTTTATTCTATTTATTCTTTCGTTTTTTTCTAAAACATCTATAACATACGTATTTCCATCATACAAAAGAACATCTTTTTCCATTACTTTATTAGGCAACTTATCCAAACTAACATTAATAATTTCATTATCTTTAATATTTTCCAATACCGCAATATCATTTTCTATTCTATCTACCACAAACTTCATTTATATCACCTAACCATTCGTATCCGTAATAACCGTTTTAAAACTTATATCATTACCATTACTACTAACAATTATCGTACCATCTAAATCGGTCCTGTATATTTTTACGTTTCTTTTATTTAATTTATCAATCGTACTTAAACTAGGATGTTTATAAGAATTATTTTTTCCAACTGATATTATTGCGTAAGAAGGAGCTACCACGTCTAAAAATTCACTTGAAGAACTATAATTAGAACCATGATGAGCTACTTTTAATACGTCACTTCTAAGATCTTCTTTTAATAGTTTTCTTTCAACCTTACTCGTTGCATCTCCAGTAAACAAGAAACTCGTATTACCATAAATAACTTTAATTACTATTGACGTATCATTAAGATCATCCGATTCATCTCCAACATAAATTATCTTTACTGTTGCACCGAAAAACTTAAACTCATCACCTTTTGCTACCACATCATAACCTAAGTTATTAACCTCTAAAGCGTCTAATACATCTTCAAACGTTTTAGTAGTTGTTAAAACATCTGGCATGAAAAACTTATTTATCTTAAAATTATTTATAACATCATCCATACCACCAATATGATCCTCATGAGCATGACTAGCAAAAACATAATCAAAGCTATCCACGTTAATGCTTTTTAAGTAACTAACTAATTTAGTTCCATCCTCATTATTACCAGCATCTATAAGCATGTTATGATCACCGGATTTAAGTAAAATTGAATCTGCTTGTCCAACATCTATAAAATAAACATCCAAAGATTCATTATTAATTGTTGTTTCTTCTAATTCGTTAATACTTTTAGAAACCTCTTTTACGTTTGCATCTAATTTGCTTATCGTATCCGTTCCAAATATCAGGTATAAAACTATAAACGCCGCTACTATTAGTTTCACTAAATTTTTACTATCAAGCTTTTTTTTCATGAACATACCTCTATCATTTCCATTAACATTATAACACGTATCAATCACATTAATAAACAAAAGAAGAAAATTTTATTGATATAAATCTTCTTCTTTTATTTTTTTATATAATAACATGTAATACCATTTTCTAATTTTTTTGTCTCGCACATAAATCGTTCACAATAATTACTTAGACCATAATCATCATCAAGATAAGTTTGAGCAACAGTAACGTTATTAACCTCATATAATACATAACTTAATAACTCGTTTAATAATAAGGCACCGTTAAAGCCCCTAAACAAACTCATTTTACCATTATAGGCTATGGTTGCAACATCATCTAAAACCTTAACTTCCATTTTAAGTACATCTTCGTTATCGACTAATACACCATACTGCCATTTATCATCTATAAAACCTTTTTCATTCAAACTTATGGTATTCATAATATTCATTCCCTTCAGAAAATTAGATTAAAAAAAAGCTTTTTTAAGCTTCTTCTTTCTTTATTACTTCTTTTCCTTTGTAATTACCGCATTCAGGGCATACTCTATGTGGTCTTATCATCTCTCCACATTTAGGACATTTTACTGTTCCATTAGCTTCAATTTTATAGTGAGTACGACGCATTCTTTTTCTTGTCTTACTTACTTTTCTGAATGGAACTGCAAATAATTGGATATCCAACTTTAACATATTCTCACTCCTTCCTTACTCTTTATTAAATTTACTTAAAGCTTCGAGCCTTGGATCTATCTTTTCCTTTTGTTCAGCTTCCGTAATAAGACGCCAGCCATCACCTTCTAGTGATTCTTCTTTAGCATCAGGTGCAAGAACTCTTAAAGGAACATCCACTAATATAT
>CAYOWI010000012.1:0-32461 GCA_964407685.1 uncultured Muribaculaceae bacterium
AGAAAAGTAGATCACATTTTACTTTTTATGTGTCTACTTTTACTTTATCACTTCATGATTTTATGCATAACTTTCTTTTCTTTTATTTAAATAAAAATTATGATATAATACTTATACATATTTTTGTAATTAAAGGGTGGGATAATTATGAAGGTTATATTTACAAAAGACGTAAAAGGTCAGGGTAAAGCTGGTGACATAAAGGAAGTAAAGGATGGATATGCACAAAACTTTTTAATTAAAAACGGATATGCCGTTGCGTATACAAAAAGAAGTAAAGAAATATTGGATATAAATAATAAAAATAAAGCAGATAAAGAAGCAGAAGAAATAAAAAAATGTGAAAAAATAAAAAAAGAATTAAAAGATAAAGTGTTAACGTTTAAAGTTAAGACAGGAAAACAAGATCAGGTGTTTGGCAGTATTTCAACTAAGCAAATTTCTTTTGAACTTGAAAAGCTTGGATTTAAAATTGATAAGAAGAAAATAGTATTAAACAAACCAATAAGTTCGCTTGGATTTCATGAAGTAAACGTTAATTTACATAAAAAAGTACAAGCTATAGTAACCATAGAACTAGTTAAGTAAGAAGTAAAGGAAGTGATAAAATGGCAGAAAGAAACATACCAAGTAGCATTGAAGCAGAAAAGGCAGTATTGGGATCTGCTTTTTTATCAAAAAGTGCCTTACAAAAGATTTGTGATGAGTTAACAAGCGATGCTTTTTATAGTAATGCGAATGCTAAAATATTTGAAACCTTACAAGAATTAAATAATAATTCCTTGCCAATTGATATAACAATCCTTACTAACAAGTTAAATGACAAAAAAATATTAAGTGAAGTAGGAAACGTAGAATATTTATCGGAAATAATTGATTCTGTTCCTAGTGCTTCAAACGTAGAATATTATATTAACATTGTTAAAGAAAAAATGGTTGGACGAAAAATTATAGAAACAGCAACTGAAATAGCTAATGATGCTTATTTACAAGAAGGCTCTATTTATGATGTTTTAGATAATGCCGAAATGAAGATGCTTAGGATCGGAAATATGAGAAAAACAACAGAATTTCAAAGCATTAAAGATGTTGCGTATCGTGAGCAAGCAAACTTAGAAAAATTAGCAGAACAAGGTTCAGAAATAACTGGGCTTGCAACTGGTTTTAACGATTTTGATAAACTAACCGCTGGACTTCAACCTAATCAATTCATAATAATTGCAGCAAGACCAGCCATGGGTAAAACAGCGTTTGCCCTTAATTTAGCAACTTATGCCGCTATGCATAGTAATAAGGCGGTTGCTTTATTTAACTTAGAGATGAGCGCGGAGCAATTAGCAAATAGAATACTACAATCACAAGGACAAATAAATGGTTCTAAAATGAGAACGGGAAAACTTGAACATAACGATTGGAAACGTCTTAACGAGGCCATTAGCAGGTTATCTGATACCAATCTTTTCTTGGATGATACACCAGGTATTACGATTGGAGAAATAAGAAGCAAATGTAGAAGACTCTCTAATTCTAACACTGGCTTAGGATTAGTAGTGATTGATTATTTGCAGCTAATAACTGGTCCTGCTAAAACTGCTGGTAATAGACAGCAAGAGGTTTCTGAAATATCGCGTAGTTTAAAAACGATGGCGCTAGAGCTTGGCGTACCAGTAATTGCTTTAGCACAATTATCTCGTGCGGTGGAAGCACGTGAGGATAAAAGACCAATCATGAGTGATTTAAGGGAATCTGGTTCTATTGAGCAAGATGCTGATATCGTTTCATTTTTATACAGGGACGATTATTACAATAAGGAAGCTAGGCGTGATGATAATGCTAGTATTACAGAATTTATTATTGGTAAAAACAGAAGTGGTCCTACCAAAACAATAGAATTATTATTCAGAAAAGATACGTCTACGTTTGTTAATTTTCAAAGGGAGAATGGTGAATAACTATGATTAAAGTGATAAAAACGGGGATAACTTATGTTTTATCGGTTATTTTAGCCGTGGCCATAGTAATTGTTGTTAATTTTGCTGATAGATACCAATTAAAACCAAAAGAAGTTTATAAAGTATACTTAGATGGTAAGGTAGTTGGTAATGTTAAGGATAAAGAAGAACTAGAAGAATATATAAATGATGAACAAAAAGAATTAAAGGAAAAATATTCTGTTTCTAAAGTATATATTCCAACTGGTGTTGATATTCAAAAATGCAATACCTATGAAAAAGAAGTTTTAACTGCTAAACAGGTGCATAATCTAATAAAAGAAGAAAAACCTTTTACTGTAAAAGGATACAAAATAACAATAAAACCGGCGAGTGATACAGAAGAAAAAATAACTATAAACGTTCTTGAAAAGGACATGTTTGATAGGTCATTAAAAGCTGTGGTAGAAGCATTCATAAGTTCTGATCAGATAAAAAACTATGAAAATGATACGCAACCCGAAGTAAAAGATACTGGTTCTATAATAGAAGATATATATATTAATCAAGATATTACTATAAAAGAAGGATATATATCAACTGATGAGCAAATATTTATTGATGAAAAATTGTTAACTAAATATCTACTTTTCGGAGACTTAAAAGACGACCAATATTATACCGTTCAAGAAGGGGATACCATTGATTCTATTGCTTACGATCATAAGCTTGCAACCGCTGAATTTTTGGTTGTTAATCCAGAATTTACTAGTGCTAATAATTTATTATCAGTAGGACAACAAGTAAAAGTAGGTCTTATTGCACCAATCGTTGATGTTGTTGTTGAATCTCATACGGTTTTGGATCAAGAAAGCCAGTATAAAACTACAACAGAATATGATTCTAGTATGGCTGCGGGCACCCAAAAGGTCGAAGTAGAAGGTCAAAATGGGGTTGACCGTTTAACAACTAAATTAAAAACTATTAACGGTGAAACAACTAACGTGGTAATTGTTAGCAGGGAAGTTATAACACCAGCCGTTGATAAGGTTGTTAGAGTTGGAACAAAAGTTTATAGCGGTGGAACAACGGCACCAATTATGTCTGGATCTTGGGCTTGGCCAACAATTTCTCAATATTATATTTCAAGTTATTTTGGTTATCGTTGGGGTAAAGTGCATGAAGCCATAGATATCGCTGGATCTGGTGAGGGATCTCCTATATTTGCAGCGGGATCTGGTACGGTTGTTACTTCGCAAAATAAAGGAAGCTTAGGAAACCACGTTACGATAAATCACGGAAACGGTTATTATACATTGTATGCTCACTTGCATTCAAGAACGGTGCAAGTTGGTCAAACAGTTGAAAAAGGTCAGCAAATTGGTACCATGGGACATACTGGCTTTGCAACGGGAACGCATCTGCACTTTGGATTATATAAAAATGGTATGCCTTATAGAGATGGTACCCCACTAGATCCACTTATATTATATAGGTAATGAAAGTTTCAGTATTATCAAGTGGCAGTAAGGGTAATAGTGTTTTAGTACAGACAAGTAACACTAAGATTTTAATAGATCTTGGTGTTACATGCTCTTATATGGAAGAAAAGTTAAGAGAATTAGAAGTGGATCCAAACGATATAAAAGCCATACTAATAACACATACCCACGTGGATCACGTGCAGGGATTGAAAGTATTTTTAAAAAAATACCATCCTAAATTATATGTTAACAAAGTTATCCTATCTCTTTTACATGAATACATAGAAAATTTTGAATATGTTCTTTATGAAAACCCCTCATTTAAAATAGATGATATAGAAGTAAACGTTATAAAAACATCTCATGATGCGAAAGGTTCGGTTGGTTTTATTATTAGAAACGACGATAAATCATTGGTGTACATAACGGATACAGGGTACATAAATAACAAATATTTTAAAGTTTTAAGTAATCATAATTTATATATAATGGAAAGTAACCATGACGTAGAGATGCTAATGAATGGTAGATATCCATTTCACTTAAAACAAAGAATTTTAAGCGATAAAGGACACTTATCCAACGCTGATGCCTCATTTTATTTATCAGAATTCATTGGGGATAATACGAATACCATTGTTTTAGCCCATTTAAGTGATGATAACAACACTTATGATTTAGCACTAAACACATTAAGTAATGTTTTAACTTCGAAAAATAAAAAGGTTAAAAATATTATAGTGGCTAAACAAAAGCAAAGAACGGATTGGATAGAAGTATGATTAAAATAATATGTATTGGGAAAATAAAAGAAAGTTATTTTGTAGAAGCCATAAAAGAGTATCAAAAAAGACTTTCTAAGTATACTAAGTTAGAGATAATAGAATTACCAGATTACAATTATGATGTTTTAAAAACAATTAACGAAGAAGGTAAAAAAATTATTTCTAAAATATCTGATAAAGATTATGTTGTAGCTTTAGCAAAAGAAGGTAAAAAGTTAAGTTCTCTTAAATTATCAAGTTTTATCAATGATAATATTTCTAAAAATATAACTTTTGTAATTGGTGGATCTTATGGGCTATCAAACGAGGTGTTAGAAAGATCTAATTATCTATTATCGTTTTCAGATTTAACTTTCCCTCATCAATTATTTAGGGTTATTTTACTAGAACAAATATATAGGTCTTTTAAAATAATAAACAATGAAAGTTACCATAAGTAGCTTTTTTTACATAATTATGTAAAAAAATAATACAAAATAAAATTTTATGTTATAATACAAAACATAAAATTTATTTTTAAAGGGATGATAATTGTATGAAAGTTATGACTTTTAATTTAAAAAATTCGGGTATATCTAGAAATGCTGAAAAAAGGATATTATCTTCAGTAGAATTAATTAATGATAAAAAACCAGATGTAGTAGGAACTCAAGAATTAACTGTAAAAAATAAAAATATTTTAGAAGAATATTTAAAAAATTATTTTATTGTTGGTGATTCGAGAAATAGTATAGGTATAACAGACGAACATAACTCTATTTTACTTAGAAAAGATACGATAAAGTTATTAAATTATGAAACATATTCTTTATCTAACAATATTTATAAAAAAGGTAGTAAATTTCCTTTTGATGCTTTTCCAAGAATATGCACTGTTTCCCATATTATATATGATAATAAAAAATATTTAATTGTTAATACTCATTTAGATAATGCTCTTTTAATTAATAGAAAGTTACAGTTAGATATGTTATCTTTTATTATAAAATTAGAAAGAAAAGATAATGAGGAACTTATAATTACAGGAGATTTCAATATGAAGGTAACTGGACCACTTAGTAATCTTTGTAATGAATTTAATTTGAAAGATGCAGCCGGTGAAAAAATAGGTAGTTCATATAATGGGCTTAAGTTATATTTAGATCATATTTTTTATTCTAATGGTTTAATCTATAGTGATTCGGAATTAATAAAAGAAAAATATAATGGGATAAAACCAAGCGATCACTATCCAATATTAACTAATATAAAAAGAAGGTAATAATATGTTTCATAATTCTTGGGATGAAGTACTTCATGATGAAATGAAAAAAAGTTATTTTAAGCATATAAAAGATTTTGTAAAAGAAGAAAGGCTTAACAAAACAATATATCCTCCTGCTAAGGATTTATTTAACGCGTTTAAATTAACTGATTTCAAAGATATTAAGGTTGTTATTCTAGGTCAAGATCCATATCATGGAGAAAAAGAAGCGATGGGACTTTCCTTTTCGGTTAGAAGAGGAGTTAGAACACCACCTTCACTTAGAAATATATTTAAAGAGTTAAAGGATGATTTGGGAGTAGAAAGAATAAATACAGATCTATCAGATTGGGCAAAACAAGGAGTATTTTTGCTTAATACAGTTCTTACAGTTGAAAAAGATAAGGCAAATTCGCACAAGGATATTGGATGGGAAATATTTACTGATTATGTAATAGAACAGATTAATGATAAATTAAACGGAGTTGTTTTTATACTATGGGGAAGACAAGCAAGAGACAAAAAAAGAATTATAACAAATCCTAGCCATTATATAATTGAATCAGCGCATCCATCTCCACTTTCTGCGTATAATGGTTTTTTCGGTAGCAAGCCGTTTTCGAAAACAAATGATTTTTTAAGAAAAAACAATAAAAAAACGGTTGAATTTTAAAGTTGAGATATTAGCATTGTAAGGGGCTTATAAAATGTTAGAATTTAAGGATTATTCTATTTGTTTCTCAAAATTAAACATTGATTTTGAAAGAAACCTATTTTCAAAAGAAGACATAGCTAATATTATTAGTTCATATCAAATTGATGAAACGACATTAGAAGTTAAATTTGTTGATGGTACAAACTCTCCTATGTTTATTAACGTGGAAGCAACTATAGATACAAAGAAAAAAAGTATTGATGAATTAAATTGCAACTATGAAATAAATTGCGATTATGAAGAGTTAATAAAATTTGCAGAAAAATATACAATGGATATAGCATTTAAGAATGCGAGAATATTATTTGCTATTTATCATGAATTAAGACATTTGAAGCAAATTTTATTGCTTAAGGATGAGAAATGGTTATCTATGTATGATTATCTGCTTAAATGCTCAGTTTTTGAGACTATACTTATGCCTCAGAAAAAGTATACGAGCTTGCATAATAAAATTTTAATTGAATTTGATGCTAATGCATTTTCTCTAAAAATTATGAATGAAAATTTAAAAAATTATGTATCACCTAAGGTTATCTATCAATTCAATCAATTTACATCTTACTATTTATACGAGGGATATAAAGATAAATTATTTTGGATATCTAAAAGTCCAATAAAAAGAGTTTTAGATTTTAATAATGTGATTAATGATAGAAAAAAAATAAAACTTGCGATAGAAACATGCGAAGATTATGGTTTGGATAAGGGTGGTAAAATTACCTATAGCGAATATAAGGAACTTCGTGATATTGCTAATGGTAAAGTTAAAACCATGGACGTATTTAAACATTTAGGATATTAGATATGAAAAAAGGTACATTTAAGTATGTACCTTTAATATTTAAAATCATTATAATCACTATCATTAATGCTTTTTTTATCAAAGAATTCTTTTTCTTTTCTTCTTTTTATAAACGTAATTATTATTTGTGGAAACTTTTTTATTAGTTTGTTGTATGAAGCTGCGGTATCATTATAATATTCTTTATAAGCGTTTAGTTTATCTTCTGTTTCATTAATAGAAAAAGTTATTTTCTTAAACTTTTCGTTATTTTGTAATTTTTTGTATTTATCTTTTATTAGATACAATTCGTTGATGTATATTAAAAGTTTCCTATCCAGTTCCATCATATTAAAATTTGATATGGATAAATCATCTAGATTCTGATATATAGTTTTATCTGTTTTAAGAACTTCTTTAACTATTTCTTCTGAGTCTTGCAATAGGGCTTTTCTTTTTATTAGAGTACTATTTATTCTTTCCTCAACGTCTGCTAGTTTTATACGTACTAAGTTTAATTTATCATGGTATGTTGCATAAATAAATGCTATTATACATACTATTAAAGTTACTATTATTAATATCATATTTTTTACCTCTACTCTATTTTTGATTATAACAAAACTAGAGGATATTTACAAGATTATTTATCTTTGAGGATAATACTCAGGACTATAATTTATTTTTTCTTCAAATTCAACATAATTTAGATAAATCATTAATAATAAATACCATTTTCCGGTTTTTGGATCACTTATTATGATGTGATCTCTTCCGGCGGCTTCAATTATACCATTATATGTTTTATCGCGCCAGTCTACCGAATCGGGATAAGAAAAATAAAGCGTTGCTAATTTTCCACGATTAAGTCTTAGAATATTTTCAACGTAAGATTGCTCTAACTCTAGCATGTTATTATTTGCTTGTATGGTTGCTAAATTATTATTGCTAGAATTATTTGTATTAGCACTTGGCATTGAAGCAATACCACCCATTGCTGTTGCTTGAAGTCCACTTGCTCCAGGATTTGGATAAGTAGGATTTGAATAATAATTTGTATTCATATATAATCTCCTTTTTTCTATTTCGTTTAAACATATGATTGTATTAAAAGAATTATACATGTTATAATTAATATTAGATTAGGAGATGTTTAAAATGAAAATAAAAATAGGAGTGTCTGCAAGACACGTTCACGTAACTAAAGAGGATTTAAAAGCTTTATTTGGTGAAGACTATAAGTTAACTAAAAAAGTAGATTTATCCCAACCAGGACAATATGCTTGTAATGAACAGGTAACGCTTAAAGGGCCTAAAGGAGTTATAGAAAGGGTTAGAATATTAGGACCTTTAAGAAGTAAAACCCAAGTGGAAGTATCAAAAACTGATTCATTTGTACTTGGAATTAAACCACCGGTTAGAAATTCTGGAGACTTAAAAGGTGCAGTGGAAATAACGATCGTAGGGCCAAAAGGAGAAGTAACTAAAAATGCAGCGATTATTGCCGCAAGACATTTACATGCTACCAGTTTAGATGCAAAAAAATACGGATTTGAAGGAAAAGAGTTTGTAAGTATTGTAGTAAAAGGTCAAAAGCCGGGAATACTAGAAAACGTATACGTAAGAATAAGTGATGATTTTTCTTTAGAAGCACATTTAGATACTGATGATGCTAATGCATTTTTAATAAATAATGGTGATGAAGCAGAACTAATAATAAAATAAAAAAGGGATGATTGTATGAAATATCAATTTGAATCAGGTATATCAAAAAAGGAATATGATGATTTTGTTAAAAACTTTCCTTCGACTTCATTTATGCAGACTTCGAACTGGTCATTAGTTAAAAATTCTTGGGCAAATGATTTTGTTGGGATGTATGAAAAGGGATGTTTGGTTGGTGCTGCGATGATTTTAAAAAGAAATCTTTTTTTAGGAAAAAAATTATTTTATATTCCAAGGGGCTTTATTTTAGACTATAAAAATAAGGAATTATTAAAAGAGTTTTCCACAGCTTTAAAGCTTTATGCTAAAAAAGACGGCTGCATAGATATAAAAATTGATCCGTTTATTTGTTTTAATGAAGATAATATTCAAAATATTAAGAAGGATAAGGGTATTGAGATAAGGAAATCTTTTTCTTGTGATACAAAAGAAATAGTAGATAATTTAAAAAACGTGGGATTTAAACATGGTGGATATAAAAAAGAAGTAAATGCATATATCCAGCCTAGGTATACCATGGTAATACCGCTTAAGGATAAAGATGATAAATTTTATGAAAAGGAAGCCTTAAAACGCACCTTTCCTAAAAATACTAGAAATTATATAGGTACATACCAGGAAGAAAGAGGTGTAGAATTTAGTTATTCTACGAATTTAAACGATGTAAAAGACTTGGTTTGTGTTCTTCGTTGTACTGAACAAAGGCAACATATTGCTCTTAGAAGTGAGGCTTATTTTAAAAGGGTAATGGAATGCTTTCCTGATAATGCTGTTTTGTTTTTTGCAAGAGTTAACATAGATAAATATATAAATTTCTTAAAAAAAGATATGAAGGAACATGAAAGTAAAAAGGAATTTTGCGAAAAACAGATTATTGAAGCTGAAAAAATAAAAAAGGAATTTGGTCTTAAACCATTAGCAGGAGCAACCATAGTCATGATGCCCACTTGTAATACAGGAAATAAAGTAGCGTCATTTTTATACGCTGGTACTAATACTAAAATATTACCATCCCTTAAAATTACTAATGGTCTTATGTTTTATAGATTGTGTTACTGTTTAGATAATGGATGCGACTATGCAGACTTGGGAGGTGTTGATGGTTCATTAAATGATCATTTGTCGACCTTTAAATCTAAGTTTAATCCCAATGTATTAGAACTTGTTGGTGAGTTTGATTTAATAATTAATAAATTTTGGTTCGGTATGTTTAATATTGCTATGAAAACGCTAAAATTTATAAGGTCTAAAAGGTAAATTGTTAATAATGCTTTAACTTGAATTTGGAGGTCATAATGAGTAAATTTTTTAAACATCTTTTAGTAGTTATTATTACTTGCATCGTTAATTTTATTTTATTTTATTTGAATGATTACAGCCATCTTAAAGATGAATTGTTAATTTTAACTTCGTTAGTTTCGGTATTAATATCAGGCATACCTTTATATTTTATTTTGAAAAGCAAGCCTTTTAAAGACCATTATCTTTTAAATATAATAGCTACTATTATTAGTACTTTTGCGTATTTAATTTATAACCTTTATCTTTATGAAGAAGGTGGCGTTTTATTAATCGTTTTTATCTATTACTTTTATATTGTAATAATCTTGTTTTTTCTTTTTACTTTAATACTTACATTTTGTCAACATATAACATTTTTTATAATAAGAGTTATATCATTGTTGTTAGAAAAAAAGGAATATTAAAATTATTTTAAATAAATGGTATGAGGTATTATACTAAGGAATTTAATGAATAGTTAAAAAAATATATAAGGAAACGTATTTAAAGGATACTCTAAAAATGATAAAGATTATGAAATGATAACTAAAAAACTTGACAAACCTTTTTTAATTAATATAATATAGCTTGTTTTTAGGAAAGGGGAGTTTTCATGTCAAATTATGTTCAAACGAAAAGATTATTAGAAAAAGCTTTAAATGAAGGTAAAATAGATATTAATTTTTATCATTCAGTTTGTGTTGAGCTTGATAAGAGTTTATCTAATAAAACTATACCTCATTATTATAGTGATGCGAACAAAACAGCTTTATCTAAATAATAAGAGTTATACGAAAGAACTTTTAAAGAAGTTCTTTTTATTATATAATAACGTTAGTTTGGAGTGATAAAATGTTTAAAATAGGAGATGTAAAGATAAAAAATAATGTGTGTTTAGCACCTATGGCTGGCGTGTGTAATAGTGCTTTTAGAAGAATCATAAAGGAAATGGGATGCGGCCTTTTATACGCTGAAATGGTAAGCGATAAGGCTATAGTTTATGATAATGAGAAAACTAAGAATATGCTTTATATGGCAGAAGAAGAAAGACCGATAGTACAACAAATATTTGGAAGTGATAAAGATAGTTTTGTTAAGGCCGCTAAAATAGTTGAAAAAACTATGCATCCGGATATCATTGATATAAATATGGGTTGTCCAGTTCCTAAGGTTGCGGTCAAATCACAGGCTGGATCTGCTCTTTTGAAAAATCCAGAAAAGATATATGAAATAGTAAGCTCGGTAGTAAGTTCAGTTAACGTACCAGTTACTGTAAAAATAAGAAGCGGTTGGGATAGTAATAGTATAAATGCTATTGAAGTTGCTAAAACCTGTGAAAGGGCAGGAGCTTCGGCAATCGCGGTGCATCCTAGAACACGTAGCCAGGGGTATAATGGTAAGGCAAACTGGGAAATTATAAAGGATGTAAAAAAAGCTGTTAATATTCCAGTAATTGGTAATGGTGATATATTAAGTGTTTATGATGCAAAAAAAATGTTTTTAGAAACTGGATGTGATGCTGTTATGATAGGTCGTGGAACACTTGGTAATCCATATTTAATAAAACAGATAGTTACTTATTTAGAAAAAGGTGATATTATTCCTGATCAAAGTCCAATTGAAAGGATGAATACGTGTTTAAGACACTTTGATTATTTACTTCAAATAAAACCAGAAAAGGTAGCGGTTTTAGAAATGAGGACTCATGGAGCTTGGTATTTAAAAGGTCTTCCTGGCGCGGTTAGTGTAAAAAAAAGATTATATGAAATAAAAACCAAAGATGAATTTATTAATGCTATAAAAGAATATATGGAAAACTTATCCAAAAATATGGTATAATTTAACTGTAGGACAAGGTTATGAATATGGTGCGTATTATAATAACTTTGATCCCAAAAATTATTAAGGAGGAAAAATGAAAAAATATAATTTGTTTAAGGTTTTAGCAATAACCGTTTTTGTATGTTGGTTGCTTACTTTATTTATTCCAGGTTCATATGTTGATTATAATGGAACTGTCACCCCTAATGGTATTGCTGGGGTTGGAATATGGGGAATTTTATCTAACTTAAGCATTTCTATATCATATTTTAATGGTATTGCGGTATTTTTAATTGCTCTAGCATGCTTTTATGCTGTTTTAAATAAAGTTGATGTTTATAATGCTTTTGTAAGTAAAACTGCTTTATTATTTAAAGAAAGGAAAGGATTATTAGTTTCAATTACTGCATTATTTTTTGGAATTATTTCACTTTTTGTTAGTGATTATCTAATTTTATTGGTATTTGTACCTTTCATCTATAAAGTAATGAAGGAGCTTGAAATAGATAAAAAAATAATTTTATCTTCTACTTTAGTAGCAGGATTAATTGGTTCTATGTGTGCCATTTACAATAACACTTTATTTGCTGCTCTTGGCTTAGAGTTAAATACTTTACTATTAGTTAAAGCACTATTATTTGTTGTATCTATTTCTGTTTTAATAGTTTTAATCGCACCAAAAAACAAAGTAAAGAAAACTTCTTTAAATTCTAATTCGGATATAAAAAAGAACACGAAAGAAGAAACTTCTAAAAAAACAAGAAGTATTAAAAAAACGCAAACAAAGAAAGTAGAAACTAAAAAGTCATCAACGAAAGTATCTGTTAGAAAGAAGGTGGCTAAATAATGAGTATTCTTAAATCAAATAAAAAAGTAAATAAAATAATTTATTCAATTTTAACTATTTTACTAGGAACGTTTGGTATAAATAAGTTTTATGCTGGAAAAGTAAAAGCTGGAATACTTAGTATATTGTTTTGTTGGACTGGTATTCCAACAATATTATCAGTAGCAGAGTTTATCACGGTTTTAACTGAAAAAGCTGATAAAAATGGTGAAATCTCAGTAAATAGTTCAAGAAGAACGAACGTTTTATTTGGAACCAGTTTAGTTATATTTATATTATTTGTACTAGCTACAATAATTCCTTGGGAATCATTAATTAAAAATTTTACTATATTTAGTGATTTTAATTCATGGTTATCTAATTTAAAAATAGCTGATTATAAAATATTTAATAACATTATTGGCGCTCCTATAGTAATAGATCAAACACTTGGTTCTACAACAGGAACAATTGCTGTATTTGGAACGTTTACGATGAGTGATGTTGCAATATTATTATTTATTCTTACTCTTATAATAGCAATAATAAATGGTATAAAAACAAATGATTTTATAGCTACCGTAACAAATGGTACTAAAAAGATTTTACCAGTTGCCTTAACTGCTATGCTTATTAGTGTTGTCTTAATAATAATGGTAACAACTGGTATAAACGTAACAATAACTAATGCAATTTTAAAACTAGCTAAAGGATTTAACATTGCAACAGCAACATTAGCTACGATTGTAGGAAGTGTTTTAACTGGTGATTTTTATTACTTAATATCAACGATTGGACCAGTATTTACAGCTACCGTAACAAATCAAGATTATTATGGTGTTTTAGCACTTATTATTCAAAGTGTTTATAACTTAATGATGATTATTGCACCAACTTCTGTAGGATTGATAATTGGTTTATATTACTTAGATATTCCATATAATAAATGGTTTAAATTTATTTGGAAGTTATTACTTATATTGTTAGTTATTATTATAATAACATTCATAGTTATATATGCATTAGTTTAAAAGACCAAATGGGTCTTTTTTTGTATTAAAATAAAATATTACAACCATAACAAACATAGAATGAAAATGGAAGGAGATACCTATGTTTGTTAATTTTAGTGAAGAAACAAGACATCTTTTAAAACAAGCAGAATATGAAAGAGGTGAGTTAAATCACCCTTATGTAGGAAGTGAGCATTTGCTTTTATCGATATTGAATAATAGTAGGTTAGTCCCTATTTTGAAAAAACATAAAGTGACTTATAAAAAGTTTAAAGAAAAATTAGTTTCGTTAGTTGGGGTTGGTACGAAAAAAAGTGATTTTATTTTGTATACCCCGCTTTTGAAAAGAATTTTAGAAAACGCTGTTATTGAAGCTAGGGAAGATAATAATAAAAATGTTAGTCCAGAACTACTTATAATTAATATTTTAGATGAAGAAGATGGCGTTGCATATACAATTTTAAGAAGTCTAAAAGTAAATTTGGATAAGCTATATTTTGATTTAAAAAATATAAAAAATGTAAAAATAAATAAACGAAAGAAGTTATTATTAGAAGAATTAGGCACGGACATGACTAAGCTTGCTAAAGAAAAAAGGCTTGATCCAGTAATAGGAAGGGAAAAGGAAGTTATAAAGACACTTGAAATATTACTTAGAAGAAAGAAAAATAATCCAATATTAATAGGCCCAGCGGGTGTTGGTAAAACCGCGATAGTTGAGGGAATTGCTAATCTTATGGTATCTGATAAATGCCCTTCGTTTTTAGCGGATAAAAGAATAATATCCCTAAATATTTTCCAGCTTGTTTCAGGAACTAAATACCGTGGTGAATTTGAAGAAAAAATGAAGACCTTAATTAAAGAATTAGAAGAAAATGATGATATAATTCTTTTTATTGATGAAATACATACCATGGTAGGTGCTGGTGGGGCTGAGGGAGCGATAGATGCTTCTAACATATTTAAACCAGCTTTAGCTAGGGGAATGATAAGAATAATCGGTGCAACTACAATAGATGAATATAAAAAGTTCATTGAACCTGATGCGGCATTAGCAAGAAGATTTCAAAGCGTAATTGTAGAAGAACCATCGTTAGATAATGTTATTAAAATTTTAAAAGGAATTAAGCCCCTTTATGAAAAATATCATGGTATAACAATTGATGATTTACTACTTAAAGATATTGCTGTGATGTCCGAAAAATATTTGAACAACAGGTTTGAACCGGACCGTTCGATTGATATTTTAGATGAGGTATGTGCAAAATCATCAGTTACAGAAAATTATGGTGAAAGAAAAAAAAGGATTTTACAAGAAAGAATAGAAAAAATAAAAAAAGAAAAATTAAGAGCTTTATCCAATAATGATTTTAAAAGAGCGTATAGTTTAAAAACAGAAGAAAACAAAATAAATGATACACTACAAAACATACGATTAAATAAGAAAAAAGTTACTAAAAAAGACATTATGGACGTAATAAAAAACAAAGGTAACGTAATGTTTTTTACCGCTGATGATAAAAGAGATGAATTTTATAAAAAACTAAAAACAGATTTAAATAATACGATTTATGGTGCAGAAAAGAACGTAGAGAAGCTTATAAGGTCACTTAGAAAAAAAGAGTTATTAGATAAAAGAGGCTGCTACTCAGTTCTTATAACAGGTCAGCGTGGCGTCGGAAAAACTCTTTTGGCAGAAACTTTTTCAAAGAAATTAGTTAATGAAAAAAACATCATAAACATAGATGGAACGGAATATATAGAACATCACACAATTAGTAAATTAATTGGAACAACAGCAGGATATCTTGGCTATGATAATAAAAATAATGTTTTTGAAAAAATAAGAACTAATCCTAATTCTGCTATAATAGTTGATAATTATGAGGAAGGCTGCTTGGAATTTAAAAACTTATTTACAAGGATATTACAATTTGGAAAAATAGAAGATGCATCTGGTAAGGTAATTGATTTTAGTAATTCCGTTATAATATTTATAACTAGTAATCAAAATGAGCATCAACAATTAGGATTTAGTAAAACAATTAAAAACAATTTATTAGATAATGAAGAGCAGTTAACAAATAAAGTATCAGTAGTAATACAGTTAGAAAAACCAGATGAAAGTGTTATAAAAAATATAATAAGTAGTAATGTTAAAAAGATTATTAATAAATATAAACAACTTAAGGTTAATTTTGATGAAAATATTGTATGTGATATTTTTAATAGGCTTGATAACCTTAGTAATTTAAAATCAACTATAGAAAATGAAATTGAAACTAAAATAATGGATGCAATATTAGATGGAAAAAAAGAGTTAACTATAAAAAGTATTAGTGAAAGTAATAAAGAAAGTGTTATAATCTGATATTACTTTCTTTTTTTTCTTATTTATTATATAATTAAGCAAACAAGGAGTGATAAAAATGAAGCTATTTAATACTCTTACTAAAAAAGTAGAGTTGTTTTCTCCTAATGAACCAGGTAAAGTTAAGATGTATACTTGTGGTCCGACCGTATATCATTATGCGCATATTGGGAATTTAAGAAGTTACATAATGGAAGATATTTTAGAAAAAACACTTATGTATAATGGTTATAATGTCAAAAGGGTAATGAATATTACCGATGTTGGTCATTTATCAAGCGATTCTGATACTGGTGATGATAAAATGGTAGCAAGCGCTAAAAAGCAACATAAAAGTGTTTTAGATATTGCTAAGTTTTATACTGATGCATTCTTTAAAGATTTTGAAAAGTTAAATATCAAAAAACCAGAGACGATAGAACCTGCTACAAACTTAATTCCAGAATATATTAATTTGATAGAAAACTTACTTTCTAAGGGCTTTGCCTATTTATCTGGTGGAAATGTTTATTTTGATACGTCTAAATTAGATGATTACTATGTTCTAACTAACCATAAAGAAGATGAGATGGTAGTAGGGGTAAGAGAAGGCGTTGAAAATGACGATAATAAACGTAACCAAGCTGACTTTGTATTATGGTTTACTAAATCTAAATTTGAAGATCAGGAATTAAAATGGGATTCTCCATGGGGATTAGGATATCCAGGTTGGCATATAGAGTGTTCGTGTATCAGTATGAAGCACTGCGGAGAATACTTAGATATTCACTGTGGCGGGGTAGATAACATATTTCCACATCACACTAATGAAATCGCTCAAAGTGAGGCGTATTTAGGACATAAGTGGTGTAATTATTGGGTACACTGTGAACATTTAAATGATAAAAATGGTAAGATGAGTAAAAGTAACGGAGACTTTTTAACAGTTTCATTATTAGAAGAAAAAGGATATAATCCATTATCGTATAGACTACTATGCTTGCAATCTCATTATAGAAAACAACTTATTTTCACATTTGAAAATCTAGATAACGCACAGCAAGCATATAAAAAGCTAAAACAAAAAACTTTATCTCTAAAAGATGATGGAATATTAGATGAAGATAAGTTTAATTATTATAAAAATGAATTTTTAAAATATATTAATGAAGACATGAACACATCAAGTGCTATAACTGTTTTATACGATGTTTTAAAAGATAATGATATAAATGATTTGACAAAAAAAGAATTAGTAAAATCTTTTGATAGTGTTTTATCACTAGATTTATTAAAAAAAGGACAAAATAGTATTGATACTGATTTAGTAAAATACGTAGAAGAACAAATAAACTTAAGAATGGAAGCTAAAAAAAATAAAGATTTTATCTTAGCAGATAAAATAAGAAACGATTTATTAGAAAAAGGAATTGAATTAAAAGATACTAGGGAAGGAACCATTTGGAACCAGGTTTAGTGAATAGAAAACAATTTAATAATGCATACTATGATTGGTGATATTATGTATTATTTAAATTGTTTTTTTGTATATTCTGTGTTAGGTCATATTTTAGAAACGTTGGTAGCTTTTTTAACTCATACGAACTTTAAAAGTGGTATTTTAAACGGTTTTTGGACACCAGTATATGGAATAGGCGCGGTTACTATTTTATTTGTTTCAGAATATTTATTTAAAAATCTCCATATGAACCGTGTTTATGAAACGGTGATAGTTTTCTTTGTGGTTGCGATAGTGCTTTCAACAATAGAGGCATTAGGCGGAGTATTAATTGAAAAAATGTTTGGTCTTACTTTTTGGAATTATAATAGTCATAAATACCATATAGGAAAATATATTTCTTTAGAAATGACGATTACTTGGGGAATTGCAAGTGTGATTTTTATTTATATAATTCATCCTCTTTTAAAAGGTATAATAAAGAAGATTCCTGGATGGCTTACAATTTTGCTTTTAATATTATTTATAATGGACTGCATGAAAACCTTCATTGATAAGAAAAAGTTATGATTTTTAAGAGTAAAAATGTTTCCAATAAAATTACCGTCTAAAAAAATTATAAACATCCATCCAAGTATTGACAAGTGGGGGGCGTGTTATAATAATGCACATTCAAATGAAGAAGGGGGAAGATTTGAATGAAAAAAGATAATGAATTAAAGAAAAAATTAGTTAAGAAGGGTGTTGCGGTATTAGTAGCAGGTACATTAGTTGCTACTATGTTTACTGGATGTGGGAAAAGGGAAGCTTTGTTAGAAGATACAATTCTAGAAAAGGCGGCAGTGGTATATGTTGATGACCAACCTTTGGTAATGAGTTATTATCCATATTCTGATAATTGCAATGGTAAACATTATAAAGATATAGTTTCCGGTGAAATTTACCATGTCAAAAATGAGAATTATGAAGGCACCGAAATTTGCGAATACAAAGATATAAAAACATTAGATCCTGATACAAAAATAGAATCAATTACACCTTATTTAACTGCTGATGAATTAAAAAAAGCTCAGAAAGATGAATTTACTGATGCAGATATAATAGAAATTGAACAAAGGATTTCTAATCAATCAAAAACTTTGAATTAATAAAAAGAACTCTATCGTGATATATAGAGTTTTTTTTATAATATTTTATCTACTAGTCCATATTCTAAAGCTTCCTTAGCTGATAAATAATGGTCTCTTTCGGTATCTTTTTCTATTATTTTTATATCTTGTCCTGTTTTTTCTGATAAGATTTTATTTAACTTGTTTCTTAAATATAAAATTCGATCTGCTACTATTTTTATTTCGGTAGCTTGACCACTTACTCCTCCAAGAGGTTGGTGAATCATTACTTCACTATTAGGTAAAATGAATCTTTTTTTCTTTTTTCCACTTGCAAGTAAAACTGATGCCATGGAGGCAGCCATACCAACACATATTGTTGAAACGTCACTTTTTATAAAGTTCATGGTATCATATATTGCCATACCTGCCGTTATACTTCCACCCGGACTATTTATGTATAAATTAATGTCTTCGTGGCTTTTTGAATCTAAGAATAGCAATTGCCCAATTACTGCGTTTGCAGTCTCATCGTCTATTTCACCACTTACAAATATTATCCTATCTTTTAATAGTCTTGAGTATATGTCGTATGCCCTTTCGCCACCTTTAGTTTTTTCAATAACACTTGGAATTACGTTCATATTTTATCACCCTAGTAATATTATGTATGGTAAGTCTTTAAATATTACTTAAAATATTGTGACTTTTTTCATCATTTTTGATAAAATACTAATATAGAAGAGAATAAAGTAGGGTGATTATATGTCTGTTATAAAGGTTAATTATAAAGGTAAAGAGTTAGAGTATGAAAAAGGTACGAAAATAAGTGAAATCTTAGATGATTTTAATAATGATTATAAGTATGATATTATAGCGGCCTCTATTAATAATAGAACAACTGGGTTAGATAGTAAGTTAACCAGAAATTGTATGCTTGATTTTTATGATGTTACTTCACCAATTGGGCATAAGGTTTATGAACGCGGTATTTTATTTTTATTTAGTAAGGCAGTAAAAGATGTTCTTAAATGTGATGTTAGATTTTTATATACCGTTGATGATGGTATTTATACAGAAGTACTAACTAATAATTTAATATCTGAAGTTACCGTGGAAAAAATAAAAATAAGAATGAGACAGTTATGTGAGGATTCTATTTCGATAACGAAAATAATGGTATCTAGATTAGAAGCAATTGAGTATTACGAGAAGATAAATCAAATGGACAAAGCAAATTCCTTAAGATACATTAGTAACTCTAGTATAAGTCTTTATAAATTAGATGATACGCTTGATTTTTTCTATGGGGTTTTGCCTAATAATACTAAGTTAATAAATAAGTATAACGTTAAGTATTTAAAAGATAATAAAGTTATTGTTATGATGCCTTCTTTAGGCAAAATAGATGATTTTGAAAATGTTAAGTTTAATAAAAATGAAAAGTTTTTAAATGCTATTGAAAAAAACGATTCTTATTTAAGTAGTTTAGGAATTATTACTTCGACCGACCTTAACAAGATGATATCAACGGGATCTTATAATGATTTAATAAGAGTCAGTGAAGCTCTTCAAAATAATGAATTATTTAAAATTGCAGATGTTATAAGTAAGGAAAAAAACTTAAAAGTTGTATTAATTACGGGGCCATCATCTTCTGGTAAAACAACTGTTTCAAGAAAATTAACTTTATTTTTAAGAAGTAAGGGATTAAAGCCTATACCTATATCAGTGGATGATTTTTATACGGATATGAAAGACCGCGTTTTAGATGAAAACGGTGAACCTGAAAAAGAAAAAATAGATGCGATTGATACAAGTTTGTTTAATAAAAAAGTCTCAGAGTTATTAAACGGCAAAGAAGTTCATATGCCAAAGTATAACTTTATAACAGGAAAACAAGAAATAAGTAATAAAACTATTAAAATGGACGAAGAAAGTGTACTAGTAATAGAAGGTATTCATGCATTTAATGAACAATTAACTGAAATGGTACCAGATAAAAATAAATTTAAACTTTATATTTGCCCATTAACACCTTTAAACGTTGATAATCATAACTTTTTTAAGCAGACTGACAACAGGCTTTTAAGAAGGATAGTAAGAGATAATATGTCCCGTGGTGCATCTGCTTCAACTACTTTGCAAATCTGGAAAAATGTTAGAAAAGCAGAAGAGGAAATGATAGTGCCATACGTTAAGGACGCTGATTATATTTTAAATACGTCTTTGGCTTATGAACTTGGCGTTTTAAAAACGTATGCGGAGCCCCTTTTATTTTCTGTTTCAGAAGATGATCCAAACTATGACGAAGCAATTAGACTGATAAACTTATTTAGGGTGATTTTGGGAATGCCAAGTGATGATGTTCCAAATGATTCAATAATAAGAGAATTTATAGGTGGAAGTTGTTTTAAAGATTAACAAATGATACAATATAAACATAGGAGATGATATAATGGCTATTAAAGTAGCGATAAATGGTTTTGGTAGAATTGGAAGATTAGTGTTTAGATTAATGGAAGATGATCCTAGCTTTGATGTTGTTGCGATAAATGATTTAACTGATGCCTCTCAGCTTGCGTATTTACTTAAGTATGATACCTCTCATAGAAGGTATAAGGTAGATGAAATTACAAATTATGAAGAAAATATTATAATTGATGGTAAAAAAATAAAGGTATATAGTGAAACTGATCCTATTAATTTACCATGGAAAGAGCTTGATGTTGACGTTGTTTTTGAATGTACTGGCTTTTTTACTAGCAAAGAAAAAGCAGAAGCACACGTAAAGGCTGGAGCAAAAAAAGTAATAATTTCAGCACCTGCTAAAGGTGATTTAAAAACAATTGTTTATAATGTTAATCATGAAGAATTAACCGGTGATGAAAAGATAATAAGCGCTGCAAGTTGTACGACTAACTGCTTAGCACCTGTTATGAAACTTTTGTGTGATAACTATGGGGTAGAAAAAGGTTTTATGACTACTGTTCATGCGTATACTAACGATCAGTCAACCCTTGATGTTGCACATAAAAAAGGCCATATGGCAAGAAGAGGAAGAGCAGCTGCAGCAAACATTGTTCCGTCATCAACTGGTGCTGCAAGTGCAATAGGCCTTGTAATTCCAGAATTAAAAGGTAAATTAGATGGAACGGCAATGCGCGTGCCAGTTACTACTGGCTCGGTTATTGATTTAACACTTGAACTAAAAAGAAATGTTACTAAAGAAGAAATAAACAAATTATTTAAAGAAAATCAGTCTGAAACTATTATGTACACAGAAGACCCAATCGTATCTAGTGATATAATTGGTATGCAGTGCGGAGCCTTAGTAGATGGTTTATTAACTAACGTTATTGACGTAAATGAAAAACAACTAGTTAAAGTAGTTGCATGGTATGATAATGAAATGAGTTATTCTGCTCAAATGGTTAGAACCGCTAAATATTTTGTGAGTAAATAAAAAGAACATATTTTAAAATTATATTAAAATTATATGTTCTTTTCTATTTCTTCCATAATATAATCTATTTGATGATATAATTTATACCACCAATTCCAATTGTCTTTCATTTGTCTATCATCATAAATGTCAATTGTGTTTGTTTGGTATAAATAAAATTTTTCTAATAAAACTTTTAAAGTATAAAAAACAAAGGTTACCTTATATTTTGCTATAATAGTTTTATCTAATTTTTGATAATAAGTTTTTAATATTTCATATAAGTAATATGTATCAAATTTATCTTCAATCATACAATGTTTAGTTGCAAATACGACTAGTTCATATTCTTTTGTACATATGCTAGATTCGTCAAAATCAATTATTCCGAATAAATCATTATATGACCACAATATATTTCCATGATTTAAATCGTGATGCCCTAAATACTTTGAATTATTGATAATATTTTTTCTTATCATTTTATATGCGCTACATATTTCCTTAACCTTAGAGTTATCAATTTTAGTATCTTTTAATTTTGATAAATAGTTATATTGTTTTTCTGTAATATTTGTTTTTACTATATCTTTATTACTTGTTTTATCAATTTTACAATTAGTAGCTCTAATTACGTTCAAAATTTGACTTAATTGGTAATGATTGGGTCTTGATAATTCCTCACCAGAAATGTATTTATATACTAATACATTTTTTCCGTTATATAATATTTTGGTTTTATTAATTGGTTCTGGGACTGAGACAAAGTTTTTCCATATATCCATACATTTATTTGCAGTTATAAGATTTCTTTCTATATCATATATTTTAATAATTACTCTACCTAAACTTGTATCAACACGCCAAATGGTGTTCATAAGTCCACCATTTAGATGTTTATAGCTATAAACATCAGCTGCTTTGTATGCTGTTTTATCTAATATATTCTTAATTTCTTTTACTGTCATAATATTTATCAATCTCCTTTAGTATAAATTTGGTTTCTTCTTCAAAATCCATTTTATCAGTATAACAAACTATATCTACCATACTGTTAATTTCATTTTCATACTTTTTTTCGTTTCTTACAGCAACTTCTATTCTAAAGTGGGTATCTTCCTTTTTTTGATTCCTTTGTGCGGTTCTTTCCTTTATCATTTTTTCTATATTTTTAAAAGTTAATTGTATAATTATTATATTTTCTTTTTCCTTAAATTCTTTTATTTGATTTAAATCCATATAATTAACGTTAATTATAATTCCTTCATGATGGTTTAGAGCGTTGTAATAATCATTTTTTAAAATACCATAATATCTATTTTTATACCCAGAGAAAAAAAGAAATTCATCGTTTTTAACTTTTTCTTCAAATTCATAAACACTTATGTAGTTATAAAAGCCTATTTCATCATCGTCTCTTTTACTTCTAGTTGTTGTATGAATTGGGTATGGAAAATTAAATTTTTCTCTTAAAAAATTAGATAATGTTGTTTTACCTGCTCCTGAAGGCCCGGTAATTGCAATCACTTTTTTCATGTGTACTCCTTTGAATTGGTTTTAATTATTATAACATACGCAAGACCTTGGCTGTAAATAAACTATAGGGTTTATAAAATAATTAAATGGTCTTATTTGAATAAAACACTTACAAGAGTTTTTTATTTTTTTATCTTTAAACGTAATTTATTTTTAAATTAAATCATGTTATAATGGTAACATGAAAGTAAAGGCGTGATTTAAATGAACGAAAATTATTCTACTGATGTTGAATATGAAACTAATAATAAAAAAAAGTTTCAAATAACACGTGGTATGGTTATTTTAGCAGTATTAGTGCTTGCTATTTTAATTACCATAATTATTATTGTTTTAAATACTGTTAATAAAAATAAAAAAGAAGAATATACCACTGCTGATTTTAACAGGTTAGAGGCTCGTATGATTGAGGAAGCACCAACTTATATATCACAAAAACAAATAATATTAACAGAAACAGAAATAAAGATAGATTTAAAGGATTTGTTATTAGAAAACGGTGGCTTTATAGATTCTACTAAGGTTAAGGCTGCTAAAATTTGTGAAGGGTACGTAATAGCGTTAAAAAATGAATCAGAAAAGTATTCATCTTACATAAAGTGTGGTAATAAATATACTACGACTGGTTACGTTAGTAATAATGGTACTGAAGAAGAAAAAACGACTACAACTGTCGCTAAGGATGTTGTAGCTCCTACAATATCTTTAATTGGAGAGACAGAGGTTTTAGTTAACGTCGGGGATAACTTTAACGACCCGGGATGCTCTGCAACTGATAACGTTGATGGTGATATAACTTCTAAAATTACTAAGAGTGGAGAGGTTGATGTAAAAAAGGCAGGAACATACGTAATTACTTATAAGGTATCTGATAAGGCTGGAAATAAATCAGAAGTTAAAAGAACTGTAAAAGTAATACCAGTGGCAACTACTACAAAGGTTAATACTACTGTTAAAACGACTACAAAAAATAATGCTCCGGTAACTACTACTAGAAAAACAAGTAAAAAACCTACAACACCTCCTACTATAACTTTGTATGGTAGTAAGAACGTTACCATTAATGTTGGAGAAAGATACAATGATCCTGGATATTCTGCAACGGATTCATTAGGTACTAACATAACATCTAAGGTTAATGTTTCTGGTAATGTAAATACAAGTAATCCTGGAACTTATTACATAACGTATTTGGTTGAGGATAATTATGGTAATAAGGCAAGTGCTTCAAGAACGGTTGTTGTTAAGTCTAGTGTAGTTACTTTAAGTGGTATTAAATTATCGCCAAATACAATTGAGATGAGGGTAGGAGAAAGTAAGGTTTTGACGGTGTATTATACTCCTGTTAACGCAACTAATAAAACCATTTCATGGAGTAGTGATACTCCTTCGGTTGCAACAGTAAGTAATGGAAACGTTTATGCTAGGTCAAGAGGTACTGCAATTATTACCGTAAGGTCATATAATGGTAAAACTGATAGTGCAAGAGTAACCGTTAAATAGGAATTTATTTCCTATTTTTTTCTTATCATGATATAATTGGTATGGAGGCTAACTATGAAAAAGACAATAAGGGATTTTGATTTATCTGGTAAGAGGGTAATAATAAGATGTGATTTAAACGTACCTTTAAAAGATGGCGAAATATTAGATGATAATAGAATAAAAAAGAGTTTAAAAACAATAAATTACGCAATTAGTAAAAATGCTAAAGTGATCATTTTATCTCATTTAGGAAGGATAAAAACCGAAGAAGATAAAATTAATGATTCACTTTATCCAGTATCCATAAGATTATCTAATTTATTAAAAAAGAAGGTTATTTTTGTAAATGAAACACGTGGAAGTGTGCTTGAAAAAGCTATTGAAAATATGAATTCAGGTGACGTTGTTTTGGTTCAAAATACAAGGTATGAGGATTTGTCGGATAAAAAAGAAAGTTTAAATGATGAAGAACTAGGTAAATACTGGGCAAGTTTAGGAGATATATTTATAAATGATGCATTTGGTACTTCTCATCGTAATCATGCATCAAACGTTGGTATTGCAAGAAACTTACCTTCAGGTATGGGCTTTTTGATAGAAGAAGAACTTAATATGCTAGGTAGTTTACTTAATTGCCCCGAGAAGCCATACGTAGTTATTATGGGTGGCGCTAAAATGAATGATAAAATAAAGGTTATCGATAATCTTATTATTAAGGCGGATTATATTTTACTTGGTGGTGGAATTGCTAATACTTTTTTAACGGCCATGGGTTTTGATTTAAAAGCTTCGATTTATGATGTGGAAAGCATTAGTCACGCAAAGAATTTATTAGAAAAGTATAAAGAAAAAATAATTTTACCAGTAGATGGATATGGTTCGTCTTCTTATCAAGATGGCTTAGAAGTTAAATATGATTATTTGGATAATGTTACAGAAGGTAACATGATTCTTGATATTGGACCAAATACAGTAGAATTATTTTCAAAATACATAAAAAGAAGTAAAACAGTTTTTTGGAATGGTCCGGTTGGAGTGTCGGAATTTAAAAACTTTGAATATGGTACGAAAAGTATTTGTAAATTATTAAAAGAAAGTGGCGCAAAAGTTATAATTGGTGGTGGAGATTCCGCTTCTGCAGCAATAAGGTTTGGTTATATTGATTCATTTGCACACATTTCAACTGGTGGTGGAGCTTCACTTGAATTTATAGAAGGTAAAACGTTGCCGGGAATCGAAGTAATAGAAGAAAAATAGGTGTAGTATGAAAAATAAAAAAATTAATATAATTATATTAATACTTGCTTTATTAATGGTTCTTTATTTTACCTTAAAAGATAATTTTAATGGTATAATTAACGAACTATCAAAAGTAAATATTATAATATTTGTTGCCAGCATCATAACTTTTATGTTATCTTTAATGTTTAAATCGATAAGTTTACATTTATTTATTAAAGAAAATAAAAAAGATTATACTTTTAAAAAGACGTTTGAACTAACTTTAATTGGACAGTTTCTTAACGGCATTACTCCGTTTCAATCAGGTGGGCAACCATTTCAAATTTACTTACTAAAAAAAGATGGAGTTAGAATAAGTGATTCTACTAGTTCAATGATAAAAGATTTCATTTCTTTTCAAGTGGCACTTATACTAATGGGTCTAGTTGCGATATTTACTAATAAATATTTAAATATAATTCCAAATAAAGGGCACTTAACGTGGTTAATTAGCTTAGGTTTTTTAATAAACGTTATCGTCCTTGCGTTCTTATTACTTATAACCAGCACTAAAACGGTGTCATTAAAGATTATAAATAAGATTTTAGATTTTTTCTTTAAATTTAGATTTACTAAAAAATTAAAGCTAACAAAGAAAAGTTTAATGGAAGGATTAGATCATTTTTACTCTAGTACGCTCGAACTAAAAAAGAACTGGAAAACACTAATCATATCCATTATTACTAACGTAATTAACCTTGTTTTACTATATACGATTCCCTTTATTATTTTTAAATCTATGGGAGCGGAATCGGTTACCATATTATCATCGGTTGTCTTGACAGCATTCGTTATGTTAATAGGTAATTTTATTCCGATACCAGGGGCAACAGGCGGTATTGAATATGGCTTTATTAGCTTTTTTAGTAACTTAGGCATTGGCTTTCTTATCTTGCCTGGTGCGATGCTATTATGGAGGTTTGTTACTTATTTTTTTGGTATGTTAATAGGTTTTATTACTTTAGCTTTAAAAGAAGGGGTTGATAAAAAATGCGAATAGGACTTTTTACAGATACTTATCCACCATATATAAATGGTGTTTCTACTAGCGTTTTAATGCTAAAACAAGGCTTAGAAAAACTAGGACATGAGGTATATGTTGTTACGGTTAATAGTGAAAACTTTCATTATAAAAAGGAAGATAATGTCTTAATGATTCCTGGTGTTCCAATCGGAGTTTTAGATTTTAGGATGACTAGCCTTTATCCGCTTAAGGCACAAAAGATAATTAAAGGATGGAACTTAGATGTTATTCATACACACACTGAGTTTGGCGTGGGAAGTTTTGCAAGGTTAATTGCTAAACAGTATAACATTCCACTTGTTCATACCTATCATACGATGTATGAAGAGTATATATATTATATAACCAAGGGATATTTTGATGGTGCCTCTAAGAAATTAGTTGAATATCTAACGCTTTTTTTGTGTGATAAAACGGTTGAAGAACTAATTGTTCCAACTAAAAAGACCTACGATTTATTTAAAGAAAAATATAAAGTAAAAAGAGATGTTCATATAATACCAAGTGGTATTGACGTAACAAGATTTTATAACGAAAACGTAGACAAACATTCTGTTTTGGAACTAAAAAAGGAATTAAATATAAAAAAGGATGATTTTATTATTCTCTACGTTGGTAGAATAGCAAAGGAAAAAAGTATAGACTTTTTAATAAATAACCTAAAAGGAATAACAAAGAAAATTCCAAAAGCAAGGATGATAATAGTAGGAGATGGGCCAGATGCAAATGATCTTGCGCAATTAGCCCATAAGAATAAGCTTGATAACCACGTAACTTTTACCGGAAAAGTACCTTGGACGGAGGTTCCAAAATATTATCAGTTAGCTAACGTGTTTGTTACTGCATCAAAAACAGAAACTCAAGGACTTACGGTAATAGAGGCTATGGCAGCGGAAAATCCAGTTGTTGCAATAAAAGACGAAAGCTTTGAACTTGTTATGACAAATAAGCAAGATGGTTTGTTTTTTGAAAATGATAAAGAGTACCAAGATTTAATTGTTAAATTATATAAGGATAAAGAATATAGCAAGATGATAGCCAAACAAGCAAGGATAACCGCTAATGCATATAACCCAACGGTTTATGCAAAAAGGGTTCTAGAAGTGTACGAAAAAGTTATAAATAAAGATACCAACGTTTTGAAAAAAGTTATTCATAATGTTAAAAACATATTTGTTAAAAGTGGTGATAAAAAGTGAAAAAAATACTTGTATGTAATCAAAAAATGTATTTAACAAAGGATGAAGCTATGCTACTAAGAAGTCAGATGGATACTTTAAACACATCAGATATTCAATTAATAGTTTGTCCAAGTTATTTAAATTTTGATGTTTTTTTGGGTTATGATTTAGGTGCGCAGGACGCTTTTTATGAGGATAAAGGAGCTTACACTGGATCGATTTCAGCTTATGATTTATCACTTAGAGGAATAAGGTATTCTTTAGTTGGTCACTCTGAAAAAAGAATTTATGACGACGATAAAATCATTAATTTAAAACTTAAATCTATTTTAAAAAATTCAATGACGCCAATTTTATGCGTTGGGGAAACTAAGTTGGATAGGGAACTTAGGAAAACTTCTGAAGTAATAAAAAAACAACTTAAAACAGCTTTAGATAACGTACAACTAGATGATACACAAACTATATACATAGCTTACGAACCTAGATATTTGATTGGGGGAAAAACGCCTTTATCTAAAGAAGAAATTATAGACGTTATAAATTACATAAGAAAAATAGTAGAATACATAGGTATTAAAAATTATAAACTTTTATATGGTGGCTCAATTACCTCTGATAACATAAGACAAATAATGAGTGATGAATTGGATGGTTATTTGCTTGGTGCATCATCTTCTTCGTTTAATGAGCTAAAGGAAATAATAAATTGTATAAAATAGTGTAAAGCAGAATAAATTTCAACAATTTATTCTTTTCTTTTGAGGTAATATTGTGATATGCTAAGCTTGTAAAGGTAGGAGGGATTTTCAAAATGGCAGAAATGATAGTTTTTCCATCTAAAGAAAAGTTTTCTTTTAGAAGTAAATTAATTGATGCACTTTTAGATGTACGTCTTACCTTGAGTGTTAAAAAAATAACTAGTGATTTTATCATGAAAAGCGAGTTTAAGAAAATACTAGATGAGACTAAGGAAAAAATATCAGGTGATGATGTTAAAAAAGCACTTGATGATGTGTTTGAAGAATACTTTGATTTAAATCCAAAAGCTCAATTCCAAAACAAAACTTTATCTGTTAGCGAGATGCAAAGTTTAATTGATGATGAAACTTACCATGGAGAAGAAAAAGGAAGATCACTTGTTAAAACTGATGCATATCACCGTAGTGGTGTAATAGATACTTCACAGGATCAAGGAACGAAAGCGGCTTAAAGTAAGAGTTGAATATAATTTAGGATGTAGTAGTACATTCTTTTTTTATTCGACAATGTTTGATAATTTAATTAAAAACAATGCAATATAATACCTATTAGTTGATGAGGAGGAAAGATAAAATGAAAGAAGAAAAAGAAATAAGATTACTAGTTGTTGATGATAATGAAAGTTTGGTTGGTATGCTTAAGGATTATTTTGAGGACCATAAAAAAATAAGCATTGTAAAAGCCGTTTATAATGGCCTTGATGCCGTTAAGGTGATTGAAGAAAACCTTGATAATTTTGATGTTTTATTGCTTGATTTAATAATGCCAAAGAAAGACGGAATATATGTTTTAGAGGAGTTAAAGAAAAAGAATATAGATAAACCAGTTGTTATTGGAACATCTTTTAATGCCGATGAAACAATTGCGAGGGTATCAAAATATAACCCTAAACACTTTATTTTAAAACCGTTTGATATGAATGATTTAGAAAAAAAGATTCTTGATGCCGTTAATTTTGTTCCTGCTAAAAATAGTAAAATTAACGTATATCATAATAATCTTGAAATATCTGTTACTAAATTATTACATGGTTTGGGTGTTCCATCACACATTAAGGGATACCAATATATTAGGGAAGGCGTAATACTAATGTATGAAAAACCAGATATAGTAGGTGCTATAACAAAAGAATTATATCCAGAAATAGCAAATCGCTTCGATACAACGGTATCACGGGTTGAAAGAGCAATAAGGCACGCTATTGAAGTTAGTTGGAATAGAGGAGACATTGATTTGATGGAAGAAATATTTGGTCATAGCGTTGATTATGATAGAGCAAAACCTACTAATAGTGAATTTATTGTAACGGTTTCTGACAAATTAAGATTAGAATTTAATAGCTCAAAACAATTAAGCTAACTTAGGTTAGCATTTTTAAGTTTTTAATATATTTTTAATAATTAGGTGCTATAATAGTTATTAGGAGGTAATGTTATGGTTATAAATAGTGAAGAAAAAATGTCTAAGTTCTTTTCTAAGGTTTATTTTTGGATGTTTGTAGGTCTTTTAATATCGGGTGGTGTTGCTTATTATACTTCTGTAACACCTGGTATGATAAAGTTTGTATATGGTAATTACCCGTGGATATTAATAACTGAATTACTAGTTGTGATTTTATTTAGCGCGTTAAGAAAGAAGGTTTCACCGTTGGTTGCAAAAATACTATTTGCTTTGTACTCGGCGATAAGCGGTCTTACCCTTTCTTCTATCTTTTTGGTTTATAGGTTAGATAGTGTTGGTATTGTCTTTTTATCTTCTGCGTTAATGTTTGCACTTATGGCCGCGTATGGATACATAACTAAGCAGGATTTATCATCCCTTGGAAAAATTCTTCTTTTTGCACTTATTGCTATTGTTATTATGTCACTAATTAACATATTTATTGGTAATTCTACTTTTGGTATTATTATTTCAATAGTTTCTGTAGTTATATTCCTTGGACTTACTGCTTGGGATATGCAAGCTTTAAAGTCAATGTATAATTACTATTCATCCGATGAAGAAGAATTAAATAAAGTAGCTATATATGGTGCACTTGACTTATACTTAGACTTTATTAATATTTTCTTACAATTATTAAATTTATTTGGAAAAAATAAGGATTAAAATAAAAAAACATTGGCAAATGATTAATTGCTAATGTCTTTTATTTTGTTTATTAAATTATTTAAATAATCAGTGTCTTCTATTTTGGTAATACCAAATACTTTCTTTCCTAAGTCTTTTAATGATGCCCCTAAATGATATAGTTCTTTTTTATCCAGTATAATAAACCGATTATGAAATATGTTTGTATACTTTATATTTGAAGTAGGATACTCACTATTAAACTTATCTATATCTGTCTTTGTTAATTTACTTTTGTTTTTATCTGCTATTAAAAGTACAGTTACGTTTACTTTCTTTTTTGATAGAATATCAAGCGTTACTTTATCCACATAATTATCTATTATTATGATTTCATCACTTGCTTTTTCTATTATATCTACAAGCAAACTATAAGCATCATAGATTTCTCCATTGAAAAACAACTTACATTTTAAATTTTCTTTTCTATCAAACTTATTAAATAGTTCATCTATTCTTATCTTTTGTTCTAATAATGCGTTTTCTATATAATCAGTTTTGTTTTCTACTTGAATAATTCTTTTAAATAAGTCTTTATTTTCGCTTATGAACTTTCTCATCTCAACAAACGCATTCATTATGTTTACGCTTACTCTTGCAGCATTTTTGGTTTTTAAAACGCTTGATAGCATTGCGATACCTTGCTCGGTAAATACATAAGGTAACTTTCTTACTCCACCATGCTCATTCAAACTTGAAGTTTCAAAATGAAACTTCAAGTTTTCTGTTTGAAGATTTTTCCATTCTTCTTTAGTTAATTGAAAATGAAAATTATTAGGAAATCTTTCCATGTTTCTTTTTACAGCCAAATTAATGGTTTTAGTTCCATTAGCACATCCATAAAGCTTTGCTAAATCACTATCTAACATTACCTCTTTTCCCCTAATATTATATATCATATCTTTTATATCTAATTTTTCTTCTATTTCATACATATATAAATCCTTTCGTTTTTATTTTCCTATTATAAAGGTGAAAAGTGTATAAAATGTCAAAATATAAATCATATTAAGAAAAATATGCTATAATTCTGTTATAAAGAATAAAGAAGGGAGAATAATTATGAATAAAAAAGATATTAATGATGTTTTCTC
>CAYOWI010000013.1:0-32129 GCA_964407685.1 uncultured Muribaculaceae bacterium
ACATATTAAAAGAATTAGAAAAAGTATTCTTAGAACTAGGTACTGGATTTACTTTCGTTGGAAGTGAATATAAAGTAACGTATGATGGTAAAAATTACTTTATAGATTTACTATTTTTTAATTATAAATTAAATAGGTTTATGGCGTGTGAGCTAAAAAAGGATGAAGTAACTGCTAAAGACATAGGGCAAACACTTAATTATATGAAAGTAATAGATAAAACTTTAAAAGAAACATATCATAATAAAACGATAGGAATAATAATATCCAGAAAGAATAATAAGCTAATATTAGAATATGTAAGTGACTTAGATATTTTTCTAACCACTTATAAGTTAAACAAAATAAAAGAAAAAATTAATGCTAGTTAAAAAGTACTGTTTATGATAAAATTAAATTACATAAAAGGAGGAAAAATGGAAAACTATATTAAGGGTACTTTCAAAAGAAAAATTTTTTCCTCTAATGATGGATATGTAGTAGGATTAGTAAAGATAAAGGAAACTGATAACCCTGATCTTTTGGATTATATTGGTAAACAATTTACTTTTACTGGATTATTTGCATCACTAAACGTTGATGAAGATTATACCTTTTATGGAGAGATAATAGATAATCCTAAGTATGGATTTCAATTTAAAGTAAATAAATATGAAAAATTAATGCCGGAAGATAAAGATGGGTTAATCATTTTTTTATCAAGCGATATTTTCCCAGGGATAGGAGAAAAGACCGCTAAACAAATAGTAGATACTTTAGGTGAAAATTGTTTAAGTATGATTAGTAATGACTATGAAAATTTGCTTTTAGTTCCTAAGATGACAGAGAAAAAAGCAAAAGATATTCAAACAAAACTTATTAAATATAACGAAAGCTTTGAAATAGTGGTTTATTTAACAAATTTCGGTTTTAATATGAAAGATGCGCTTAAAATATATAATCATTACTTAGATGATTCCATAAGAACAGTAGAAAATAATCCTTATGAACTTATAGATACCATTGATGGAATTACTTTTTCAAAAGTAGACGAATTAAGAAAAAAGGTAAATATAAGTGATGATGATGAAAGAAGAATATTAGCCCTTATTTTAAATGTTATGAAAAATATTTGTTTTCAATCTGGTGATACTTATCTTAATTTGAATTTAATATATAACGCATTTAAAAGTGTCTATGAACAGGAAATTACTAAAGAAAATTTGACATTTTATTTGGTACAATTAAATGGTATGGGTAAAATAATTATAGAAGATGATAGATATTGTTTATTAAGTTATTATAAATGTGAAAATTACGTTGCGAATAAAGTGTATGAAATATCAAATAAGGAAGATGAAAAGATAAAAGATATTAATATAAAATTAGAAAAGTTAGAATTATATTTTGGTATTAATTATAATGATGAACAAAAAAAGGCAATTAAGCAATCTTTAATAAAAAACTTTTCAATTATAACTGGTGGTCCTGGTACTGGAAAAACAACAATAATTAAAGGTATTGTCGAATTATATAAAATGGTAGCAGGCTACTCTTATGAAAAGTTAAAAGAAAAATTAGTATTACTTGCGCCAACTGGAAGGGCTGCAAAAAGAATGAGTGAGGCGTGTTTGTTTCCAGCTTCTACTATTCATAGATATTTAAAATGGAATAAGGAAACTGGTGATTTTGGTTATAACGAAAGAAATAAAGCTCCAGCTGAATTTATCATAGTTGATGAAACTAGTATGATTGATATAGAGCTTTTATGCAATTTTTTTAAAGCCCTTACTAGTAACGTTAAAATAGTGTTTATAGGGGATTATAATCAGCTAGAAAGTGTTGGACCAGGTAAAATATTAAAAGATTTAATTGAGTCTAACATGATTAATACAATATTCTTAAAGGAAATTTATAGACAAGATCAAAATTCATACATAACTTCTTTAGCTTATGAAATTAATAAAGGAGAATTACAAGAAACCTTCTTAGAAAAAAAAGAAGATTATAATTTTATCGTTTGTAATGATGAAGATATTTTAAAAACTACTTGTGTTTTGTCTAAAAAGGCAATAGATAAGGGTTATGATTTAAAAAATGTACAAGTTTTAGCACCGGTTTATAAAGGGATAAACGGAATAGATAATTTAAATAAAATTTTGCAAAAAATATTTAATCCAAAAGATAATAGCAAAAATGAAACGTATGATGGAAACATAGTATATCGTGAAGGGGATAAAGTTTTACAACTTGAAAACATGCCTGATGATAACGTTTTTAATGGTGATATTGGTTTTATTAAACAAATAAAAGGAAATGAAATTACTATCGATTTTGATGGTAACATGGTTAAATATACCCCAAAGGAATATAAGGCAATAAAACACGGATATGCGATAAGTGTTCATAAAGCTCAGGGAAGTGAGTTTGATATTGTTATAATGCCTATTACTAGTACTTATAAAATGATGCTTTATCGTAAAATCATATATACAGCCGTAACAAGGGCTAAAAAATCTCTTATGTTAGTTGGTGATCCAAAAGCATTTTATAATGGCGTTTATAACGTAGGAAATAAAGAGAGAAAAACTCTTCTTAAAAATTTATTGTTGGATAAAATTTTATAGTATAGAAAAATAATAACTTATCATAATAATAATGGCATTAGTTAATATGCCACATTCATATTTTTGTTAAGAGGTGATACAAGTGAAAGCACTAAATAACCTAGGATGGATGCTTTTAGGTGTTGCCGTTGGTTCTGGAGCACTTTATTGTTATAACGAGTGTTCTTGTAACGGAGGAATAAAGCAAACTATAAATAAGGTTAAGAAAAACGCAAGTGAAAAACTAGAAAATATGATGGAAAAATAGTTTCTTAAATGAAACTCAAAGAAAAACAGGAATTATTTCTGTTTTTTTCTTTATTACTTTAATTTTTTATATTATAATATAAATAAGGAGTATATATGAAAATAGTTGATATCTTAAAAATAAAAGACAATATAATGCAAAAGCATGATAATAATAAAAATACAGTAAGTGATCTTTTTTTTAAAATACATGATGCATCACGGTTTAATATTAATGATATTGGTTTTGTTTTGGAACAATTAATATCACAAATAGAAAAGGAATCTTATTCATACTACAAGGCTAAATATACCGGAATTTGTAAATTTTACGAAGAAGGGTATGGGTATGATTCTAATGCTTTTTTATATGATGTTTATTTAATAAATAAAAGCGAAAAACAAAGAAAAGCATATAAAGAAGAATACATAAGTGAAATGGGACCTATGTTATTTAAAAATGATGATAATCTAATCGTTTTATCGGTAAGGTCTTTACCTGATGAAAATGTTTATTTCTATGATAAATATGCTAATAAAAATATGAAAGTTGATGTTAAAAACTATGATTATGTATATGATTTTATTGACTATGTAATTGAATATAAAATTGTAAATAGGGTACAGTGTTTAGACAGAAATAAATTATTAGAATTATTGCAAAATTATTTAAAAAATAATATTTATGGAGTTTCAAAATCAAAAAATAAAAAGAGGTAATAAAAATGGAAAAGAAAATAAAAAAAACATTTAATACAAATCTTCTAATTTCAATTATTTTTGTTATTGTAGGTTTGTTTTTATTTATTAGGCCTGATACTACGATATCACTAATTTCATATACTATTGGTGGAATTTTACTTGTAAGTGGAATATTTTATGGATATAAATATTTTACAAATGAAAAAATCATAAATGCTTTTAGCTTTGAACTTGTTTATGGAGTTTTACTTACAATTGCAGGAGTATTTTTAATCTTTAATCCAAATGCTTTAGCTAATCTTTTTCCAATAATACTTGGTATTTGGATTATAATAAATAGTGTAACTAAGTTTCAATACGCACTTGTTTTAAAAAAATTAAAAAAGGAAGATTGGGCATATACTACTTTAATATCAGTTTTAACTTTTATATGGGGAATAGTACTACTTTATAACCCTTTTGAAAGTGCTCTTTTACTTACACAAACAATCGGTATATTTATAATTGTTTATGCCGTATTAGACATAATAGATAACTTTATAATTAGAAAAAACATAGATAATATAATTGATATTTTTAAATAAAAAGTTTATGATACCATTAAATCAAGATAGGAGTTAACATATGAAAAATGAAAAAGGATTTACACTAATAGAACTATTAGTGACTATAGCATTAATGCTATCAATATTAGCAATCGCGGTAGTAAGTGTTATAAAGGTAAGGGATATGCGAAAAGAAGATGCGTATACATCGGTAAAAGAACAAATAATAACAGCTGCTGAACATTATTTTGAAGATAATGCCTATTATAAAGAAGTTTTGTCTTCGAGCACTAATAATTCTATTACGGTTTCTTTAGGAACGCTAGTTAATGATGATTATTTAAACGTAGTAACTAACCCTATAACGGGGAAAAAACTAAATTTTTGTGATAGTGTTAGGGTAAACATGAATGAAGATGCTAAATTGGTATATACTTTCGAAGATAACAATTCAAAATGTACTGCTAACGCATATATAGAAGTTGTAGAACAAAAACATAAAGGAAGTAAACCGACAATAACTGTTGAACAAATAGATGGAAAAATGGGAAATAATGATTGGTATGTTTTAAAAAATGATTTTGATACAGAAACAATAAAAAAATCGCAAACAACACTAAAATATAAAATTACCGCGTATGATAAAGAAAGTTCAATAGTAGGTGGGATTAAAGTAACCAATAATGAGGGAGTAACATCTTTTATGGATACAAGTATCGAGGGTGACGGAACTATGACTGCAATTGATGATTTTTCATATGCATATAGTACTGAAGCAAAAACAACTTGTTATAGTGCGGAAAATGAATTGGGTAATGAGGCTAAATATTGTGTTAAAGATATAAAAACCGACTACGAGGATCCGACATGTATTGTTAAATCGTCTGGTATTGAAGATCCTGATGGATCATTTATAGATGGAGTTTGGCCACAGTATAATTATATACAAAAACCTATTGTGCTTAATTATTCTACTACGCCTAAAATAACCTTAACATATTATGATGCTTTCTCCGGCATTAATGAGGATAATTTGAAACTATATAATAATAGCGATGGTACTAGTTCGTATCAAGAAGAAATTAAGTTTGATGATTTAACAATTCATATTGCTGGTACCTATAAATTAAAATCATATATTGGAATTGTAGAAGATGCAGCAGGAAATAAAACAACTTGTTTTCGAAAAGTTAAAGTTACATATAAATCTGGCTTAGAAGATTTATTGAAAAATACTACCTATGTTTCTTGCGGAAAAACCGAAGGCGAAAACCAAGCGTGGACAAATAAGGACGTAACTGTTAAGCAGACTTTTGTTAAAAAAAATCTTGTAGGTGAAACTGAAGAAACTGAAGAGGTAAAAAAAACATTTACAGAGTCTGCAGAGACGGGTACTATAACAAATGGCGCTGTATCTAAAACGTGTACAGTGAATGTTAAAATTGATAAGGTTGCACCAAAATATTCTTATGTGTATTTTAATAATGATCAAAATACTGCTCATATGCAAAATAGTTATGTTACATTTAAAGTATGGAATGCATTAAATAGTTTAGTTCAAGACGAATATATTCCAGTTAAATATAACGATAGTAAAAAAAGATATGAAGGTGAGGCTTGTATTGATCCTTCAAAACTTATAACATCAAAAGGTAATGACGGAAAATGGAATTTTTATGATTATAGCTATTTTGCGACAGATACTTTAAGTGGAGTGGCTTCTTATTCAAAATCCTTTACCATAACTGGAACTAAAGGGCAAGCAAGTGGTTGCTATTCATCAAAAAGTAAAGCTAATCATCCATGTATTTATGAAGATCATGTATATGTTTATGATAAGGCGGGCAATAAAAGCGGTGATATAGGAAAACTTAAAATGACAATAGGATTTAAAGGTTTAGATTCTATATGTACTAAGTAAAATTGAGGAAATAACTTTCCTCTTTTTAATTGCAATAAAAATCTAGTTATGTTACCATAATTATAAGATAGGAGTTAACATATGAGAAATAACAAAGGATTTACACTAATAGAACTATTAGTGACTATAGCATTAATGCTATCAATATTAGCAATCGCGGTAGTAAGTGTTATAAAGGTAAGGGATATGCGAAAAGAAGATGCGTATACATCGGTAAAAGAACAAATAATAACAGCTGCTGAACATTATTTTGAAGATAATGCCTATTATAAAGAAAATTTATCAAAAAACGGCGACTTTATTGTCATTTCTTTAGGAAAATTAGTAGATGAAGATTATTTGAATGTTGTAACTAATCCTATAACAAGAAAAAAAATAAATAAATGTAGTTATGTAGAATTGACTTTAAAAGATAATCAATTAAAAACTGAATTTAAAGAGGACGAAAAAGAGGATTGTCTTGAAAATTCTTATATTAGTATAACAAATGTCCCAAATAAAGGACCTATTCCTAAAATTGAAGTGGAGGTAATTGCTTCAGAGAATATGATAGGAAAAGATGGCTGGTATAAAATGAATAAAGATGATGAAGATGAAGTCCCTATTGTTAAGATATCAGCTAAAGACGCTGATAATATTATGTATTCTTGGGATAAAGGAGAAAAATTTGAAAATTTGGAAACTGAATTTGAAAAAGAATCAGATGAAGTTAAATTAGTAGCTCGCGATAGTCTTACGTATTCAAAAAGTACTGCTAGTACTGGAAGAACAGTTACATATAAAGCCACTAATGAATATGGCAACTCCGCTACAACGGAAATCACAAAAAAAGTTGATTTAAGTCCTCCTTGGTGCAAGATTAACGTAGTTGGTACAACAATTGGAGAAGAAAATAAAATTTATAATTATACTACAACTCCTCTACTTAACGCTCCAATAAATCCTCCTAGAATAAAAATAAATTATTATGACAATTTTTATGTAAATAAAGAACAAATAAAGGAACCTGGTGGAACATATAAAAATTACGGAATTATTAATTATTATACACAACTAGATACAAAAGGAGCTTATGTTACATGGCAAGGAAAGGCAGAGGATTCGGCCGGCAATATAGGGGAATGTGTAAAACAAATAATAGTAGAAAAAACGGATAAAACATCAGATGTGACTTATACTAAATGTGGAGAAACAACAGGAGAAAATAGAACATGGACCAATAATAATGTAACAATTAAACAATGTTTTGATACGGTGTCATTAGGAAAAATAGACGAAAATGGCGGAGGTTGTATTGAACAACAGTTTACAACTTCAACAAAAACTACAAAAATAAAAAAAGAAAATACCGGTGCTAATTGTGAAGTAGATGTTTATGTGGATAAAGATAAACCATATTTTAAAGAATTAAATTTTGAAAAAGGTACCCCAGTTATTACTCTAACACAGCAAGAAAACAATGGGACACCGTTGGCGTCTGAAACTATTTCTTTAGCAAAGGAAAATAATAAATATGTAGGTTATGCTTGTTTATCGTTACAAACAAAAGGCTCATTTAATTTTAAAGGATTTTCATATAATGCGACAGATGATTTAAGCGGTATTGAAAAATATCAACCCAACCGTAAAGTTGTGCAATGTCAAAGTGATCTTAAAAAGTGTTCTACAACTGCTATAACTCATTGCTATAAAAACGAAAGCCCTTGTAAATGGGAAGATATATGGTATGCATATGATAGAGCTGGCAATATAAGTGATAATTTTGGTAAAATAATTATATATGTAGGATACAAAGGGAAAGATTATTGGTGTAAATAATATATATTTATATAAAGATGAGGAAATAACTTTCCTCTTTTTGATTGCAATAAATATATGGTTATGATAACATAATTATAATAGGTGGTGCATATGAGAAATAACAAAGGATTTACATTAATAGAATTATTAGTTACGATAGCACTAGTGTTATCTGTGTTAGCAATCGCGGTAATAAGTATTATAAGTATAAGTAAAAGAAAAAAAGAAGAAGCTTATGAAACGGTAAAGGAACAAATTATAGATGCGGCAGAACAATATATTGATTCTAATGAGTATTTATTTGAGGGTTTAGAAGAAAATTCTGTTGGAATAATAACGGTTGGAACATTAGTAAAGGGTGACTACTTAAATAAAGTAACAGACCCTAGAAGTGGCGAAAGTATTAATGAATGTAGTCAAGTACAAGTATCTAAAAAAAATGGGATTTATAATTCTGAGTTTAAAGAATATGATAAAAATGATAAATGTGATAGTAATTACAGTATAACTATTAGTGAACTTGGAGCTCCTGGAATTGATTTAAGCTTTTATAAGCAGGGAAATATTAATAAAAGTATAGTCTCTGATAGTAATGGTTGGTTTAATATAAATAAATTAGGAGAAAAAGGAAAACTAGGAGTAAAAGTACAAGGAAAAACACAAGGTAATGGACAGATAGTTGGAATAAGTGTGTGTAGCCAAGATGGTAATGTTGCTTGTACAAATTATAAAAATTATGTAACAAATGATTCCTCATATAATGATAATAATACTTTTAATACAGATACTAAAGGAAAAAGTGTATGTTATAAAGTTACTAATTTATCAGGTAAATCTGCAATAAAATGTACATATGCTAAGGTTGATACAGAAAAGCCCACATGTAATCTAAGCGTATCGGGAACGGCAAAAAAAGAAAATAATGCTACTAAAATCAATTATACTGGATGGTATACGAGTAAAGTTGATGTTTTAATTGATAATATGTCTAATGATGTTAAAATGTGGTCTTGGAAAAGTGATTCATGGAAAAGTGAAGAATATGATTATAAGAAAACAAAACCAAGCGATTTGGAAAATTTATATATATCAGCTGACGGTAAAAACAGAAGTGTATCTGTTAATATGGAAGACGATGCTGGAAATAAAAATGCTATAACATATCAAAATATTAATATTGATAAAACAGCTCCAAAATGTAATGTGACATTAGAAGGGGATAGGAAAAACAAAAACCAAAGTTATTGGTATACTAGCAACGTAACGTTAAAAGGAGAGTGTTCTGATGCTTCATCGGGATGTAATCAAGGAGTCGTAAGTAATACTTTTTCTAATGAAGGAAAGTATAGTAATGCTGTTGCTGGAACGGTTTCTGATAAAGCTGGAAATACTAATACTTGTACTTACGGTACTAATTTTGGAATAGATAAAACTCCTCCTGCTACTATAAATGTTAGCAATCCATATGTATGCCAAGAAAAAGATATAAATGATCTTAAAAAAATCCTTGAAAATTTTAATTCAAAATACAAAGATTGTGATAAATATTTTAAGTATAATAATGGTACCTTTGATAAGAAAGTGGCTAATTTTTATCTTTATATGGAATTTGCGTCAAGTGATGAAATGAGCGGTCTTGAAAATAATAAAAGTAGTAATTATAACCCGAATGAAGGATGGAAAGTTAGTTTTGAGTTGTTTGATAAAAACGGAAAAAAGGTAACGGGATGTTTGCAAGAAAATTATCCATGCACTTGGCAGCAAGAGGCAAAAGTATGTGATAGAGCTGGTAATTGTACTAAATCCAATCACAATTATAATGGGTTAAGTTATTAAAACATAAATTATAATTGATTTAAATTTGTTTGTGATTCAAATAGTTAGTATGCTGATATAAGATAAAAATATTGATTTTTATAAGTATATACTGATATAATATTAATATATTTTAAATTCGTTGATGAAAAACTAGTAAGCAAGTTTTATCATTTAAGAGAGCTGGTGGTTGGTGCAAATCAGTATGATAATTTGCTGAAGCTATTTTCGGAAGATGTAGTTAATTACTACCGGCTTTAAACCGTTATTTAAATTAAGAATAAAATAGGATGGTACCACGAACCCTTCGTTCCTAATGATGGGGTGTGGTGCCTTTTTATATAGGAGGTCTTATGGATATAAAAAGAAAAGATGTTAAGATTTTTATTGTTGCAGGTAAAGCGAATTCTGGTAAGGATACAACTTGCGAATTAATTAATAATTATGTTAAGTTAAAAGGAAGAAACGCTGTTAATTTGCAGTTTTCTTCTTATATTAAGATGTATGCTAAAACCATATCTGGTTGGAACGGAGATGAAGAATCCAAACCAAGGAGTTTACTTCAAGAACTTGGAACTGATATAATAAGAAATAAAATTGATAAAGAATTTTTTATAAAGAGAATAATCGGAGATATTAACGTTTATTCTTATTATGCGGATGTTATTACGATAAGTGATGCAAGAATGCCGGAAGAACTAGATAGTATTAAAAATAGTTTTACAACCGTGTATAAATTAAAGATAGAAAGACCAAACTATGAAAATAGTTTGAATAATAGTCAAAGAAATCATATTACTGAAATAGCACTTGATAATTATAAAAATTATGATTATGTTATAGTAAATGATGGTACCATAGAAGATTTAAATAAAAAGGTTATTAATATAATTGATGAGGTGATATAATGAAACATTTAACTAGTAAAGAATTAAGAAATGAGTGGATAAAGTTTTATGAAGAAAGAGGTCATAAAAATATTGGTGCAGTATCTTTAGTTGGTGATGGTACAACGGGTGTATTATTTAATGTGGCTGGAATGCAGCCTTTAATGCCATACTTACTTGGTAAAGTTCATCCTTTTGGTAAAAGATTATGTAATGTCCAAGGTTGCGTAAGAACTAATGACATAGATTCTGTTGGAGATAAATCTCACGCAACATTCTTTGAAATGATGGGTAGTTGGAGTTTAGGAGACTACTTTAAAGAAGAAAGATGTAAGTGGAGTTATGAGTTGTTTACAAAGGTTTTTGAAATACCAAGAGAAAGACTTGCAACAACTTGTTTTGCGGGAGACGAAAATGCCCCAAGGGATGATGAGGCCGCTATCATTAAGGAAAAAGTTGGATTTAAAAAAGAAAATATTTATTTCTTACCAAAAGGTGATAACTGGTGGGAAATAGAATCTGGTCCATGTGGCCCTGATAGTGAATATTTTTATATAACTGACGTACCTGCTTGTTCTAAAGATTGTAATCCTTCTTGTGATTGTGGTCATTTTATCGAAATAGGTAATGATGTATTTATGCAATATGAAAAAATAGATAAAGATAAATACGTTCCTTTAAAAAACAAAAATGTAGATACTGGTTGGGGATTAGAGCGAATACTTGCTTTTTTAAATACAGAAGATGGAGACATTTATAAAACTGATTTATATACTGGTGTTATGGGGATTTTAGAAGAAAAACTTAAAACTCATTATAATACTAACGTAGATATGGATAGATCAATTAGAATTATTCTTGATCATACTAGGACCGCTACCATGCTTTTAGGAGATGAAAAGCGCTTAACTCCTTCAAATGTTGGTGCAGGATATATCTTAAGAAGGCTTATTAGAAGAGCTATAAGGCACACTAAAAAGCTTAATTTAGAACCAACTATAATTACTAGTATTTCTAAATATTTTATTGAAAATGTTTATGACAAGAGTTATCCTAATTTGTTAGAATCCGAAGATTTTATATTAAATGAAATAGAAAAAGAAACAAATAATTTTTTAAAAACGTTATCAAATGGTTTAAAAGAACTAGAAAAAATGATAGATAAAAATATTAGTGAGGATAATAGAACGTTAGATTCATCTTTATGTTTTAAACTTTATGATACATATGGTTTCCCATTTGAACTAACAAGTGAGATATTAAGTGAAAGAAACATAACTGTTTCAAAAGAGGAATTTGATAGGTATATGGAGTCGCAGAAAAATCTGGCCAGACAAAATGTTAAAAAGATGGATGATTTAAAGGTACTTGGAGATGTTGCTGACCTTAAAGAAGAAAGTATTTTTACTGGGTATGATGAACTTGAAACTAAAGCAAAAGTTATCTTTGTTGGAGACTTAGAAGGTAATTTAAAAGACATATATTCTGAAGGAATTATTATAACTGATAAAACTCCTTTTTATGCTACTATGGGCGGACAGTTAGGAGATACTGGTGTTATATCAAATGATAATTTAAGAGCAGAAGTAATAAAAACCGAAAAAGCTCCAAATGGGCAAAATATGCATTTTGTAAGAATAATAGAAGGAAAAGTTAAAACTGGTGATTTAGTTAATTTATCAGTTGATAAAAATAATCGTTTTAATACGTGTCAGAACCATTCAGCTACCCATCTTCTTCAGCACGCTTTAAAAGAAGTATTAGGTGATGAGGTTAATCAAGCTGGAAGCTTTGTTGATGGAAAGACATTAAGGTTTGACTTTAAGTATACTGGAAAAATATTCGATGATAACATAATTAATGTAGAAGAGAAAGTAAACCAGATGATAAGTGCGTGCTATAAAGCCGAAATAAATGAAATGGGCATAGAAGAAGCTAAGATGCTTGGAGCTATGGCTTTATTTAGTGAAAAATATGGTGATGTTGTTAGGGTTGTTAAGTTTGGACCATCGATAGAGTTATGTGGTGGTACTCACGTTACTAATACTGGTAACATTAGAAGTTTTGCAATAAAAAGCATAGAATCAAAAGGATTAAACATATATCGTATCGAAGCGGTTTGTGATACTAATTTAGAAATAGAATTATTTGAAGTAATTAAACCATATAATGATGAAATGATACTTTTACTAAAAAAAGCTAAAAACATAATAAATAAAGCAAAAGAAGATAGTATAGATTTAAATATGGATATTAATATTTCTAACGAAAGACCAACGTGTTATAAAGATATATTAGAAAATAAAGAAGAAGTAATTAGATTACGTAAACAAGTTAGCGATTTAGAAAAAACTTACAAAGAAGAGTTAACTAAAAGAGAGCTTAAGAAAATGGATGAATATGTGGCAAGAAAGGTTTCTGGTAAATTTGGTGATGTTGTAATACTAAGCTTTAAAGACTATGACATGGAAACAGTAAAATCACTTGCAAGTATGATTATTACAAAGTTGCAAAATGGTATAGTATTTATTTCAAACGTAAGAGAAAACTCTGTTAATTTCATTTGTAAGGCAAATGATAATTTAAAAAATGATTTTAATGTGGGCTATCTTATAAAAGATGTTTCTAAAATAGCAGAGGGAAATGGTGGTGGAAGCTCTTTGTTTGCTCAAGGTGGTGGAACAAGACCAGATAAACTTGAAGTTATTGAAGAATACGTAAGAAATGCTATTATATAAAGGAAAAGGTGCAGTATGAAAGAAGTGAAACCAAAAAAGAGAAAATTAAAAAAAATGGTAAAAATAGTGATTGCATTAATCTTACTTGTTATTTTTATGTTGTTATCAGGAATCATTGTTTTTAATTTTTTACTTAGTCCTATAGTGAAAAAAAGTGAGGTTATATCGTTTAAGGTAGATAGTGGATCTTCAGTTTATAGTGTTGGTAAAAAATTAGAAAAAGAGGGGATAATAAGAAATTATTTGGCTTATAAAGTATATGTGAAACTAAATGGAATTAGTGAATATAAAGCGGGCAGTTACAAAATAGATAAAAGTTTTGGAACAAAGAAAATAATTAAAACTTTAACTGGCGATTATTACGATAAAGACGGTATTACAATTACTTTTAAAGAAGGAAAAACAATTCGTGCTGTAGCTCGTGAAATCGCTAAAAAAACGAACATTAGTGAAAGTGAGTTTTACGCTAAACTTGAAGATGAAAAGTATGTTGATTTCCTAATTAATAAGTATTGGTTTTTAACCGAGGACATTAAAAAGGAGGATATTTATTATCCATTAGAAGGATATTTATATCCTGAAACTTACACGTTTAATACTAACGTTACGATAGAAGAAATAATAGAGGTAATGCTTAATCAGGCAAATAAGGTTTTTTCTAAATATAAATCTTTAATTGATTCAAGTTCTTATAGCGTGCATGAAATTATAACGTTAGCTTCAATGATTGAATCAGAAGGTATTTATAGTGATGATAGGAAGATGATTGCGGGTGTATTTTATAACCGACTAAAGTCCGGTATGTCGCTTGGCAGCGACGTTACAACGTATTATGCGTTTAAGGTTGATTTAGGTAAGCGTGATTTAACTAAGACTGAGATAAACACTTATAACCCATATAATACAAGAGGGCCTAAAATGGGTGGTAAGTTGCCTATTGGACCAATATCTAATTTTAGTGAATCATCTTTAAGTGCGGTGCTTACTCCGTTGGATAACGATTACTATTATTTTGTTGCAGATAAATCTGGAAAAACACATTTTACTAAAACTTATGAAGAACATAATAAATTAATAGATGAGCTTAAAAAAGCAGGAAACTGGATAGAGTGGTAACTTTATCCAGTTTTTATATATCTTATATTTTTGTTTTAAGAAGAAAGAAAATATTTGTAATATATCTTTAAAATATTATTATTTACTAAAAAATTAAGGTTTTACTAATTTTTAATTTTTGTAATGTTTTGTATATTAAAAACTTGGTTTTATAATGATAAAAAATAGATTTTGGTAATTTTATTATTTATATAAAGCAATTTTTGTAATTTGCATAACGTTAGAAAAAGAGTTAATATTCACATTGTGGGAGGGAAAAAATAAATGATAAAAGATAAAGTAATAACCATGACATCTGATACCGTTTTTAAAAGTGTGTTACAAGATAGAACTTGTGAAGATTATTTGGTTGATATTTTAAGTGGTATAACAAAATTAAAAAGGGAGTACATAAAAGATAATTTAGTTTTTAAAAATTCAGAACTAATAAAGGATGAAGAAATCGAAAAAGGAAAGGTTACGGATTTGTTAATAGAGTTAAGGGATAATATAATAAATTTAGAAATGAATAAAAAATATTATGATGGTTTGTTTGATAAAAATGATAGATATATTGATAAAATAAAAGATGGTTTAGTACAAAAAGGCGAAAAATATGGTAAACAAAAGAAGGTAATTCAGATAAACTTTGATAACTTTGAACTTTTTGATGAAAGAGTAATAATAAAATTTAAAATGATGGACGTTGAAAGGGGAATAATAAGAAGTGAGTACTTATTAAATACTGACGTTGAAATATACCATGTTAACTTGAAAAAAGTAAGGGATATGTATTATAATAATATTAGCTTAAGTAAGTTAGAGAAGGAACTTCTTATAATGACGTTAGATAGTATGGATGAACTTACTAGGGTAGCAAAAGGTTACAAGGAGATGGTGCCAGTGGTGAAAAAAATTAGCAAATTAACAAAAGAAGAAGAAATGCAAGGAATATATATAAAAGAAGAACAAGAGGAATTTATAAGACAAAAGATAAGGGAGTATGCAGCAGCAAAGGGATATGAAGAGGGCATAGAAAAAGGTATTGAAAAAGGTATTGAAAAAGGTATTGAAAAAGGTAAATTAAAAAATCAAGAGGAAATTATAAAAAAGATGTTAGAAGAATGTTTAAGTATAAGTTTAATTAAAAAAATAACTGGTTTATCGACTGATGAAATAGAAAAAATTAAAGATGGTAATGTAAAAAAATAGAATTGTTATATGTAAGTAGATTATTAAAGTTACATAGTCTGTGAAACAAGAATTTTTGAAAGTAAGAAAAAAGAATGGAATTTATTTCATTCTTTTGTGTTATAATAGCAGGCGGGGAAGGGATAGTATGTCTAGTTGGAATTTACATAATCTTGATACTGAGTATTTATCATATTTATACAAAAATTTAGTATTAAAAAATCATAAGTTTAAAATAAATATGGAGTTATTGCTTTGCGATATGGTTTTTTCTGATAGTCTTGATAAAAAATGCTTTTTAAGGCAATATTATAAAGATTTTGGAGAAAATGAAGATTATTATGATAGATCATATTCAATACCTTTTTGGAAATAGTTATATTGCTATTTCTTTTAATTAATGTTAAAATATAGTTATCTTATTAAAGATAGGGAGTGATATGATGTCATCTACAACATACTTGTTTAACATTGAAAACATTAATGAAGCTTTAGTAAAAGAGACAATAAAGGAAGTTTGCGAAGCTTTAGAAGAAAGAGGATATAATCCTGTTAATCAACTTGTTGGTTATTTGATGAGCGGAGATCCAGGCTATATATCAAATCATAAAGAAGCCAGAAATAAAATACTTAAGATAGATAGAAGTAAAATTCTTGAAATATTAATAAAGGAATATTTAAATTAATGAGGTTTGTTGGTTTAGACTTAGGGACTAAAACGTTAGGAGTTGCGGTAAGTGATGTAACTGGTACAATTGCTAGCGGTGTTACAACGTTAAGATTTAAAGAAAATAAACCGGAGAGTATAATAGCCGAGCTTAAGAATATAATTAATGAATATAACGTTAAATCTATTGTGATTGGTTTACCAAAGAACATGAATAATACCATGGGACAAGCGGTAGAAAGAACTAGGAATTTTGTAAAAGTATTAAATGATGAATTTGATTTACCAATCTATGAACAAGATGAAAGGCTATCTTCTGTTACGGCTAATAACGTTTTATTAACGGCTGATGTTTCAAGAAAAAAAAGAAAGTCCAAGGTTGACAGCATAGCAGCTACAATAATTTTGCAAAATTATTTAGATATAAGAAAGGAAAGAGAAAAATGGAAAACAATGAAGTAAAACAAGATAATACCTTTACGATAGTAAATGATAATGGGGAAGAAATAAAATGTGAAATTTTATTTACTTATGAGGATGAAAAGACAAAGAAAAATTATATGGCTTATACCGATAATACTTTGGATGAAGAAGGGAATACTAAAGTGTATGCATCAATCTTTAATCCAGAAGAAGAAAATCCAGTGCTTCTTCCAATCGAAACTGATGAAGAATGGAAGTTAATTGAAGGGATTTTATCGTCACTTTCAAGTGAAGAAAACGAAAATGACAAGGCAGAATAATCTGTCTTTTTTTGTTTTAATAAGTTGATTTTTTTGTCATTAAAATGCTATAATTATTTAAGAATTTAGGTGGTGTTTATGATGGATACGGAATATTTAATTAGAAAGATGGAAAAATATGCAGATGAAAAGGGCATTCCTATCATGGAAAAAGATGGTATCAATTTTTTGACTGAATTCGTAAAATTAAATAAAATTAAAAACGTTTTGGAAATTGGAAGTGCTATTGGTTATTCAGCAATAAACATAGCTTTAGCAGGTAGTGACGTTATGGTTACTACGATCGAAAGAGATAAAGATAGATATATAGAAGCTGTTAAAAATGTAAAAAATGTTAATTTGGACCATAGAATAACTCTTGTTTTGGCAGACGCTTTAGAATTTAATACGGACGAAAAGTTTGATTTGATTTTTATTGACGCAGCAAAGAGCCAATATTTAAAATTTTTTAATAAGTTTTCTAAAAATTTGAAACCTAAGGGCTATGTTGTAACGGATAATATAAAGTTTCATGGCCTTGCTTTTTCGGATAAAACAAAATTATCTAGAAATTTAAGACAATTATTAGGAAAATTAGAAAACTATATTAGTTTTTTGAACGATAATAAAGAATTTAAGACCCGTTTTTTTGATGTTGGCGACGGCATCGCAATTTCTAGAAGAAGGTTAGATAAAAATGAGCAAGATAATACTCAAGATAAATAATGATAATGACATTTTATACCCGTCTGACGGGTATATTTTAGGTATTAAAAATTTTAGCATATGTTTTGGAAAAGCTTATACGGCAGATGAAGTAATTGATATAAAAAGAAATAACAAAGAAAAAAAGGTTTTTGCATCATTAAATAGACCAATTTTTAATAACGAATTAGATGCTTATAAATCTACGTTAAAACAGCTTGATAGCGGCTTATTAGATGGGATTATTATAGGCGATGTAGCAGCATTAACGTACGATTTAAAAACTCCAGTTATTTTAGATCAACTTCATTTAAATAACAGTTATTATACAATTAATCACTATGAAAAAAGTGGTGTAAGTGGAATAATGCTTACTAATGATATAACTTTAAATGATATAAATGTAATTCATAATAATACCAATGCTTTATTGTTTAAACAAGTATTTGGATATCCACATCTTTCAACATCAAACAGAAGGCTTGTAACTAATTATTTAACTCATTTTAATTTAGAAAACAAAAGTGGTAGTTACGAAATAAGCGAAGAAAATAGTGATTGTTATTATAAGATAATAGAAGATAATTTCGGGACCCATATACTAGGAGATAAACCACTTAATTTACTTAGTGTATATGACAAATTAAACGTGGATTATGCCGTTGTTGATGGCTATTTATTGGATGATATAAAAATGGTTATAGAAGCATTTTTAAATAATGATTTATCAAAAAATGAAAAGATAGAAAAAAAATATAATACCAATGATGGTTTTATTAATAAAGAAACTATATATAAGGTGAAAAATGATGAAAGATAAAAAGGTAGAATTACTTGCGCCAGCAGGAAGTCTTGAAAAATTAAAATGGGCAATAGATTATGGAGCGGATGCAGTATATTTAGGCGGTGTAAATTATAGCCTGCGTGCGAATGCAAAGAATTTTACATTAAAAGAAATAAAAGAAGGTGTAAACTACGCTCATGAACATAATGCGAAAGTTTACATAACTATTAACATAGTTTTTCATAATAATGATGTAAATGATTTATCTAATTATTTAAAAGAATTAGAAAAAATAGGTGTTGATGCTGTAATTTTTAGTGATCCATTAGTAATTGATATAATAAAAAATAATAATTTAAAATTAGAGATGCACCTAAGTACTCAAGCTTCTATTTTAAATAAAGACGCTGCTAAATATTATATAAAACAGGGAGTATCAAGGATCGTTTTAGCAAGAGAATGTTCTAAAGAAGATATAAAAAACATAATTGATGAAACAGGAGTAGAAGTAGAATGTTTTATTCATGGCGCAATGTGTACTAACGTATCAGGTAGGTGTGTTTTATCTAATTACTTTACAAATAGAGACGCAAACAGAGGCGGATGTTGTCAAGTATGTAGATTTAACTTTAATCTTTATGATGATAAAAAAAATAAAATATCAAAAGAAGACAATTTTTCAATAGCGCCCAAAGATTTATCACTATTCAACCATGTAAAGGAAATGATGGATATAAAAGTTGCTTCTTTTAAACTAGAAGGAAGAATGCGTTCGGTTTACTATATAGCAACTATTGTTTCGGTATATAGAAGTTTAATTGATATGTATAGTGCGGGTTTATATGATGAGGAATATATTAATAGAGCTAGAAGAATTTTATATAGGTGCGCTAACCGTGATGTAGCTGTTCAATTCTTTGATAAAAAGCCAGGTGAAAAAGAACAGTACTACGGAAATAGAAGGGAAGATTCTAATCAAGATTTTCTTGGCATAGTATTAGGTTATGATGAAGATAAAAAAGAAGCAATAATAGAGCAAAGAAACTATTTTAAACCGGGAGATAAAGTAACGATATTTGGACCAAAAAAAGAAGATTATTCTTTTATAATTAAGCAAATAACTGACGAAGAAGGAAATGTTTTAGATGCTGCAAGACATCCTAGAGAAATCATTAGAATTCCTTGTAATATGAAAGTTAATAAAAATGATTTAATGCGCGTCAACTTTTTAGATTGACAAAACAAGAAAAATATAGTAACATGGTAGCCATGTTTAATTAACGAGGTGGACATATGAAAAAAGATAATAAAGAAATATATTTAACAAGCGAAGGCTTCTTAAAGTTAGAAGAAGAATTAAATGAAGCTAAGCAAGTTAAAAGGCCAGAAATAATTCAAGCTATTAAAGAGGCGAGAGCTTTAGGGGATTTATCTGAAAATGCAGAATATTCTTCTGCTAGAGAAAATCAAGCAAAACTTGAAGCTAGAATAAAAGAAATAGAATACACTTTAGAGCATGCTATCATAATTGAAAATAAAGGCGACGGAGTAATTGGTGTTGGTTCTAAAGTTACGATTGCATATGACGAAGATGATACTGAAGAATACACGATAGTTGGAACAAATGAGGCTGATCCATTCTCTAATAAAATATCCAATGAATCACCAATTGCAAAGGCAGTTATTGGTAAAAAACAAGGTGATAAAGTATCTGTTGAGTCTCCTAACGGAAATTTTGACGTAGAAATAGTAAAGGTAGCATGAGGCTATCTTTTTTCTCATAAAGGATAAACTAATTTTAATGTACGGTGGTGATTATTTTGCAATCAAAAAATGCCTTTTTTGTTAATAAAATATTAACATTTATTATAAATGAAAATAACGAATTTCTTTTGTTAAAAGGTAGCGATAGCGACCCTCAATTTCACGAATCGTTTTGGTATGTAGTAACCGGTTCTGTGGAACCTTTTGATTCTGATTTAGAACATACCGTTATAAGGGAAATAAAGGAAGAAACTGGGCTAGAAATAAATAAAATACATAAATTAAATTGGATATTACAATATAATTCATTGGGGAGAAGATGTGTAGAAGAAGTTTTTATTTCATATGTCGATGAAAATAATATTGTTTTAAATGAAGAGAGTATAGAATATAAGTGGTGTAATTTAGATCAATTTATTGATTTAATAAAATGGTATTCGTCAAAAGAAGAGTTGAAAAAAATTTTGAGTGAGGCATTAAATAACAAATTTATGAAAAAAACTAAAATATTAAATATAAGTTGCTAAAAAACAGTTATGTCTTGTAGCTGTTTTTTACATTCATATAACTTTGTTCTTGTAAAAGACGGATAAATAAGTTATAATACTAATGTTTTTAAGGAGGAATTAATTTATGGCTGAAAAAAAGGAAAAGAAAGCTAAAAACATTCATGAGATTAAGATTGAAATAACTGGTGAAGAATGGTTGAAAATATTAGATGATACTTTTAAAAGGGTAATTAAAACCGTTAAAATTGATGGTTTTAGACCTGGAAAGGCACCAAGAAGTGTTTATGAAAAAAAGTATGGTAAACAATCGCTAGTAGTAGAAGCGGTAGATAAATCAATGCAAGATGCATATAAAAAAGCTTTAGATGAATTTAAGGGAGAACCTATTATGCAGCCTACCGTAGCAATTGAAAAGGCTGACGAAGAAGGCGTTACTTACGTGTTTACGTTTACTACTAAGCCGGAAGTTAAAATTAAAAAGTATACCGGATTAAACGTTAATAAAGATACTGTAAAAATAACTAAAAAAGACGTTGATAATGAAATAGAAAAAATGAGAAAAGAGTATGCTGATTTGCAAGTAAAAGATGGTAAAGCAGAAATTGGTGACACCGTTATAATTGATTTTGAAGGTTTTGATGGCGATAAAGCATTCGAAGGTGGCAAGGCAGAAAATTATTCATTAGAACTTGGCAGTAACTCATTTATACCTGGTTTCGAAGAGGCTTTAATTGGTGTTAAAGCAGGAGATAAAAAAGATGTTAATGTAACTTTCCCGACTGATTATCATGCTGAGGAATTAAAAGGTAAACCTGTTGTATTTAAAGTAACTGTTCACGAAGTTAAAACAAAGGTTTATCCAGAACTAAATGAGGAATTCTTCTTAGATTTAGGTTTAGAAGATGTTAAAACTAAGGAAGATTTAGAAAAAACTATTAAAGATACAATGACTGAACAAAAAGAATATGAATCAGAAAATAAATACATTGATGATTTGTTTGAAGCATTACTTAATGAAACAGAAGTAGAGGTTCCTCATGAACTAATTCATGAGGAATTAGATAGAATGGTTAGCGGGTACGGCGAAAGATTACAAATGCAAGGCATAACTTTAGAACAATTCTATAAATTTACTAATTCTTCTGAAGAAAAATTAAAAGAGCAGATGCACGAAGAAGCAGAAAAAAGAGTTAAGTTAAGATTTGCAATTGATGAGATAATTGGGCTAGAAAAAATCGAAGCAACTGATGAAGAAGCACAAAAAGATGCAGAAGAAAAGGCTAAAAAGCATGGTATGGATAAAGATGAATACGTTAAAGCTTTTGGTGGTATCGAAATGCTTAAGTATGATTTAAAAGTGCAAAAAGTAATTGACATATTAAAAAAATAATTATTTATAAAGAAAGCTATTGATGCTTTCTTTTTTTGGGAATAAATTACCAATACAAATTATGACATTATTCTTGACTTTTATCATGCATGGTTTATAATAAAAAGTAAAATTTGTATTTGCAGAAAGGAAGGCTTTTAATGAATAAAAAATGTTTACCAGTGATATTACTTAGGGGGATAGTAGTGCTTCCTTATGCGGAATTAAAAATAGATTTAATTGATGAGTTAGATACGAAAATAATTAATATTGCATCTGATAATCATGATGGTTTTGTACTTTTGGTATCGCCAGAAAACTATTTGGAAGAAAAAATTGAGATAACTAAACTCCCTAACTTGGGAATAATTGGAAAAATAACTAAGAAAACAACCCTTCCAAACGGGTGTGTTAGAGTTACTATAGAGGGTAAAAAAAGGGCTAAAATAGATGGTTATGTTCCATATGAAAATACTCAAGGGGTTTTTAACGGATATGTGTCAGCCCCTGTTAGATACGCGCTTGATGCATCCGATGAAGAAGCACTTTTAAGAAAACTGAAAATAGAACTTGAAAGATATATTAATACCGTTCCTTATGCTTCAAACAGCATTTTGGGAGTTATAAACGAAATAGAAAGCGTAAGTAAGCTAGCGGATGTTATAGCAAATTATATGCCTACTACTTTTGAAAGAAAATATGAATTTTTAACGTGCGTTAACCCCCATACACGGGTAATGATGAACCTTGAAGATATTCAAAAAGAGTTAGATGTTTATGAGATAGAAAAAAGACTCGATTCAAAATTAAAAAAAGAACTTGATAATTCACAAAAAGAGTTTATATTAAGAGAAAAAATAAGACTTATTAAAGAAGAATTAGGAGATGTTTCTTCCAAAGATGAAGACGTAGAAGAAATAAGAGAAAAGTTAAAAAAATTAAAGGCACCAAAAAACATTCATAAAAAAATAGAGCGGGAGATAAGAAAGTATGAGATGGCCCCATCAGCTTCTCCTGAGGTAGGAATTATAAGAAATTATCTTGATGTTTTAATAAACTTACCTTGGCAAGTATATACGAAAGATAATTGTGATTTAAAAAACGTAAGGGAGGTACTTGATTCTTCTCATTACGGGCTTTCTGATATAAAAGAAAGAATAGTAGAATATTTAGCGGTAAAGTCTCGTAGTGTTAGTGGTAAAGCTCCTATAATATGTTTAGTTGGTCCTCCAGGAGTTGGTAAAACCTCGCTTGCAAAATCAGTTGCGGAAGCGATGAAGCGTAAGTTCGTTAAGATATCGGTCGGCGGAGTAAATGATCCTGCTGAAATAATTGGACACAGAAGAACTTATATGGGAGCTAATCCAGGCAGGATAATAAACGCGTTAAAAAAATGTGGTTCAAGTAATCCTGTGTTCTTAATAGATGAAGTTGATAAAATGACCAAGGATATAAAAGGTGATCCAGCAAGTAGTTTACTTGAGGTACTTGATCCCGAACAAAACGAAACTTTTTATGATAACTACGTAGAAGAACCATATGATTTATCAAAAGTTATGTTTATTCTAACCGCTAATTATATTGAACAAATACCAGAAGAATTAAAAGATAGACTAGAAATAATAAAATTATCTAGTTATACTGAGTATGAAAAACTATTTATAGCTAAAAAACATCTTATTAAATTAGCTTTAGAAGAATACGGACTTAATAATACCAATATAAAATTTAGCGATGAAGTAATATTACGTATAATTGAAAAGTATACAAAAGAAGCTGGCGTGCGTGAACTAGAAAGAGTTATAAATAAAATTGTAAGAAAATACGTTAAAGGTATGATAGAATCAAATAAAGAAAGCTTAAACGTAAAAGTTACCGATAAAAAGATAGAAGAGTTTTTGGGAAAGCCAAAATTTGAAAATAATGAATTTTTATCAAACGATACTTCTGGAGTAGTAAACGGACTTGCCTATACTTCTTATGGCGGGGATATTCTGCCACTTGAAGTAGTCACTTATGAATCAAAAGAAACAGAAAAAATAACTGGTAATTTTGGCGATGTCATGAAAGAAAGCGCTAACATTGCTCTTGGACATATTAAAAGCCACGCTAAAGATTATAAGATAGAATTATCAAAATTAGATAATCTATGCATTCATATTAACGCGGTAGAAGGGGCGGTGCCAAAGGATGGGCCATCAGCCGGGACTGCTCTTACAACGGCGATAATAAGTAGCTTAACCGATAAAAGGATCGCATCTGATATTGCTATGACAGGTGAGATGACTTTAACCGGCAAAGTGCTAGCAATAGGCGGATTAAAGGAAAAAATAACCGGAGCTTATATAGCGGGTGCAAGAAAATTTATTATTCCTAAGAAAAACGAACGCGATTTAACCGACATTCCAAAAGAAGTTATGGAAAACATTGAGATTTTATGTGTAAGCTCGTATAAAGAAATATATGATATATTATTTAACAAAAAAAAGAAAAATTAACATTTTTCTTTTTTTTTATCATATGTTTTATTGAATGGAGATTGATAATTATGAAAAGAATAATACCTTTTGTGAAGGACATTAGTTTTGACTCTAAAATTTCTGAAATTACCAGTATTGCGTTAGAACATAATTTAAAAATGGAAAATAATGATTCGGTAGTTGGGGTGTTTACAATCAGTGGTAAATACAAAATGAACGAAATAAGCATTAATGAAGAAGTGTTTGAAAAAAAGATTAATTTTGATATTACCCTTGATGATAAATATGATGCATCGAAGGTGGTAATTGACGTTGATGATTTTTACTATGAAATAATAAATGATGAATACTTAAGGGTACACATAGATGTTAAAGTTGATAATTTAGTATATTACAAAGAACCAACAGCACCTGTTTTGGAAGAAGAAAAACAAGAGATAACAGAGATAATAACTGACGATAAAGAAGAATCATTAGAAATAATTAATTCTAAAAAAGAGGAAGAAAGAGGGGATAACATGCTTAAAAATAATGAAATAGAAGATGATTCTATAAATACCAAAGAAAGAAAAGATGAAGAAAAAATAGACGTATCTGAAATTACTAATAACATAACTTCAGGTTTTTTAAGTACTGAAGAAAAATATAGTACCTATAAAGTGCATATAATAAGGGAAAATGAAACCATAGAAACAGTCATGGAAAAATATAGCGTTTCAAAAGAAGAAATAGAAAAATATAATAATTTGGACAATATTATTTTAGGTACTAAGATAATTGTGCCAGTAATAAATGAATAATACATTAATTAGAAACGTTATAAAAAAACAGTGTCCAACGGTAAAAAAAATAGAGTTAAGAAAAAATGCAGTTATATACACAGACTTAAACGAAAAAAAGTTTGTGGCTAAAGAAAATTCTCAAAACAACATAATAAACATATATAATTACCTTAATTCAAGGGGGTTTGGTTATTTACCTAGGCTTGTTTATTGTGACAATGATGGTTATGTTTATGAATACACGCCTGATGCTTTAACACCTAAAGAACAAAAGATAAGTGACATCATTAAAATAGATGCCCTTTTACATAATAAAACAGTATATTATAAGGATATTTCCATTGATGAGGTAAAGGAAATATATGAAAATTTAAACATGAAAATAGATAATGTTTTTAACTATTATGATGATTTAGTTACCATGATAGAATCTAAAACTTATGCATCACCATCTGAGTATATGCTTTTAAGGAATTGTTCTACCATATTTTCTTGTCTTAACTTTTGTAAAAATGAGCTTAAAAGATGGTATGAAATTACTAGTAAAAAAAATAAAAAAAGAGAGGTTCTATTGCATAATAATTTAGATCCTTCTCATCTGATAAGAAATAGTGATAACATATTAATTAGCTGGGATTATGCAAAGCGTGATTTGCCTATTTATGATTTTATAAAGTTATATAAAAACAATTATAACAAGTATGACTTTAGTGAATTATATAAGGATTATCTAAAAAGGTTTCCTCTTTTAAAAGAAGAAAGAATACTAATGTTTATTATCCTTTTTATTCCATGGAAGATTAAGTTTAATACCTCAGAACTTAAAATGACAATAGAAGTAGGTAAGCTTTGTAATTATTTATTTACTACTGATAAGTTATTTATGGAAAATGAGGCAAAAAATACCGAAGAAGAGAACCATAAGGTCAATGAATAACAAGAACACATGGAATCTAGCACACAGTATTAACGCTAGTATTGCTTGGTAAAACGTAATAAAGCAAAAAGCTATTACTAAAATAAGATACTTAGTTAATCCCGCACCAAAGAAGTTATTCGGACGCATAATAATCACCTTTACAGTATTATATGAAACACAATTAATAAGGCTAACCATATTTTTATAAAAATATGGTTTTTTTTTAAGTTTAATGGTATTATGTATATAGAATAAAACTAAAGGGTGATTATTATGCTTAATAATAAGGGATTTGCGGTGTCTACCGTACTTTATACTTTACTTATTGCTTTTTTACTTTTTTTAGGAGCAATGTTAGCTAATTTTTCGTCTTCTAACAGCATTATAAGTAACGCAAATAATGATTTAATAAATGGAAGTAAACTTTCGGTAGTACAAGTTAAAGATAATAATCAAGAAGGTAAGTGTGTTTCTATAGACACAGAAAAAAAAGAAGGAGATTATTATTGGTATGAAGTAAAAAGTGGTATATTAGCCAAAATAAATACTAGGTATGGTGTAATGTATTGGCCGAGGGATTTTGCTGGTGAAATAAATGACAAAACTATTAAATATAAAAGTTCTAATAATAAAATAGAAGTAAATGATGATACTACTGCCTTAGAAGATGATGTAAAAGAAATAATAATAAATGGTTCAAATACTTTTGAACTTACCGTAAAAGATATAAAAACAAATGAAGAAGCAAGTGTTATAATAGGTGATATTTGTGGTTAAATTTACTTGTTAAAATCAGAATTATCTGTTATACTAATAACATGTTTTAAAAGCTGTGAACAAGAGGAGTAAGCTGTTTATTTATTAAAGAGAGCAAGTAATTGGTGTGAGCTTGTATAAATAATAGCTGAAGGTAGCTTGGGAGCTTAATTATAGAAATAATAGTAAATAATTACGAAGACCTGCGTTAAGGGTTAAGATGCATATCTTTATGGTATGAATTAAGGTGGTACCGTGGGTATATGAACTCATCCTTTTGTTAGGATGGGTTTTTATTTTTGTAGAAGGGAATGATAGAAATGTTAGAAAAAAAATATAATCACAAAGAAGTAGAGCAAGGAAAATATGATAAGTGGATTAAGCATAACTACTTTAAAGCCGGAGATTTAACTAAGGAAGCTTTTAGCATTGTTATACCACCACCAAATGTAACGGGTAAACTGCACTTAGGACATGCTTGGGATACAACGCTTCAAGATATAATAATTCGTTATAAAAAAATGGATGGTTATGATGCTTTGTGGCTTCCTGGAATGGATCATGCCGCAATTGCAACGGAAGTTAAGGTTGTTGATAGATTAAAAGAACAAGGGATTAATAAAAGGGACTTAGGCAGAGAAGGTTTTTTAGAAAAAGCATGGGAGTGGAAAGAAGAGTACGCTAAAACAATAAGAGATCAATGGGGTAAGTTAGGTCTTGCACTTGATTATTCAAGGGAAAGATTTACCCTTGACGAGGGCCTTAATAAAGCTGTTACTAAGGTGTTTGTAGATTTATATAATAAAGGCTGGATATACAGGGGTGAACGTATTATAAACTGGGATCCTGTTCAAAAAACTGCTTTATCAAACGAAGAAGTTATTTATAAGGACGTAGAAGGTGCTTTTTATCATATTAAGTACTTTATAGAAGGAACTAATGACTATTTGGAGGTTGCAACAACAAGACCAGAAACTTTATTTGGGGATACTGCCGTTGCCGTTAATCCTAAAGATGATAGATATAACAAATTAATTGGAAAGAACGTTGTTTTACCAATAGTTAATAAACTAATTCCAATAGTTGGAGATGAGCATGCTGATCCAGAGTTTGGTACAGGTGTTGTTAAAATAACTCCAGCTCATGATCCTAACGACTTTGAAGTTGGGCTTCGTCATAATTTAGAGCGAGTAGTAGTTATGAATGAAGATGCTACCATGAATGAAAACGCTGGTAAATACGCGGGTATGGAAAGATTCAAATGCCGCGAAGCCTTACTTAAAGATTTAAAAGATGCTGATTTATTAATTAAGATAGAAGCTATGACACATAACGTAGGTCACTCTGAAAGAACAGGTGTTATGGTTGAACCATACCTTTCTAAACAATGGTTTGTTAACATGGAAGGTTTATCTAAACATGTTTTAGAAAATCAAAAGGATAAAGATGCTAAGGTAAACTTCATACCTGAAAGATTTGAAAAAATTCTTACTAACTGGATGAGTGATTGCCATGATTGGTGTATTTCAAGACAATTATGGTGGGGGCATAGAATTCCTGCTTGGTATAAAAATGATGAAGTATATGTTGGAATGGAAGCACCAGAAGGTGGCGACTGGAAAAGGGACGAAGATGTTTTAGATACTTGGTTTTCTTCAGCACTATGGCCATTTAGTACTTTGGGTTGGCCAGATAATACGTCTGATTTAGAAAGGTATTTTCCAAATGACGTATTAGTAACTGGTTATGATATTATATTCTTTTGGGTGTGTAGAATGGTATTTCAAGCACTTGAATTTACCGATAAAAGACCATTTAAGGATTGTTTGATTCATGGACTTATCCGTGACAAGGAAGGAAGAAAGATGTCAAAATCTTTAGGCAACGGAGTAGATCCTATGGATGTTATTGATACATATGGGGCAGATGCATTAAGATATTTCTTAACTACCAATTCAGCACCTGGTCAAGATTTAAGATATGACGAAGATAAGGTTAAAGCGACATGGAACTTTATTAATAAAATATGGAATGCAGCTAGATATGTTTTAATGAACACAGAAGATTTAAAAGAGATTAATTTAAGTGACTTAACTTCTAGCGATAAATGGATTTTAACTAAGCTTAACAAGACGATTAAAAGCGTTAGAACAAACATGGATAAATATGACTTTAACTTAGTTGGTAATGAGTTATATAAATTTATTTGGGAAGATTTTTGCGATACGTACATAGAATATAGCAAAGTATCAATAGATAACTTATCTACTAAGTCTTGTTTGATATTAGTTTTAACTGACATAATTAAGATGCTTCATCCGTTTATGCCTTATGTTACTGATGAAATATATGATTCTCTTCCTGTTAAAGACGCTGAAAACATAATTTTATCTAGTTATCCAGTATATGATGAAAAAGAAAAGTATGAACAAGAGGAAAAAGAAATTGATGCTTTGGTAGGAATTATAACAACTATTCGTAATTGTAAGGTTGAAAATGACATTCCAAAAGGTTTTGGAATAATTAATGATTTTAAAGAAGAATTTAAATATATTATTGATAATAATAAAGAAATATTGACAAAACTTTTAAAGTGCGATATCATATTATCTTCTATTGAGAAAAATGCTTGTTTATCACTTGCTTTTCCTTATGGAAGTGTTACGTTGTGTTATGAAGGAAAACACTTAACTGACGAAGACATTAAAAACTTAGCCAGGGAAAAAGAAACGTTAATGATTAGCATAGAAAGAAGAAAAAAATTATTATCTAATCAAAATTATGTTTCAAACGCACCAGAAAAAATAGTTAAGGGTGAAAAACAAAAGCTAAAAGAAGAAGAAGAAAAACTTAAAACTTTGTTAGAAAAAATAAATTAGAAAAGGTAGGTGGTTTTGGATGTTAGAGTGCATGCAAAGCTTAGGTACAGCTTATAAAGATGCCAATAAGGACGCCATAGTAGATTATGAATATGAATTTTATAAAACGTATTTAAGGTGTTTTGAGGGCCAAGAAAGCCAAACTGAATTAATTAAGGTTAATGGTGATTTAGAAGGAACATTTCTTGGGTTGAGTAATTTATATTCTAACTGTGTATCAGTAGAAGATAGAGGATATGAAGATCAAATGGCCGATAGTTTTGCGTATTTCGTTTCAACTGGAGTTATTAAGGTGCAAAAAGATGGATATTATATTAATGTAAAACGTCTTTTAGAAACCACGAAGCAATATAATTCAGTAACTAAGCAAATTGGTAATGCTAAGAAAAAAGGTGGAATTAAATAACCACCTTTTTTTCTTGCTTAAAATTCTTTTTTGATATATATTAGATTAAAAGAGGTGAAAATTGTGAAATTAAAACGAAGTTATTTTTACACTTATAAAGAAGAATCCAAGATGGAAGAATCTATATCTGGAAATCTATTAACTAGGTGCGGAATGATAAAAAAAACATCAAGTGGTGTTTATATGTATTTGCCACTAGGCTATAAGGCAATTAAAAATATAGAAAAAATAATAAGGGAAGAGTTAGAAAACATTGGCGCTGGAGAAATGTTAATGCCAGCTTTAGTTTCCGAAGACGTTTATGTATCATCTGGAAGAAAAGATTCCTTTGGAAATGATATGTTTTCACTTAGTGATCGTTTTAATAAAAAATATTGTTTAGCCCCTACCCACGAAGAGTTATTTACCATAGCAGCTTCTGCCAAAATAAAATCGTATAAAGATCTTCCGTTTAGTATATATCAAATACAAGATAAATTTAGAGACGAAGCAAGAAGTAGATATGGGTTAATTAGAGTTCGTGAGTTTTTAATGAAAGACGCTTATTCATTTGACGTAGACGAAAAAGGATTAAATGATTCTTATGATGAAATGTATAATGCTTATAAAAAAATTTTTACAAGATTAGGTATTAATTATAAAATAGTAAAATCAGACACTGGTACAATGGGTGGTCTTTTATCAGAAGAGTTTCAAGCTATAACTGATATCGGTGAAGATAAATTAGTTATTTGTGATCATTGTGGCTATGCAACAAATAGTGATGTTGCAAATTGTACGCTTTTAACAGATAGAAGCGATGAGGATATTAAAATTAGAGAACTTGTTAAAACGCCTTGTGTTGGTACGATTGAAGAGGTCTCAGAATATCTAGAAGAAGATAAAGAAAAATTTGTTAAGACCTTAATTTATAAAATTGATAATAAATTTTATGGTGTTTTAGTAAAAGGAAGTAATGAAGTTAACGAAGCTAAGCTAAAAAAGGTTTTAAAAGCTCAAGAAGTTTCTTTAGCAGATATTTTATCCGTCGAAGAAATCACAGGAGCAAAAATTGGTTTTGCGGGGCCAATTGGTCTTAATATACCGATTATAATTGATAATGAGGTAGCTAACATGAAGAATTTTATAGTGGGAGCCAATAAGACGGATTATCATTATAAAAACGTTAACTTAGAGGATTTTGATTATGTTTTAACTAGTGATGTAAGGTGTATAACACAAATGGATAAGTGCCCTTCTTGCGGTGAAGCCTTAATATTTAAAAATGGAATTGAAATTGGAAACACCTTTAAGCTTGGAACTAAATATTCCGAAAGTTTAAATCTTACTTATTTAAATAAAGAAAATGAAAGTAATTACGTTTGGATGGGGTGTTATGGTATTGGTATTGGACGGTGTATGGCGGCAATTGTTGAACAAAATCATGATGATAATGGTATTATTTGGCCTATGGAAGTAGCTCCGTTTAAAGTAGCTATAGTAATTGTTAATACAAGCGATGAAGCCCAATATGATGCGGCCAACTATTTATATGGTGAACTTAAAAAAAATGGGATTTCGACCATTTTAGATGACCGTGATGAACGGGTAGGAATAAAATTTAATGATATGGATTTAATTGGTATCCCAATAAGAATAACTGTTGGTAACAAGATAAACGATCAACTAATAGAAATAAAAGAACGAAAGAAGGACACTTTTGAAGAAATTTCTTTATATGATGCATTATCTAGAGTAGAAGATATAATAGAAGGAGATTAGGCATAATCTTCTTTCTTTTTATTAATAAATAAACTTAAATGAAAAATTTACTTCTGACATTTTTATCCACACTTACTTAAAAAAACCTTGACCGGGGGGGG
>CAYOWI010000014.1:0-29092 GCA_964407685.1 uncultured Muribaculaceae bacterium
CCCCCCCCGGTCAAGGTTTTTTAAGGGGCTGTTTATAATTTTTTTAGACACCTTAGAGAGGGGGTGTATAAATATTTGACAAAGTCCCGGAAATGTGGATAAAAATGTCAGAAGTTACAATAGTAAAAAACGTAAAACAAAAAAATCTCATATAGAAAAAGCAAAAGATTAATCTTTCGCTTTAAATAACATGGTTAAAATAAAGCCAAACACAATGGCCGCAACTATTCCAACCGAAGTTAAACTAAACATTCCACCAAGAAGTCCTAAAAGTCCCTTGTCATCAGCAGCAGCTAAAGCTCCATGAATAAGTGAGTGTCCAAAACTAGTTATTGGAACGCAAGCTCCAGCACCAAACCATTTTATAAACTTATCATATAACCCAAACGAATCTAAAAAGGCCCCGACAACAACAAACATGCTTGTTACATGTCCTGGTGTCAAATTAGTATTATCTAAAATCATTTGGCCTATTAAACACACTATGCCGCAAAAAATAAACGAATATAAAAATATCATTTTGCCACCTCCAATGAAACTGCATGAGAAATGGATGGAATAGATAACTTTTGATTATTCATGGTAGGGCTCATAAGAGCTCCGGTAGCAACTAAAAGCACTTTTTTTAATTCTCCTGTTTTCATTTTATTTAATATATCGGTATATGTAACAAGTGCTAAACAAGCTGGTCCACTACCACCCGCTTTTACATGCTCTTGATTTTTTCTATCATATATAATGCATGCTGAATCTTCATGCTTGTTTTTTAAATCAATATCATAAGTTTCAATCATGTATTCTTTTAGTATTTCTTTACCATATACGCCTAAATCACCGGTTAGTATAAGGTCATAATCATCTACCGTGGTATTTGTATCAACAAAATGCTCATATATTGTTCTAGCAGCAGATGGTGCCATAACGGAACCCATATCATAAACGTCGGTAACGCCTAAATCAGTCGTTGTACCAATTGATACCGATGATACTTTTATATTTGTTTTCTCATTTGTTATTATGCATGATGCACTACCAGTTACGGTAAAAGTTGACCTTTTTGGTTTAGGGCAACCATATTCAACTGGGTTTCTAAACTGTCTTTCAGCAGTCATGTTGTGCGATGATACGTTTAATAATATATTTCTCGTATTTTTATTTTGAAGTAAACTTCCGCCAACAACAAACTCTTCACACATCGATGCACAAGCATTGTAAAGTCCTATGTATGCCCTATTAAACTTAACTGAAGAATATGCGTTAGCCGTTACTTGGTTAGATAAATCAGATCCAATTATAACGTCAATAAAATCAAGATCCAACTTAGCTTTATCAAGCACCATCTTAACAGAATCTTCTATCATCTTCATTTCAGCTTGTTCAAAAGTATTACAACCTATATAATAATCATCATACGTTTTATCATAAAGCTTACCAAATGCACCTTCTTTTTCATCTTTACCAGCAACCGCGGACACCTCTTTTAAATAAACATTATCAAAATTTATTGTCATAGTTAACCTCCAAAAAATAGGTATCTAACAATACCAAAAATATATGCTGATACAACTCCATACAAAATTACACTACCAGTAAGTTTAAAAGCATTAGCACCAATACCAGTAATTAATCCTTCTTTTTTATAATCAATCATACTTGATGTCATCGCGTGAGCAAAACCAGTTATCGGAACAATAAGACCAGCTTTTGCCTTGCTAACTAAATTGTCAAAAAAACCAAGTGCAGTACATAGTGACGCTATAAAAATTAAAATCACAATCATTATCGAAGTTGCATCTTTATGCGGTACATCAAAGCTATTTTCAAGTACAAATACTATTATTTGACCAATAAGCCCAATTAAACCACCGACTAAAAAAGCTGTAATTCCATTTTTAATCTTGTCTTCTTTCGGAACAATCTTATCCGTTATTTCTTTATACCTTTCTTTATTCATTTTCATCACCAGTATTAGTATGAAAAAAAGATTAGCAATTTATACCAATCTTTTAATTTTTTTCGTTTCTCTTTTTTTCATACTTTTTACATAATTCTAATACTGCCTCATCATCAATAAAAATTTGAGCTCTTTGATAATATTTTTCTGCTAAATACGTTTGTCCCATATCAAGCAAAATAGGAGCTGCTGCAATTTGTATTAAAGCTATTTCTAAAGGATCATGTTTATTTTTATCTATTTTTTCTATTTTGTATAGTTTACCTCTTTTAATACTAGCCAATATTTCATTATAATAATTTATAAAATTTTTATCCTTGTTAGCAAGCTCATCAGCAACTTTATTTTTGATAATATTCAAATATACAACCACTGCTTTTTCATCTAAATCTAACAATTTTTTTGATACATCTTTATTTCCAAAGAACTTTTCAAAATATTTATTTAAATTTTTCTTTTCATCATAATTATCTTCAGACAAGTATTTTTTAGCGAGATATTCATTTTCAAAATAATCTTTTTCATCCGAATCTTTTTTTGTAATCAAATCTATATATCCTAAATACATATAACATTCATCTTCATATTTACATCCATTGTCCATATATTTCACAAAATACTTTTTAGCATTTGATATATTTTTAATGAAATAACTTATTTCACCAATTTTAAATAAAAATACTGGTGATGATAAAACATCATATCCTTCCTTATAAACTTTAATAGCCTTAATGAGTTCTTTTTTATCTATAAATTCTTGTGCTTTATCTAAATAACTTTTTATTTTTTCATCATTATTTTTATAATTATACATTTCATATACTTTTTTTCTTAATAAGTTTAGCTCTTTTATATGTTTTTGCGTTTCCTTCTTATCCATTTGATGATTTAAGCAAAAATACGCCTCATCATAATTTTCTTCACTTATATAAATGTTAATTAATTTTATCATGGCATGAACGTTTTTCGAATCTTTTATAAGACTTTTTAAATATTCTTTTTTTTCATTATTACCTTTAATTAAATCCAAATTAATTAAACTATCCTCTACAATTTTTTTATTATACAATTCATTTATGTTGTGTATTATTTTAATTAATGATGTAAAATCAAATGGATAGTTATTTACAATACATAGTTTTTGGGCTTTTAGAATTATTTTATACGATACTTCATATTCATAATTATCAAAATATTCTTCTGCTTTTTTATATAAATCTAATACACTTTTTGGTGCATTAACACAATTAATATATCCTTTACTTTCATTGCAATAATATGTATGAGTAGTTTGCTTACCCTCTAATTTACAAATCTTATCCAAACATTTAAAATAAAATTTCATATTAAAATTTTCATCAAAACAAGAATCATATAAAGCTAACATTTTCCTTGCTTGTTCATAATCATTTTTATTAATTGCTACTTTAAACAAACCATAATATGAAGCTTTTGGTGTATCAAATGGACTTACTTTTATAGCTGATTCAAAGGAATGTTGAGCCTTACTTAAATCTCCTTTAGCAAGATAAAATTTACCATATAAATTAAGCAGCTGATAATCTTTTTTAAAATCATTATAATAATCAGCAAGGCTTAATTCTGATTCTAACTTTTCCAAGTCATTATAACTAAGCTTTTTTTTCGCTAATATTTTTTTTGCAATTAGAATATGTTTATTATTCATATAAACCCCCTAAAAAATAATTTTTAGGTATATTTTAATACAGAATTAATTATTAATCAATATCTTCTTATATTTTAACAAAATAAAAAGTAAACACTTTTGTTTTGTGTCTACCTTTACGATACCCAAGACATTTTATTTTTCATTTTGGACAGGGCCTTTTTCTCTAGCCTTGAGACATATACTTGATTAACACCAAGTAATTCTGCAACTTCACTTTGCGTTAAATCCTTAAAATACCTATTTATTAATAATTCCTTTTCTTGATTGCTTAAATACCCAAAAGCTTCTTTTAAATCTAGCATTTGTTCATTACTTATATTTTCTTTACTAGGAGTTACATCTAATAGCGTAATTACTTTACCATCATCATTTATTTCTTCATCCAAACTCTTAGTTATCATCCCATAAGCATCAAGTGCACTAATTACTTTTTCTTCCTTTACCTCGAGCATTAAAGCGATATCATTAATCGAAGGTTTATAACCCCTTACCTCGAAGTGCTTATCAATGTATTCATTTATTTTTCTTCCAAGCCTAATTAAATCTTTGCTAACCTTTACTGATTTATTTTCCCTAACGTATTTACTAACTTCACCTACAACATACGGAAAAGCATACGTAGAAAACTTAGTTTCTTTACTACTATCATAATTATCATAAGCTTTAATTAAACCCATCATTCCTACTTGATGCAAATCTTCTTTATCCATATAATTATTATATTTAGAACAAATACCATACACCAAATTACTATTTTGTTTAATTACCTCGTCTCTTTCACAAATTTGTTCTATCACTATATCACAACCCTTTCAAATACCTTTAGTTCGTTTTCTAAATTAACAAGTGATTTAAGCTCTTTTATTTCTCCACCAAACAAGAAAAATTCTCCATCCATCTTTTTTAGTATTCGTCTTAGGCGTTTTATTTCCTTAACTCCCTCATAAGATACACTTTCCAAATTATAGGTATTTAAAACAACATACCTTATCCCCGACTTTATAATCACCTCCTTAACTTCGGTATCAAACGTATCTAAAGTAGTTTTATCAAGTTTTCCATATAATCTAACAAAGAGTATTCCCTTGCGAAATTCCATCAATACTTTAAGCAACTTAATTCCTCCTAGTAATCTTATTTAATCACTATTAATTAATAAAAAAAAGAGATTCGACATAAGCTTACAAAAAGAAAAAGAAACGCCAAAATTAACGTTTCTTTTTCATAAATATCTCTTCTAAAACAGTCTTGTTTTCTTCATCAAAAAATTTTCCATTTTGAATCAAAGAATGATCTTCATTTAATAACTTATATAAGTTATTTTTATCTGTTGTAAAAATCTCAAATTCTTTTTCAATTTCAGCCGTAGTCAAGTTCATATTATCTACATTAACCTTTTTATTAGTTTTGATATAAAAGTATGTAGTGAGCATATGTCTTGGTTTAAAAGATTTTGATCTATAATCCCAAAAATCATCGTAAAAAGCTTCTATTTCTAATACTTTTTCTAGTATTTCATCAGTTAGTGTAATTCCAGTTTCTTCTTTTATCTCTCTTTTTATAGCAACTTCCTCTTTTTCATCACCATCACACTTACCACCAGGAAATATATATACTCCGCCTTCCTTGCTAATAACTATTTTTCCTTCTTTATTTTCTATTATTGCCCTTACTTTTCTAAAGTTAAGCCAGCTAGAATCAGGAACTAAATTCTTATCATTTAAAATAATTTTTTTCATTGTTTACCTTTCTTTTTCTTTACTACATCTTTCTCATTTAATTTTTCTAACACTTCTTCAATGGTCAATTCACCAATCATAAATGATATATATAATTCTTTAGGAATCTCTGAGAAATTTAAAATTGTTTCGCGTTCTGTTTTTAATGGTTTAGAACATATTAAATAAGATTCTTTAATACCCCCTTTGCTATCTAATTCATTTTTTTTCATTTTATACTTAATAATAGATCCATTTTTTATATACCAAGTTTTTTCTACATCAATAACATTCTTAAATGGACTATCATCTTTATATACTAATCCATCTTTATAAGAATTAAATTCTTCGCTTATTTTTCTTTCTGATTCATATAATATCTGGCCAGTTTTATTATATATTTTTTCTTCTATTTCGATGCTATATTCATTTTGATAATTATTGCTGTCATATTTAGTTTTATCTGTTTTTGTTATTTTATAATTCCCACTTTTTAAGCCTTCTTGTTCAATCAAAATAACAGAATTTAAGTTCCACTTCGTATATGAGCACATAAATTTATCATTTCCATACTTAATATCTAAATATAGATTACCATTTTTATCTATTATTTTACCTGTTAAATTACTTCCATCAATATTAATTATTCCATTAGAAGAAAAATAATTTAATTGATCTATTATTTCTTTTTTTGTTTTCTCATCTTTAACCACTTTTGATATAAATAAAATATAACCATTTACGTTATTTTCTACTTTCTTTTTTCTAAACATATTAATCATTCCTTTCATATGCATATTATTCTAGCTATTTTAAAATGATTGTCAATATTAGCTTAGTCTTTGTTTTTTAAAAATGATATTATCTCATTTATGTTACGGTAACCAAATACAACATCATATACGAAATCTATAAATGGCATCTTAACTCTTTTTCTTTTTATTAAACCATAAATTGACTTTAAAGTGTATACTCCTTCAACGGTGTTATTATTTAAATAACTATCTAATTCTTTTTTAGAAGTACCACTACCAAGCATTTTACCATAAGTATAATTACGAGAAGAATTAGAAGTACAAGTAAGTAGTATATCACCAAATCCCGCAAAAGACATTATCGTTTTTTCATTACCACCTAATTTTTTTATTAATTTTCTAGTATCGTTTATACTCTCCGTTAAAAACATGGCTTTAGTAGACTCTGATACTTTCATTCCATCTAACATTCCAGAGGTTAAAGCAATAATGTTTTTTAATGTACCACAAAGTTCTACCCCTAAAAAATCGTTAGTTGATCTTATCTTTAATGTATCACTTGAAAGTGCTTTAATAACAACTTCTTTAGTTTTATTATTTGTAGTTGCAAGGGATAATCCAACTAGTTCATCTTTTGCCATATCCTTAGCAAAGGATGGCCCTGATATCGTACATAGCTTCTTGGTTTTTAATTTTGTCTTAACAATGTCACTAGCAAAATTATTAGTATTTTGTTCTATTCCCTTAGATGCTATAACAATGTGTTTATCTTTTACATATGGTTTTATTTCTTCACAAACACTAGATAAAAACTTAGTTGCAACCGCAATAACTACTATATCACTTCCATCTATTGCTTTACCTGTGTTTTTTGTATAAACAAAATTATTTGGCATCTCAACTCCAGGCAAAGCCTTTTCGTTCATTTTAGTTTTTGTTAAAGCATCTATCTCTTCTTTTACCTTAGACCAAATTATTATTTTATTATCATTTTTATTAAATCTTAGAGCAAGTCCTAACGCATATGCTCCCGCGCCTAATATTGTTATGTTCATTATTATCAACTCCCTTTTTATTATAACATTAACTTTTAAATTTAATTATTAATAATTATTAGTTATACGTTTATTTTACTAAGTAAGTTTTTAATAATTATCCTATCCTCTATTTTTGTTATTGCAAATATTTTTGAACCTATATAATTTATGGATGCACCTAAATGATATAAATCATTATCATCTATTATTATAAACCTATCATGAAAAGTATTTACATATTTAATATCTAATAATGGATATTCTTTGTTAAATTTATCTATATCGGTATTATTTAATTTATTCTTATTTTTATCCGTTATTAAAAGTACTTTTACATTAATATCTTTTTTAGATAATATATCAAGTGCTACTTTATCAATGTAATTATCTATTACTATGATTTTTTCTTTAGCTTTACTTATAATATCTATAATTAAACTATACGCATCATATATTTCTCCATCATAAAATATTTTATTTTTAAATTGCTCTTTATTATCAAACTTATCAAATAACATCATTATTTTATCGTCATGCTCAAATAATGTTCTTTAAATAAATTCCGTTTTATTTTCTACAGATATCATTCTTTTAAATAAATCTTTATTTTCGTTTATAAACTTTCTCATTTCTACAAAAGCATTCATTATATTTACACTTACCCTTGCCGCATCTTTTGTCCTTAAAACACTTGATAACATTGCAACGCCTTGCTCCGTAAATACAAAAGGTAACGTTCTTTTCATGTTTGCGGTTTCAAATTGAAACCGCAAATCAGAAATAATTATGTTATTATATTCTTCTTCCGTTAGTTTAAAATAAAAATTATCAGGAAATCTTTCTATGTTTCTTTTTACTGCTAAATTAATTGTTTTCGTTCCGTTAGAACACCCATATATTTTTGCTAAATCTCTTGTAGCTACCAAATGACACGCTTGTATTATATTTATTATTTTGTAAGATTACAAGACAAATAAAAGGCAATAATATTACTTACGATTAGTTTGTAATATATTTCTTAATTAGGGTTTCCAAAAGGAATATTCCCTTGTCACACATCGTTATTGGATCTGCCAATATCATAGTGTGTTACTAAAATGACATTTTAGTCTTAAAAAGCAAAAATACATTGGTTATGAAATTTCTCTTGTATTTCTGCTTTTATTTTTTTACTCTATTTCAAAATTATAATTTTTTATTTCTTTTCTTCTTTATTAATTGTTTTTCCTCTTCAGTTGCTGTTGCTACTAAAAGAGTATTTTCTTGATTTTCATCAAAATCTTGCTTAAGGCCAAAATTAGCATAGTATATATCTCCACCAATAGTTATTTCTTGTGATATTGGAGTCTGATTTTTACTAACCGAAAAAGAAAGCTTTTTATTTCCTAATTCATAATATAAATAATATAATAAACTTTTATAAATAATTAAATTACCAATTTTTAATGGAGTTTCAATTTTTTCAGGAACTTTTTTATCAAGTTTACCATGTTTTTTGGAATTATAATTTTTCTTAGATTCTGCTATACAATTATTTATTTCTTCTTCTGATAAAAATGCTACTCTTTTGTATTTTAAATTTTTATGTATTATATTTTTATGTTTATAATCAAAAATGTAACTTGTATTAGATACATCATAATCTACTTTTATGGTTATATAACTGTCATTATTTTCACCTATTATTAAATGTTGGTGTTTCAATTGTATAATATCGCCTATTTCTAAATTAGGTTCATCTATAAATGAATAATTTTGTAATCCATTTATATATAAAAATTTAATTAAATTTTTCTTTTCTTTTTCATTTAAATAATATATTGAAGATAAAAACTCATCAATTGATATTAGTCTAATACAAGATGTTATATATGTATCTTTATGTAAATTATAATTGCTTTTTGATATTCTCATTAATGATTCTTTATTTTCTTTACTTGTAGCATATAAGCATACTAACTTATCATTTTTTCTTCCAAGCACTAAAAACGGTCCATTTCTATGTCCCTTTTCTATTTCTTGAGTATTAGGTAACCTTTTTGCTAAAATCAAATTACCAAATGTTAAACTATTAAATATAACCTCTTTATTTGTCATATGCCACTCACCCCTTTTTCTTGATTCGTATAATAACATACTTTTGTTTGGCCGTCAATAAATACTACCTTTATAACCACATCATAAGGTTAAATCATAATTATCTTTTTCTGATTGATTCTATCTTGTATTATTATAAAATAAAAATCCCTATGATATTTCATAGAGATTTGACGACTTATGGCTTCGAAAGTTTCATAAGTACCAATCGATATAAATCGTATCATAATTTATGATCATCGTCAATAGTTTGAACAAAACTTTCTAAAATTCCATAAAAGGATATGTATTAGAACATATTGGACTACTAATCAAATATTTTAATACTTACTTAATAACTTTGACTATGTTTTATTTTTAATAAGAGAACGCCATATAAATCAATTTATAATTGATAATTTTATATTAGTTTTATTAACACTTTCAAAAGAAATTATAACATTTAAAAAAGAGATTTAAAATCCCTTTAAATACTTCCCGATAATATGCCTTTAATCGATCTTTTATATAATTCTAATATACTAGCTTTTTCTACATCTTTTTTTACGGTTAATAAAACACTACTTATTACTTTATCGCCATCTTTTAAATTTAATATACCTATTTTATCACCACTTTTAATTGGTAATTTCATCTTATCTAATTTTATTTCATAATTTAAACTCTTATTTTCTTCTCCTCTTTCTTTTAAAACACTAGCGTCACTTTTAGGAACAATTAAGACCGTTTCATCCTTTGCTTTAGAAACATTTTTCTTTGATACTACCTCACCTTTTTTTACCTCTACTTGCATTTCATAAGAATTATATCCATAATCAAGTAAAGTGGACATGTTGCTGTTTCTTTTTTTACTATCACTAGCTCCCATAATGGTTGCAATAAGCCTCATACTATCTTTTTTAGCCGTTGCAGTAAGACAATATCCAGCTTCTTTAGTATAACCAGTTTTAAGTCCATCCGCACCATCATAAGTTTTAATCAATTTATTAGTATTAACTAACCAAAATTTATTATCAGTATTTTGTCTTAAATAATCTTCATAAATAGTAGTAAATTCAAATATTTTTTCATGTTTAACTAATTCCCTAGCCATCAAAGACATATCATATGCCGATGAGTAATGATTAGCTTCATCAAGTCCTACTGCGTTTTTAAAGTTAGTATCTTTTAGACCTAATTCTTTTGCTCTAGCGTTCATTTTACTAACAAACTTTTCTTCTGTTCCTGCTATTCTTTCCGCGAAAACAACCGTCGCATCATTAGCAGACCCAATTGCTACCGCTTTAAATAAATCTTTTACACTCATTTTTTCGTTAGGCTGTAAAAATATTTGTGACCCTCCCATTGAAGCAGCATATTCACTTGCAACTAAGGTATCAGTCCATTTTAGCTTACCATCTTCTATCGCTTCCATGATAAGAATCATACTCATTATCTTTGTCATAGAAGCTGGTGCATACCTATCATGTGCGTTTTTTTCATATAATACTTTTCCCGTTGAAGCTTCAATTAATATGGCACTTTTACCATCTTTTAATAAGCCATCATCAACTACCTTTTCTTCACAACCTTCTTCATTACAATTTTCATTATTTATATTTTTCTCATTTTTTTCTATTACTTTAGTAGTTGTTATACCATCATTTACTTTTGATGTTGTAACAGCACCTACCATTGGAGAAAAAAGAAACATACAAATAACAAAAAGACATATTTTTTTCATTTAAACACCTCTAATAAAAAATATGTCTTTAAAAATAATTTATACATTTAAGTTTTAGTTATTTAATAACCGTGTAAACAAGTGGAAATCCTTCTTCTTTTTTATCACTTAACATGAATGCTTTTAACACGTTTTTATCATTAGCTTTTTTATCATCATAGTATATGGTTGCTAACACATCACCTTTTGATACATATTCTCCAATATGCTTTTTAATAACCATACCAACACCATATTTTATACTATCTGATTTATTAATCCTACCAGAACCCATCGATAAACATTCCATAGCAAGAAGCGTTTCATCAATGTCCCTTACGTATCCTTCATTTGAAGAACATATATCATATGAATTAGCGGCTTCTTTTATATTATCTATATCTCCACCTTGATACCTAATAAATTCTTTAAACTTATTAAATGCCATCTTACTATTTAAGGCGTTTGTAACTTCTTTTTTCGCATCTTCTAATGATATTTCTTTACCCATGCTTACCATGTAAGTAGCAATTGTTAAACATAGGTTTGTTAATCTCTCATTACCATTACCATTAAGTGTTTCAATTGCTTCTTTAACTTCAAGAGAATTTCCAATTGAATTACCTAGTGGTTCATTCATATCAGTTATAAGTGCAATTGTTTCCCGGTTAAACCTTTTTCCAATAGCAACCATCGTTCTAGCTAAATTAACAGACTCTTCAAAATCTGTTATTAAAGCTCCAGAACCTGTTTTAACGTCTAAGATTATTTTATCTGCACCAGATGCTAATTTCTTACTCATTATTGAAGAAGCAATTAAAGGAACCGATCTAGTTGTCCCCGTAACATCTCTTAAGGCATAAATTTTTTTATCAGCTGGAACAATTTGTTTTGTTTGCTCCGCATCAACAATACCAATTTCTTTTACTTGACGAACAAATTCATCTTCACTTAAATCAGATCTAAAACCATTAATAGACTCTAACTTATCAATCGTACCACCAGTATGCCCAAGTCCTCTTCCAGATAGTTTAGCAACACTAACACCGCAAGCAGAAACGATTGGCGCAACAATAAGGGTTGTCTTATCTCCTACCCCTCCAGTAGAATGTTTATCAACCTTAATGCCAGGTATTTTTGACAAATCTATTACATCCCCACTTTCAATCATAGCTTTTGTTAGATAATAGGTTTCATCCATATTCATACCATTAATACAAATTGCCATAAGTAAAGATGACATTTGTGCATCAGATATAATATTCATTACATAAGCATTAACCGCGTAAGTAATCTCATCAGCCGTAAGTGCTTTTTTATCTTTTTTCTTTTCAATAATACTAGTTATATTCATTTTTTTCATCCCCTTATTATATATGTTAATATTATAGCAAAAAAACAAACTAATTTGTTTGTTTTTTATAATTATTTTAACTTTGATAGTACAATAGTTGTTTCATCAGCATCTTTAAAATATGAAGTGGCATCAAACTTATCCATTTTTATTTCGTTTTCACCGTCTGTTATTTTAATAGATCCCATTTTAGCTAATACGTAATAACTACTTTCAAAAGATTTTATCTCATCTAATAAAATCTCATTATCTGTAATTATTTTATCTAGGTCTTCTTCACTTAAGCAATTAACATAATTCGTATAATAAACATCACAATTAGTATTACCATTGACGCATAAGTTAATTGTATAATCACTAATAGCGCTATGAAATGTTAAATCAGAATCAATGTAGCCATATTTTTCATTACCCATAGGCGTTTTACTTACCTTATCTATTAGAGTCATAACCACTAATTGTTCTCCGTTTTCATTTTCTAATTTAACGCTTGAATTAATATCTTTTTTATTTTTATTATTACATCCTGCAGCTTGAGTTAATAAAACTAAAGACATAGTAAGTGCTAATGCGCTTTTTACCAACTTATATTTTTTCATTTTTTATCATTCCTTTAAGCATTACTATTATAAAACAATCATTGTAAAAGTCAATAATCATATATAAATTAACTAATCTTTTTATTTAACTTGTTTACTAATAGCATATTTTAAAATATCAGAATACTCTGAATCAACAAAAGATTTATTATTCTCTAATTCTTTAATATTATTTAAAATCGTATTTCTATCTTCCAATATTAAAACAGTTGGATTAATAAGTTTAAGATAATCTTCATATTTCATCATTATATTATGAGCAAGGTCAAACATAATACCATTTTCTAATAAAAATGAATGATAATATTTGCCAAAAAGCTCCCTATCTTCTAATACCACCGCAGCACCATTTGCGTTTTCACAATTTTTCAAAAAATATAATGTTACATTGTGACATTCTCCTCTATATTCATCTAATAATTCTTTTTCTTCTTGAATATGCGAATATTTAATTTCTGTATTATCAGGAAGTATTATTTTGATTATAACCTTATCATCACTTACTTCCGCGTTCTTAATAAGTCCTGTTGCAACAAATGATTTTAATGTTTTCCCTAATTCATCATACCTTTTTTCTATCAACAAATGACAAGTCATTTGAATATAAAACAGATAAATAGCATTATTACTAATTTTACCTAAGATTTTTTTAATTAAAAATTGTTGATGGGTTGGGGAAAATGTATAAAATTTATCCAATATTACGGTTAAACAAAAATGATTATCTAAATCTTTAAATTTTACAGAGTCATGCAATTTGTAAAAAGCCACTTTAAATTCAAATAAAAGTAAACTTAACTCAAAATCATTAATAAATCCGGGTATACTTTCACTTAGCATACACTTTCTTTCATACTTTCCCATAAATCCCCCTTCTTTTGAACATTTATAATATCAAAAAATATATAAAACTTCAACAATCATATAACAAAATAAAACAGATTATTCATCTGTTTTATTAGACTTTCTAGAGGATAAAAAAGTCACCTTTTCTGCTACCACTTCCGTTACCTGTTTAATTTTTTCATCCTCGGTTTCTATTTTTCTTGTTTGGACTCTTCCTTTTACACCTAATAAATCTCCTTTCTTACAATACTCAGTCGTTGATTCTGCAACCGTACTCCATAACACACAATCAATAAAGTCAGTATCATACTCTCCGTTAGGATTTTTATAACTTCTTGGAACTGCCAAGGTAATATTAGTTACGTTCCTTCCATTTTCTGTTTTTCTAAGCTCTGGGTCCCTTACTAATCTACCTATTACCACTAATTGATTTAACATAATTTTTTTCTCCTTTCAGGTAATAATATACTTTTTATTAATAATATTATCAAAATGCAAAAAACGGATTTTATAATAATTTATAGTAAATAAAATAAAACTAAAAGCATCAAAAAATGCATTTTAGTTTTATTTTTTTTCCAATATTTCTACTTTTATAAAATGTAAAACAAAATTCGACAATATTTAAATAACCTTATTATACTCATCTATTAATTTATCAATTAAGGATGATTGGGCATAATTATCATACGCATATTTTGCTATTACATTAGAATCGAATGTTTTTTCTTTACCAATTATTTTATTCACATAACGCGAAAGCATTATTTCGTCATCTTTTTTTATAATATATCCTACGTTTTTATTTATGATGCCCGGTAATCCCCCAACGTCAGTTGCTATAACTGGAGTACCGCAAGCAAGTGCCTCAACAGCGACTAAACCAAATGCTTCAAATCTAGAAGGAACTAATGAAACATCAGCAATATTATATAATTCTCTTAATGTATCATGATCTAAGTTGCCTACGAAAAACGTATTTTTTAAACCCAAATTTCGTGATAATAAGCGAAGATCATCAAACAACTCTCCATTACCAGCTAATATTGTAACAACATCATTCTTTTCATAATATTTAGCTGCTTTTAAAATAACATCAACACCTTTTATATTAGTCATTTTTCCTGCATAGCAAATAATTTTATCATAGTTTTTTTCTATTCCAAGTTCTTTTAAAACTTCAGATTTTTTATAATCCGATTTATAAAATACTTTTTCATCATATCCATTTTTTAGTTGAACTAATTTATCTTTAGAGGCTGGGAAATTATTTAGTACTAAATAATTATTATCATCAGAAATACTGATGATTTTTTTGCATTTTAAAACAGCGTTGTTTGTATATTCATGAAATCTTGTACTTCTTTGATGTCCTATTATATCAGTTCCATGTGCTGTTATTACAACCGGAATATTATGTTTTGCTGCCAAAGAAGATAATATCCATATGTGCTGAACATGAATAATGTCTGGTTTAAACTCTTTTACCTCTTCTTTTATAGCAATGTCAAAAGCACTTTTATACAATTCTATTTCTTTATCTGTCATATCAAAAAAGTTATTAGTGCTTCTAGGATGAGTGGTAAAACAAGGAAAATTAAATGGCAATTGTCCTTCTATCACCTCACCATCATAAAAATATACAGGATGAAGCTTTATGTTATCATATCGCTTATAACTTTTTGTAGTCTCAGGCATTATAATACAAACTTCATGCCCTTTATTAACTAAACTTTTTGCTATGTTTACAGTATAAACCCCACTACCTGATCCCTCTAACGGGAAATGATTAACCAATAAAATTCTCATAATTACTCCTTTTTATTTTATTATAACATAAAAGAAGTGCTATATCTTGCACTCCTTTATTGTTTCTCCTTTTAATAATTGATTTAGCTCAACTGCGTATTCAAGTGGTAATTCCTCCCTAAAAGCTTCTAAAAAGCCAATAATTAAAAGTTCCGTAGCTTTTTCTTCACTAATCCCCCTTGACATTAAATAAAATAGTACGTTAGGATCTATTTTTGATACCGTTGCTTCGTGTTCTATAAAACTAGAACCATTATGACAAGCATTTACAGGGAAAGTATCGCTTTTAGATTTATCATCTAACAAAATCGTATCACATTTAACGTTTGCGTAAGAATCAGTCGCATCTTTAGTTATTTTTACTAATCCACGGTATGATGCATTTCCACCACCTCTGGCGATAGACTTAGATAAAATATTACTTTTAGTATGCTTTCCTAAATGAATCATCTTAGCGCCAGTATCTTGCACCTGTCCTTTAGTTGCTACCGCAATGGTTATACAACTACCTTTAGAATAATCCCCCTTTAATACACATGCTGGATACTTCATGGTAACTTTAGAACCTATGTTTCCATCAATCCACTCCATTACCCCGGATTCTTCTACCAAAGCTCTTTTGGTAACTAAATTATATACGTCATTAGACCAGTTTTGAATGGTAGTATAACGACATTTTGCTCCTTTTTCAACAAATATTTCAACTACCGCAGCATGAAGAGAGTCTGATGAATAAGTCGGAGCTGTACAGCCTTCTATATAGTGCAAGTCACTTTCCTCATCAACTATTATAAGCGTCCTTTCAAATTGACCCATGTCTTTCGAATTAATTCTAAAATAGCTTTGAAGCGGTCTATCTAATTTAGTGTGTGGAGGAACATATATAAACGTGCCACCACTCCATACAGCCCCATTTAATGAAGCGTACTTATTATCATCGTTTTTAACTAATGTGCCAAAATATTTTTTAAATATTTCTGGATACTTTTTTAAAGCAGTGTCGGTATCTAAAAAAATAACATTCTTATCTTTTAATTCTTTAAGCATATTATTATATAAACCTTCTGATTCATACTGTACGTGTACACCGCCCAAGTACTCTTCCTCAGCTTTTTGAATACCAATATCTTCAAATGTTTTTCTAATATTGTCAGAAACATTATTCCAATCATTTGTTAAACCATCATCTAACGACTTATAATATCTAATATTATTTATGTTAAGTTTTATCTCAGGTCCAAACGAAGGTGATTTAGATTTTTTAAATTTATCATAAGAATCAAGACGATAGTCTAGCATCCATTTTGGTTCATTCTTTAATTCTGAAATTTTTCTGATTTTTTCTTCATTTAGTCCTTTTCCAAATTCGATCATCTTGATTCATTCCTTTCTATTTTTTTATCATGCTTTTATTAATTTCTTCATTATCATCCATAAAGTTAAAATATAAACCAGTTTTACTTAGTTTTTGCTTTAATTGTTCTTTAGTTAATTTACCAGTTATACCAATATCTTTTATAGGATTAGCGTTCATAACAAACAATTCATTAATCTCTTTTTCAAACAAAATACGATTTGCCTCACTTACTTTATTAAAATATAAGTGTCCAAAAGTTTTATCATTAATAACATCTAAGAACCTTAGTTCTCCATAAACATCTTCTTGTAATATACCTGCTATATGTCCTCTAAAAGTACATGTTAAATTAAAATTATCTGTTTTATTTTTTATTAAATCATCCTCCATAAACTCTAAAAGACTCGCATATAAAATTTTTTCTGAATCAATAGTTCGCTCTTTCTTCATTTTTTACTACTTCCTTTCTTGCGCTAATATTTTCTTTAATCCTTCAAATGGCAATAGTGCACACTTTTTTCTATTAGCTTGTTTATATATTTCGTTAAATACTAAAGCCTCACCTAAAACTTCTTCATCATAAGGCCTTTCACCTATCATAGCTTCATAGTTATTTATTATGTTTTTTGCTTCTTTTATAGTTTTACCAATTATTAAGTTCATCATAATTGATGAGGCAGAAGTTGATATAGCACAAGCCTCACCGTCAAACCTAGCATCTTTTATTACCCCGTTATCTATTTTCACCATAAAATCTAAATTATCAATACAAGACGATGAATTCATGTTGATTTTTACGTACCCATCATCACTTACTAAACCTTTGTTAACCGGATTACTATAGTGCTCTAATATAATACTTTTTCTTAAGTTCTCGTCCATTTAAACCTCCTATAATGAATCGTATAATATGTTATCGTTATCTAATGCACTAACTAACTTATCTACATCTTCTTTTGTGTTATAAAAATAAAGGCTAGCACGGCAAGTATTTTTTACACCAAGTACTTCTGATAAAGTTTTAGCACAGTGACTACCTACTCTAACACAAATACCTTTTTTATTTAAATAAGCTGCGACGTCCTGAGCAAAAACATCTTTTACGTTAAACGTAACAATACCATTTGGTATATCTTTATTATAAATAATAATATTTTTTAATTTTGAAAGTTCTGATACCAAATATTTCTTTAAATCAACCTCATACTTATGCACGTTTTCCATACCAAGTTCATTTAAATAATCAATTGCTTTAGAAAAGCCGATGATTCCCGCAACATGGGGAGTTCCAGCTTCAAACTTTTCTGGAATATCTTTATATTCTACGTTCATTAAGCTATCAAAGAATGCGTTCATACCACCACCAGTTATTATTGGATTCATTTCTTTTAATAGTTTTTCTTTTCCATAAAGTACTCCAAGACCTGTTGGTCCGAGCATTTTATGAGCTGAAAAAGCTAAAAAATCTACGTCTAAAGAAGATACATCAACCATCTGATGAGGAATACTTTGCGCACCATCAATTACAACTAATATGTTATTTTGATGAGCGTATTGTATTATTTCTTTTATCGGCCTTATATCTCCCATTACGTTTGTTACATGCGCAAGAGAAATTACTTTAGTATTTTTAGTAACACCTTTTTTAACGTTATCTAAAGTAACCGTTAAATCTGAATTTAAATCGATGTACTTAATCTTAGCATTAGTTTTTTTTGCAACATAAAACCATGGTAAAAGAAGTGATGCATGTTCTGCTTTAGTTGTTAATATTTCATCTCCTGGTTTAAGAAAGTTTTGAAAGTATCCCATGACTATCATATTTAGGCTTTCCGTTGCTCCAGACGTAAAAATTATTTCTTTATAATCCTTGGCGTTTATAAACCTAGCAACTTTTTTTCTAGTTTCAGTTATCTTATCATCCACCTTACGACTCATATCATAATCTCCACGATGAGCATTAGCACTATAATTCATATAATAATCACTAACTGCTTCTACAACTGAATTTGGTTTTAACGTCGTAGCACAATTATCTAAATACGCAATACCAGAGGATAAAATATTAAAGTCTTTATTGAAATCCATCTTTGTCACCTCCATTCTTCGTTTAGTTTTTTTCTTAAGATTTCCCTTTCATTAAAACAAATATCTAAAGTTCCGATTAATAAACCATTTATTAATAAATTTATCGATTCTTCTTTATTAAGCCCCCTACTCATTAAGTAAAACAATTTATCGTTATTAAAACCACCAATAAAAGCTGAATGTTTTGCCTCGCATTCAAATTCATCAATTAATAAAATTGGATTTATTTCATTATGGTTAGTATCGTTTAAGGTTATTATTTTACTACTTTGATTAACCATACAACCTTTACTTTTTTTAGGAACATAACTTGACACATTAAATAAAATAGTACCATCTTCTTTAGTTACTCCATTATTTAAAACGTTACTGCAAGTTAACTTTTTATTATGGTTAACCACTATATCATATTTCGCCATTTGCTTAGCAACAACGGAGTTATTTATTAAAATACCCGAATTTTCCTTATTAAGATTAACGATTTGTTTAATAAAAGAGGAAGTATAAGATATGCTATTAAATGAAACATCTCCTTGGTTTATGTTTATTTCATAAGTAATATCATTATTATTTTTTAATATGGAAAGTACGTTTACTTTTGCATTATATATGTTAAACGTGTACTTTTTAAACACACTATCTTCTATTAAGAAATTAGTATCTTTAGTTACGTTGATAAATGCCTCATCTTTTTTTACTATAACTTCATTATTACTACTTCCTATTAATATCCTATTCACTTGCTTCACTTCCACCTAATGCTTCTATCACTATTTTTTCGAAGTTAAAACCGTTATCCTCAATTTTCTTGGCTAACTCATAACTTCCAGTTTTAACTATCTTACCTTCTTTTATTACATGGACAAAATCTGGCTTAACGTATTTTAATAAATGTGTATAATGGGTAATAATTAAATAAGATGATTTTGGTTGTTTTTTTATATACGAATTAATGTTATCCCCAACGATTTTTAAGGAATCAACGTCTACTCCTGAATCGATTTCATCTAACATGATAAAAGATGGTTCTAACATAAGCATTTGAAGTATTTCATTTTTCTTTTTTTCACCACCTGAAAAACCTTTGTTAACACTCCTATGAACCATTTCATCTGGCATTTTAAGGCTTTCTTTAGCTTCATCTATTTTTTTTATAAATGAATATAAATTTATATTTTTACCTTCTTTACTAGAAAGCGCTGTTCTTAAAAAATCAGAGTTAGTAACGCCATCTATTTCTAAAGGATTTTGCATAGCAAGAAAAATACCAAGTCTAGCCCTTTCATCAGTAGTTAGCTTTAATATACTTTTGCCGTTATATATAATATCTCCGTTTAATACTTTATAATTAGGATCTGCCATAATAACTTTAGTAAGCGTAGACTTACCAACTCCGTTAGGGCCCATTATAACGTGTACTTCCCCATCATTAATGGTTAAATTAAACTTATCTAAAACAATTTTATTTTCTACCTTTACAGTTAAATCTTTTATTTCTAACATATAATCAGCTTCTTTCTATGTATTTATTTTAACACTTTTTATTAATTTTTTATATACATGCAACAAAAAAACAGAGAATTCTCTGCTCTTATTTAGCTTAACCAATACTATTTTCTCTTAAATTTTGATATAACAGGTTCTTCGTCATCTTCATAAGTTACTTTAACAGCATAATCATCATCAATTAAATATATATCATCCTTTATAGAAACTACGTAATAATTTTCTTCTATTTTCTTTAAATCTTTTTTATAAATACCTTTATTAATATCGTATTCTAAAAGAGATTTTTCCGTTTCTTCCTTTGATGAGCTTATTTGATTTAGTGTGCTTAAAAAATCTTTAACAGTTAAAGAACAAATGCCATATGTTTCAAAATCTTTATTATTAAAATCATATTCTTTTTCATTTATAACGTCATAAAAAATTTTGGTTTCTTCATTTAAATAACCATATAATTCTTTTTCTACTATATTTTCTGTATGAGAATCATACAAAATTACTATACTTAATTCATCTCCCTTTCCATCTGCCTGACTTATTATTTCATTGGTATCATTAATAATTACATTAATCCTTACTGGAGATTTACAACTAGCAAAGGAAAAAAGCATTGTTCCAGTAAGCATTGCGGCCATAACTTTCTTTTTAATTAGTTTATATTTCATTAGATCTTTCCTTTCTTTTGTTTGAATATTATTGTAGAATAATAAATTTTGATTGTCAATAAATTTTGTAACTAATATTTATGGTTAGTTTTTTTAACATTTTTATGTTAAAATATCATTAGAGGTGATTACATGAAAGACTGCATTTTCTGTAAAATTATTAATAATGAAATACCAAGTATGAAGATTTATGAAGATGATTTATGTTTAGCACTTTTAGACGTAAATCCAGATAGTGATGGGCATACTCTTATTATACCTAAAACTCATTATAAGGATATAAATGATATTCCTGATGATGTTTTACTTCATATTTATAAAACATCTAAAAAAATAATGGAATTATTACAAAATAAGTTAAATTGCGACGGTTTTAGTTTACTTCAAAATAACGGTGATGTTCAAGAAGTTAAACATTATCATTTACACATAAAACCATATTATAATGTCAAAAAGCCTAATGAATTAATAAAGCATCAAGAATTTATTAGTGATCCTAAAAAAATATATGAAAAAATTAAAGAAGCTTAACCTTAAAGCTTCTTTTAATTTATTCCTAAATATTCTTCTAATGTTAAACCGCTAGCTTTTACTTTTGTTGCAACATCTACACCTAAGTATCTAACATGCCAAGGTTCATATATATAACCTGTTATATCTGTTTTATTTTTTGGATACCTAACTATAAAACCATATAGGTAGGCGTTTTCTTCTATCCATTTTGCCTCATCTGTATTTTCAAAAGTTCTATCAACACTTCCTATGTCAAAAGCAAGTCCTGTTTGATGCTCTGAATGTCCTGGTTTAGCCGAGTATGTATTGGCTTTTTCTTCACCATCTTTTAAAGCGTATTTTTGAAATAATTTTTCCTGCGTTTTATAAGAACGATAACCGGAAACCAAACTTAAATCAAGACCTAAAACTAGAGCATCATTTTGCATTTTTTGTAATGCTTTATACGCCTTTTTATTAACCTTTGGATCATAATTTTTTGGAAGAGAATAATCCTTATTAACTATTATAATATCATCTATGTAAGTTACACCGTCTTTTTGAATAATTTCTGGTTTTACATTACTAACCATACTATCTTTTTCTTTTACCACGATATTTCTATAAACGGTTGTTTTATTTTTACTAGAGTCTAATACACTATAACTTATTTTATAAGTTCCTGGTTTATTTTTATTTATCTTATTATTTATCTTAACCTTATTAGTTATATCACCATCATAATTATCAGTTGCAATAAATCCAGGTTCCATATAATCTTCATTATAATTTAATATTATGGTATTTTCTCCATTTAAAACTATAGCTGGTTTTACTGTATCAACAACGTTTATTAAACGGTATAACCTTCTCGTATAATAGTTATCAACCTTTAAACTATATGAGATGACATAAGTGCCTAACTTATTACCATTATAATTAGAATTAATTTCTATATCTTTTACATCCTTATTATTTATCTTACTTGTTACGTAAGAATCAACATAATTATTACCGTATTCAACCATCTCATCTTGCTTTCCATTTAAAGCCAAGTAAGAATATTTAATATCACGGGCTTTTTGATAATCCTCTTTTACTTGTGTACACGAATTATTTACGTTAAAGCTTTTTTGATAGGTTCTTTTTTCCACCTTTTTATACCCATCATTTAAAAGATCACTTACATAGTTTAAATAAACTAAATCATAATTAGAATCTACTTTTATGCTTTCGGTAACAAGGCAACTAAACCAATTTTTTTTAAAAGTGACCAAAGCATCTATTTTATAATTACCATTATTTACTTTGTATTTATAATTTAATTTAAAAAATGGAAGCGTAAAGACTAATGCGATTAATAGATAAAAAATAATGCATAAAATAATTATTAAAAACAGTAAATTAAATACCTTTACCTTCTTTTTACCTAATCTTACCGTGATCATTATAAATCACCCCGCTTATATACATTTTTATTTTATCTCATTTTTTTAAAATTAACAATAAATTTAAAAAACAGAAAAAAAGAAGCTAAATTTAGCTTCCTTTAGCATACAAATGAACCAACTATTATAGCAAGTAGGATATAAAGTACTATTACTAGTAAAAATCCATTGCCTCTTCCTCTTGAACAAGTGTTTCCACATGGGTTACAAGAAGTAGTTGTTGTTGTTCCGCAACATGCCATAGTTTAAACCTCCTTTTTTTATATTAAACGTAAGCACCTATTATGATTACTAATAAGATAAATAATACTAATATGATTCCAGCGCCGGATGCATAATTGTTTCCCATAATTCATTCCTCCTTTTTGTCTTTTCAAAGTATTTTATGGTATTTGTTATAAATGTGTGAATATGTTTATCAAAAAAGTTGCGTGAAAGCATATAATTTGTTATGATATATAAGTAAAATTGATAGGAGGAAAGAATAATGGCCGAAAAAAAGAACGCTACAAATGAAAAAAATACTGCAAAAAAAACTAATAGTACTAAAAGTAAAAAAGCCCCTGCTAAAAAGCAAGAACCTAAAACTACAACTAAAAAAGAGGTAAAAAAGGAAGTGGTTAAGGAAGCTAAAAAAATTGATACTTATGCTACTAAAATTAATAAGGGTAAAAAAGAGACAAAGATAAAAAAATGGTTTAACAGCTTAACCTTAGAACAAATAACAATTGGTGGTGTAATAACAATAGCAATATTACTAATTGTTTTAATATTTGTTTCAACTAAAAACACTAAGACTAAAAACGGAGATGACATCGTTGTTTCAGTTAATGGAAAAACTATTACCGCTAATGAGTTATACCAAGAGTTAAAAAATCAAAATGGTAAAAATGTAGCGATAAACATGATTGATGATTATATATTAAATAAGGAATATAAAACAACTGATGACATAAAAAAGCAAGCTAAAGCAACCATTGAAAATTATAAAAATACTTATGGTGATAATTATAAATCATTCCTTGAATATAACGGAATAAGTGACGATAAAGAGTTAAAGGAATTATTAATAAAGAACAGTAAATTAACCCTTGTTACCGATGATTTCATAAAAAATAACTTAACTGATAAAGAAAAAAAAGAATATTATGAAAATAATATTTATGGCGACATATCAGCTAAACACATATTAATTTCATTTGATTATGACGATAATGCAACCGATGAAGAAAAAGAACAAAAAGAAAACGAGGCAAAAGCTAAAGCAGAAGAAATAATCGAAAAAATTAAAAACGGAGAAGATTTTAGCGAACTTGCAAAAGAATATTCTACCGACAATGGTTCTAAAGAAAATGGTGGAGATTTAGGATATTTTAATACTGGTGACATGGTTAAAGAATTTGAGGAAGCTGCTTATGGTTTAGCAGTAAATGAATATACTACAAAACCAGTTAAAACAACATATGGTTACCACATAATAATGAAAACTGGTCAAAAAGAAAAACCAAGTTATAACAAATCAAAAGATACGATAATCGAAAAGTTAATAGAACAAAAAAAATCAGAAGATAATACAATAAGCGTTAAAGCTATGATTGCTTTAAGAGAAAAATACAAAATTAAAATAAAAGACAAAACCATTAAAAGTGATTATAATAGCTATATAAAAGAAGCTACAACAATCACTACTACGACAAGTAATAATTAAAAAAATAGTTCATATCAATTCTGGTATGAACTATTTTTAATGACATTCGTTATATCACTACTAGTATATCCTTTTGTATATAGTTTTTGAGCTATAAAGTAAGTTAACTTACTACCCTCATATTTATTTTTATATTTATTATAAAGTTTATCATAATCTTTTTTTAGCTTATCAGGATCTGATTTAAAATCATAATTAGAAAGTTTCTTTAATATCATACTTTTATCATAACCTAAATTACTAAAATAATTAACTAACTTAATTTTAATGGAATTTGCGCTTCCTTTTTTTATTCTCATTTGTTTTTCAACTAACTTAGAAAGTTTTTCTTCTATTATAGAATCATCAATTTCCTCTATTACTTCATTTACAATACTTTCATCTACGCCATAATTTAAAAGCTCTCTTTTAATCTTAAAAGGCCCAAAAGTAGAAATTATTAATCTATCATTAACAAATGCTTTAGCAAACTTAAAATCGTTTAAATAACCTTCTTTAATTAACCTTTTAATTACGTTTTCTATTAAGGTACTACTCATGTTCTTTTTAATTAAGTATTCTCTTAATTCCTTAATGCTACGCATTCTAATTGATATATAATTAATAGCTATATTATACGCATGTATATCACTATTTTGCTTCATTAAATCATCTAATAAATTATTATCTACTTCTTTTGTAATTAATAAATTATTATTAATAATAACATCTTCATATAAAGTTATACTTTCGTTGTTATCTAACAAAAGTTTATATTTATCTTTTGACGTTTTTTTAAAACTTATTATCCTCATCAAAACCTCCTTATAAGAAAAAAACATAATACTATTTAATTTGTATTAAGTCCTCCATCACTTCTTCAAGTGCTCTACCTATATTCTTGCTACATTTATACTTAGCCTCTGGCATTTGATAATGACCATTATCATTCATTTCTTTGGCTCTTCTTGAAGCCACATGTACAAGTAAGTACTTTGATCCCACCTTAGTAAGTATCTTATCAATTGATGGATAAATCACTAATATCACACTCCCTATTTTTAGTATATACCTAGTGTAATTTAAATATCAATAGATTGTACATTATTTTACATTATTTTTATTATCAAGGCTTTTTTCATATTCTTCGCATGGTGTAAATATTACAGGATTATTTCCAAAAAATAGATTAACATCATTATCAAACTTTTCTATTTCAGAAGATGATGCTCCACTTTTAATTTTAAAATCTCTTACTTTTTTTAAATAACCCATTAACATTACATCGCTTCTTTTATCGATTTCACTAAGAGCTCCTAACGAATTGTCTAAAGATAAAATTCTAATACCTTCCTGAATTATTAAAAATATTGATTCATAGTCTTCCTTGGTTAATCCTGATTTTAAAAAAACTTTAACCGGATCTTTACCTTCGTGGATATCCATGCAACCTTTAGTTCCTATTAACGTAATAAGCTTCGGGAAAAATAAATGAACGTATTCTAAATCTTCACTTTCTTCTCCTGATAAATTACTAATTCTTTTATCTATAAGTTCCTTTATTGGATTACTAGTATCTTTCATAACTGCCTCCATGATATGTAAACATTATATCATAAAACGAAAAAAATTCCTAATTAAGAAATTCTTTTTCATATTTATTTAATGCTTAAACTATATATGATATTCACCATTTTTATCATAACCTATGTCTTTCAAATAGTTATTTAATATACTTTTTCTTTCATCTGGAATACCATTATAATCATGCCTTTTTAATATTTCGTCTATCTTTATATTATCGAAACCTTCGGTTTCTAATAAGCAAGATATTTCACTAATCATATCTATAATCCTTATTGTTTCGTCCCCTAAGTTTTTTGATTTCATAATATTTTTTCTTAATTTCAATACTTCAATAATACTTGCTGGAATAAGTCTTTTATCAAAGTAATCATTTGCAACATTATCTAAATTTGTAAATACATAACTTTCTTCATAAGAATTATTTTTTACAGATTCATAAATTTTATGAGCTGATATATCTAAGGAGTCAGTTAGCGGATTGCAACAAGAAAGCATTTTGCTTATCATACCACATAACTTTAAAGTTGCTAAATAAGTATTTTCACAATTTGGAAAACACAAACCACTTAAATCTTTTATAGAAGCAGTAATTTCAGATTTTTCATTTACCACAAATGGTAAAATATCATTAATAGCTAATAACTCATTATTTTCTTGTTGTTCCATTTTAATAAAAAAACTTCTATAACTATCATATTTTTTAGGGATAAAAGCTTCCGAATATAATATCGATAAAATTTGAAGTAATAAATCATCATCAATATTAAAATTCTCATTATCAACCTTTATTTCTAATTCCTTAAAAGTTTTACTATCAACTTTTACTTGTAATATACATCTCCCATACTTATAAATACTATCAATCATTTTACTTAATTCAAAAATTAGCATATAAATCTCCTATCTCCTAACAATTGCTTAGTATTATACCATAACTTTTTATATTATCAACATTTTAATTATTCTAAAAAAGATTCCCATTTCATCGGGAATCTTTTCTAGAAGTTTTGTCCGCAGCAACCTGGATCAATGTTTGTTACTGTATTTTCTTCAGAACAACTGTATTCAGGTCTATATGTATGTTCTATTATGTGATTATTAATTACTCTTGTATGTATAGGACAAACATGTGTGTGTCCCTTTTTGGTAGACTAATTTTTCATAAAACATACTTTAATATTAATTGTTTTATCTTCAAATATTTCTATTTTATCAATTAAATTTATTATTAATTCTCTACTAGGCTCTTTCATAGATAAAAACTTATTAATATACTCATTAATCATTTTATTTTTAGATTCTTCGTCAATATTATCTCTAATGTCATTATTTAACTCATTATATCTTTTTTCCTTTGTATTCAACTCATTTTCTAATTTTGCTTTTACTCTTTCGAATTGTTCTTCAGTAATCTTTTTATTTAACTTATCAATATAAATAATATCTAAATTATCATTAATTTGTTTTATATCATTAATTAATAAATCCAGTTCTTTTTTATTATTAACTTTATCATTTTCTTTTAAATTATTTAACACACCATTTTTAATTTTATCTTTATTAATAAAATCTAAACATTTTTCAGTTAAAGAATTAATTATAACTTTTTCTAATTCATCATAATTATTTGAATGAGTTGTACATAACTTTTTCTTCATATAAGTTCTATAATAATTACAAATAGTATAACATCTATTATCTTTTTTTCTTCTTGCTTGTATTGAAATTCTATGACCACAATCACCACAATATAAGAGTCCATCTAATAAGTGAATTTCTTTTTTTTCATTTCTTCCCTTATTTTTAGGTATTCTTTTTTGTACCTCATAAAAAACACCTTTATCAATAATTGCTTCATGTGTTCCTTCCACAACTATATAATCTTTGGGGTTATTCTTTATTACTTTTTTAACTTTATAATTTATTTTAGCCCGCCTATTTTGTACCATATCACCTATATACATCCTATTTGTTAAAATATCTCTTATAGTTTTTGAATGCCATTCTCCATATTTTAAATTGTAGTTATTTTTCCATTCAAAGCTATAATACTGTGCTGGAGTTTTTACCCCTTCATTTGTTAGCTGTTTGGCTATCTTAAAAAACGATAAGCCCTCTAAACACATATCAAATATTCTTTTAACAACACTTGCTTGTTCAGTATTTATTACTAAATGATTTTTATTGTCTTTATCTTGATCATATCCAAATGGAGTTCTACCTCCTACCCATTTTCCTTCTTTCATTTTTGCTTTTAAACTAGACTTAATTTTTTTAGAAATATCTTTAGCATACATATCATTCATTATAGCTTTAAATGGTGCTATATCATTATTAGAACTATCTAAAAATGTATCAATATTATCAGTAACTGCAATATATCTAACATTATGCTCAGGAAAATACTTTTCCATTAAATTTCCTGTACCAATATAATCTCTTCCAAGTCTAGACATATCTTTTGTAATAATCATATTTATTTTACCTAATTCAATATCATTAAGTAATCTATTAAAATCTGGTCTATCAAAATTAGTACCTGAATATCCATCATCAATATAAATATCATAAACCCTTAAATTATTCTCTTTAACATATTGAAGTAATAAACTTTTTTGATTTGTAATACTTTCGCTTTCAGATGTTTTATCATCATCTTCTCTAGATAATCTTATATAAAGTCCAACATTATATATCTTAT
>CAYOWI010000015.1:0-26989 GCA_964407685.1 uncultured Muribaculaceae bacterium
AAAAATAAGATATAAATATTAAATTATTTACATCTTAAAGTATACTTGTAATTTGCTTACAACTTGTCCACAAAATTAAATTTAATTTTGCGGACAGAATAGACAAGTCCAAAGAAAGGAATAGTTTATATGCATAATAAGAAATTGGCAATAATAGAAATTGGCAGTAATAATACTAAAACGCATATTTATGGTAATGATGACTTGATATATGAAGATAATACAACCATAGAATTTAAGAAAAATTATCAAAAAGGTCACAAAATAAATGATGATGATTTATATCTTCTTAACAAGATAATAGAAAAAGCACTAGAATATACAAATGAAGTGCATATATATGGGTGTAGTATTTTCAGAAATATTTCCAATGAAGAATTAGAAAATATAAATTTGAAAATAAAGAATAAATACAATTTAGAAATAGAAGTTGTATCCCAAGACGATGAAGCTTATTATACAGCTTTAGGTTGTTATAATAATATTGATTACGAAAGAAATATATGCATATTTATTGGTGGTGGAGGGTCTATTGAACTTATATTTGTTAATAATAAAAAAGTTATTGATAAAAAATATTATAATTTTGGAGTAGTAGATATTACTAGAGAATTTGATAGTTTGAAAGAAGATATTCCAACTTGTACTTTTGAAGAAGTATATAATTATGTTGACGGTTTAATTGGCAATATAGAAATTGAATCAGATATTTTGATTTTGGCAGGTGGAGATCATTTATATTGGTATAATAATGCTAAATATAATTTATTAGAAAATTCTTTATATGATTGTGATAATCAAAAATATATGATAACTAAAGAAATGAACAATCAATATGACCGCGATGCACTTATTACGTCTTTAGAAGCAATAAGGCAAAATAGTGATAATCCATTATGGTTTGATGGTTCAAGAGCAATGAAAGTAATTACAAATTTAATTTCTCATAAAGTAAATGCAAAGTATATTATTCCAACAAAAATTAATATGGAAGATGGATTAAAAGAAAAATTAAATAGTTGATAATAGTTGTTAATTAGGTATTAAAGGAAAAATAAAAATAATACTTCTTTCTATATATTAAAAAATACTGTGGAAAACAATCCCAGTATTTTTTAATATACTTTAATTTCTTAAATCCGGTTTTTGTGTTATAATTAAAAATAGGTGATTATATGGAAATTACTAATAAAGATGTTAATACTCTAAGCGAATCATTGATTAAAATATGGGGGTCTCTTTGACTTAGATAATAAAATCAAAAAAATAACATTACTTGAGGAAGCTTGTAAAAATCCTTTGTTTTGGAATGATCCTAAAAAAGCCGAAGAAATAATTAGAGAACTTAATTCATTAAAAGAAATTGTAACTCCTATTATTAAGATAAAGGACAATATAGATTTATTAAAAATGTGTATTTCTTCTGAACTTGATAAAGAGGAAACAATGGAATATGAATCAATTTATAATGAAACGTTAGTTCTTTTAAAGGAACAAGAAATATCCTCTTTCTTAAGTGGAGAATACGATTTAAAAAATACTATTTTTGAAATTCACGCTGGTGCTGGTGGAACAGAAAGTCAAGATTGGGCTCAAATGCTACTTAGAATGTACTTAAAATATTTTGATAAAAAAGGTTTCAAATGTGAAATACTTGATGAGCAGCCTGGCGAAGAGGTAGGCGTTAAAAGCGTTGTTTGCATAGTAAAAGGAAGCTATGCTTATGGGTATTTAAAATCAGAAAAAGGTGTTCATCGGTTAGTAAGATTATCGCCTTTTGATTCTAATAACAGAAGGCACACATCTTTTGCGGCGGTAGATATTATACCGGAGTTTGATGATAATATAAATATCCAAATAAATGATTCTGATATAAGAATTGATGTTTATAGAAGTAGTGGCGCTGGAGGGCAAGGGGTTAATACTACGGATAGTGCTGTAAGGGTAACACATATTCCTACTGGTATAGTTGTTACTTGCCAAAATGAACGTAGTCAAATAAAAAATAAAGAAACAGCTTTAAAAGTATTAAAAAGTAAATTATACCAATTAGAGCAAAAGAAACAAAAAGATAAACTAGACTCGGCAAAAAGTAATAATAGTGGTATAGAATTTGGGTCTCAAATTAGAAGTTACGTAATGCATCCATATTCGATGGTAAAGGATCATAGAACAGGATATGAGACTTCAAATGTTAATAAGGTTATGGATGGTAACATAGATGAATTTATAGATAGTTATTTAAGAAAGGAAAAACAAAATGAAACTTTTTAAGAGGCTTAAAGAAAAGCGAAAGCAAAATATACTACAACTTGTTGAAAAAACTCATTTATTAAAAAGGTATGTTTTATTAGTTATAGCGGTTGCAATTTATGCAGTAGCATACAATTTATTCTTTTTCAAAAATAATATTGTCTATGGAGGAGCTAGTGGTATATCAATAATTACGCAGAGCTTAATAGAACCATCCGTGATGATATTAATATTAAATGTATTTTTCCTAACTTTGAGTTTTTTCTTGCTAGGAAAAAAACAAACCCTTGATTCGGTTGTTGGATCACTTTTATTTCCCATTTTTGTAAAACTTACTTCTAATATAGGTAATTATATAGTAATTGATAACTCTGATTTGCTCCTAATTACTATTATTGGGGGTGTTTGTGTAGGATTTGCCGCTGGTATTGTTTTTAAAAGTGGATTTACAACTGGTGGTACAGATATATTGAACCAAATTGTTTCTAAATATTTCAAAGTATCAATCGGTACCGCGATGTTAATGACTGACGGAATAATTGTTTTAATCGGTGGTTTTTTCTTTGGATGGACCAGGGTGTTGTATGCCATGATAGTTCTATATATAATAAACATAATGGTGGATAAAGTGGTACTTGGAATATCCGGAAATAAGGCAGTTTATATTACTACTAATGAGGACGATAGGGTATGTGATTACCTGTTAAATGAGCTAAAATTAGGTATTACCTTAATAGAAACAAGAGGTGGATATACTAATAAAAAAGATCAAATTATTATGTGCGTAGTTCCTACTGGAGAATATTTTAAAGTAAGCGAGGGTATTGAGCAAATTGATCCAAAAGCAGTTGTGCTTGTAACTGATGCTTACCAAACTAGTGGAACTTATAGTGGAGATAATAGTAGTATTGCTTAGAAGTAAAGGAAGGGATTTAAATGGAATTTATTAGGTTTAAGAACGTTGATAAAACGTATAAAAATGGTGTTAACGCAGTTTACAATATGAATTTAGATATAAAAAAGGGCGAATTTGTGTTCGTAATTGGTGCTTCAGGATCTGGGAAATCAACTTTAATAAAGATGCTATATCGTGAGGAAAAACCAACAAGTGGCGAAATTTATGTTGGTGGTGTTAACGTTGCTAAAGTAAAAAATAACAAAGTTTATAAGTTAAGAAGAAAAATAGGGATAGTCTTTCAAGATTATAAATTATTACCTAAATTAACTGTTTATGAAAATGTTGCTTTTGCTCTTGAAATATATGGATTACCAACGGAAGAAATAAAAAGAAAAGTTTTAAAAGCATTAGATCTTGTTGGTCTTAAGTCTAGAACGAAGAGCTATCCTGATCAATTATCTGGTGGAGAGCAACAAAGAGTCGCAATAGCAAGGGCTATTGTTAATTCGCCAAAATTATTAATTTGTGATGAACCTACTGGTAATTTGGATCCGGATACTAGTTTAGAAGTTATGAAGATAATTGAAAAGATAAATGATTTGGGGACAACGATAGTTATGGCAACTCATGATAGAGAAATGGTAGATAAAATGAAAAAAAGAGTAGTTATGTTAGATAATGGTAAATTAGCTAAAGATTATGAGAAGGGAAGTTATAGTAATTATGAAGGCGCTTAGAATATTTTTTAGAAACATAAGAGATGGATTTAAGAGTGTTGGAAGAAACCTTAGTTTATCATTAGCTTCAATTTCATGTATAACAATAACACTTTTGATTGTTGCTATAGCACTTATTGTTTCATATAATGTTGAAAGTGTTACAAAAAGGGTTAAAGAAGATTTTACTATTGTTGCCTTTGTTGATGTTTCTGCTACTGAAGCTCAAATAAATGATTTGAAAAAAGAAATTTCTGGTTATGAAAACGTAGAAACGATTACTCACCAATCGAAAAAAGAAATAGCAAATGAAATGAAAAATACATCAAGTGACTTAGCGAAGATAATAGATAGTTGGTCTGATGATAATAATCCGTTATATGATACTATGTTAGTAAAAGTAAAAGATACCGAAACTATTTCTAAAACGGCTGAAAAAATCAATGACTTGAAATTAATAACTGATGTTAAATATGGTCAAGGTATGGTAGAAAACTTACTTTCTATTTTTAAAGGTGTTGAAAAAGCTATGATGATTGCAATGATTGCATTAGTATTAGTAGCCTTATTTTTAATAACTAATACGATAAAAATAACTATTTTCTCAAGAAAAAAGGAAATAGAAATAATGAGACTTGTTGGTGCCTCAAACTTTTCTATTAAACAGCCTTTTGTTATAGAAGGGTTATGCTTAGGATTTTTAGGGTCATTGATACCAATAATAATAACTATTTATGGTTACTCAGCATTATATAATCACTTTAGTGGGCAATTATTTTCTCCATTCTTTAAGCTTGTTGTGGCTGAACCTTTTGTTTACGTAATAGCGCTAATCTTAGTGGGACTAGGCGTTGTTGTTGGTATGATTGGTAGTTATCGTGCAGTAAGGAAATATTTAAAGATATGATAAAGAAAACTTTGAAATATGGTGTAGTAATATTAATAGCGCTTTTAATACCAATAACTACCATAAATGCCAAAACAATAGCTGAATTAGAAAAAGAATTAGAAGCGGCAGAAAAAAAGTTGAATGATACGAACGTAAAAAAAGCTGCTAATAATCAGGATATTAACGAAACTAATAATAAGATAAGTACAATAAAATCAAACATAGAAAAAATTAATTCTGATATAGATGTAAAAACAAAAGAAAGTGAGCAACTAGAAAAAGATATCACCTTAAAAAATAAAGAAACCGAAGAATTAATGAGATATTATCAAGTCACTTCATCGGGCTCTACCATGCTAGAGTATATCATGGGAGCAGAAAGCATGACGGATCTTGTATATAGGTTGGCAATAACTGAACAAATCACTAATTATAACAAAAAAGTAGTAAAAGAAATGAACGATATGATAAAGCAAAACGAAGTTATAAAAAAGGATTTAGAGCAGAAGAAAGCTGAATTAACGTCATTAAAATCAGAGTTAGATATACAATTAACTGTATTACAAAAGAAAAGTAGCGAGCTTGATAAAGATGGTATATCCGAGGAAAATAGTATAAAGGAAATTAAAAAAAATATAAAAAGTTATGTAGATATGGGATGTGATAGAAACGAATCAATTGATGCATGTTATGCTAGAAAATTTGGTTCAGGTTATTTGCCAAGTGGTACAACTTTTTATAGACCTACAACATCAGGGAGAATAACAAGCGAATTTGGACTTAGAGATTTATTAGGCTCGCCTAATAATCATTATGCAATTGATATAGGTATGCCAACGGGTACTCCTGTATATTCTATATCCGATGGTATTGTTGCATATACTGGAAATTATTGTGGTAATGCTATTGTAATATGGCATAACGTAAATGGAAAAACTTATTCATCTTTATATTGCCATTTATCTACAATAAATGTTAAGAAAAATCAAATAGTAACAAAAGATACGGTAATTGCTAAGTCAGGTTGTACCGGTAAATGTTATGGGGCTCATCTTCATTTGGGTTTAGCTACAGGAAAATTTATGCAAGATTATACAAATTATAGTAGAACATACGATAAAAAAGGAAATGAGCTACCAAGTTTTGCAAAATATACATTTAATCCTAGAAATGTTATAACATTTCCAGCCAAAGGATCTAGTTATTACAATAGATAAAAGAGTATTTTACTCATAATATGGGTAAAATACTCTTTTTGATATACAAATATTTTTAGTTATACTGATTTCAGGCTTATTATAAATTAAAACATATTTTATGAATAATAAAAAATCTGATATAATAATGGCAAGAGAGGTGGTAAGTTTGAAAAAAAGCAAAACAATAAAAGAAATCAATCCAGAAGAAGATAAAATATATAATCAAGATAATAATGGTGTATGGATTAATCCCCTTTTGCACACAAAAGGATTTAAATTATACTTTTTATTTATGTTTTTAGTCTTCTTATTTTTTATAATTAATGGTTTTATAAAAGAATCTATTAATTATGTAGAAAAAATTATCTTGGCAATAAACGTATTTTTCTTATTAACTATCATTATTATTTTCTTATTAAGAAGATTAATTATAAAATGGAAAATAAAAAGAGAAGAAAATCAAATATTAAAGATTTCTGATTTAAAATATTATAGGGATATTTTAGATGAAAGCTCTGTAGGTGTTTTAAGTTATTGTTATAATAGGAAAATTAATTACGAAGATATAATTGTAGCAACTATATTGATTTTTCAAAGAAATAATGTTTTTCAAATTGATAATGTAAAAAAAACAATAAGTCTTTCAAACAATAATAAAGCCATATTAAATGAATCCGAATCGTATTTTTATGAAAAAATTAAAAAAATAGGTAATACAATTACTTTTGAAGAGTTAAAAAATATTATTGAAGATGGAATATTTAAAAATAATTTTATTAATTTGATAAAAAAGGATTCAAAACAAAATGGATATTTTAAAACTGAAAAATCTAATACAAACTTTTTTTTAATAGTTATATTAATTTATTCAATGTCAATTTTATTAGTTGCTTCATTTTTAGCTCAGTGTGAAATAATAGGAAAAAAAACAGCAATAATTTCTATTTTATTTATTTTTTTATTACTATATTTTGCTTATATTGAGAGAAAAAATAATTATATAAGAACTCTGGAAGGAATAAAAATAACAGCTAAATTAGAAGGACTTAAGAATTATATTAAAGATTTTTCAAATATGGAAGATAGGGATTTAAAAGAAATATTATTATGGGATTATTATATGGTTTATGCAATAATATTTAATTTAAAAGGAAGACTTGATAAAGAAGTTAAAGAATTATATAGATTGTTTTCGGAATAACATATGAAAAAAATATAAAAAATTCATTAATAAGAAATGTATAAAAATAGTGATATAATGTTTTACTTAGTATTAAAATTTAAGCCATCAGGTGATCAACCAGACGCTATAAAAGAGCTTTTCGAAGAAATCAAAAATGGAAAGAATATCAAGTTTTATTAGGGACAGCAGGAACCGGTAAAACTTTCACAATTGCAAACGTAATTAAGGAAGTTAACAAACCAACCTTAGTTTTTGCACATAACAAAACGCTTGCGGGCCAGTTGTATTCTGAACTTAAGTAAATCTTTTCGAATAATCGAGTTTATTACTTTGTTTCATATTATGACATTACATTGAAATCCTTATGATTTAGTGTTATTTTATCCCTTCAAAATACTAGGATAAACTTGAATAAGACTAAAGGTAAAAAAATGGGCCTTAAAACCTGACCTAAATCCATAAAATGGAATTAGTTACTATATTTTTATATCTAAAATGCACAAATATTAAAAAATAAGATAAAATAAGTGAAAAACAATTACAAAAGCTAACATCACTTTATGTAGATGATAGCTCTATTAAAGTAGAATTTAAAACAAGAAAGTAATGGACTTTCTTGTTTTTATCAAGTGAAAGTTATATACCTTGAAATTAATAATGAAAAAATATAAAATAATGAATAGAAAAGAGAAAATTAAAAGAAAATTTAATTGAGTTTACACAGCTTATTGATGAACAAAACGTAGAAGACTCAAAAGGTGAATTTGTTTGTACGGTATAATAATTTTTAATCTATATTTTGAGTATAGGCTTTTTGCTTTATAATATAAAAATATAGATTAATTTAGAATTAAATGATATCATTATTATAGTATATAAAAGGAGAAAGATATGAAAAAAAACAAACTACAAATATTAAATTATCTCATTATAATTATAACTTTAATTCTATTTTTTTCATTGGTTTTTAATCCTAATATTGGTGTTAGTTATGTTACTGTAATAGTGACTTTCGGGTTGCTATCATTATTTACATTTATATGTGGTATAAAAATAAATGAAAAGAAAATATATAAAAACAATATCATTATATATATGATTTTATATTTTATATGCTTATTTTCTCTAACAATGCTTGTTGAAAGATTCGGAAGGCCATTAACGAAAATAGGTAATTTTCAAGAATATTTAAGAGATATTAATATTATTCCATTTAAAACAATAATTAAATATTTAACGACTAAAATATCTTTAAAGGTTGTAATTTATAATATAATTGGTAATTTTATCGCTTTAATGCCATTATCATTTTTGCTTATGCTTAAAAATGATGAAAATATGAAATTATCGAAGCAGTTTGTTAAAATAAGTATAACCGTATTCGTAATAGAAATTTTACAGTTATTATTTTCTTGCGGAAAATTTGATATTGATGATTTTATTTTAAATGTTAGTGGCGCGCTTACTTTTAGTTATATAATGTTAAAAACTAATTTTATATCAAAAATAAAGAAAATATTTTCAACAAAACCAAAATTAAAAAAAATATTAGAAAATTTTTTATTCTTAGTTATAATGTTTATGGTTATATTACTTGATATGTTATTAATTTATGAGTTAATTTTAGTGTAATATATTTAATAAAAACTTTTAGGTTGGTAATATTCATAAATAAGGAGGACGTTATGTTCGATTTAGTATCAAAATTTAAGCCATCAGGCGATCAGCCAGAGGCTATAAAAGAGCTTTCTGAAGGAATCAAAAATGGGAAGAAATATCAAGTTTTACTGGGGGCTACGGGGACTGGTAAGACTTTTACAATAGCAAATGTAATCAAAGAAGTTAACAAGCCAACACTGGTACTTGCACATAACAAAACCCTTGCAGGTCAGTTGTATTCTGAGTTGAAAGAGTTGTTTCCTAACAATCAGGTTTGTTACTTTGTAAGTTACTACGATTATTATCAACCAGAGGCTTACGTTCCATCAAGTGATACATATATAGAAAAGGATTCCTCTATTAATGATGAGATAGATGAGCTAAGGCATTATGCTACATCATCACTCATAAATGCTAAAGATGTAATAGTAGTAGCATCAGTTTCGTGTATATATGGTATTGGTGATAAAGAAGAATATGAAAACCATATGCTTACTTTAAAAGTTGGCCAAGAAATAAATAGAAACGAAGTGTTAACTAAATTAGTTGATATGATGTACGAAAGAAATAACATTGATTTAGTACGTGGTACTTTTAGAGCGAAAGGCGATGTTATCGAAGTTATTCCTGTTTATGAAAAAAGTCACGGAATTAGAATTGAACTATTTGGCGATGAAATAGATAGAATATCAGAGTTTGATGTATTAACAGGAGTAGTTGTTAGTGATAAAAAGTTTATATCAATAATGCCAGCTTCTCACTTCGTAACAAGTGAAGAAAAATTAAAGAAAGCGATTGTTAATATTAGAGAAGAATTAGATGATAGATTAAAATATTTTAAAGAAAATGGTAAATTATTAGAGGCTGAACGCCTGGAGCAGAGGTGTAAGTATGACTTAGAAATGCTTGCAGAAACAGGCTTTTGTTCAGGAGTAGAAAATTACTCAAGACATCTAGCTTTAAAAGCTGAAGGAGAAACGCCTACATGTCTTTTAGACTTCTTCCCAGATGATTTTTTAATGGTAGTAGATGAATCACATGTTACTTTACCACAAGTTAAAGCTATGTATAACGGGGATAGAGCAAGAAAACAGATGCTTGTTGATTATGGGTTTAGACTTCCTTCTGCGCTAGATAACAGGCCACTTAAGTATGAAGAGTTTGAAGAAAAAATAAATCAAATAATATATGTATCTGCAACTCCTGGAGATGAGGAATTACAAAAAGTTAATAACAATGTTGTAGAACAAATAATAAGACCAACTGGGCTTCTTGATCCAGTAATAGAGGTTAGAAAATCTAATAATCAAATAGATGATTTAATAGAAGAGATACAAAAGCAAATAGATAAAGGAGATAGAACCCTTGTTACAACACTTACTATTCGCATGGCAGAAGAACTTACTTCTTACTTAAAGAATTTAAACATAAAGGTTGCTTATCTTCATAGCAAGGTAAAAACACTAGAAAGGCTTAAAATAATACACGACTTAAGAGAAGGTAAGTATGACGTTTTAGTTGGTATAAACCTTTTAAGAGAAGGACTAGACATTCCAGAAGTTAGTTTAGTTGCAATACTTGATGCAGATAAACAAGGATTCTTAAGAAGTCATCGTAGTCTTATCCAAACAATTGGTAGATGTGCGAGAAACGCTAGTGGTAGAGTAATTATGTACGGAGATATTATAAGTGATGCGATGAAAACCGCGATAGATGAAACTAAAAGACGTCGTGCTATCCAAATTAAATATAATGAAAAACATGGTATAGTTCCACAAACTATTAAGAAAAAGATAATGGACGTGGTAAGCGTAAGCGATGATTCATCAAAAGATAAAAAACATCGTAAACGTGAAGAAATCCATAATGATAAACTTATTAAACAATTAGAAGAAGAAATGCAAAAAGCTGCAAAAGAATTAGATTTCGAACGTGCAATGGAATTACGTGATATTATATTTGAGATGAAAGTTGGTTAAAAAATAATTTTACTAAAATGCTTTAAAAATAGAAAAATGATTCAAAAAAAAGAAATTTTGTTTATCAATTTTTCTTTTTTTATACCATAAAAATTACAAAAACGTTATTTTGATAATTTGCATGCTATTTAAATAAATATTACTATGCAAACAAAAGGGATATTTGTATAACAAATTTAAAAAAGTATAATGAAAGTATTAAACATATTGATGAATATGGTAATGAGTATTGGGAAGCTCGTGAATTACAAACGATATTAGAATATAAATAATGGAGAAATTTTAATAAAGTAATAATCAAAGCAATTTTAGCAGATTACAAAATGAAACTATGCCATTAAAATTCATAAAAGGGGTTGAAAACGTGGAAGATTTAAAGATTATTGAATGATATATTTTTACTCACTTTGATTGTAATGCTGAAAATAATAATATTAAACTATAAACAGGTAGTATTTGCATTTATTCTTTGTTTTGTGTTATTATATTTAACCAATAAAAGAGGGATAGTATGGAAATAACAAAACAAATGGCTGATGAAGACTTTCTTCAATTAAAAGGGTTAGCAAAAGTAGGCAAGGGAATGTTTTCACCTAACTTTAGTAAATATGATAATATTTATCCATTCACTAATGATAGACTAAATGATATATTCAACGTATTAGATTCTAGCAAAGGTGTTCTTACGGTAACTGCATCAGGAGATCAAGCTTTAATGGCGATACTAAATGGTGCTCCTTACGTTAAGATGTTTGATATTAATCGTTTGGCAAAGTATTTTGCGATTTTTAAATTTGTAGCCATTGATTGTTTATCTTATGAAGAATTTATAAAATTATACAAGATAGACATTCCATTTTCCAATTCCATAGCAGGAGGTTTTTTAACAAATCCAAACGTTAATTTATATAATAAGGTGTGTTCTAATATGAACTATTCTTGTGCTAAATTTTTTGAATCACTTTATGAATTTATGAAGACTGCAAAAGTTGATGAAAAATATAATCTAGTTAATATTAAGTATTACCCAAAATTGGCAGGGTATTTAACAAGAAAAAATTATGAAGTGATACAACAAAGGATAAGAGAGATTTATCCATTAGATTTTATTGACTGTAATATATTTGATTTGAAACAAAATTTAGGAAATGAAACTTATTCAGCAATGGTTTTTTCTAATATAAGTAGCTATTTTACTGAAAAAGAGCTAAAGGATTATTTGAAATTATTGAAATCATTAAATAATAATTTAACGGATGGTGGCTTTATTCAAGCTGGTTATGGTACTGCAAAATATAAATTTGATGGTTTTGAAATAGGTAAGAATGGAATGAACCCTAGGTTTGTTGATGAACATAGTAATTATTTTTTTGAAACAGAGGCCCATGGTATGAAAACGACTTTTTATATTAAAAAATAAAATGGTTATATTTTACATAATCATTTTTTTAATTGTGTGTTAAAATAGGTATCAACAAATGCCGATATGTAGTACAATTGTTCATATTTCGGTTGAAATAATTTGTATTTATGATAGAATTGATATTAGAAAAAAGGTGATAGTTATGGATAAAATAATAGTAAAAGGCGCTAGGGAAAATAATTTAAAGAACGTTGATATAGAAATACCAAAGGATAAGTTAACGGTAATGACTGGAGTATCAGGTAGTGGTAAGTCTAGTTTGGCTTTTGATACTATATATGCAGAAGGTCAAAGAAGATATGTTGAATCTTTAAGTGCTTACGCAAGACAATTTTTAGGGGGAACTTCAAAACCAGATGTTGATTCTATTGAAGGTCTTTCTCCATCTATTTCGATAGATCAAAAAACAACCAACAATAACCCAAGGTCAACGGTTGGAACGGTAACTGAAATATATGATTATTTTAGACTTTTATTTGCAAGAATTGGTGTGCCGTATTGTCCTAATCATAATATTCCAATATCTAGTCAATCTATTGAAGAGATGACTACCCAGATAATGAATGAAGAAGATGGTACAAAACTTATTATTATGTCACCAGTAGCATATGGAGAAAAAGGTACTTTTAAAGATTTACTTGATCACTTAAGAAAAGAAGGCTATGTAAGAGTTAAAATAGATGATGAAACAAGGGATTTAAGTGAAGATATTGTTTTAGATAAAAATAAAAAACATAACATATTGGTTGTTATAGATAGAATAGTTAAAAAAGATGAATCAAGAAGTAGAATATATGAAGCAATAGAACTAGCTTGCAGGCTATCTAAAGGAAAAGCTGTTGTAGAAATACCTGGCAGAGAAGAAATAGTAATGAGTGAGTCTTTCGCATGCCCTCATTGTGATTTTTCACTAGAAGAATTAGAACCTAGGATGTTTAGTTTTAACGCTCCTTATGGATCGTGCCCAGATTGTAAGGGATTAGGTTTTAAACAAAAGATAAGTGAACAATTAATAATTCCAGATAAAGAAAAAACACTTGCAAGAGGAGGTATTGAACCGCTTGCAGGGATGGATGACCAAAATATCTATATTAAGAAGTTAGAAATCGTTTGTGATAAATTTAATATCGATATGAATAAAAAGATGAAAGATTTCACTAAAAAAGAATTAGATATTATTCTAAGGGGTACGAAAGAGCCTATCGAGTTTAAGTTTAAAACTAGAAGTGGTAACGAAATGAATAGCTTTGAACCTTACGAAGGAATATTAAATAATTTAGAGAGAAGATACTTTGAAACTAATAGTGAATTTGTAAGAGAGTGGCTTGGTAAGTACATGGTAGAACTTACTTGTCCTACTTGTCATGGTAAAAGACTTAAACAAAGCGTTTTATCAGTTCTAATAAACAAGAAAAACATAATTGATTTAACTGACATGAACATTGATAAACTATATGATTTCTTTGATAAATTAAAACTAAGTAAAGAAAAAGAAGAAATAGCAAGACTTCTTATAAAAGAGATAAAATCTAGATTAGAATTTTTACATAACGTAGGTCTTGGTTATCTTACTTTATCACGTAGTGCTGGAACTTTATCAGGTGGTGAAGCACAAAGAATAAGACTTGCAACCCAAATAGGCTCACAGTTAACGGGAGTATTATACGTACTAGATGAACCAAGTATTGGTCTTCACCAAAGAGATAACCAAAGACTTATTGATTCTTTACTAAAGATGAGAGATTTAGGTAATACATTAGTTGTTGTAGAACATGATACTGATACCATGCTTCAAGCTGACTATTTAGTAGACGTAGGTCCTGGTGCGGGTGATCATGGTGGTGAAATAGTAGCATGTGGAACGCCCGAAGAAGTTATGCAAAATGAGAGTAGTTTAACGGGAGATTATCTAAGTGGTAGAAAAGAAATAGAAGTTCCTAAAAAACGTAGAAAAGGTAATGGTAACTTTATCGAAATTAAAGGTGCTAAGGAAAATAATCTTAAAAACATTAACGTTAAGTTTCCTTTAGGTAAGTTAGTTTTAGTAACCGGTGTATCTGGTTCTGGTAAAAGTAGTTTAATAAATCAAATATTATACAAAGCTTTAGCGCTAAACGTATATGGTTCTAAAGTTATTCCAGGTAAACATAAATCAATAAAAGGATTAGAAAACGTAGATAAAGTAATAGATATAACGCAAGATCCAATCGGAAGAACACCACGTAGTAATCCAGCTACTTATGTCGGCGTGTTTGATGATATAAGAGATGTTTTTGCAAATACTAAGGAAGCTAAAATAAGGGGTTATGAAAAAGGAAGATTTTCATTTAACGTAAAAGGCGGAAGGTGCGAAGCTTGCTGGGGAGATGGAGTTAAGAAAATTTCGATGAACTTCTTGCCAGATGTATATGTTCCTTGTGAGGTATGTGGTGGAACAAGATTTAACAAGGAAACTCTAGAAGTTAGGTATAAAGGAAAAACCATTTATGACGTTTTACAAATGCGCGTAGAAGAAGCTTTAGAATTCTTTGAAAATCATCCTAAGATAAAAAGAAAACTTAGGGTATTAATGGATGTTGGATTAGGTTATATAAAACTAGGACAAAGTGCACCAACCTTATCAGGCGGTGAAGCATCGCGTGTTAAACTTGCTAAAGAATTACAAAAGAAACCTACTGGTAAAAGTGTGTTTATACTAGATGAACCAACTACTGGTCTTCATAGTCATGATATTAAAAGATTACTTGTAATACTAAACAGAATAGTTGATAATGGAGACACCGTAATCGTAATCGAACACAACCTTGACGTTATAAAGGTGGCAGACCATATAATCGACCTTGGACCAGAAGGTGGAGATGGTGGTGGAACCATAGTTTGTGAGGGAACACCAGAGAAGGTGGCTAAATGTACCGAATCATATACAGGACAATATTTAAAAAAAATATTAAAATAAAGCGTGTTTTTATAACAAATGAATAATAATAAAGTGGAGGTTAATATAACTTTCACTTTATTTTTGTATGGTTTTTTTGTTAACTTAATATTACCTTTTTAAGCTTTGCAAATGATAAAATATATAGAGAAAGGAGTTATTACAGTATGAAAACAATGAATGTTAATTGGCCTAAAACCAAAAATAATGTAAAAGAATTAATAAACAAATACAATTATTATAGTTTATCGGTTGATAGTAAATCTGATTCAAAAATAAATGATGATTTTTTGTTAGAACAATTAGATTCTTATCAAAATGATAATATCTATTTAAAAAAGGATGATTGTGAATTGAAAGACAGAGTTGTTTTCATTAATTTCGTGAGATCTTCCTTTAATAGATTAACGACCGAGGAAAGAAAGATAATATATTGGACTTACTTTGATAAAGAAGATAATTATGACGATAGATTTATTGCTAATAACCTTGGATTTTCATTAGGCTATTATTATATAAAAAAGAAAGAAACTTTAATTAGGTTTGCATATTCTTTAGGAATTGAAGAAATAGAAGATAAATAAGGAATGCGTAAAAAATAATTTAAATAAAATAAATGGGTATCTTGTCGCAAAAATAATTATATTAATTTAGTTTTCTATGCTATAATTATAATGGTGATAAAATGAAAGTAATAGTAGTAGATGATAATAATAAAAAAAGTAAAGGTTCAAAAATAGAGTACCGATTAAATCTGTTTTTGGAATGGCTTATATACATGTTTGGATACGCCATTGTGTTACTTATTACCTCTAACTTGTTTAGATCTTTATACGTAGAAAATTTCTGGTATGGTTTTTTGGCAGCAATTATAATTTATGGACTTAATAAAACTGTTAAACCATTTATAGTTACACTTACTTTGCCGCTTATTGGAATGTCACTTGGATTATTTTATTTTGTTATAAATGTTTTTATACTTTTGCTAGTGACTTTGTTTCTTGGAAAACATTTTTATTTAAGGGGCTTTTTATCGCCTTTTATTGTATCTATATTTATAAGTATAATGAACGTTTTAATGGAAAGCCTTATAATAAAACCACTTATAGAAAGGTGTAAAAAATAACATGAGTAAGATAGCTATTAGCATGGGACCAATTACTATAACGTGGTATTCTATATGTATTCTTTTAGGAATAATTTTAGCCGGGATAATAATAAATAAAGAAGCTAAAAAAAGTAACATACCACCGGTATTTGTAACGAACCTTGTTTTTTGGTGTGTTGTTTTTGGTATTCTTGGCGCTAGAATTTATTATGTATTATTTAATTTAGATTATTATAGTTTGGCTCCTATAGAAATAATAAAGATATGGAATGGAGGCCTTGCAATTCACGGTGGTATGATAGCAGGACTAATTACGTTAATAATTTACTGTAAAAAGTATGGTGTTAATGTTTTAAAAATGCTTGATATCGCTGTCCCAGGAATAATTTTAGCACAGGGAGTAGGAAGATGGGGAAACTTTTTTAACGCTGAAGCCCATGGAGGGGTAGTATCAAAAGCGTTTTTAGAAAGTATTCACTTGCCGGAATTTATTATTAATGGAATGCATATTGGTGGAAACTACTATCATCCAACGTTTCTTTATGAGTCGATATTCTGTTTAATTGGTTTTTTTGTTTTAGTTGGTATTAGAAGCCTAAAAAAAACAAAGTTAGGTAATACTACCTCAATATACCTTATATGGTATGGTACCGTTAGATTTTTTATTGAAGCTCTTAGAACGGACAGCTTAATGTTAGGTAATATAAAAATGGCGCAGTTGGTTTCAATATTTATGATTGTAATTGGAATAATTATGTTTATATTAACTAAACTTAAGTGTAAAAACTATGCTGATGAGGTGACGGTTAAAGATGGAAACAAAATCTAATTATGACGTTATTATAATAGGTGCAGGCCCAGGTGGACTTAGTGCTGCTATTTATTTAAAAAGAGCTGGTATAGAGCCACTTATTTTAGAAGCAAACGCGCCTGGTGGAACACTAAATAAAACACACAAAATAGAAAATTATCCGGGATATACGGATAAAGACGGAACAACCCTTGCATTTAGAATGTATAGCCAAGCTTTAGAATTAGATGTCCCTTTTAAAACTGAAAAAGTAATAAATATTGAAAAGGAAAATGGGATTTATAAGGTAATTACCGAAAGCAATTTTTATGGTGCAAAATACGTGATTCTTGCAACTGGTAAAACACCTAGAAAACTAAAAATAGATAATGCAGATAAGTATGAAGGTAACGGAATTTCTTACTGTGCTATATGTGATGGGGCTTTATATAAAAACAAGAACGTTGCTATAGTGGGCGGTGGTAATTCTGCCATGGAATCGGCCTCTTACCTAAAGGATATTGCAAAAAATATTTATGTGATAAATCGTTCGTCTTCTTTGCGTGCTGATAAAAAAGAACAGGATGATGTTATAAATAGTGATAACGTTACGGTTATATATGATAGTAAAATAAATGATATAATAGAAAAAGAAGGAGAAATAGTAGGTTTAAAATTAGATAATGGTAAAAAGTTAAATGTTTCTGCTATATTTGTTTGCATTGGTCAAGAGGCAAACACGGCTTATTATCAAAATTTGAAATTAAATACTGATGATTTAGGTATTATAGTTGATGAAAACATGAAAACAAGTGCTGATAATGTTTATGCCTGTGGTGACGTTATAAGTAAAAATCTATATCAAGTGGTTACTGCGGTAAGTGAAGGGGCAATTGCAGCTACAAATATAATAAAAGAATCTAAAAGTAAAATAATATAAAAGGACAATTATTTGACTTAAAAAAATTAGTGATAAACCACACTTCTTTTCGGAAGTGTGGTTTTTATACTCCTTGATAAGAGTATAAAAAAACCACGTATTTAACCACGTGGAATTAAAAATTTTAAGAAATATATATTATTTATTTTATTTTTTAATTATTTAATTTTTGCTTTAGTCCTTATACTTTTTTCTTTATCACTGTCTTCGTATTTTAATTTTATCATAGCTTCTTCATTAGCTTTAATCTCTTCTTCTAAACTCTTTATTTTTTTATTGTTTTTTAGAATAAAAACTAATGGAAAAATCTCAGAAACACCAGCAGCGATAGTAGAAAGAATTATACTATATATAAAATCTTTCATTTCAACTTTGTTACTCGGATCTATAGCTAAAGCAAAATATGAAAATTCATGCCCCAATACTAAAAATGGTATAAAAACCATTAATGCTTTGTCTAAATTGTTAGACGATTCTAATTCAGATAATTTATGCTGAAGTTTTAATTTTTTATTTTCTAATTCCAATTTTCTATTTTGTCTTACAAGATCCTTATAAGTGTATTTAGTTTCTTTACTATCATAATGTTTTTCCATTCAAATATTCCCCCTTTTCATTTGAATGGTCATTATAATAACACTTTTCATGCACTCTATCAATTTCTTTGCTGAAAACACCTGGATATGTTGAAAAAGAAATCTTTATTTGTTATAATCATAATGATAAGGAAGTGATGATATGACATTCTCTAGTAAAATAAAACAAGAAATTAGTACGACTGAATGTACTAGGGCAGAATATCTATCGGAGTTATCAGGAATAATTAGGACTAATGCGGAAATAAAAATATATAATATTAAAATTCAAACAGAAAATAAGTTTGTTGCAAACAGAATATTTGGTTTGTTTAAAATTCTTTATGATATTAATTTAAATATAACGCTAAGAAAAAATTATAATTTTAAAAAAAATGAAATATATGTTCTAGAACTAAAAAGAGATACTTTAAAAGTTCTTCATGACTTAGGAATCGTAAATGATAAGAACCAAATGCTTAGAATTCCAAATGAATCATTATTATCAGATGAAGAATTAAAAAGAGCGTTTTTAAGAGGGGTCTTCATGGTATCTGGTAGTTTAAATGATCCTAAAACATCTAGATATCACTTGGAGTTCCTTATAAATGATACTCAGTATGCTTCTTTTTTGAATCAACTATTAAATGATAACAACCTAAATAGTAAAATATTGCATCGTAAAAAAGGATACATGATATACGTTAAGGAAGCTGAAAAAATTAGTGACTTCTTAAGATTAATTAGGGCTTATAATGGTGTTATGTATTATGAAGAAATAAGGGTTTATAGAGAAAAGATAAACATGACAAACCGGCTTAATAATTGTGAACAGGCTAACGTTGAAAAAACGATGCTTACTTCAAATAAATTAATTAACGAAATTAAGTTTATAAGAGAAAAAGACATGTTTGATTTACTTGATGAAAAGGTAAAAGAAAGTGCTATTTATAGGGAAAAATACCCCGAATCATCACTGCTTGAGCTAAGTAAAATAATGTCTTTAGAAACTGGAACCAAAATAAGTAAATCTTGTTTGAATCATAGGTTTAGGAAGATAAAAGAATTTGCCGATAAAATAAGAAAAGAAAATTAAAATAATAAAGTCTTTTAAAAAAAGTTTTTTTTTGATAGAATATAATTATTAAAATAATAATACGTAAGTAGTGAGGGGATGTAATCATGGGCAAAGTAATAGCTTTAGTAAATCAAAAAGGTGGGGTTGGAAAAACAACTACCAGTATTAATTTGGCAGCGTCACTTGGGGTACAAAATAAAAAAGTTTTGCTTATTGATTTAGACCCACAAGGAAATGCTTCAACTGGGGTTGGAATAAATAAAGGTGACGTAGATAAAAGCATATATGATTTATTACTTGGAAGATGTATGCCAAGTGATGCTATAATAAGAACAAACTTTAAAAACTTAAGTATAATTCCAGCCACGATAAATTTAGCTGGTGCGGATATAGAACTTATAGAAAAAGGGAAATTAGATGTAAATTTCCAGAAAAATATGCAACTTAAGTTAGCACTAGAACCAATCAAGGATAATTATGATTTTATAATAATAGATTGCCCACCATCTCTTGGGCTTTTAACAACTAATGCGCTTACTGCGTCTAACTCGGTTTTGATTCCTGTTCAATGTGAGTTTTTTGCACTTGAAGGTATAATGCAGCTTTTAAACTCAATAATGCTCGCACAAAAAAAGCTTAATCCAGGACTAGAAATAGAGGGGGTATTACTTACCATGCTTGATTCTAGAACAAATTTAGGTTTAGAAGTAGTAGAAGAAATAAGGGGATTCTTTAAAGAAAGAGTTTATAATACTTTGATACCAAGATTAATAAGATTAACCGAAGCACCTAGCCATGGCAAACCAATCGTTGCATATGATCCAATGAGTCGTGGAACGGAAGCATATCTTAATTTAGCAAAGGAGGTAATTGAACAAAATGAAAGAAGAAACGGGTAAAAGAAGAGCCCTTGGAATGGGACTAGAGCAATTATTTAATTCTGAGATGCTTGACTTTGATCAGGTAGAAAAGGAAATAGTTAATGAAACACCAAAAGATGAGATTGTACAAATAAATATAGACGAGCTAATGAGTAATCCTTATCAGCCAAGAAAAGTATTTGATGATGAAGCGTTAAAAGAACTTTCTTTATCAATAAAGGAACACGGCGTTTTCCAACCAATAATTGTTAAAAAAAGTGTTAAAGGTTATAACATAATAGCTGGAGAACGAAGAGCAAAAGCCTCTAAGTTAGCTGGGTTAACTTCCATTCCGGCGATAGTTAAAGATTTTTCTGATGATGAAATGATGCAAGTTGCTCTTTTAGAAAACTTACAAAGAGAGGATTTAACGGCAATAGAGGAAGCTAAAGCTTATAAGTCAATAATTGAATCTTTAAGATTAACCCAAGACGAGCTTGCAAAAAAACTTGGAAAATCTAGAAGTCATATTACTAATATGCTTGGACTTTTAAGACTACCTCTTAACGTACAAGATATGGTTTTGTATGGCAAACTTTCCATGGGGCACGCAAGAGTTTTAAGTAAGTTAGAAAGCCATGATCAAATAGAAGAACTTGCTAATCAAGTAGTTGGTGAAAACCTAAGCGTAAGAGAACTTGAAAAAATTACTGAACCAGTTTCATTTGCAAGGAATATTCCGGTAAATAAGCAAGTGAAAAATAAAGAATATAAATATGTAGAAGACGCAATGAAGGATAAACTTGGTACCAAAGTATCTATTTCTGGCAATAAGATTAAGATTTCTTTTGCAACAAAAGAAGATCTTAACAGGATATTAGAGATATTAGACATAGATGTAGAATAGAGGGATAATATGAAAATATTTGGGCTTACAATAGCCAAAGAAATATACTTGCCAATAATAATCATAGCCGTTTCTGTATTAACCCATAAGTTTTTAAAGTTAATTATTAAAAAAACGTTTAATCCAGATAAAAAACATCTTAAGTTTGATTCAAGAAAAGTAAAAACACTAAGAAGCTTATTATGTAACATAACTAAATACTTAGTTTGGGTTATTGCGACATTATCAATTTTAGGTGTATTTGGGGTTAATACTGCTGCTATAATAACCGGGCTTGGAGTAGTAAGTTTGGTTATTGGACTTGCTTTTCAAGATTTATTAAAGGACGTTTTAGTTGGTGTATCAATCCTTTTTGAAAATCAGTTCGCCGTTGGAGATTTAGTTAAGATTGGGGATTTTGAGGGAACCGTTATATCGCTTGGGCTTAAAACGACTAGACTACAGGCATATACTGGAGAAGTTAAAATGATATCTAACCGTAACATATCTGAGGTTATTAATTATAGTATGGATAAAACCTTGGCGGTTGTTGATTTACCTGTTAGTTATGAGTCAAAGATAGATAAAGTGGAAAAAATTTTAATGGTAACGGCTGCTACTATTAAGGAAAAAATGCCATCTTTAGTAGGTGACATTGAGCTTTTGGGAGTTCAAGAACTTTCTGATTCTGCCGTTGTTTTTAGAATGGTAGGTAAGTGCAAACCCGCTAAGCATTATGAGGTTCAAAGACAGATGAAAAAAGAATTTAAGAATGCGTTGGATAAAAACGGAATTAAAATTCCTTATCCTCAAGTTGAGGTGCACAATGAAAAATAGTTATGAAATCGGCTCGGTTGTTCAAATGAAAAAAAATCATCCGTGTGGCTCTAATATATTTAAAATAGTAAGAATTGGAGTGGATATTAAAATAAAATGTGAAAACTGTGGTAGAACAATAATGCTTTCAAGGGTTGATTTTAATAAAAAGATAAAAAAGGTGTTGGAGGTTCAAAATGATTAAAGATAAAAAAGTAAAAAGATCATCTCATCCAGTTATGTTCTTTATATATGTATCGGTTTTGATTATACTTATAAGTGGTATTGCAAGCGCCCTTAATTTTCAGGTTACATATGATAAACTAACTACTATTGCCGGTGAAGTTGATAGTATAACAGTAGCGGTAAATTCCCTTTTAAGCTTAGATGGACTTAAGTTTTTAATAACGTCAGCTTATGAAAATTTAATCTCTTTTGAGCCTTTTGGTTCACTACTTATTGCATCGATTGCTTTTGGAATAGCATTGAAGTCTGGTTTTTTAAAAACTTTGTGTGGTAAACTAACAAAGAAAATTCCAAAATTTATAATCGTGTTTATCTATTCATTGTTATGCATAATAGCAAGCGTTGATGCAAATACCGGTTACGTTGTTTTATTACCACTTGGAGCGGTATTATTTATGAGTATGAATAGAAATCCAATAGGTGGATTAGCACTAGGATTTGCTTCTTTAGCATCTGGTCATGGAGCAGGCATGTTTATTACCTCACTTGATTATAATTTATCTAGTTATACGGAAGCCAGTGCCAAGTTATTAGATACTGAATATACGATTGCACAAAGTAGTAATTTAATATTTGTGATAGCATCAGCCTTATTAATATCAGGAATATGTACATTTATAACAGAAAAATTAGTTTCAAGGCGCCTTGGAAGAAACAACTTTGAAGAAGATGAAGAATTAATGCTAGATGAAAAAGACGAAAAGAAAGGATTAATAGGTGCATTAATAGTTACGTTAATTTTCCTTATCCCATTAATATTAATGATAATTCCAACTACTAAAGATGGGTTCATCGGATTATTATTAGATAAATCGCAAAACGTATATTCGAAAATGCTTTTTTCTAGTGATGCCCTTTTAATGACAAATTTAGTCGGGATAGTTTCTTTATTACTTATTATACAAGGCTTTGTTTTTGGAGTTATAACAGGAACGATAAAAAAAATACGTGATTTAGTTAATTTCTCTACTGATTATTTAAAAAGTATAGGCGGAATATTTGTTTTGGTTTTCTTTTCGGCCCAATTATGTGCGATTCTTAAAGAGTCTAATCTAGGGGTTGTAATAACGGCAAGTTTATCTAATCTTATAGCAGCTTCTGAGTTTTCGTTTATTCCTCTTGTATTGTTAATATTAGTTGTAACAATGGTAGCTAACATATTTACTCCAACTCCAGTTGCAAAGTGGTCAGTTATAGCACCAAATATAATGCCAGCGGTAATGAAAGCTAATATTACACCAGAGTTTGCCCAAATTGTATTTAGAGCAGGCGATTCTATAACTAATGTAATAACTCCTTTATTTACTTATTTTGTTATATTTATTGGCTTTATTGAAATATATACGAAAAATAAAAACGATTTTAGCATAAGAAATTGTTATAAAATAATATTACCATATTTTTTGGTTGTTTCACTTATGTGGTTATTTATGATTATATGCTGGTACATAATAGGTTTACCAATTGGACCTGGTGTGTACCCGATGGTGTAAAAGATGCTTTTTGGTATCTTTTACTTTTTTGTTTACAAATTAAAAAAAACATAGATACGTGCGCTAATTTTTAATTTATAATGATACTAGAGGTGATTACTTTGAAAACGGATTTTGAATTAAAGTCACTTGATTTTGCATTACAAAAACTACTTAATGATGCAGTGTAAAAAAACTGTTACCAATTAGATATAAAAGTAGATTAAAGCAAATCATTGATAATGATATATAAATATGTGTTGCAATTGCTGTACTAAGGAACCATTCTCATAGGAAAATAGTAGTATGTTATATTCTGATTATGGGGTAGAAGCATATTTTGAAACTTTGCTTGCCTTAGAAAGTGTTATATCTGAAAGAATTAAAAAAAACAATATATCAGTAGTTAATGCAAAATATAAAACATTAGATGAATTAAATGCAACCTATGTTAATGAACAGGGTGAATTAATGGGAACCAAGTATAATGCCCTATTCATTAGGTAAGGTTTTAAGAAAAACACTTGTTAAGAGTATGGATTTATCAGAGGAAGAATATGACAGGAGTAATGGCAGAAGTCGTTAAATAAAAGCAACAAAACACATTGTTGTTTTTTCAATTTATGATATAATACCAAAAGAAGGAAGTGATTATATGCCACTTACAGCAGGTATAGTTGGCTTACCTAACGTTGGTAAATCAACGTTGTTTAATGCAATTACAAAGAAAAATATTTTAGCAGCTAATTATCCATTTGCAACTATTGAACCAAATGTTGGAATGGTTACCGTACCGGATAAAAGATTAGATTTTTTAAATGATTTAATAAAACCAAATAGTTTGGTTCCAACGACGTTTGAATTTACGGATATTGCAGGATTGGTAAAAGGTGCATCACATGGCGAAGGTTTAGGTAATAAATTTTTATCACACATAAGAGAAGTAGATGCTATTGTTGAAGTAGTAAGATGTTTTGACGATTCTAATATAACCCACGTGGAAGGTGGAGCAAACCCACTACGTGATATAGAAATAATAGATGTGGAATTTATTTTTTGTGATTTAGAAGTTGTTGATAATAGACTTGGTAGAATAGAAAAAAAAGCGGTGTCTACAAAGGATAAAGATGCCCTAAAAGAAGTTGAACTTTTAAAACGTATTAAAGTAGCACTAGAGAATAATATTCCCGCTAGAAAATTAGAATATACTGAAGATGATTTAAAAATTTTAAAAGCCTTTAATCTTCTTACCATGAAACCAATTATTTACGTGGCAAACATTAAAGAAGAAGAAATAGGTAGTGATAACGCTTACGTAAAAGATGTAAAAGAATATGCTAAAAAAGATAATGCAGAAGTAATCGTTTTGTGCGCAAAGATTGAAGAGGAGTTAAGTGGTTTTGAAGAAGAGGAAAAAGAAGCATTCTTGTCTGATTTGGGTATAGAAGAAAGCGGCCTTGATAAACTTATTAAGGCATCATATTCACTTTTGGGTCTTCAAACATATTTTACAGCAGGTCCTAAAGAAGTTAGAGCTTGGACTTTTAAAAAAGGAATGAAAGCACCGTCTTGCGCTGGAATTATCCATAGCGATTTTGAAAAAGGCTTTATAAGAGCAGAAGTAATTTCTTTTTCTGACTATGAAAAGTATAAAGGTGAAAAAGGCGCTAAAGAAGCTGGTAAGCTTAGAAGCGAAGGCAAGGAATACGTTATGCAAGATGGAGACGTTTGCCTGTTTAGATTTAATAATTAGAGGATAAGAAATTGTGAATATTAAAGATAAATTATTTGTATTTAAAATAAAGAATTTATTTATAATAGAATTAAGGGGAATAAAATTACCGCGTAAATGAATATAATTTAATATAAAAAGAAGGTTTACATTAATCTTCTTTTTTGTTATAATACAAAGCGAGTAAGAAAGTTTACTCTCTTGCTCTTAACTAGATTAAGAGCCGAATAGACCAAAAGAGGAGGAAAGATAAAATGAAATACGAAATTATGTTCATTGTTAAACCTAATCTTGAAGAAAACGCCGTTAAGGAAGTTGCTAAAAACTTTGAAAAGATTTTAGCAGATAATGGCGCTAAAGTATTATCTTCAAAGGATTTAGGCCAAAAAGAATTAGCATATGAAGTAAAAGGTTTTAAAACTGGATACTATTTTCTAATTAACATAGAAGCAAATGATGCTAAAGCAATTAATGAATTTGATCGTTTAGCTTTAATAAGCGAAGACGTTATTCGTCACATAATTATAAAAGAAGATTAATTTGAAAGTTGAGGAAATAAAATGAATAAAGCATTTTTAATCGGAAGATTAACTAGGGATCCAGAACTTAGATATTCATCTAGTAATGCTGCAATAGTAAATTTTTCTATTGCAATTGATAGACAATACACGAATAATCAAGGACAAAGAGAAACTGACTTTATTAACATAGTTGCGTTTCAAAAACAAGCCGAAAACATAAAGAAGTATGTTAGCAAGGGTTCTTTAGTTGCGGTTGACGGAAGGATTCAAACTCGTAATTACGAGGATAAAGATGGGAAACGTGTTTATGTTACTGAGGTTGTAGCTGACCGTGTTCAATTCCTTGACTCTAAGAATTCTGGTAATGCCGTTTCAACTAATGTTGGTGAAGATAATATATCACCTGCGGATTTTCAAACTGATGTTACGCCAAAAGAAACCGATGTTTCTGACGATGTGTTTGCCGATTTTGGGAGTAGCATAGAAATAAGTGATGACGATATTGCATTTTAATTAAAAAGGAGGAATTTAAGTGGCAGAGTTTTTCAGAAAGAAAAAGAAAATATGTCAAATGTGTGCTGGTAAAAGCGTAGATTATAAAGATCCTGAGATTTTAAGAAAATATATAAACGAAAAAGGTAAAATTTTACCAAGAAGAGTAACAGGGGCATGTTCTAAACACCAAAGACATATAGCACAGCAAATTAAAAGAGCTAGAATGATAGCATTACTACCATTCTCAAAATAAAAAGGAAAGTATGTGATTTTATGCATAATGAATAAGTCAACAGAAAGTGGACACTAAAAAAGAATTTATTGAAACCCTAGTTC
>CAYOWI010000016.1:0-24417 GCA_964407685.1 uncultured Muribaculaceae bacterium
TTTCTAAACACTGCTCAATCATAGAAATTATTACATTATTAAATGAAGTATTATTCTCTTTTGCTATTTTCTCTATTTCCTTAATTAATTTTTCTTTTATGTATAGTGATTTATAGCCTGCTGGCTCCTTTTCTTTTGTTCTTTTTGGAACAAACGCCATAATATCACCCCTCATATAAATTGTAATATATTAATCTGATGTATGATATATCAGAAATTTCTGATATTATTTTTGTCGCTATATTATTTTATAATTTTTTTGGTAGGTGTTGGTATGAGATTTTGTGCTAGTCGTATGTATTGCAAGTATGTTGTTAATATTCTTAATAACGCTATTTTAAAAATACGTTCCATGAAAGCCCAAGATGATTTATTGGAAGACGAATTATATGCTTCTTATGTAAAACTTGAAAAGCTTTTAAAACAGGAATTTTCTTAGGCACGGTTTAATTATATTTTAGTGATTTTACAAAATATGTAACATTTTGCAAAATAGACGTTTTATATTGTAATAAACGTTTTTTTTTTGCTATAATAATTATGGTGATTAACATGGAATATAAAGTAACAACTAATTCGGAAGAAGACACTATTGTTTTAGCGCAAAACTTTGAATCAGAAAAGTTTAATAATATGGTCATATGTTTAATTGGAGAATTAGGTAGTGGAAAAACTGTTTTTACTAAAGGATTTGCGGGAGCACTTGGAATAGATGAAAACATTACTTCTCCTACCTTTAATATAATTAAAGAGTACACCTCAGGTGAAACTAATTTATATCACATGGACGTTTATAGACTTGAGGGAGATACAACCGATTTAGGACTTGAGGAATACCTAAAAAAAGATGGTGTTATTATAATAGAATGGGCTGATATGATAAAATCTGAGCTTCCTGAAGAAAGACTTGAAATTAGATTTAAAATAACTGGAGAAGAAAAAAGATTACTTACTATAACTCCATATGGAAGTAAGTATGAAGATTTGTGCGAGGATGTACTTTGAAAACTTTATTTATAGATTCATCTAGAAAAAGCTTATCGGTTGCACTTGCTAAAGAGGATAAGCTTCTTTTTGTATCGAACGTAGAATCATATAGTAAGCATTCGAATTTCTTAATGAATGAAATAAAAAGTATTTTAAGTAAATCTAATTTAACAATTTATGATATAGATAATATCGTTGTATTAAATGGACCAGGTAGTTTTACCGGAATAAGAGTAGGTGTTACCATTGCTAAAACTATTTGTTGGACTTTATCTAAAAAACTTTATCAGTTAAATAACTTAGAAGCCCTTAAAGTTGGTATAGATAATGATGTGGTTATTTCTGTTATACCTGATAAATCTACTAATTCATATGTAGGTATATATAGTTTAGATTATGTAGTAGAAGATTATTTACAGATAGATAGTGATTTATTTAATATAGAAAATAAAAACATTACGATAGTAAGTATTAAAGAAAATGATTTTGTAAATTCACTTAAAGAAAAATTATCAATTAATAATAATGTTAATATAAATATTATTAAGGATTATGATTATTTAAAAGTTATTAACTATGCACTTTTAAAGGGAAATATAAATCCTCATTTAGCAGAACCAATATATTTAAAAAAAATAGATGCAGAGAAAAATAAAAATGTTAATTAGAAATGTAAAAAAAGAAGATTATTTAAGTATTAATAAATTGGGCAATTTATTACATGATAATTTTAATTATAATCCCGATAAATTTACATCATGTTTAGTATTTGAGGAAAATGATAATATAATAGGATTTGTAGTATATATGAAAATTTATGAGCGTGCAGAAATAATAGATATAATTATTGATTCATTGTTCAGAAAAAAAGGCTATGGATATGAATTATTAAAAAGTGCTATTAATGATATAATTTTAAGTAATTGTGACAACGTAACGTTAGAAGTAAATTGTAATAATAAAGCTGCAATTACTTTATATAAAAAAATGGGTTTTGAAATAGTAGCGGTAAGAAAAAAATATTATGGTAACGAAGATGGATACTTAATGAAAAAAGATTTGAGGCGATAAAATGAAAGATACTTATATATTTGCAATAGAAACGAGTTGTGATGAAACGAGTGCAAGTATAATTAAAAATGGATGTGAAGAAATAGCAACAGTAATTCTATCTCAAATTGATATTCATAAAAATTTTGGTGGTGTTGTTCCAGAAATTGCAAGTCGTAATCACACGCAGGCAATAACGGTTGTTTTCGAAGAATGTTTAAAGAAAGCTAATATGACCATGAATGATATAGATGCTATCGCGGTAACTTATGGACCTGGTCTTAATGGTGCGTTATTAATTGGTATAGAATCGGCTAAAGCTCTTTCATTTGCTACTAATAAACCACTTGTTCCAGTAAATCATATGGCTGGTCATATTTATGCTAATAAGTTTGTTGGTGAGTTTAAATTCCCGCTTTTAGCACTCGTGGTATCTGGTGGACATACCGAAATAATTTATATGGATAAAGAGTTTTCCTTTAAAAAGATTGGCAGTACCTTAGATGATTCTATAGGGGAAGCATACGATAAAGTTGCAAGGGTTGTTGGAATTCCATATCCAGGTGGACCTTTAATGGATAAGATGGCACATATGGGTAAGCATTCATATGATTTACCAGTTCCAAAAGATGATAATTCATATGACTTTAGTTTCAGTGGTATAAAAAGTGCTGTTATAAACTTGGTACATAATGAAAAACAAAGAGGAAACGAGATTAATAAAGAAGATTTAGCAACATCATTTCAAGAAACAGTTGTTGGTATATTAGTTAAAAAAACTACTCGTGCTATTAAAGAATACGGTGTTAAGCAATTGTTAGTAGCAGGTGGCGTGTCTGCTAATAGTGGTTTAAGAGATGCTTTAGATAAAACTTGTAAAAAGCTTAATGTAGAGCTTTTAAAACCCGAAATAAAGTATTGCACTGATAATGCTGCTATGATTGGCGCAGCGGCCTATTATGCCTATAAAAGAGGCGATAGAGCGGACTTTACACTTAATCCTGAACCAGGATTGGATTTGGAATAGAAAGAGGGCTAAATAATGAAAAATAGTAATGGTTTTACATTAATAGAGTTACTTGCAATAATTGTTATTTTAGCGATAATAATGGTTCTTGCGGCACCAAATATGACTAAACAAATTAAGAGAAGTGAAGAAGAAAGTCAAAATATCTTAAACCAAAAAATAGAAAATGCATCAAAATTGTATGCGGCTAAATATTATGCGAATAAATTAGTAAATTATGAAGATGTTACTTTTACATTAAATGATTTACAACAAGATGGACTAATAAATTTAAAAGATAATTGTAGTTCTAAAATAAACGCAAATATAATTATAGAAAATGGAAATTATGATTATAGTGGTATTGAATCTGATGATTGTTATAAACTAAAAAAAGAATGAATTACCATTCTTTTTTTAGTTTGTTTTCTATAAACAATATTAGGAAATAAAGGATACTAGTAAGTATTCCAAGAAGTATTACTCCTGCTAAAACAAGGTTGGTATTAAATACTTGAGATCCATAATTTATTAGGTATCCTAAACCTTCTTTAGATACTAGAAGTTCTCCCATAATAACGCCAACAAAGGTCATCGATAAGTTTATCTTAAGAGAGCTTACAATTGTATTAATGTTAGATGGTAATATTACCTTTGTGAATATTTGAAATTTACTTGCTTTAAAACTTTTCATTAGTTTAATACTTGTTTTATTTGTATTTTTAAAACCTACGTAAACGCTTATAATTGTTGATATTACTGATATTAAAAGAGCCATTAACACTATTGAATTTTGATTAGCACCCGCCCATATAATTATTATTGGGCCTAATGATACTTTTGGTAAGCTATTTAAAATGGTAAGATAAGGGTCTAATACTTTGGAAGCAAACGGATTCCACCAAAGAAATGCCGCAAAAACTATTCCTATTATAGTGCCTACTGTAAAACTAATTAAAATTTCTTTTAAAGTTACCCAAACGTGAATTAATAAATCGTTGGATTGCCATAGGTTGATTATTGTTGAAGTTACTTTTTTAGGACTAGAACATAAAAATGAGTTTATTATTCCTAAGTCAGATAGTATTTGCCATGTTACTATAAAGAAAGCAAGAATTAAAACTTGAGAGGAAATTACTTTTATTGTTTGTAATTTTAGTTTTTTTACATATTTTTTGTGTTCTTCATTAGCGTTCATAGTGATCTAAATCCTTCCAAATACTATTATAATAGTTATTAAATTTTTCATTTTTTCGGTTTTGGCTAGGCAAACCTTTATCATCCATATCTATTTCATATATTTTTTTTATAGTGGCTGGTCTGTTACTTAATACAATAACCTTATCGCCAATTGAAACCGCTTCTGAAATATCGTGAGTAACCATTAATGCGGTTTTTTTCTCTTCTCGTATTATTTTATATACGTCATCAGAAACGGTTATTCTGGTTTGATAATCAAGCGCTGAAAAAGGTTCATCTAAAAGTAGTATATCCGGTTTGGTTGCGAGGGTTCTAATTAAAGCAACCCTTTGTCTCATTCCACCAGATAGTTCTTTTGGGTAACTTTTTTCAAAGTTAGATAATCCATACTTTTCTAATAACATTCTAACGTATTTTTCACTTTCTTTATCAAATTTTTTTTGTGTTTTTAAACCTATAACACAATTGTCAAAGACTGTAAGCCATGGAAATAAGGCATCTTCTTGAAACATATACCCGACTTTTAAATCCTTTTTTTTAAATTCGATTTGTCCACTACTTTTTTTCTCTAAATCACCAATGATTGAAAGAATAGTTGATTTTCCACAACCAGAAGGTCCAACTAGCACGATGAATTCATCTTCGTTTATTGTTAGATTTATATTCTTAAGCGCACATACAACTTGTTTTTTAGTTAAATAATTCTTTGATAACTCTTTTATTTTTAAGAGCTCGCCCATTATTTTCCTTGATATATCAACTTGTCATATGGTGCTTTTTTATCTAATTCTCCAGCGCTAGTCATTATTTCTTGTAAGTGATTAAAGTCTTCTTCTGTAATTTCTACCCCATCAGCCCATGCATCGTTTGTTTTATATCTTTCAATGATTGCGGTTAAATCATTTAATGATAACTCAGGGAAAAACTCATAGATATCTTTAGCAACTACGCTAGAATCAGTGTTTTTAACATATTCTAAACCTTTATTTATTGCTTTTGTGAATCCCTTGATAACTTCTGGATTTTCTTTTATATAGCTTTTTTTTGCATTGTAAGCAGTGTAAGGAACTTCACCACCCCATGAACCAACATATCCTACTACGTATCCTAAACCCTGCTTTTCAACGCTTAATGCGTTAGGCTCAAAAAGTGTAACAAAGTCAGCGTTACCACCAATAAATGCACCTTCCATAGCAGGAAAAGCAACGCTTGTATCAATTGTTAAATCCTTTTTAGGATCAATACCGTTTTGCCTTAATCCCCATTCGAAAGTCATTTCAGGCATACCACCTTGTCTTCCACCAATAACTGTCTTACCCTTTAAATCTTCTAATTTAAAGTTATCGTATTTTTTTCTTGATACTAAAAATGCCCCATCACGTTTAGTTAATCTTGCAAAGTTTACTAAGTAATCTTTTTCTCCACTATTATAAACGTATATAGTAGCTTCACTTCCACAGAAACCAACGTCTACATCACCGGATAGTACTGCAGCGGATACTTTATCAGCCCCTGCTGTTAAAATTAAATCTATTTTTATTTTTTCTTCTTCAAAATATCCGTTACTTATAGCTGCGTATGCTGGAGCATAAAATATTGTGTGTGCAACCTCGGCAACTTTAACTTTGGTCAAACCATTTTCCTTATCTTTGTTATTAAATTTCTTGCTAATAAATATAAATAAAGTACTAGATAGAACAATTAATAAACAAATTAAGATAATAATTTTCTTTTTCATAATTCCTCCTTTTTACAATAGTAGTATATTCTTTTATTACTTTTGGGTGCTGTTTGTAATGTATTAACATAAATAATATAAATATGAGTTTTGAAGCAATAATGAGAAAAATAATAAAGATATATTAAAATTAGTTTGGTGTATTTACAATTATTAAATTTTAAATTATAATCATTGTTATGATAGATAAGGACTAGTTTATGAAAGATAATATGGTTGATTTTAATAGTTTAAATGAAACACAAAAAGTAAATTATGTTAAAAATTTACTTTTTAATAGTGAGTTAAATGAGGCCTTAGATAAGTTATTAAAAAATGAAAAAAAAGATTTAAAGGCTATAAATATAATTTTAAAAGTATTGGATGAAGAAATAGTAATAAACAGAATAAAACAGCAGTGTAATTTAGGTTATGAAGAAAGCTCTAAATCATTCGTATATTCAAGAATAATAGCAACTTTATCTTTTTATAACAAGATGATAATTTTAAATAGTTTTTTTAAATCTCTAAGTGAAGAAGAAAGAAAAAGAATAGCATTTTATGAATACCAAAATAAAACAGACGTATCATATAATAACAATATATTTAACAAGTATTGCTCTAAATATAAACAAGAGGCTTTAAAGATGCTAAAATTAGATAATACAGAAGTACTTCTTTTAGATGAAGAAAAAGAAAGATATAACGCATTATCAAATAAAAAAATCAATAAGCAAAGGAAGTTTGTACCTGCATTAATAGTTTTATTCGTATTAATGGTTTTAGGGTTATTTGGATATAAATTTTATACTTACAATAAGATGATAAGTAAATATAATGGTCTTTTTTATCCAGGTATATATTTAAATGATATAGACTTAACTGGAAGAAAAGTAAGAGATTTAAAAAACATCATAGATGAAGAAAAAAAACGTATTCAAAATGGTACTATTATAGTTAATAATGTAAATGGAGATTATAGGTTTACTTATAAAGAAGTAGGTATTTTAGTAGAAGACAGTAACATAGAAGATGATTTAACTAATTATAATAATAATTTATCCTTTTTTAAGAAGGTTTCAATGATAAAAAGTAATAAGAAAAATAAAACTTTTTATATGAAAGCTACTTATGATGAAAAAACGGTTGATAGTTTAGTAAAAACATTAGAAGAAAGGTTAAACTCCAATGTAAGAGCTGATGGAATAATAGTAGATGATAATCATAACGTTTACTATGATAAAGGTGCTAATGGTTTTACTTTAGATGTTTCTAAAACAAAAACAAAAATAGAAAAAGCATTAGAAAGTCTAAAGGAAGAAACCAAGGTTGAAGCATCTGGTCATATTGTTAAAAACGAAGTTAAATATGAATTCTTATCAGGCATCAATAAAAAGGTATCTAGTTACACAACTTATTTTGTTAATGCGGGAAATCGTGGGCATAATATAAATTTGGCATCATCTAGGCTTAATAACACGATTTTAATGCCTGGTGAGACTTTCTCATATCTTAAAGTAGTTGGCCCTTATGGAGCTTCTAATGGTTATTTGCCAGCACCTATTTACTTAAATGGGGATACTGCAACTGCTAATGGTGGAGGAGTATGTCAGCTTGCATCAACTTTATATAACGCACAACTAAGAGCAGGACTTACCACCGTATCAAGAAGGGGTCATACTTTTGCCCCTAATTACGTTCCTAAGGGTCTTGATGCAACAGTTTATTCAACTACTACAGATTTTAAGTTTAAGAATAATTATGAATATCCTTTTTATATAGTATCTTACGTAAAAGGTAATTATTTAACGGTTGATATATGGACTAATGAAAATGCTTTAGGTGGAAAAACTTATGAACCATATTCAGTAGCATCTAATGGTGGCTGGTTAGCTTATTTAAAAACCATAGAAGATGGTAAAGTAATAGAAACTAAATACTTAGATAGAAGTGTTTATAAGGTGCATTAAAAGATTTAAGCCGTTTAAGTATTTTTTGGTATAATATAATTAATTTAAAAGGTTAGTGATATTTTAAGAATAGTAAAGAGATATATGCAAATTATGAGAAAGCTTTAAGTGAACTTTGTTTACTAGAAGAAGCAATTGGAAATTTGGTTGAAAGCTGGAAAAACAGAGAGACAACTCTTAGTATTGCATTTATTCAACAGGTAGTTGATAAGGGATATGAAAGATTAGAAGGATTAAAGAAAGTTGAAAACAAATTATATGATGAATATCTTGTTCAAGAGAAAAAAGAGCAAGCTAAAAGAATAGCTGATATAAGTGTTCAACATAATTTAGGCGTTAGACCCTCTAATATAGAAATTACGAACGGAGTTATTTCGAGCAATGCTAACGAATCACATTTAAAGGTGCAACAGAAAACTCCAGAGCAATTAGAAATGGAAAAAATCCAATTATTAAATGATATTAAAGCTAAAGTTATGAATAAGAAAATTTCTTTAGCTGATGCTTCAAAACTAGCGAATGATATTAATATCGCTTATGGTTTTTATAATGGGACTTCTGAAGGGATGCCAAATAATAGCGGAATGCATAAATAGGAAGTTGATTTTAAGATTGATAATTTAAGATAAAAAATATATGTAAATTTTAGTTTTGCATATATTTTTTCTTTTGCTTCTATGTTAAAATAGAAAGGTACGAAAGAGGTAAATTATGAATTTAGATTATTTAAATGATAGACAAAAAGAAGCTGTTTTAGCTAGTGATGGACCACTTTTAATACTTGCAGGCGCAGGAAGTGGTAAAACAAGTGTATTAACTACTAAAGTGGCGTATTTAATAGAAGAAAAAGGAATTGATACTAAAAATATAGTTGCAATAACGTTTACTAATAAAGCTGCTAAGGAAATGAAAGAGCGTATTATAAAGTTAGTAGGACCTAAAGGATATGACATTCAAATATCAACGTTTCACTCGTTTGGTCTTAGAATAATTAAGGAAAATTATATAAAACTTGGTTATGAGAAAAATTTTACCATTATCGATAGTGATGATTCCTTAACGGTTATAAAAAAGATTTTAAAAGATATGAATATTGATACTACAAGGTGTAACCCTAAGTTTATTAAAAACCAAATAAGTTCTGCTAAAAATGAGATGGTTTCACCTGAGAGGTATAAAGCTTTAGTAAATGATGAGATAAGTGATATAACTTATAAAGTATATAAAAAGTATCAAGAAACGCTTTTAAGAAACAACTCATTAGACTTTGACGATTTACTTATTAAACCCATTGAATTATTTAGCAAACACCAGGATGTGTGCGAACAGTATCAAGAACTTTTTAAATACATATTTATAGACGAGTATCAGGATACTAATGAAGCCCAATATCTACTTTCTAAAATGATAAGTGCTAAATATAAGAATATTTGTGTTGTGGGAGATGATTCGCAATCAATCTATTCATGGAGAGGTGCAAACTTTAGAAATATTCTTAATTTTGAAAAAGATTACAAAGATGCAAAAGTAATTTTACTTGAGCAAAATTATCGTTCTACAAAAACTATTTTAAATGCTGCCAACAGCGTTATTAAAAACAACGTTCAAAAAAAGGATAAGAACTTATGGACGGAAAATGAAACTGGTGAAAAAATAAAATACGTAAGAGCGATAGACGAAAAAGATGAAGCATCATTCGTAACTAAAGAAATAAAAAATTTAAAAGAACAGGGCGCAAGCTTAGATGACATCGCTGTTCTTTATAGAACTAACGCCCAGTCAAGAACTATAGAAGAAGGATTTTTAAATAGTAATATTCCTTATAGAATTGTTGGAGCATTTGCTTTCTATTCTAGAAAAGAAATTAAAGACTTACTTGCATACTTGAAACTTATTTATAATACGAAAGACGACGTTTCTTTAATGAGGGTAATTAATTATCCAAAAAGGAAAATCGGCGCAAAAACAATTGATAATTTAAGTATGGATGCGGTGCTTAATAATTCATCTATGTTTGATGTGATACAAAATGGTAAAGAGCTAGAGTTTAAAAACTTGATTTTGCAGATGAAAGAGGAAAGTGAGTCTTTAAGTTTAACCGAAACAATAGATATGGTTTTAGAAAAATCAGGTATAAAAAATGAGTTAGAACAAGAACATACTTTAGAAGCAGACATAAGATTAGAAAACCTTGAAGAGTTCAAATCTATTACTAAGACATTTGAGGAAGAAAGCGGTATTGCTTCACTAGAAGATTTTTTAAACGAAGTAAGTTTGGTGAGCGACGTTAATGATCAAAAAAATGACGATGCACCTAAAGTAACTTTAATGACTACTCATGCGGTTAAAGGTCTAGAGTTTAAATATGTATTTGTGATAGGTATGGAAGAAAACATATTTCCACACGTTAACTGTATAGAGGAACAAGGTGGTTTAGAAGAAGAAAGACGTCTTTGTTATGTTGCAATAACAAGGGCTAAAAAGAAACTATATTTAATAAACGCACTTAAAAGAACTTTATTTGGTAGGACAAGTGTTAATATGCCGAGTAGGTTTATTGCGGAAATAGATAAAGACCTAATTGATATACCAGAAAAGAAAACGATTTCTATTAATCAAAAAATTGATAAATCAAAGATGTTTAACGACGATAATGGCCTAAAAGCTGGTGATAACGTTGTTCATGACACTTATGGACCAGGTGTTGTTGTAAACGTTGATAAATCTATCGCTACCATCGCATTTAAAGGACAAGGTATTAAAAAACTAATGAAAAATCATAAGAGTATAAAGAAGGTGTAATGATGGAAAGATTACAAAAACTAATTGCAGAAGCAGGATATTGTTCCAGAAGAAAAGCAGAAGAATTAATAAAACAAGGAAAGGTTAAACTTAATGGTCAAAAGGTAACTGAACTTGGTAGCAAAGCTTCTTTTGGGGATGAGATATTAGTCGAAGGAAACTTAATTGAATATCAAGAAAAAGAATATTATTTATTTTACAAACCAAGGGGAGTTATTTGTACAACTAAAGATGATAAGGGCAGAAAAACGGTTTTAGACTTTTTTGATGACGTTACTAAAAGAATTTATCCAGTAGGAAGACTTGATTATGATACAACAGGGGTTCTTCTTTTAACTAACGATGGAGAGTTTGCTAACCTTATGATGCATCCTAAAAATAATATAGATAAGTTTTATGTTACTAAGGTAAAAGGAATAGTAACAGGTGATGACGTAAAAAAACTTAAAAGTGGAATAAAATTAGATAATAAAAAAATTTATCCTACCAGAGTAAAATTAAAGAAAATTGATAAGGAAAAAATGACTTCTATAATTGAAATAACGGTGCATGATGGTGTTAATCATGAGGTTAAGAGGTTAATGGAATCTATTGGACATGAAGTTATTAAATTAAAAAGGGAAGCTTTTGGCTTTTTAACATTAGGTAATTTGAAGAGTGGAGAAAAAAGAAGGTTATCATCTAAAGAAGTTAAACAATTATATAATATGGCGATTAATAAGTAAATAAAAATAAAGAGAAAACTTAATTAGTTTCCTCTTTTTCTTCACTTATAGCATCAGTTGGGCATCCTTCTAAAGCGCTAATAGCTTTTTCCTTTACTTCACTTATAGCATCAGTTGGGCATCCTTCTAAAGCGCTAACAGCTTTTTCCTTTACTTCGTTATCAGTTATTTTCTCGTTTTTAGCAACAGCGTAACCATCGTCAGAAATTTCAAATACCTCATCACAAATTGCCTGACATGCCCCACAACCTATACATGCATTTTCATCAACCTTAAATTTCATAAAAGCCTCCTAAAGATAATTATAGTTATAACCCTTTAAAAAATCAATAATGCTTTAAAAAAAAAATAAAATATGTTATTATTATTTATATAAAGTACGGAGGTGTTTTTATGCAGTCTAGGATGGATAAATATCAAACCAAAGAAACAAAAAAGTATGAAAGAACAAAAAAAAATACTAAATTGTATGAGGAAGTATATGATGATATTTATAGAGATACGACGTATAAAAACATGAAGGTTATTGATTCAGCTAAAGAGATTAATATTAATAAGTTAAAAGATATGTTAGATGATAAGTATGATACAAGACAATATAGAACATTTAAAAATTATAATATGGAAGACGTAAATATTAGTTCTAAACCTTTGCTTAGCAGGAAGGAAAAGAAAAGTTATGATATAAACGAAATAATTAATGAGGCTAAAAGCAAAAGAGCATTTATAGAAGAGGCAAGGGAAAAACAAAAGTATATTGATTTTGCTAAACGTAGGAATGATAGATACGAAAGTGATTTTGAAAAGTTGAATAAAGAAGAAAAAGAACTGGAAGATTTAATAAATACAATGGCAATTCCTAAACAAACTAACATCAATGATACTAATGATGCATTTGACATTTTACCAGATTTAAAAGGTTCGGATAATACGATTGTTACTAAGCCGATTGATGCTACGTTTGAGTTGGAAAAGACATCAGATACGGTAACTAGTGATATTGAAAAAACTTTAGTTAAAGCAGATAAAACGTTTTATACAGGATCTAATATGTTTACTAAAAATGATTTCGAAGATTTTAGTACTTTAACAAGAGAGCTTTCTAAAGCAAGCACTAAGAAAAAAGTAATTATAATAACTTTAATTATTTTTATTCTATTGGTTTGTACTTATTTAGTGTTAAAAAATTCCATTATAAAATAAAGAAGATATTTGCTTCTTTATTTTCATATATTATTATGTGATATTATGGGTAAAATAAAAGTGTTATTAAAAAATATTTACGTATTAATTTTTGCTTTTTTAGTTATTTTTAGTACGGTATTTTTAATGATTTTAAACAAAAAAGCAATGCCTATTATAATGAGTTATGCAAACGTACAAACAAAAAGAATTGGTATTGAGATACTAAGAAGTGTCGGTACTAAGGATGTAAATGAGCTTCTAAAGGACAAAGAATTATTTGTTATTACTAAAAATAGCAAAGGAGAAATAGAAAGCGTTGATTTTAATACCGCGGTTATAAATGATGCTTTAGTAGTTGTTGCAAAAAATGTAAGAAAAAGATTAAAGGAAGTAGAAAAAGGGGAAAACTTACCAGAGGAAATGTATTCTGATCTTCTAGATAAAGATTTAAAAAAGGGCATAATATATGAGGTTCCAGCGGGAGTTGCTCTTGGTAATTCCTTTTTATCGAACGTTGGACCTAAAATACCCGTTAAAATAAAGTATTCGGGTAACGTTGGGTTAGACGTTAAAACAAGAGTTAAGGAGTATGGAATAAATAACGCTTTAATTGAGATTTATATTTATGTGGAAGTTACCCAAAGAACAATTTTGCCTTTTACATCAGAAGATATTAAATTAACTTCAGAAATACCAGTTGTAATGAAGGTTATTAAGGGCTCGATTCCAAACTATATCTCAGGAACAAAAGGAACATATAGTTTGCCTCTTGAATAAAAAATGTGCTATAATTAGTTACATAATGCGAGGTAACGAATGGAAAAGATAGAAATAGAAGAAGTGGAATATGAAATTATTAAGGACTATAAAAACGGATATAATAAAGATGACTTCATAAAAAGATATACAGATTATTTTTTGGATTTTGATTATGTGGTTGGAGATTGGGCATATGGTAAGTTAAGATTAAAAGGTTTTTATAGTTCCAAAAATAAAAAGTGCAAAGACTTTAATAACATAGATAATTTAGATAAGTATTTAAGGGATAATTGTGCATTTGATTGTTCATATTTTGTTGCAAAAAGAAAATAAGTATGTTAAAATGAAATATATAAGAATAAAAGAGGTGTATATATGGTAACGGCTAATAACATAGGAAGCGGTAAAAAGGTTAATGTTGGGCAAAGTTTTGCAAGTGGTATGTCGGCATTACAGACTACGCAAAAAGAAAAATTTGTTATTGTAGACGAAAGCGGTACAAAAAAAGATGCAGAGCGTATGTCTTTATTTAAATTAAAAGATAATGATAAGACTTATATTGTATACACGTTCAACGAAGTAGATGAAAATGAAATGATTAAACTTTACGTTGCCATATTAAATGATAAAGATGGTGTTTATTCTTTGGAAAATATAACCGATAATGATGAGTGGACAAAAGTTAAGGATGCTATGAGAAAAATTGCTAAGGATGGACAGCAAATTTTAAATGGTAAAGAAGATTAGTAAGTAGGAGGATTTCGTGATGAGTAAGAAAGAAATGATAAAAAATGGTGATGACGTTTCTTTAGATAATGGCAACGTAACTGTTTTAAATGGTGTTTCTGTTGCTGACAAAGAAAAGCAAGAAGAAAATGCGCAACCAGAAGTTGAGGAAGAAAAAAACGAAGTGCAAGAATCAGTCCCTTCTGAAGTTGCTCCAGAGCCAAATCTAGAAACTTCTAATGAAATTCCAGTTTCTGTTCCAGAACAAACTCCAGAAATACCAGTAGCGCCTATTGATTTGACAGGTATAATTACACCTGAAAATGATCATGAAGAAGATTCTACTGTATATCCAGAAATCCCTGGGGATTTAACTAGTAATTTACCATCTGGATTTGCTGGAATAGCTGATCAAAATCCATTTAATAATAGTGAACAAACTCATGTAACAGATTTTGTTAATCAAGATTACAGTGTTGTTGGAACGCATGATACCAGTAGCCTTTTTAACTCATCACAATATAATAATTCGTTTGATGAAATAGCAAACGGCGTAAACTTAGAAAAGGTTAAATCTACAATAGTTAATAAAGCGGATTTGGAAAACTTAAAACAAGCTACTAAAGAGGGTCAAAATGAAATTATAGATCAAGCATTTGACACTTTAAGGGAATCAATAGAATTAAATCAAAAAGCAGATGAATTATTTAAGTTAGTATATGATGGGAATCAGTCTGGGGCTTTATATACCGAAATAATGAAATGGCGAGCTTCTTATAGAGGTTTACAACAATCGGAAGATCAAAATGATTTTTCTAAATCATCATATAAAGATCAATCTGTAACTCAATTTAATGGTTTTTCGAATAATTTTGGTGATGACCAAATGAATAATGGTGGAATGGGAATGTCCGCTTAATAATCAAAGTTAATTTGCATATAATAAAGGTATATGATGAATATATCTTTTTTATTTTTTAAATTTTAAAATTAACAAAAATTACCATGAAAAAAATTGTATGAAATGACAAAATTTTCACATTCTATTAGTGTACAGGAGGTGAAAACACATGAAAAATAGTAACAGATTAGTTGCTCCACAAGCTAAACAAGCTATAGAACAAATGAAGTACGAAATCGCTAACGAATTTGGTGTTAATTTAGGTGCTGATGCTACTGCAAGAGCTAATGGTTCAGTTGGTGGTGAAATCACAAAACGTTTAGTAAAAATGGGTGAATCACAATTAGGTGGATCTTATAACGTTCAAAAATAATTAATATAATATAGATTTTAAAAGGGTAGCTATCTTTCGCTACCTTTTTTGTTTTATTTATAACATTTTTGTTGTATAATTAATAACAGGAGTGTGATTAAGTTGAAAATATTATCTGTTAATGCTGGTTCTTCGTCACTTAAGTTCCAGCTATATGAAATGCCGGAAGAAAAGGTTTTAATATCAGGACTAATGGAAAGAATCGGTATTGGAAATAGTTTTTATACCATAAAGTTAAATGGTGAAAAAATAAAAAAAGAAGTAGAACTAAATAACCACGAAGAAGCTTTTGAAGCTTTGGTAAAAGAATTAAAAGCAAATAATGTTGTGGATTCTTTAGATGATATTAAGGGTATTGGACACCGTATTGTTCAAGGTGGTGACTACTTTGATAAAACGGTTGTAATTGATGATGAAGTGCTTTCGAAAATAGAAGAGTTATCGCCTCTTGCACCACTTCATAATCCAGCTGCGGTAGTAGGTATAAAAGCTGCTATGGATGTGTTTAAAAACGCTGTTCAAACCGCTGTATTTGATACTGCCTTTCATCAAACGATGCCTAAGGAGAATTACTTATATGCTTTGCCAATGTCGTGGTATACTGACTTTAAAGTAAGAAGGTATGGAGCTCATGGTACTTCTCATAAGTTTGTATCGCAAAGAATGAATGAGATTTTAGGTAGATGTGATACTAAATTAATTACATGCCATATAGGAAATGGTGCTTCAATTAGTGCGGTTGTAAATGGTAAATGTATTAATACTAGTATGGGACTTACGCCAAATGCTGGACTTATAATGGGAACTAGGTGTGGTGATATCGATTGTAGTATCATTCCGTACATCATGGAAAAAACCGGAATGAGCACAAAAGAAATAGATAATGCTATTAATAAAGAAAGTGGTCTTCTTGCAATTAGTAAAAAGTCAAGTGATTCAAGAGATATTGAGGACGGTATTAAAGCTGGGGATGAAAACTGTATTTTAGCACAAAAGATGTACGTAAGAAGAATCGTGGATTATATAGCAAAATACTATGTAGAAATGAACGGTTGCGATGCAATATGCTTTACCGCTGGTATTGGAGAAAAATCAATTGATACAAGACGCGACATAATAAATGAATTAAGTTCTCTTGGTGTTTATTTAGATTCTGAAGCTAATAACGTAAGAAGTGAAGAAAGACTTATTTCAACTAAAGATTCTAAAATAAAGTGCTTTATAATTCCTACCGACGAAGAATTAATGATTGCTAGAGATACGTTTGCATTAATATAAAGAGAATATAATGGAAGAAAAAATACTAGAATTAATAAAAAAATACAAACGAATAATAATAGCAAGACATGTTGGAGGCGATCCTGATGCCTTAGGGGCAACGTTTGCCTTAAAAGAAATTATTTTAGAAAATTTTAAAGAAAAAGAAGTATATGTTGTAGGAACGTCTATATCAAGGTTTAGATTTTTTGGAACACATGATAAAATAACTGATGAAATGTATGAAAATGCCCTTTTAATAGCACTTGATTTACCAGATATTAAAAGGTTAGATGGCGCTGATTTCAATAAGTTTAAAGAAATAGTTAAAATAGATCACCATCCAGAAATAGATAAGTTTTCTAATAACGAAATAATAGATATTGATGCTTCTAGTGCATGCGAATTAATTGCTAGATTCGCATATAAACTAAATCTTAAGATTCCTAAACATGCTGCCGAAAATATCTTTATGGGTATAGTTGCGGATACTAATAGGTTTTTGTTTGGTGCTAATAAGGAAGAAACTTATAAAATCGTACTAAAGTTAGTAAGAGATGAACACGTTAAGCCAAACGAACTTTATGAGTTATTGTATAAAAGATCGATTTCCGAGGTAAGACTTGAAGGCTTTATTTCTCTTAACATGAATTTGACTAAAAATGGTTTAGGATACGTTAAAATAACCGATAAAGATCTAAAGGAATATGGCGTTGATTCTGCTAGTGTTGGAAGTATAATGAATAATTATAACTTTGTTCATGGTCTTATTTGCTGGGTCGTATTTACTGAGGATGTAAAAAATGGTGTTATTAGAACCTCTGCTAGAAGTCGCGGTGTAAAAATAAATAGATTATTTGAACAATACAATGGTGGTGGACACGTTTATGCGTGTGGAGCTAAACTTAAAAGTTTTAGTGAGGCTGATGAAATAATAGATAAGTTAGATGAGTTATGTAAACATTACAATGAAGGCGAATTATAGTAGTCTTTTTTTGTTTCAAAAAATATGGTATTATTTATTTGTATGAGGTACTAATTATGAAAATGAATGATAAAGAAATAGATATTAATGAACTTATAAAGAACCTATATGATGATAAAGGTATGATAAAAATGTGTGGTAATGGTATTTATTTAAGTGATAATGATATAGAAGTGTTAAAAAAATATAATATCGACTATCATAATTATTCATCAGTTGGGAGTTTAATCTTTGATATAGAACAAATATTAAACGAAGAATCTAGCGTAGAAGATTTAGAAGAAGTATCAAAACGGCTTTCTGAGCTAAATTATTATAATTATACTAATAAGTGATGGGGATATTATGAAAAAGATTAATCTAAAAAATATTTATGGTAAAGACGTAGAAATAGAAATAGTAGATAATGAAAACGAAGCTAATTTTATAACTCATAGTGGAACGTTTCACGCTGATGAAATAATGGCAAGTGTAATATTGTTAAATAAATTTGGTTCTATGAAATTATTTAGATGCAGTAAGCCTCAAAATAGTAATGCTTTTATTTATGATGTTGGTTTTGGTGCTTTTGACCACCATGGAGTTGATTTTGATGAAATAAGAGAAAATGGTATTAAATATGCCTCGTGCGGATTAGTATGGAAAACCTTTGGAAAAGATATTGTATCTAAGCTCAATATAGAAGATGTTAATTCATTTGTACAAAGTGTAGATAAAAACTTAATAATGGATATAGACCGTGATGATAATGGCCAGCCCTTAAATAATGAACCAGAGATAAAACTGCAAAATATTCCTAATTTAATAGGAAGTTTTAATCCCTCTTGGAATGATCTTTCATCTGAAACAGATAGATTTTTAGATGCTATTTTATTTGCCAATACTATATTTAATAATATGATAGATAAGATGGTTTCAAAAGAAGATGCCAGAAAAATAATAGAAGAAAAAATTGAAGAAAGTAAAGATGCAGTATTAGTGCTTAATAATTACATGCCATGGAAAGACATCGTATTAACATCTGCTAACCCTAAAGCAAAGGATATTTTGTATGCCATATTTCCTTCTAAAAGAGGAGGTTACAATGTTGTTGCAACACCAGTAGCATCCGGGAGTTTTGATGTTAGAAAAACTTTTCCAAAGAGTTGGGCAGGGAAAGAAGATGAGGAATTGCAAAAAATAAGTGGAGTTGATACTATCACATTTTGTCATAAGAACTTATTTATATGTGCATGTAAAACCTTTGATGATGCATTAAAAATAGCAGAAATATCAATAAAAAACGAGGAGAAAGAATAATGGAAAATAAAAGAAAAGATTGTTTATTTGTTGATTTGGATTTTACAGATTTTAAAGTTACAAAAGAAATGAGAAAAAAAGCGGTTGGTAATCCAAACTTACCGATTAGACAAAGACTAGGTTTATTTAGAACCGATGAGGAAAAGAAAAAATATATTTCTAAAAGTTTAAAAAGAAAATTACCATAAGTGTAAAAATTTGCATTTTACATTTAACTTTGCTATAATATCTATCGCAATTTGAAGATTAATGCTTATTTTGCTATAATGTAAACATGTAGGTGATTAAAATATGAAAATTAATGAAGTTGAACTCTCGAATGTTGCGGTAAGAAGAAGTCAGTATCCCACTGATTGTAAACCAGAATTTTTGCTTATCGGAAGAAGTAACGTGGGGAAATCAAGTTTCACTAATTCAATAATGGAAAGAAAGAATTTAGCTAGGATATCTGGTAAACCTGGTAAAACTCAAACGATTAACTTTTATAAGGTTAATAACGATTTTTATTTGGTTGATGTTCCTGGATATGGATATGCTTCTGCAAGTAAGTCTAAACAAAAAAAATTTGGTATGATGATAGAAGAATATTTATCCGAAAGAAAAGAACTTAACCAGGTGTTTATGCTTGTTGATTTTAGACATAAACCTTCAGAAGATGATTTATTAATGTATAACTTTTTGAAATATTATGGTGTTAAAGTAACATTAATAGCTACTAAGGTTGATAAGGTTGGTACCACACAAAGGCAGAAGTATAAAAAACAAATTACGGATAACATTGATCTAGCGATAGGTGATGAATTAGTTTTATTTTCATCAAAAACTAAGCTAGGAAAAAAAGAAATACAAAACATAATAGAAAAAGAAGTTTATGGTAACAATACTTTATAAACCTCTTTTTTTGTGGTATAATCTATAAGCGAAAAAGAGGTGAAGAAAATGAAATTACCAACTATTGCACTAGTCGGAAGACCAAACGTGGGAAAATCTACTATATTTAATAGACTAGTAGGTAAAAAACAAGCGATAATAGAAGATACTCCAGGTGTTACAAGAGATAGAATATATGGGACGGGAACCTACCGAGATTATAAATTTAACGTTATTGATACTGGTGGTATCGATATTGGAAACGATGCCTTTAATAAGGAAATAAAAATGCAAGCTGAAATTGCAATAGACGAAGCAGACGTGGTTATCTTTATCGTTGATGGAAAAGAAGGACTAACTACCAACGATTTAGTTGTTAGGGATATTTTAAGACGTAGTAATAAAAAAACTATTGTGGCGATAAACAAAGTTGACAATAAAAAAACAATGGAAAATATATATGATTTTTATGAACTTGGTTTTGATTATTATATCCAGGTATCCGGGTCACATAACATAGGAATCGACGAGTTAATGAATGAGGCCACTGGCGAATTTAAAAAAAATGAAAATGATGATTATGAACCTGAAGTTGTTAAATTTTGTGTTATTGGGCGTCCTAACGTTGGTAAATCATCCCTTGTAAATGCGATTTTAAATGAGGAAAGGGTAATAGTAAGTGATGTTGCGGGAACAACACGTGATACTGTTGATACTCCTTTTACCTATGATAAACAAAAATTTGTGGTTATTGACACTGCTGGTATGAGAAAAAAAGGAAAAGTATATGAAACTATTGAAAAATATAGTCTGCTTAGAAGTATAAAGGCAATTGATAGATCTGATGTATGTCTTGTTGTTATAAACGCTGAAGAGGGAATTATTGAACATGATAAACACATTGCGAGTTATGCTTTAGAGGCCGGAAAGGCTCTTGTTTTGGTAGTTAATAAATGGGATACCATAGATGATAAAGACCAGGGTATAAAAGAATTTACCACGAAAGTCAGAGCGGAATTTCAGTTTTTAAGTTATGTTCCAATCGTATTTTTATCCGCTAAAACAAAGAAAAGAATGCATACGCTTATGCCAGAGGTTATAAAGGTATTCAATAATTCAAAAAGAGAGGTAAAAACAAGCATTTTAAATGATGTTATAGTAGATGCTGTGTCTTTACAATCCCCTCCATCCTATAAGGGGAAAAAACTTAAGATATATTTTACTTCTCAAACCGGATACGCACCACCTAAATTTACCTTTCATGTTAATAATAAAGGTTTAGTTCATTTTTCGTACGAAAGGTATTTAGAAAATAAGATAAGGGAAAGTTTTGATTTTGAAGGTGTCCCTATAGTTTTTCAGTTCAAGAATAGAAATGAGTAATTAAGTGTTAAACAGCATTAATAAAAATTAACTAATAGTTTTGGTTTGCATATATTACTTTAGGAGTGATATTGTATGGGAATAACTGATAGCTTTCTTAATAAGGTAGAAAGAAAAACAAACGTAAGTAAAGAGTCTATTTTAAATATTGCCGAAAGATTAAAAGGTGGTAATCTAAAAGACGAGAAAACTATTCGTGGTGTAATTGATGAATTATCTAAACTTACGGGTAAAAGTGTATCAAAAGAGCAATCTGATAGGATAGTTAAAGCTGTTGTTGGCGATCAAATACCAAGTAATTTAGAAGATATGATTTAAGAAGGATTTAATCTTCTTTTTATTTGCATATGTATATAAAGAGTATTTTGATAAAATAAAAAAGAATTTTTAATAATCGTATGCTTAGGTTAGCTAATAAGTTTTGGTTTCACCTAAATCTGTGATAGAGTTAGGTGAATTTCATTTATATTAAAACTATAAATAGTAAGAATAGTAAAAGGAAAATAATTTATTAAAATTGTAAAGGTTTATATTGTTGATGGTAAATAAGATTAATGCTATAATGTTTTTGGTGATACAATGACGGGTATTAAAAATTTTAAATGTGATAATTGTGGTGGTGAAGTTATAGATGATGTTTGCCGATATTGTGGGAGTAAAGATATAAAAAAATCTGAAAGGGAGATAATTTCTTTATTAAATAATTCTGAGGACATGAAAGAGTATTATCTTAAGATAAGAATTAAGATATGTTCTCAGGAAAAACTAACTGAGGTTGAAGATAAATTTTTTTACCTGTTATTAAAAGAAGGCTTAATTCGTGATGAATGTTTAGATGCTGATATGATTATTAGAGCAATTGCGTTAAAAAATAAAATAGTTTCTTATGATACGTTTAAGTAAGTAATGATATGTTATGCTAAGAAAATTATGAGAGATTATAATGCTGGTAGAATTGAAGATTATAATCTGCAGGTTATAATTACTGATTTAGAAGAGGCAGGTAGTACATTAGATTTTTATATCTGTTACTTTAATGAATTAATAATAAAAAATTTATATGAGGGCTTTGTTTCTTCGTTAATAGCATTCTTTCATGAAATACGGCATATTAAGCAATTTATGGATTATCGTCTTGGTGATGTTAGTGCTGCTTCAATGTTTATGTTGAAAGATATGCTAATAAGAAAATATGAAAATCATAGATATGGAACTGATTACTATTATAAAGATAATTATTATAATATAAATTTTGAAATTTTTGCAGAGAATCTTGCTATAACTGATACCCAGAAACTTTTAGATAGTGTAGGTATTATTTATTCAGAGGATTTTTATAAAAAAATTAGGGATGTGTGGTCTATAAGTAACATTAGTTCAAAAAGAATCATTAGAGAAAATGGGGAAAAGGTATATAAAACGTTAGATGAAAGATTTTTGGAAGTAATAAAGCTTGCTCCATACTATTTAGAACAATATAGACAACTTCAAATAGAATATGTTAATGAAAATGGTGTTGTAAGAAAAAGAACTAAAATGGAAATGCAAGAGTTAGTAAGTGATAATTTAAATAATAAAAAAAAGATGTAGAAAAACGTCTTTTTTTCATATTCTCTTATCTTTTTCATAATATTTAATGAGATTGATAAGAAAGTAGGGATTGTATGGAAAAATACGATATTATTAAAGATATATCCGAAAGAACTGGAGGGGATATATATTTAGGAGTAGTAGGAGCAGTAAGAACAGGTAAATCGACTTTTATAAAAAAATGTATTGAGAACTTGGTTGTTCCTAATATAAAAGATGAGTATGAAAGAAAAAGATGTTTAGATGAAATTCCACAAACAGCTCAAGGAAAAACAATAATGACCATAGAGCCAAAGTTTGTTCCTTCTAATGCTGCTACTATAAGAGTAGAAGATTTTACAGCAAATATAAGGTTAATAGATTGTGTTGGTTATGTTATTGATGCTGCGAAAGGATACGAAGATGAAAATGGACCACGTATGGTTAGAACGCCTTGGTATGATGAGGAAATTCCTTTTACCGAAGCTGCCGAAATTGGAACTGAAAAAGTAATAAGAGACCATTCTACTATTGGTATAGTAGTTACTACGGATGGTAGTATTGGCGAGATAGGAAGAAAAGATTATGTTGAGGCAGAAAATCAGGTAATAAGTGAATTAAAAGAAATAGGAAAACCTTTTATTGTGGTTTTAAACTCAGTTCATCCTAATCATCCTGATACCGAAAAGCTTGCGGAAAGCCTAAGACAAGAACATAACGTACCAGTAATACCAGTTAGTGTTGAGGCAATGACTGAAAAGGAAATATATAACATATTAAAAGAAGCATTATTTGAATTTCCTGTTTTAAGTGTAAATGTTAAAATGCCAGATTGGATTGCATGTTTATCACATAAACATTATTTGAAAAAAGAGTATATTGAAAAAATAAAAGAAAGTGTTATAGACGTGGATAAAGTAAGAGATGTTGATACGATAATAGGACATTTTCAGGGTTCAGAACATATATCTAAAGCATATTTATCTGAGGTTAATACCGCAACTGGTGAAATAACAATTAACCTTGAAGCACCGGATGGTTTGTATAATGAGGTATTAAACGAAATAATTGGTACAGACATAGATTCTAAGGCTAAATTAATTTCTTTATTCCAAGAATTTAATGAGACAAGGGAAGAATATGGCCAATTTAAAGAGGCTTTGAAGATGGTTAAACAAACTGGTTATGGAACTTCTTTTCCAACTATTAGGGACATGAAACTTGATACACCAGAGATAATAAAGCAAGGAACTCGTTATGGGGTTAAGTTAAAAGCGGTAGCACCTTCGATTCATATGATAAGGGTAGATGTTGAATCAACGTTCGAACCAATTATTGGATCGGAAACTCAAAGTAAAGAGCTAATCGATAACTTAATGAAAAATTATGATACGGATCCAGATAGTGTATGGAAAAGTGAAATGTTTGGTAGAAGCCTGGACGTAATTGTTCAAGAAGGAATAAGAGGTAAACTATCTTTAATGCCAGATAATATAAGACATAAACTTCAAACTACTTTAACTAAGGTTGTTAATAAGGGTTCAAATAACATGATAGCTATAGTAATATAAAAAAGATAAACTACATTTAAAATGTGGTGAAGTTGTAAAATGAAAGTAGACACAAAAAAGATGTGTTTACTTTTTCTTTTGT
>CAYOWI010000017.1:0-23168 GCA_964407685.1 uncultured Muribaculaceae bacterium
TTCTTAATCCAACAAGTGAATTATAAGTAGATACAAAATATAATAATATTAGTACCACTATTACTGCAATAATTATTAATGCTGTTGTCATATATCCTCCTTTTATACTATCATTATATATGATGTTTTATCAAAAATAAAGTTTTTTTAATAAAAGAAACACAACCTTTACATTTTTTCTTTTACTTTCTTTATAGATAAAGAAATTTCATTTTTATATGATCTTATAATTGCCATTATAATTATAGTTAATGGTACTGCTATAACAATGCCCATAAAACCTAATAACGCCCCACCAGCAAATACAACAAAAATAGTCAATAACGCTGGCAACTGATTGGTTTTTCCATATATTTTAGGCGATATTATATAACCATCAATATTAGGAAACACCAGCGTTATTATAAGTGTTAAAATAAACAATTTAGAAGAAATCACAGAAGCAATTAAAAGTGCGATAACATTAGTTATTATACCACCAAAGTAAGGAATAACCGTTGTTATACATGCAAGCACTCCAAGTAATAAAAAGTTAGGATGGCCAATTATTAAAAATAAAAACGTATATTCAAAAAACTGAATAATCATAAATATTCCAAGCCCTTTTAAATAAGATGTTATCTCCATGTCAATGTGAGCAATTAAATGATACTTTTTTGAACTGGTTTTAATGAAATATTTTTTTACTTTACTTCTTATGTTTGGCATATCAATTAAGAAATAAATTGAAACAATAAAAATTATAATAAACTTAGATGCATAGTCCACTGATTTACTAAGAATTCCAACAAACGAACCATTAGATAAAACATCTCCGATAGTTTTTATAATTTTAGAGGAATACTCGTTAATGGTATCATTAATTATCTTGGTATCCACACCATATTTAGTTGCAATATCACTAGATACCTTGCCTAAATTACTTAATAAATTAATTAACTGGTTAAAGAATAATGGCACTACGTAATAAATTGTTAAACCCATAACTAATAAAACTATAGTAATTATTATAAACACCGCTAAAGCCTTTGGAAATTTCTTTTCCATAAGAAACTTTAAAAACGGATACAAAACATATGCTACTGCAAAAGCCAAGGCAAAAGGTAAAATAATACCAATTATTTTAAAGGCGGCCCCTAGCCAAATGTTTCTCATTAAAAATAATAAATATACAATTCCTAAAATAAGAAGTATGTTTAAATACTTATAATTGACACTTTTTTTCATATTATTTCCTCACTATCAATAATAATGGTAACCGGTCCATCATTTAGTAAGCTAACTTTCATATCTGAACCGAACAAACCAGTTTCTACTTTAATATCATAGGTTTTTAATTCTTCATTAAATAAATCATATAATTTTTTTGCATCATAATAAGACATCGCTTTTGAAAAAGAAGGCCTTCTTCCGTCTAATTTAGCATATAAAGTAAACTGTGAAATTGATAATATATTACCGTTTACCTGTTTAATATCAATGTTCATTTTTTCATTTTCATCTTCAAAGATTCTTAAATTTATTATTTTTTTTGCCATTTTTTTTATAACATTTTCATCGTCATTATGAGTAAATCCAACAAATAAGACGTATCCCTTTTCGACTTGCCCAATTACTTTATTATCAACTTTAACGCATGCATTATTACACCTTTGAACTACTACTTTCATTATTTATTTCCTCTTTCTACCGAAGTAACGTATGGCAACGAATTTATAACATTCATGTATTTATTTAATTTATCAGTATCTTCTATTAAAATATCTATATCAAAAACGTTATAATCCACGTTACTAATAGTATTAACACTTTTTATTCCAACGTTCAAAGAAGTTGTTTTAGAAATAATATCCAAAAGTAAATTTTCCTTTTTGTCAGTATAAATCAAAACATTAGTCACATATTTTTTATTGTTATTATTATAATTCCAACTAGCACTTATTATCCGTTCGTCAACATCGCAAATATTATAACAATTTTTACGGTGTATGGTAATTCCATTACCCTTTGATATATAACCTACTATTAAATCACCTTTAATAGGCTTACAGCATCCACCAAAGCTTACTTTTAAATCGTCCATACCATCGATTATTACGTCTCCAGTTGCTTCTAATTGCTTAGAAGAATATTTTAAAGCTTTTTCTATAACTTTATTTTCATCTTTTTCGTCAAGTAATATTTTTATGATTTGAGTAGGATTATATTTTCCTACACCTATTTCATAATATAAATCATTTTCGGTATTTAGCCCTAACTCATCAAGTGCAATAGACATTTTATCATCCGAGATAATATCATTAAGTGATATTTTTTTTCTTCTAATCGCTTTTATTAACTGTTCTTTACCAATTGTAATTATCTCATCTTTATCTATTTTACTAAAGAATGATTTTATCTTGTTTTTAGCACTAGTTGTATACGCAATATTTACCCATTCTTTTGAAGGGCCTTTGCTGTTTTTATTAGTATTAATTTTAACAATGTCATTATTTTTTAATTTATAATCTAAAGGAACTATGTTGTCATTTACCATCGCCCCAATCATTTGGTGACCAACGCTCGTGTGAACACGATATGCAAAATCTATTGGAGTAGATCCGTTAGGAAGTTCAAAAACATCTCCTTTAGGAGTATAAACATATATATTAGTAGAATTAAAAACCTCATTTTTTACGGTATTTACGAATTCTTCTCCTTCAACTTGTTGTTCATTAAGTTCTATAATACTTCTAAATGATTTAAGTTTCTGCTCCATATCATTTATTTTGTTAACGCCATTTTCTTTATAAGACCAGTGTGAGGCAAATCCGTATTCAGCAACCTTATCCATTTCATACGTTCTAATTTGGATTTCAAATAATTTGCCGTCAACCCCAAAAACCGTAGTGTGAAGAGATTGATAACCATTAGTTTTTGGCCTTGCAATGTAATCTTTAAAACGTTTTGGAACAGGCTTATATTTAGCGTGAATAAGCCCTAATGCTAAATAACACTCAGCTTCAGTATTAACAAAATACCGTAAAGCTAATATGTCATATATTTGGTTAAAGGTTTTTCCCTTTTGCAGCTTATTATATATACTGTACACACTTTTACTTCTTCCCTTCATATCATGGGGGATATTATTCTCGGTAAGAATTTTAGAAACACTTTCCATCATTTCATCCACTGATTTATCAAGTTCTTGTCTTGATTCACTAAGTTTTTCTAATATATCATTATAAACGTCCGGTTTATAATATTTTAAGGAAAGATCTTCAAGCTCACTTTTTATGTGATTAATACCTAAGCGGTGTGCGATAGGTGCTAAAATTTCAAGGGTTTCTTTGGCCTTTTCTTTTCTTTTTTTCTCCGGAATAGCCCAAAGTGTTCTCATATTGTGTAATCTATCTGCAATCTTTAAAATTATAATACGAACATCTTTAGATAAACCCACCAAAATTTTTTTATGATAAGAAGCTAAAGCTTCATTATCCGCGGATAATGAAAGTTTATTAATCCTTGATATTTCATCAACAAGCGTCGTAATTTCACTACCAAACGCATCTTCTACTTCTTTGATACTAATATTACCAAAGTTAATAACGTCATGTAACAAAGCCGTAGCAAGCGTCTGACTATCGGCGTATATTTCAGTTAGTATCATGGCAACGTTAAGTGGATGAAGAATATATTCATCACCAGTTAGTCTAAGCTGGCCAGCATGTACTTTAGAAGCAAAATGGTAAGCTTTTTTTATAAGATCTATGTCTTCATTCGTTTTAATATATACCTTTGCTTTTTCTAATAAATCTTCAAGTGTGTACGCATCTTCTTTTTGCCTCACCTATAACACCTTCTTACTTTTTATCTATTTTATATTTTTTCTTTTCGATCACGTACCAAATTTGTCCCGCTAGTAAAACTGATGAGTAAGTACCAGCGATAAGTCCAAATATTAACGCTACGTTAAATGCAAGTATTCCTTTAGAGCCAAGCACTATTAAACAAACTACCGGTATTAGCGTTGTAATGGTTGTAAACATCGCTCTGTTGAACGTTTCGGAAATACTCTTATTAACAACAGTCTTTAATTCATCTGTTGTTAGTTTTTTCTTAAACGCACTCATATTTTCTCTTATTCTATCAAAAACAACTATCGTATTATTAATTGAGTACCCAACTATCGTAAGGATTGCTGCAATAAATATTACGTTTACTTCTATTTTAAATAGTGCAAACATTATAATAACAAATGATACATCATGAATAAGGGCTAAAATAGACGATATTGCATAACTAAACTTAAACCTAAACGAAATGTATATAATTATTGCTACTGCTGCTATTAAAACGGAATATATTGCGTTTTTAACTAATTCTTGTTTAACTATGTTAGTTACAACGTTAATTTCTGTTTTAGCATTATATTTTTCTTCGAAGTGATTATTTACTTTGTTTATTCCGTTTTCTTTAAGCTCAGTATTTAACCTTACGTAAATTTCGTTATTTTCTTGTTTAGTTATTGAAACCACGTCATAACCCATGTCTTTTAAATCTTTTTTAACATCACTTACCTTCATGTTATCAGCACTTAACGTAATATCAGAACCCGACCTAAAATCTATTCCTAGGTTAAGTCCATTAAACATTAAATAAACAAAACCAATAACCAAATAAATAGCCGTTATAGTAAAACATTTTTTTATTAAGCTTACCAAATCAATATTTATTTTCTTTTTTTCTTTTTTATTTTTCTTTTCATATCTTACAAATGAATTTGGTTTCTTATCAAAATACCTTGTGTTAACAAACACTTTTAATACTTTTCTATTTATAAACACCATTATAAACATTGTTGCAAAAATAGTTATCATAAGCATCGTTGCAAATCCTTTTATAGAACTTTCTCCAAAGATAAATAATACAATTGCAACTATAAGCGTAGTTACGTTAGCATCAAAGATGGTGCTCCATGACTCCTTGTTACCAGATTCATATGCGCTTGTTAAACTTTTTTCATCCTGTAATTCTTCTTTTATTCTTTCGTTTGTTACAACGCATGAATCAACAGCCATACCAATACCAAGTACTAAAGCTGCTATTCCTGGTAGCGTTAAGACACCTCCTACTAGCCAGAAAACCCCCATAACTACTAACATGTATAAAAGTAAGTTAACGCCTGATATAAATCCTGAAAATTTATAAAGAATGGTCATAAACAAAATAACCAAAATCATTCCAATTAACCCAGCAGTAAACGTCTTTTCTAAAACTCCTTCTCCGTATGATGCATTAACGTTTTGCGAAGAAATTTCCGTTAATTTTGTTGATATCGAGCCCGCATTAATACTGGTTGCTAACCTTTCAGCCTCTTCTTTTTCAAAGTTACCAGTTATAATAACATCACTTGAAAAGCCTTGAGATACCGTTGCAGCCGATAAGCAAACGCTTCCTTCATCACCACAAGTTTCGCCGTCTTTATCAAATGAATTAACTCCATTTTCAAAGTTATACCATATAACCATGACGTTTTTGCCAGCTTCTTTTTCACTAATTTCGGTTGTAGCTTCTAAAAACCTTTCTTTATCTGCAACAGATAACGATATAGCAGGTTTTCCTTTATCATCATAAGATAATTTAGCTCCCTTTATAACACTAGAATCCATAAGTAACTTATCATCTACGTCCCTAAAAGATACATTAGCTACGTTTGATAGTGCACGTCTTGCACCTTCTATATCGGTTACACCCGCTAATTTTACCCTTATTCTATCAGTTCCTTCCATTGTTATTTCAGGTTCTGATACACCTAAGGAATCAACGTTTCTTTTTAAAACGTCATAAGTACTATTCATATCACTTGATGTAAGTTTTTTACCATCGCTTCTTTTAACTTGATATAATACCTCAAATCCACCCTTTAAATCCAATCCAAACTTCATATCATTAAATAGCGGTATATAAACTAAACTAAATAATGCTATGACTATAAAAAATATAAATATTCTTTTAACAAAACTTTTCTTCATCTCTACCATCCTTATAAATATATTCGAAACATAATGACTTCTATCATCATTATCAACATTTTATATTATATAACATATACATGGCAAAATCAAAGAGAAAACGTTACTATTATAGAATTTAATCAGTATAAGGTTAATTTTATGATGCTCATTAATATACTTTAATATGATAAAAATTAAAAATAACCTACTTGTTAAAAACATTATAATTTTATTAGTATCAGGTGCTGTTGCCAAAGTATTAGGTATGCTTGGAAAAATCATATATACCAGAATAGCTGGTGTAACCGTAGTTGGTCTATATGCAATGATTACACCTACTTTTATGCTTATTATAAGTATCACACAGTTTAGTTTCCCTATATCAATAAGTAAAATAAGTGCTGAAGGAAAGTATAAAAATAAAGACCTACTAAAAAACGCTTACATACTTGGTGCAATAATTAACATTATTTTAATAATACTTGTTTTATTAACATCTAGTTTTATTGCGACCATGCTTCATAACAAAGCTTTAGCACCCGCTATTTTGTGTGTTATATTTATAATACCTTTTATAACTGTATCAAGCATTCAAAGAGGTTTTTTACATGGGAAAGAAGACATGATGCCAGCTTCCGTTACAAATGTTACTGAAGAAATTGTTAAAATTGGATTAATCATAACACTTCTGCCTATTGCAATTACTAAATCTAATATAACAGCAGTTATCTTTATAATATTATTTAACGTTATAACGGAAATAACAAATATTATCATAATGCAAAGAAGCATAAGCAAGAAATATACACTAAAAGAAAAAGGAATTTTTAATCTAAAAATAATTAAGGAAATTCTAAAAATATCAATTCCTACTACATCAGTTAGATTAATATCGTCAGTGGGTTTCTTTTTAGAGCCAATAATACTTACTAATACACTTTTATCTACTGGTTTTTCATCTAACTACATAACTTTAGAATACGGTATAATAAATTCTTATATAATTCCAATTTTATCAATGCCAAGTTTTTTTTCTATTTCCATAGCTTCCGCCTTACTTCCTAATATTACAAAAGCTTATTCTAATAAAAGGTATAAAGAATTTAATAAAAAATTATTAAAACTAATGCTTTTATCAATGATGGTTGGAGCAGCATGCTTAGCAATTATTTTAATATTTCCTGAGGCAATACTGAAATTAGTATACAACGTTAATTATGGAATTAATTACATATATTTAATTGGGCCATTCTTTTTGATTTTATACATGCAGCCAACCTTATCGGTGGCTTTGCAAGCAATGGATAAAACAAATAAATTATTTATAACGTCTACTGTTTCTATGGTGTTAAAATATAGTGTTTTATATATTTTGGGAAAACTAGGATTAGGTATGAATGCACTTATATTTTCAATAATGACTGGTATTGTTGTTACAACTAGTATGGTTATGTACATAGTTTTAAAAGAAATAAATAAAAAATCATAAAATTATTTTATGATTTTTTATTCTTTTTATAAGTTGTAAAAACAACAATATTACTTAATATAAGTACTAAGTATGATGGATAAGAAACATCTTTTAAATAGACTTGCAAACCAAGGTTTAATACCGCGATGACATCTAAAATTATCATTGCAACTACAAGATTTTTTAAGTTATTTTTACTTTTCATGATTAATCCTTAGAAATTACACAGTTAAAACCCTTATCCGTGTATGCTTTTTGTAATATTTCATAAGTATCAGACTTTTCTGGCTTAACATATAATATTGTTTGACCATTAGTAAGCATAACTTTATCAAAATCAGAAGTATTATAATTTGTCTCAGCGTTAAACGTAAAACCTTTTTCATTTTTTTCAAAAGTAATGTTATTACCCATGACTGCCGCATTATTTATGTAAAAGTTTTCATATTGACTTTTTAAATCTTCAACAACTGCTGAAGTAGTGTCTAAATTTGACATAACAACATAGTTGAAGTTACTATTAATTACAACACTATTCTTATAATTTGCAACAAACGTTACGGTTTGTGTTTCGGCATCACCTTTTGAATTATAAGTACAAGTTAACACTCCATCTTGAACTTCATGATTATCGGTATTAGAAACAGAAGAAGTCGTTGTTTTAGGTTCAACGTTTTTAGTTGTTCTACCCAAATCTGTTTTATTATTAACATAATATAAAACAAGTAAGATAAGAATCGCTAATATAGCGCCAATAAGTGTATAATTGGGTTTTTTAGAAGGAAGCAAAACCTCATCATTCGTTACTGGATCTATTACTACCGTATTATTAACCGCTCCGTCGTAAAGTTCATCTAAGTTAATTTCTCTTGTTACGCCTTCATCATTTACATCATCTTTTGTATTGTTTAAATCTATTTTTTGAGTGGTTTCATTTTCACTAGTTTTTTGTTTTTCATCATCCATCAGTATCACTCCCTTTATTATAATATCACATTCTTTTTAATTTAAAAATAAAATTTATATTTTTACACCTATTTTCTCACCTAATTTAACGTAGGTTTCATATCCATTTTTGGAATTATTTATTATTTCATCATCAATTTTTACAACGTCTTTTTTAACCAAAATAATAACGGTAGATCCGCCATACATAAAATATCCTTTTTCCTCGCCTTTTTTAAAATTCAAAAGCTTATGATTATTTATTTTTCCAACTAGCAAAGCACCTACTTCAACGTATAATACCTCACTAAAATTTTTGGTTTTTATATACGTACATTCCCTTGTATTTTCCTTAAATACTTTAAATTTGTCATAAACCACTGGATTTACCGTATGAAAAAATCCGTCTATTTTATAATTTTTCAAAACAATTCCATCATCAATAAAATAATATCTATGATAGTCTTCTGGTGATAACCTATAAACTAGCGCATATCCGCCTTTAAATTTTTTAGCTATTTTCTCATCCTTAATCAAAGAAGAAACGTCATAAAGTGAATTTTTTACCTTAAACGTTAATTTAGAATCTATTTCATAAACCGTAAGTTTTGAATCGCATGGTGCTATAAAAATATCTTTATTCTTTATTATTTTTCTTTTTTCTGGTTTTATTTTACGAATAAAAAAATCATTAAAACTTTTATACTTTTTTAGTTCATAATCATTCATGTTTATATCATGTTTTTTTATGAATGGTTTTATTAAAAGACATGATATCTTGCTATTAAGAACAAAAAATGATATGTTACTTACGGTTTTTGTAGACACTAATGGTTTTAATATAATTCGTCCTATTTTCGTATTGTACAAAAATGATAATCCTATACCTGGATTATCTTTAATTTTCTTTCTCATTATAACATCGCCACTGAAATTATTGCTATTTCTATTACCGCTAATATAGAACAAATAACAAACCATATACCAGTTGGTTTTTTTATCTTAAAGTTAAGAACGAACAAAATAGCAACGACAAACATTACAAGAGGAAATGCCTTTACAAAAACAGCCGGATGCATAAATATATTTAAATTATAAACAAATGGTAATATTATTGCGATACTGGTAACCGGAAGACCATGGTAATACGAATTCTTATCCTTTTTAGGAAAACGGCTTTTTTCTTCGGCTAACACGTTAAAATACGCAAGTCTAATAACCGCAGCTAACACGTACATTACGTACACTATTATATTTAATCTACTAGTAAAACCCATACATATACCTAAAACTACTGGGAAAACTCCAAATGAAACGGTATCAACTAATGAATCAATTTGAACACCAAATTTTTTTTCTCTTTCCGTTCTTTTGCAAGCTCTTGCAACAGTACCGTCAAACATATCACACACACCTGATAAAATAAGACACATTATCGAGGCTGGTATAAAGCCTAAAAAGGCAAGAACCATACCAACTACCGAAAAAGAAAGACCTAAATAAGTTAACGCAACCGATGCGTTATAAACTCCAATAAACATACAACTACTCCTTAATACTTATTTTAATGCTATTTAATTATACCATACAAAACATCAAAATAAAAGAAAGAAATTAATCTTTCTTTTCAAGCTTGTTATCATTTTCAGGTTTCATCAAAGGAAATAATAATACGTCCCTAATTGATTGTTGCTCAGTAAATAACATTACTAACCTGTCAATACCATATCCTATTCCACCTGCTGGAGGCATACCATATTCTAAAGACTCGATAAAGTCGTAATCAATATCATTAGCTTCTTCGTTACCAAGCTCTTTTTCCTTTAATTGAGATTCAAATCTTTCTAATTGATCTATCGGATCGTTTAACTCGGTATATGCGTTTGCACATTCATGACCTGATATAAATAACTCAAACCTATCTACAAACCTAGGATCCTCAGGGTTCTTTTTGGTAAGTGGTGAAATTTCAATAGGATGTCCATAAAGAAACGTTGGCTGAATAAGCGTTTCTTCAACGTATTTTTCAAAGAATAAATTTATTATGTGCCCAACGGTTTTTTCGTGTTCTTGAACTTCTATATCATGTTCTTCAGCTAACTTTAAAGCTTCTTCTACAGACATTTCCTTTTTAAAATCAATACCAGTTTGTTCTTTTATGGCATCAGTCATCGATACCCTTTTCCATTTACCATCTAAGTTTATTTCATGTCCAAGATAATTAAAAGTCATCTTGCCACAAACTTCTTTTGCAATTGTCTGATACATTTCTTCTGTCAAATCCATCATACCTTCTAAATCAGAATATGCTTCATATATTTCCATTAAAGTAAACTCTGGATTATGTTGTGGATCCATTCCTTCATTCCTAAAGGTTTTACCAATTTCATAAACCTTTTCCATACCACCAACTAATAATCTTTTTAAGTTAAGTTCAAGTGCAATACGTAAATACATATCCAAATCCTGAGTATTATGATGGGTTGTAAAAGGACGGGCAGAAGCTCCAGTTAAAAGCGATGTTAAAATCGGGGTTTCAACCTCACAAAACCCTTTTTTATCTAAAAAGTTTTGAATACATCTAATAATTCTTGATCTCATAAAGGCTACTTTCATAGACTCTTCGTTCATTATTAAATCTAAATAACGTTTTCTATACCTAACTTCCTTGTCCACCAGACCATGAAACTTCTCTGGAAGCGGTCTTAAAGCCTTAACAAGGTGTGTATATTCTAAACATTTAATGGTAACTTCCCCAGTTCTTGTTTTCATTACTTTACCATAAACGCCCACTATGTCACCTAAATCAGCTGTTTTAAATAGGTTATAACTATCTTCTCCCACGTCATTAATTGATATGTATATTTGAATAGGACCAGTTTTATCCTTAATGGTGAAAAACGATGCTTTTCCCATTTTTCTTATAAACATTATTCTTCCCGCTACTGTATAGGTATCATTAATATTTTCAAATTCTTCATGACCAATATCTTTATATTTTTCCTTTATTTCACTTGCGTAACCATCTCTTTTAAAGGCTTGTCCAAAAGGATCAAGACCTAACTCTTTAATTTTTTCTAACTTTCCTCTTCTAACAATTTCTTGTTCTGTTAATTCTCTCAAATCAAACACTTCCTTTGCTTTTGCATATTATACCATATTTTTTTATTATTTAAATATTTTTTAATTGCTTAGGGTACAAACATACCCTTGATTTTCCAAATCCTTCTTTAAATTTTTAAAGTTAAGATTCGAATCAATTTTAAAATAACTAATCGGGGTGATTTTTTGATCTATTTTATTAATTTTTCCATAATCAAATGAAGTAAAATCAAGATATGATTGGACCTTAAAGAAATTATCACTTGTTTCATAAAGATAAGTAAAGCCCGGCATACCGTTTGAATTTATAATGATTGGTACTTTTTCTTCTTTTACGTACTCAATTTGTGGTTTATATTCTTCAGTTTTAGCAGTGTAACTATAAGTTCCATCTACGTATAAAATAGAATTATTTTTATATCTTATTTTATATTCGTCAGTAACCTTATAACCAACATCCTCTGCCTCATAAAAACAGTTTACAACTTTTTGTCTTCCAACCACGTAATTAACTATTAGATAAATAAGAATCAATCCTATTATAAAGCCCAACACAAAATAAATAAGTATTTTTTTATTAAAATTCTTATCTTGATGGTTTTCTTCTCCTATCTCTTCTTTTTTATTACCAGATAAAACATTTTTATAATCATCATCTAAAGGTAAAACATTTAATGATTCATCTTTATTAGTTTCACCTGATTTTTCATCTTGATTTATTTCTATTACGTCATCGCCAAAGATATCATCAATTGCTTTTTTTATATCATTATCTTTTTCTTCCATAATTGCCCCTTCCATTTCCTTTATAAATTATATCATACATAATTTTAATAAACAAGAACTCAAAAAAAATGCTAAGAAGCATTCTTGTCAGTTAACTCACTATTTTTTATTATGTATAAATCATTATTTTTAGAAAAGGCATAAAATATTTCCCCAACTTCTATTTCTTTGTCCACCAAGGTATTTAAAAGCCACCTTTTGCTTTTTCCAATGTTGTATAAATTATCGAACTGTACCTTGCCATCTAAAATAATTGGTAACGGATAAGTTTTTTTATCTTTTTTATCATCTTTTTTAAACACTGATAGTTTCCCATTAATTTCTAAAATAGCATAATCAACTTCATCAATGCTTCTTATATCCTTCTCTCTTAACTGCAAAAGTAAATCGTCAAGAGTATAACGCTGTTCAACCATGTTTTTAAAATCAATTACTCCTTTTTTTATAATAACTACCGGTTTACCATCAATAAAATTTCTAAATTTAATACTTTTTAAAGATATCTTAGAAATTAAAATTTGTAATATAACAAGAACAACAACCGGCACTAAATTAAACAAAAAATTTGTTTTATGTTCGATTGCCATGGCAACTAATTCAGCTATTAAAATAAACACAACTAAATCAAACGTTCCGAGTTGCCCGACTTCTCTTTTTCCCATCATCCTAAAAATAAAAGCAACTAAAAGATATATAAAAAACGTTTTTATAATAATTATAAAATATTCCATGATATCACCATTATTATTATGTTATTAATCATATTTTTATATTCAAATAATATATTTTAATAGAGGTGAATATTAATGAAAAAGTATTTAATTCCGGCTTTATATACTTTTGCAATAATTGTTATGGGGGCTTTTTTATCAAGTATACTTTATTACTTTAACATAACTAGTGATAAATTAAATAGTATATTATTATACTTAATAGGTATAATAGGAATTTTTACAGGTTCGGTTATCTTTTCCAAAAAAATAAAGTACAAAGGAGTAGTAAACGGGCTCATATATTTTGTGGCCTGGTTTATTATTATGATGTTGTTATCTTTAATAATATTTAAAACCAGTTTTAAGGTAAGCACAATGATATACTACATGATAATGATGATATTTAGTATGTTAGGTGGAATAATTGGAAAAAATCTAAAAGAAGAAAACGATGGAATTTAGTTTCCACCGTTTTTATAATTTCTAATAAATGCGTCTTTAAACTCAAAAAAGTTATCATCTCTTATGGACTTTCTAATATCTTCGGTTAGTTTTATCAAAAACCTTATGTTATGAATAGAAAGAAGTCTGCCTCCGTTAACTTCTCCAGCGGTTATTAAATGTCTTACATAAGCTTTAGTAAAATGCTTGCATGTATAACAATCACAGGTTTCCTCTATTGGAGTAAAATCCTCTTTATATTTTGCATTTTTAATATTTATCTTCCCACGTCTAGTAAAACAATTTCCGTGTCTTGCTATTCTTGTTGGTAAAACGCAATCAAACATATCAATCCCTCTTGATACCCCTTCTAATATATCAACTGGATCTCCAACGCCCATCAAATACCTTGGTTTATCCTTTGGTAAATATTTCGTTGCATAAGTAATCATGTTATACATAACGTCTTTAGGTTCGCCAACCGACGTACCCCCAATAGAGTAACCATCAAATCCTATTTTAACCGTTTCAAGGGCACTTTCTCGTCTTAAGTCCTCAAATTCTCCTCCCTGAACAATACCAAAAAGAGATTGCTTATCATTATTAAACACAGTTTTACCGCGTTTGGCCCATCTAAGGGTCCTTCTCATGGAATTTTCTATATACTCGCGGGTGGCAGGATAAGGTGCACACTCATCAAAACTCATCGCTATATCAGAATCTAATTTATTTTGTATTTCTACCGATTTTTCGGGAGTCAAAAATAAACTTTTACCATCAATATGACTTTTAAATTTAACTCCATCTTCAGTTATATCCTTTGGTTTAGCAAGTGAAAACACCTGAAATCCGCCGGAATCAGTAAGAGTTGGTCCATCATAATTCATGAATTTATTTAACCCGCCAGCTTTTTTTATTATATCTTCTCCTGGTCTAAGCCATAAATGATATGTATTTGAAAGTACTACTGCAGACCCGCAAGCTTTTAACTCTTCTGGCATTAAAGTTTTAACGTTAGCAAGCGTACCAACTGGCATAAACATAGGAGTCTGAAAACTACCATGATTCGTATGTAAAATACCTAGTCTAACATTTTCGTCAGCCTTATTATTTTTAATTAATTCATATCTTATTTTCATTACTATACCTCTTAATGTTTTTTAACAACTTTATTTTCTGATCGTCTATAAACAAGTTAACGCTTAACTTATTAAGTTCTATTTGTTTTTCTCGGCATTTAGAAAGATAATTCACAATATCTTTAATAGTATTATGAAATATTAAAAACTTATGATACTTTTCCATTTCACAATTATTAGCTAAATCTTTAAACCATCTGTCATCGATACTTTCTAATACACACTTTAAAACTTTATTTGCTATAACGCTTTTACAAAAATCATACATTAATAACCATGATAAAAAATTACGATAATAATCATTATTAATGGTAACATACTCTATATCTTCAATAAATTTTATTGTGCTTTGTTCTACTTCTTCTTTAAGCAAATTATATTTTTCTTCACCACTTTGCTTTTTTTGAGTTAATTTGGTTAATCTAATATCACATGTTTTTTTAGTAGACAATTTAACACCCTCCTATTTAATAAACATACAATCACCAAATGAAAAAAACCTATATTTTTCTTGTGTAGCATGATTATATGCTTTTAAAACGTTATCTTTTCCCGCCAAAGCACTAATGAGCATTATTAAAGTTGATTTTGGCAAATGAAAATTAGTTAAAAGGGCATCTATTCCTCTAAATTTATAACCTGGATATATAAATATTTTAGTGTTACCACTTTGAGATTTAAATAATCCGTTTTCATCCGCAATGGTTTCCAATACCCTAGTTGAAGTTGTTCCAACCGCTATTATTTTTTTACCATTTTTCCTTGTTTCATTTAATAAATCAGCTGTTTTTTTATCTAAAACATAATATTCAGAGTGCATATCATGCTTTGTTACATCCTCTACCGTAACTGGCCTAAAAGTACCAAGCCCCACGTGTAAGGTGACACAAGCTATATTTACTCCTTTTTGTTTTATTTTATCTATATAATCATCAGTAAAATGAAGTCCCGCGGTCGGTGCGGCTGCACTCCCTACGTTTTTAGCATATACCGTCTGATATCTATCTTTTTCTTTTAACTTTTCAGTTATATAAGGAGGAAGTGGCATTTCACCTAAACGATCTAGTATTTCCAAAAAGATTCCACCATACTTAAATTTATATTTTCTGATTCCATCCTCACCACAAAAAATGCATTCACACGATAATTCATCGGAAAATTTAACTGTGGTTCCAACTTTGATTCTTTTAGCAGGCTTTGTTAAACATTCCCACTCATCATTACCCAAATCCTTTAACATCAAAATTTCTATTACCGCACCAGTATCAGTTTTATTTCCAATTAATCTTGCAGGTATCACCTTAGTATCATTTAAAACTAGCGTATCTCCTTTATTTAAGTAATCTATCAAGTTAACAAAGTTTTTATCTTCAAATTCGCCAGTTTCTTTATCTAATACCATCATTTTTGATGCATCTCTTTTTTTAAGAGGAGTTTGAGCAATAAGCTCTTTTGGTAAATCATAGTTAAAATCGTCTGTCTTCATAATGCCTCCAAAAAAATAATAAATACGTGTTAGGTATTTATTATAAATTATTTCCAAAAAAAATTCAATTGTTATTGATTTCCTTATTAATATTTAAATGCTTATATGCAATATCAGTTACTATTCGTCCTCTTGGTGTTCTTTTTAAATAACCAATTTGTAAAAGATATGGTTCACATACATCTTCAATGGTAGATACTTCTTCTCCAATAGATGCTGCAACTGCTTCAACCCCAACAGGCCCACCATTAAATTTATATATGATTGTTTTTAATAATTCATAATCAACTTCGTCTAATCCTAATTTATCTACTTTTAATGAGTCAAGAGCAAACCTTGTAATATCAAGAGTAATTGTTCCATCACCTTTAACTAGTGCAAAATCACTTACACGTTTTAATAATCTATTAGCTATTCTAGGGGTTCTACGGCATCTGTTAGCGAGTTCTTTTGCAGCAGTATCTTCAATAACTAAATCAAGTACTCTAGCGCTTCTTTTAATAATTTCGGTTATCTCTTCTTCAGTATAATAATTAAGCTTAGAAACGATTCCAAAACGATCTCTTAAAGGAGCTGACAAATCACCAGCTCTAGTTGTTGCACCAACTAAAGTAAACTTAGGCAAATCTATTCTTAAGTTACGGTTAGACCCTTCCCCACCTACAATTATGTCTAAAGTAAAATCTTCCATTGCAGAATAAAGTATTTCTTCAACAAACCTAGGCATTCTATGTATCTCATCAATAAATAACACGTCGCCTTCTTCTAACGAAGATAAAATTGCCGCTAGATCTCCTGATTTTTCTATAGAAGGCCCAGAAGCGGTTTTTATATTAGCTCCCATTTCATTTGCAATAACGTAAGAAAGCGTTGTTTTACCAAGACCCGGAGGGCCATATAATAAAACGTGATCAAGTGCTGCCCCACGCATCTTAGCGGCCTTCATAAACACTTTTAAATTTTCTACTATATCTTTTTGACCTATATATTCATCAATGCTTTGTGGTCTTATAGTCTGTTCAAAACTATCTTCTTTTAATTTTTCGGAGGTAATAATTCTATTATCCATAAGCTAGCTCCTTTCTATTTTAATAATAACTTTAAAGCTTCTTTAACCTGAGATTCTAATGTTTTATTAACATCAATATTTGGTAATATTCTTTTAATATCAGCTGGTTTATACCCTAAAGATTTAAGAGTTTCAGTAAGTTCCGTATAATCTTGTTTTGTTTCTTTTGCATCAACAGCCAATTTACCTTTTAAATCAAGTATTATTTGTCTTGCAACCTTATCTCCAATCTTAGGAAATTTCTTTAAATAATTAATATTACCACTTTCAATAGCATCATAAATACTATCTTTGTTGTCTCCTGAAAGCATAGGAAGCGCCATCTTACAACCCAAACCTTTAACGCTAATTAGTTTTAAAAATAAGTCTTTATCTTCTTTATTTTTAAAACCATATAACGTATTTTCTTCTTCTCTTATTTGTTGATACAAATAGATTAAAGCTTCCTCATTGATTTTATACGAATATGGATTTGCTACAAAGATCATGTAACCAATTCCATTGTTTTCAATAACAACATAACCAGGTTCTATAATTGTTATGACACCTTTAATATATGAATACATATCGCACCTCATTTATTTTCCAATACAAATTAATATTATCACGAACAAATGTATTTGTAAACTTATAATTATTTAATTTTATTATTTTTTATCATTGTATAACTTTTTATATTTTCCATCTATACTAATAAGTTCATCATGTGTTCCCATCTCTTTTATCTTACCATTTTCTATATAAACGATTAAATCTGCTTCTTTAATTGTTTTAAGTCTGTGTGCAATGATAAACGAAAACTTATTTTTAAGAACTTCCTTAGTTGCTTTCATAACTTTTTGTTCAAATTCTAAATCAAGGTTTGAAGTTACTTCATCTAGTATTAAAATATCAGCGTTTTTTAATATTGCTCTGGCAAAGTTTAAAAGCTGTTTTTCACCGTAAGATATTTTATCACTATAAATGTCTATCTTAGTATTATACCCGTTCTCTAACGAAGTAATTTTATCGTGTAAACCGATTTTTTTGCAAACTTCTATCACCTCTTTGTTAGTAACTTTTCTATTTTGTCCATATTTTATATTATCCATGATACTCATATGAAATATTACTGGTTCTTGAAAGACATATCCTATATTGTTTCTTAATGTCTCTAAACTATATTCTTTATAATCCGTATCATTTATTAAAATAAAGCCACCAGTTATATCATAAAATCTTGGTATTAAGTTAACTAACGTACTTTTACCACAGCCACTTTTTCCGACTAAGGCTATTTTCATTGGTTTTGTTATATCTAAATTAATATCTTTTAATATATCATTTACACCATCATAACTCATCTTAACATGCTTAAATTTTATACTATCTACCTTTTTAAGTAATAATCCATCCTTTTCATCTTCTTTTTCATTTAAGCATAAATTATATATTTTCATATAAGCATTATAATTATTATTAGCTTCATTTTTAAACTCTACGATAATATTCATCGCCGAATCTAAACTTGCTATATAGTTTCTAAATAATATTATTAAAGCAAGAGAAGATACTCCCGACAAAATGTTTACACCACCTACGTAAACTATCAAAATGGTGCTTATAAAGCTTATAAAACTAAGTAAGTATTTATGAATGTATATTACTTTGTTATATTTTAATACTTCATCTGATGTTTTCTTAAGCAGCTCATCGATTTCACTTAAGTTACTTTCTTCAATTCTAAGTGATTTATTAGTTGAGTAACTATTAATAAATTCATTAGTTTTAGAAGATAATTCTAATCTTATTTTTTGTAATTTTTCTATTACTTTATAGTTTTTCTTATAAAGTGGTTTAAGCATAAAATAACTTAAGAAGAATACTATTGTCGATATTATCGCAAGTTTATAATCTAAAAATAGCATTACGATTATTGTATAAAATACTTCCTTATAAGCAATTGGGTAAATTCTCATGTATGACCATGCAAAAAGAAGTGATGCGCTTTTAGATTCACTAGTGTTAAGCGCGATTAATTCACCTACTGGGTAACTATCCGTTAATGATACCTTTGATTTAATTACGTTTTCATACATTTTTTTCTTTATGGTGTTTTCTTCTTTTGAAATTATTTTGTTTCTTTTGTTGTTATAGAAAAATATTTGTATGGTTCTTAAAATGGTTAAAACAATATAAATAAATGAACAGTAGTAGACGTATTTATAATTATTGCCGGGAAAATATGTGTCAAGAATTAATGAAGTTAACAATGGTCCAGTAAAAACTAAAATACTTGGTAAAAGTCTTACTATATACCAAAAAGTAAGTGCTTTTTTATTTTCTCCAAACGTAAGTAATTTTTTTATGTTCTCTTTTTTATTCATAGCTATCACCTACTTTATCGCTTGCAATATCATATATCTTTTTATATGTCTTATCACTATTAATTAAAGTATTATGCGTACCTACCTTTACCTTACCATTATTAATGTATAATACCTTATCAAATAAAGGGGCATTTAAAATATCATAAGTTACAATTATCTTGGTAAAATTATCTTTCTTAGTTAGCAAATCCTTTAAGATAACTTTTTTATTCTTATTATCTATTGCTGAAAACGAATCATCAAATATCATAATATTTTTAGGTTTAACAAAACTTCTGGTAAGGATTAACCTTTGATTTTGTCCTTTAGATAATTTAATTCCATGACTCCCTAGCATGGTGTTATATCCTTCTTTTAAATTTATAATATCATCATGAAGCATAAACTCTTTTGATAAATCAATCATAAAATTATCAGGTATATATTGATCTAATACTTTAATGTTATCCCTGATTGTTTTACTATATATGTAAGAGTCTTGCAAGATCATACATACGTATTCTCTTATGTTTTTACGGTTCATTTCCTTTATTTCAACACCGCCTATAGTAATGCTTCCAGAATAATCATAAAAACCTATGAGAGTTTTAAATAAAATGGTCTTACCACTACCAGTTTTACCAACAATTAATACTTTTTCGTTTTCATTTATTTTAAAATTTAAATCTTTTAATATTACCTTATCTTTTAATGTTATAGTTACATTGGCAAATTCTATATCATAATTATTTAAAGTAATACGCCTAATCTTATTATCTTCTATTGTTAAATTAACTAGATTAGAAATTCTTTTATAAGATATTATAAAATCATTAAATTCTTCTAATACGTGGTGGAACTCACTAAACTGGTTAATTATCTTTGATGAGTAATCAAATACTACAAGCATAATTGGTAAGGTTATTTCTCCTGCCGCAAGCAACACTGCACCTAATATAAAGTTAAGCGGGCTATTAATCATCGAAACAAACATAACAAATGAGTAATACTTATCATCATAATAATATTTTAAGTCCATATACTTTTTATTTTCGTCTGCTATTTCATCAAAGTCTTTTACTGTTTTTTCTTCTAAATTATTTAATTTAATAAACTTAACGTTTCTATAATTGTCTTCTAGTTTTTCATATGTTTTATTTGATACATCAATTAGCTTATTTAAAAATGGACTACATTTTTTAAAATACCAAACACTTCTTACGATTATTAAAAGTGATATAAAAAATATTAAAATTAAAAATAAGTAATGTATTTTAAATAATCTAAGGCCAATAAATATTACAAGTAAGAATAAATCGACAAAAAATATTAGTTGCTTATCAATGAAACTGACTAATTTATTTATGTCGCTTGATGCTTTTTGTACCAAGTCAGCAACTGAGTTATTATAAAAAGATGTATAAGTAAGTTCTTGTATATGATTAAATATATTATGCTTTAGTTCATATTGAAACTTTTGAATAAACTTATCTTTCACCCTTGATTTAAGATAATTAAGCAAGCAAATAACACCTTGCATTAAAAGTAATATTAGACAAATAATTACAAGATATATTTTTATATCATTTATGTTTTTTAAGACTTCATCTAAAAAATATATACTATCGTTATTCCCCATTATATGGTTTATACCATAACTAATTACAATGGGTATATAGGTTAATAAATACATACTAAAAATACTAAATATTACAAACAAAATAACATATATTATCTTTTTCTTTATACACTCTAACATTATTTTTAATAATTTCATAATACCACTCCTACTACGTACTTTCATTTTAACATAAATATTATAAAAAGAAAAAAAGATAAATATTAATCATTTGTATCAATATTTATCTTTACTCGTTTTGCTTTTACTATTTCTGATAAGTTAGCGTTTACCGGTTTTCTTAATTCATCTATGCATTCCAATATAAAATCTTCATCATATAAAATTGTCAAAGCATCAAAAGGTACTCCATAACCCTGATACCTGTTTTTTAAATCTTCCATTGTTTTATTTATTTTTTTAATGCAAACGCTACTATAAACAAAGAAATATTCTTGATCAATCCCATCGGTTATGATAATATTTATACCCTCGTCATTGAATCTTTGTTGTAATGCGTTGGATACAACATTTATTTCACTAATTGTGGCAAAATCCTCTCTGTAATAAGTGTTTTTTACTATAATTATACTTGCCGCTATAAAATCTTTTGTCATAAAAAAAGTACTCATTTATATCCTCCTTAAATAATTTATTATTAGTGGTAATAATTTTTTATACATCTATTTTTTAACCTTTTGTTCACCTTTATCAAATTCTTCAAGTGGAATATAATCCGGAACATAATCAGTTATCATTCCAAAAGAATTTTTTCGGTAAAATGGATAAACTTTTCCCTTTCTATTATTATATGAAATTAAATTCTTATCAATTTTTATACTGTCTGATTTTAAACCACCAACTTTTAATTTAAACTTATATGATATTATGTCATCAAACATTTTTATAAATTCTTCTATGTTCATGGCAAAGCCTCCATTTGTTACCGACTACTTTAACATATTTAAAATTCAAAATCAATATTACATAAACTATTTTTTATATTTTAAAATGAAGTACATAATTATTATTGAATATATGAATATATTATGGTAAAATGTATTTAGCTTGCCTCCTTAGTTAAGTGGTATAACGCAGCCATGGTAAGGCTGAATTGTAAGTTCGATTCTTACAGGAGGCACCAGATTGATACCAAACTCGAACTTTCTATATTTTTGTAGAAATTCGAGTTTTAATATGCTTTAAATTATTGTATAATATATTTGTAGTAACCAAACTAAACTTATTTATCAGGAGGTTTTAATGAACAAAGAAATAGTTCAATCAGAAATTAATGTAAATGATAACAAAATAAAAGTAATAAGAATAGGATCTAAGGAATATATATCTTTAACCGATTTAGCAAGATATGCAGATGAAGATGATCCTAGATATCCTATACAAAACTGGATGAGAAATAAAGATGTAATAGCTTATTTAGGTTTGTGGGAAAAATTAAATAATGAAAACTTCAAAGGTGTCGAATTCGACGCGTTTAAAAATGAAGCTGGCAGTAACAAATTTAAAATTTCCCCACAAAAGTGGATTAAAGAAACAAATGCGATAGGAATTATATCAAAATCAGGAAATAATGGTGGGACTTATGCAGTAAGTGATATTGCTTTGGAATTTGCAAGTTGGTTATCTCCAGAATTTAAATTATATGTTATTCAAGAATTTGAAAGATTAAAGAAAAACGAAGCATACCAATATAAGCTTGATTGGTCTGCTAACAGGATGCTTGCAAAAACTAACTATCATATCCATACAGATTCTATTAAAGAAAATATTGTGCCTAAATTAACGGAAAAACAAAAACAATATATTTATGCAGAAGAAGCAGATGTGTTAAATGTAGCATTATTTGGTATGACTGCCAAAGAATGGAGAGAAGAAAATCCGAATTTAAAAGGCAATATTCGCGACTATACTGATTTAAAACATTTACTAATTTTATGCAATCTAGAAAATACTAATGCTGAACTCATTAACGATAATATTCCACAAAAAGAAAGATTAGTAAAATTAAATAATTCTGCAATTCGACAAATGAA
>CAYOWI010000018.1:0-21137 GCA_964407685.1 uncultured Muribaculaceae bacterium
ATGATTCACCAATTGAGAGTTGGCACTCTATCCTTAAAAAGGAAACTTTGTATAACAATAATATCACATCTTTAGAAAATTATATAGAACTAGCAGAAGAATGGATAGAATTTTATAATACAACAAGAATTAAAGGGAAAAAAATTAATAAGAAGAAAGGATTCAAGAAAAATGATAAATAATGATGAAATAATATATAAATTAGAAGCAGTAATTGAATATTTAAAAAATAATGGTGGATATGAATATGGGGTTTATAATCGATTATGTCCAGGTATGGGAGAACCGGATTCAAATATTGTTGAATATGCAGAAAATGTTTTAGAGATGATAAATATTTTAATAGAGGATAACAAACAAAGACAAACTTTGTTTGAAGAAATATTATAATTACACAATAAAATCAAGGGTCTAGATGAACTCACTTCGTTCGCCCTTGATTTTTATATTACATTTTTTATTGATGTCTCCAATTTGGGGCTCACATCAAACATTACACTTTTTTATTTAATTTTACTTAATAAAGATAATCTCTTAATTTTTCCGTTTGATGTTTTTCCTATATCAACATCAGGTTTAACACTTTTTCCATGATAATCAGAACCACCTGAAATTAATAAATTATATTTATTTGCAATTTCTAAATACTTTTTAGTTTCCTCTTTAGAATGTCCACTGTGATATACTTCAATACCATCTAAACCAACAGATATCATTTCTTTTATTTTTTCTTCTAACTCTTCATCATTTAATAACAATTGATTAGGATGAGCTAATACGCTAATACCACCGGCATTTTTTATTAAACTGATACATTCTTTACATGATATTCCTTTATTTAGTATTTTTGTTTTTTTATAAGCATCAGTTAAGTATTTATTAAATGCTTCCTTCACGTCTTTTACATATCCATATTTTATCAGTAACTTAGCAACATGTGGTCTACCTATATTTCCTAAGTTACTAAATAATTCATTTATATCTAAACTATCAAATACTATACCATAATCTATTTTTAACTGATTTATTATTGCCATTACAGAATATATACTATTATTTTTTAGTTCGTTCATCTTATCATTTAAGTCTTTATCATTAACATCAAAATCATAACCTAATATGTGCATCCTACCTTTAGCAGTTTTGGCAGATAATTCAACACCATTAATTATATTAATACCACTGTCAATGATTAAAGAATCATCTCTATTAATTTCTTTTATACCGCAAATCGTATCATGATCGGTAATACCAAGTGTTCCAATATTATTATCTATTGCTAATTTAATTAATTCATCCGGTGATAAATCACCATCTGAATAATTTGTATGAGTATGCAAATCAATTATTTTTTCACTGTTTATATAAGGCTCTATTATCGTGTCATTATAAAGTCTATTAAGTGTATTCATCACACCTAAAAATTCTTGTTCTTCACTTTTTAAATACATTTTAGTTACCTTATTACTTATATCAAAACTACTTTTTTCCTCTTCATGATTTTTATTATATACATCTAACACCTTAAGCAGCTCATCATTCATATAACTCACTCTTGAATTGTCTTTAATATTAGGATTATTTTTAATAACATCTTTTAAATTTTCCTCTTTAATCCACTCTAATTTAAAATTACCCTTTACCTCTTTTTGGGTTAGTTTTCTTTCATATTTACTTAGGTCTATATTCATATTGGTTTTATAATAATGAGTGGTTACTTTTCTGTTTAAAACTTTACCATTTCTTTTTGGATAATCCTTTTGATAATAATTAAAAGTAGTAACTAGGCTAATTAAAGACTCGTCTATATTAAGACCTACTTCTTCATTTATCTCTCTTTTTAAGGCTTCCATTACAAACTCATTATCATCTACTTTTCCACCAGGAAGAAGATATGCTCCGCCATAATTTGCAACTAAAATTTCATCTTTATCATTCTTTATTAATAACCTTACTTTTTCTACATACTCTTCTACATCTTTTTCCTCTAAATTATTTGGATTATAATCTATTATCATTTAATACCTCCTAATTTAATTACCTCACCTTCTATTGACGGTCTTATAGGGCCACTAAATTCCTCTGCTGCTTCATCAACATATTTTTGTTTATCTATTTCTGGATAAAAATGAGTAAGCATAAGCTCTTTTACATTTGCACTATTTGCAATTAATCCAGCCTCATAAGCATATAAATGATTGTCTCCTTTTTTTGGTTGACCTTTTAAAAAGGTTGACTTACATATAAATAAATCTGCATCTTTTGCAAAAGCCTTTAAGCTATTATTTTTATATCCAGTATCAGCTGAATAAACTAAGGTACTAGATAAATCTTCTATTTTTATACTATGAGTACTTAATTGATGTGGATTTTTTGCTGATGTAATTTTTATATCATCTAACTTTAAATCAATACTTTTATAATCTATAAATTCCAAATAATTTTCTTCTCCAAAATTTTTCAAATAATCATAGTCAGGAAGTTTTTTTGTTACACCCCGTCTATAACTAAACCCATCTTCTCCTTCATAATTTTCAATATCCAAGATTTCATCATCACACGGTATATAAACCTTTATTTTATCTTTTAAATAACCTAAATTTTTATTAACATAGGAAGCATAGCCTATGTCTAACAAACCAGAGTAATGGTCTTTGTGAAGATGAATAATAATTATTATTAAATCATTCAAATCTTCTTCCATGTTAAGTAACCTACTTGATCCCGCACCACTATCTAAAAGTATTTTATGGTTACCACTTTTTACTAAATAACTAACACCATTTTTATCATCTTTAGGATATGGTGATACACTACCTAATGTTTTTACTTCCATAAGTTTTCACCTCCATCCTTTTTTGCACACTATCATCTACGTATTTTGAAATATCTTTACCAAGCATAAACACTTCTTTTACCATGCTTGAGGATAGAAATTGATAATTAGGATCCGCAAAAAAACATATTGTATTAACTTTATAATCACTTATTTCTTTATTTACTTGTTGCATGCTTATCTCATAATCAAAATCAGTAATTCCTCTTAGTCCTCTTACGATTGCAGAGCAGTTATTTTTCATTGCAACATCAACAGCTGCCCCTTTAGCAGTAATTACTTTTACTTTACCGTTATCCTTATAAATATTTTTTATTAATTCTACTCTTTCTTCGGGATTAAAAAATGAATTTTTTTTATTTGGATTAATAAGTACTCCAACAACAACCTCATCAAACAAACCACATGCTTGGTCAATAATGTTCATATGCCCCTTTGTTATCGGATCAAAACTACCTGGATATAATACTTTGCTCATAAATTTTTACCACCTTTCTTTTTACATCGCCTTTTCCATTATCTATTACGTAATCAAAATCTTCATCTACAAAGTTAATTGCAGCACCATCTCTTTGATCAAATAATTCTTTTGTTATGTTATCTCTTATGATTGCCCTTTTAAGTCTTTCTTCGTAAGATGCTTTAACAAGTATTTTCAAATCTGATGTTTTAAAATACTTAGTTTTAGGAAGCATAATATAATCTAAGATAATTATTTTCTTTTTATTATCACTAATATAACTATCTATTTCTTTTTCCATGTGCTTCCATGTAATTGCCTCAAGTTTTTTCATTTCATCTTTGTCATTAAATACAATGCTTGCAAGTTTTTTTCTATTTATTTTCCCGTTATCTAACACTTGTAAGCCAAAAGTATCAACCAATTCTTCTTTTACTTCTTCTTTATCATTTACATGGTGTGCTATCTTATCGATGTCTAAATGAATAATGTTATTATCTAAACAAGTAAAAGTTTTTGCTATCGTTCCCTTACCAGAATTAGATCTTCCACACAAACATATAATCATATTTTTACCTCCTATCTACTTGTATTATATAGTTATTTTAGATATAATTAAAATACATATTTGTTATGCAAATCATAACTGGAGGTTATTATGAACATTAATTTTGAACTATATAGAATTTTTTACACGGTTGCAAATAAAAAAAATATTACTAAAGCTGCTGAAGAACTATTTATAAGTCAGCCCGCAGTTAGTAAAGCAATTAAAAACCTAGAAAACAATCTAGGTGGTAAACTATTTAACAGAACAAAAAAAGGAGTTATTTTAACGGAAGAAGGAAAAGAGTTTTATAACTACATTAAAATAGCTTTAGAATATATTAATAATGCTGAAAATAAGTTCAATGATTTAATAAATTTAGAAACCGGAACAATTAAAATTGGAGTATCAACAACTCTCACAAAATATTTTCTAACACCGTTTCTAGAAAAATTTCATGACCTTCATCCACGTATTGAAATTAAGATAGATACAAACATTACCAAAGTATTATTTGAAAAATTAAGAAACGGGTTACTTGACTTAGTTATTTTAAACCTCCCTTATAAAAGCACAAGTGACATCACCATCTTTAAATGTAAGGATATTCAAGATGTATTTACCGCAAATAAAAAATATATTGATTTAAAAAACAAAGAAATAAGTTTAGAGAAGCTAAATAATTATCCTTTAATATTGCAAGCTAAAGAATCAAACACAAGAATGTTTTTAGATAGTTTTACAAAAGAAAACAATGTTATATTAAATCCAAGCATGGAGCTTGCAAGTTACGGATTAGTAACCGAATTTACTAAAATTGGTTTAGGTATTGGTTATTTAACAAGAAATTACATTGAAGAAGAATTAAAAAATGGAGAATTATTCGAAATTAAACTAAAAGAAAAAATACCAAAAAGGAGTATTGGTATTGCCTATTCAAATAAAAACTTACCTAGTTTTGCGACTAAAGAAATGATTAAAATAATAACAAAAAAACAAGAAGTAAAGTAAATTATTTCTTGTTTTTATATTTAAATAATGCTGATGGTCTATGTCCTTCACCAGTTTTTAACTTAGTTGTTTTCTCTACCTTATTAGCTATTATCCTACGAAACGCTGGGTCAAGCAATTTTTTACCTAATATTACTTCATATACTTGTTGTAATTCGCCTAAAGTAAAATACTCAGGCATCATGTTAAATACTATATCCGTATACTCTATTTTGTTTTTAAGTCTTTCAAGACCACTTATTATAACAAGCGGATGATCAAATGCTAGTTTGTCATTTTTAATTACTTTAAAATCATATCTATCAGTTGTTAAATCTCTTAGCTTTTTACCAACTATAAACTTAATTTGCTCATTTCCATTATCTAGCGTTACATGATATGACTTGTCATCTTCTAACATAAACACGTTAAACCAAGATGCATTAGCACACAATTTATCATTTAATCTATTTTTATCTACTAATGCCATGTAAGAAGTTGATACAACTCTCATTCTAGGATCTCTATCGATCCCACTAAAAGTATATAACTGTTCAATATAAATATCTTTTAAGTTCGTTTCGTTTTTTAATATTCTTTTTGCAGCCTCGTCAAGTGTTTCATCAATACCAACAAAACCACCTGGCAAACACCATTTATCTTTAAACGGATAGTTATCCCTCTTAACTAATAAGATACTAAACTTCTTTTCGGTTAGTTTTCTATAATTACCAGTTTCTTCACTAGATACACTCATTATCAAAATATCCGTTGTCATAGATAGTTTTTCAAACATACTAGAATCATAATCTTTTAAAAACGCTTCTTCTGAATTGTATACTTTTCCGTCCATGATAGCACCTCTTTTTTATAATTTGATTATAACACATTTAAAATAATAAGAAAATAGTTACACGAGTAACTATTTTAAAAACTTTTCATTTATTTTCTTAGAAAAATCATAATCTTTTCTTCTTAAACATTTTATTCTTTTTTTATCTACTACTGTTTCTATCTTATTTGCATCTTTATAAACGTTATTTTCTCCATCAACCGTAATTAATATATCTTTACTTCTTTTTGGTATCAAAGTAACCCTTTTATTTTCAGGCAAAATAACAGAATTAAGTAAATTACGATACGATTTATTATTAAGAGGCGCAACGGGAGTTATTTGAAGAGTATGGAAAGTATTATAAACTATGCTTCCTCCATGGCTTAAATTATAAGCGGTAGACCCAAATGACGTTGATATTAAAATCCCATCACCTACAAAGCCTTCTAACAATTCATCTTCAACAAAAATATCTAGCGCAATAGTATTTAAATCTTCTTGTCTAATTACAATTTCATTTAAAGAATAAAAGTAAGAATCGACATCTTCTGTTACCACCCTAGTTTCTTGAACTCCAATACTATCTATTTTATAGTTATTGTTTTTCAGTTCCACTATAAAATCATCTACCTCTTCTAACGATACTTCTTGCGCAAAACCTAAAGTTCCAGCATTTATTCCAACATATAGTATATCACTATTAAAGTTAGTTTGTTTAATCATCCTTAAAAAAGAACCATCACCACCAATTGCAATAGCTAAATCGTAATTAGAATCATCATAAATAAATCCATTTAGTTTCATTTTCTCGTTAATAATTTGTTCTACTTTAGTTGATTTATCATTATCATTTCTAAAGATTCTATAACTTTTTATCACTATATAATCACCTTTCTTTATAAAATTCCAATCATTTCTTCTATTATTTTATCGATAACCAGTTTTTTGTTTTCTTTCCTAGAAGGTTTGATAGCTTTTACACTTTCGTTATAAAACTTATTCTTTTCTTTATCATAAATGCTAATGAATACAACGTTATTTTTTCCATAAGGATTATTTTCATCTACCCTATTTAATTTACCAGTTATACCAACGCCATAATCGCTGTTAGTAAACTTAGATATATTATAACTCATTTCATCAGCCGTTTCTTTACTGTAAACAGAGTATTTATCTATAACTTCCTTTGATACTCCCATTTTTATTTTAAACTCATTAGAATAAGTAACCGCACTAAACTTAAGAACGCTTGATGCACCTTCTATATTAGTAATAGCATTTGCTACCCCACCACCCGTACAAGATTCCATGGTAGAGATTGTTTTATTATTTTCTATTAACTTTTCTACTAATTTTTTTGCATCCATTTTTATCCTTCTTTCTTTCGTAAAATTCTCTTATTATATCATTCATATAATCTGGTATATAATCCTTAACATTTTCTTTTATGTCATCAGGAATTCCATAATATTGTTCGGCGATAGCACCGGTCATACAGGCTATGGTATCAGTATCTCCGCCTATAGAAATCGCTTTTCTAATAGAATCCTCAAAACCATTAGACTCTAAAAAAACATATATGGCTTGTGGAACTGAACCTATTGCTTTGCTTGTGAACTCATATGTTTCTTGTAAGTTTTCTAAATTAAAATCAAGACTAAAATAATTATTTTCTATGTATGATTTAATTTCCCTTTTTGAGTTACCATTCTTTGCCATAAAAATAGCAACTGAAAGAGCTTCAGTACACAAAAGTGATTCTTCATGGTTATGGGTTGGAACAGTTGCTTTATAAACTTCTTTTTTTAATTCATCAATATCATCTATTAAAACAGGTAAACTACTTATTCTCATAGCGCATCCATTACCATAACTATTATCTAAACTAGGATCATCAAGCCATTTTATAAAACCTTTTCCAAACCTACTTCTACCATATAAATCAAGCCCGTTACTTACTTCTCTTAATCCATATTCCTTTAAAGTATCTTTATAATCTTTACCATTTAGATAAGCATCCGCAATAGCAACCGTTAAAACACTATCATCTGTTACCGACGAAAGATATGGAAACAAAGAAACGTTGCTATCTAAAATTCGTCTTCTTTCCACCACACTTACTTTAGATTTTTTCTTTTTTTCTATTACTTCCTTAACCTCATAAGTAGAACCTGCAACATCTCCTATTATTGCGCCCAACATATATATCACCTACCTATATAATCCATTTTTATTTATATATTCATATACGTCTTTATTTAAGTATTCTTTATAATCGTCTTTATTATCTCTAATTTTAGTAGATGATATATTTCCAAAGTTTTTATTTATTACAATTAATTTAGGTAAATTAAGATTTATTTTTATATCATCTCTCGAAACAACTATTATTCCATTTTTTATTATTTCATCATAACATTTCCATTTATAAAGAGTATTTGCATTGTCAGCTCCTATTACTAAATAAAATTCATCATTAGGATTTTCTTTTTTTAAAGCGTTTAATATTTGATACGTATATTCTAATTTATTATGGTTTCTATCGATTATTATACTATCATTTTTTATTAAGTCTAGCATTTTGAGTCTTATGTTTAAATCGGTTATATTTTGCTTATCCCAATAATTACCAGTTGCAATAACTAATACCTTATCAACTACTTTTTCATCTACTAAATAATTCATTACGTTAGTATGTCCATTATGCACCGGATCAAAACTTCCAACAAATACTCCTATTTTCATAAAACCTCCTGTTTTATTTAGTTTTCATCTTTTCTATAAGTCGGTATATTAAACTTATGCTTATTATTTTCATGTAATTTTCTTATTTTATCCGCAACTATTTTATCTACACTAGTTTTATCATTCATGTAAGATGCTATTTCATTATATTTAACTCCTAACTTATCTTCATCAGTTTGATTAGATAAACCATCATTAGGTGCTTTGTAAAGGACCTGTTTTGGAACGTTTAAATACTCTCCTATTTTAATAACCTCTTCAACCGTAAAGTCCGCAATTGGTGAAATATCATGAACGGAGTCTCCTCCTTTAGTAAAGTATCCAACGTATAATTCACATTTATTAGAGGTTCCTGAAACTAAATATGTTTTACCATTAATAGCTGAGTACATAGCTGCTAAATAATATAGCGTTGCCATTCTAAGTCTAGGTTTTAAATTTATGTCACTATTTTTTAAGTCTTCCTCTTTAAATTCTCCTAAAGAAGTTAATTCATTTTTAAAACTATCAAATACACCTGTTATATCAAAGTTAATTAAAGGAAAGCCATAATAATCACTAACTAATTTTGCATGATTTTTGTCTTCGTCTTTTGAATGGCATGGAAGAGTAACTCCTATTACGTTTTCTTTTCCTAAAGCTTTGGTAAATAACCCTGCTACAACACCACTATCTTTTCCACCTGATATACCGATTATCACACCACCTAAATTATTTTTATCATAATAATCTCTTATAAACTTGATAATTTTTTTTGTTTCTTCTTCCGCGTTAAATTCTTTTTTCATTTTAATCCTCTTTTCTTATTTAATTTTTAATATTTTACTTATTTCATCAAACGAAGCATTATTCTCTAATACTACGTCAAATGAATCTTTAAATAAGGGCCTATTTTCATTTATATTAGATTCTAAGAATCCAAAAGAAATACTATTTTCAAATGGTAAATTACTTACCATATCTAAATCACTTAATTGATCACCTATAATTATAGCAAAGTCCTTATCTTTTATTTTATCAGAAAAATCTTCTGTTAGAACAATATTATTTTTATTCATGCTATGAATTATATCTTTAATGCTATCTATTATCACCCCATCTTTAAATTCCAGCATATTTGCATTAATAAATACGTTATTTGAATAACAATCATTTAATATTAATAATTCTTTGATAAAGTTTCCAATCCCGGCCGAACTAATAATAAGAGGAATATTTTTTTCGTTTAATAACTTAATGAAATCTTTAGCACCATCTCTTAAAGTTAACATTCCCGGAATGTTTAGTATTGTTCTTATATCTTTTTCTTTAACATTATATTTAAGCATTAATTGATAGCTAGCAGTTTGCCACTTTTTAGTTATGTCAAATTTTTGTTTTTTATCTATTTTAGGATCTAGTTCTAGAGGTCTATAATAATCATAGTTTCTATTTCTTTCTTCTAAATATGATTTAGGATAAAAACCACTTTTAGAAAACAAAGAAAAGGTAGTATTACTTTTTTTAGATGTTATAGTTTTATCAAAGTCTGCAACCACGTAAAAGTTATTAACGTTAATATCATTTGTTTTTTTATTCAATTCTTCTTTTATACTTATCATTTCATGTACCTTTTTGCCCTTCCTAAAGTTATTATTGCGTTACATCCTTCTATATAGCCCATATCGATTAATTCAAGTGCTTCTTCATAAGTACAATCAAAATACTTAATATACTCTCCTGGATCTAAGTGTTGGTTTGTTTTCCTCTCACAACCCATTGCTATAAAAGCTTCATTATAAGCTGATGAACAGCCCATATCTTGATAAAAACCGCCTAAGCTAATCATTTTATTTGGAACGTATCCGGTTTCTTCTTCTAGTTCTCTTAACGCTGCAACGTATGGATCTTCACCTTCTTCTATGTATCCTGCAGGAATACCAATACCAACTGTTCTTTTAGAAAACACCCTTGGTTCAACCGTTAATATTACGTTGTTTTCTAAAGTTACAGGAAGGATGATAGCAGCACTACCATCTTTTCCATTTTTAACTATTTTTTCCCTTGTAATTATTTTACCATTATTTAAAGAACAAGAATACACTTCACTTTTAATAAATCTGGCTTCTTTGTTTAACCTTTCTTTTTTTAATGTCTTAAAACCATCTATTATGATTTCCAATTCATCTAGTTTTTCCTTTCTCATTTTTTGCCTCCAATCGTTTTTGCATAACCATTGTTTTCCATTGCTGTTTCAGCTGCCTTTTTAGTTGCTTCAAATAACATATATTCTTTTAACTCTTTTTCCTTCTCACTTAAATCAACATAATAAGTATGAGGATTTGATACATCGGTTATTCTGTCAGTAAGGGTAGCAAACTCGGCATCACAGTATTTTTTTCTCTCATGAATGTTGGGTTCGTTATACACTAATTTTCCGTCTTTAAAAATAGGAACTTGTAACTCTCTTACATAATAATCTTCAATTAAAGTTTGCTTCCATGGATTTTGTTCATCAACAAGTGTATATTTATCCTTAGGAATAACTTCATCGTAAGTTGTTATAACATCACCTAATACTTTATGAGTATCTTGATCATAAAATCTATATGCCTTCTTATAACCAGGGTTAGTAGTCTTAACAGTATCACCAGATACTTTTACTTTTGGAATAATTTTCCCATCCTTTTCTATTGCAACTAGTTTGTAAACACCACCTACTCTTTCTTTAGCAGCAGCAATGTTATCACCAGCACCAATAGAATCAATTACAGCACCTTTACTTGCAAAATCTCTAATGCTATATTCATTAAGTCCATTTGACAAGCAAATTTTTACATCAGGGAATCCCGCTTCATCCATCATTTGTCTGGCAGCTTTAGATAGATAAATTAAATCTCCACTATCAATTCTAATACCTTTAAACTTGTATCCATTTGGAATTAAATATTCCTTAGCTACTCTAATTGCGTTTGGAATACCACTTTTTAAAGTATCATAAGTATCAACTAAGAACACACAATTATCTGGATTACTCTTTGCATAAGCCATGAATGCTTCATATTCTGTGTCAAAATTTTGAATCATACTATGTGCCATAGTTCCCATTACAGGTATATCATATTTTTTAGCAGCATATACATTTGAGGTTCCAGCACAACCCCCTATGTAAGCATACTTACTTGCTTCTATTGCTGAGTCAACGCCTCTTGCACGTCTTGCACCAAACTCCATTACTGGTATTCCTTTAGCCTCATTAGTAATTCTTTTAGCAGCAGTTGATACAAGTGATCCATGATTAAAGTGTGCAAGCACTGCTGTTTCAATTATTTGAGCTTCTATAATAGGGGCTTTAACAGTAATTACTGGTTCATTTGGAAATACTGGTGTTCCATCTGGAACAGCATATATATCACCAGTAAATTTAATATCCTTAAGATAATCTAAAAATTCTTCAGTAAATTTTTCTTGTTCTTTTAAATATTCAATATCTTCCTCTGTGAACTTAAAATTATTAATATATTCTATTATGTTATCAACACCATTAGATATTGTGTATCCTCCTTCAAAAGGATTTTTTCTAAAGAAAGTATCGAAATAAGCTATTTCATCTTTCTTTCCGGCATCAAAATAAGTTTGAGCCATTGTTAATTCATAAAAATCAGTCATCATAGTTTTGTTATTCTTTTCCATAATATTTTCCTTCTTTCTCTTATTTACATTTTGTTAATATCATAAATTAAAATTTTTTAGTATATTTTTTTACAACACTTATACCAGCTTGTTTCATAAATTTATAAGCCATTTCGTTATACTCTTCTCTATTGTGATTTGGTGCATCATAAGTATCATTTGCGTTCATTGGAAAAATAACTTCAACATCTCTATTTTCACTATCAAAGAATTTTATAGTTGGTAACGCAGCTTCCATAGAACAAATATCAGTACAACCACCTGCGAATATAACCTTTTTTAGGTTTTTCATTTTTCTAAGTGTTTCAATGAAACCTGGCGCAAATACTGACATAGTAGTATTTTTTTCAAATACTAACGCATTATCAACGTATGGTGCATACTCTTCAATAATTTCTGCTTCCCAAGTTCCCTCCTTACAATGTTCTGGAAACTTATTAAATTCAGCACAATTTTCATCGTGTGACTCTTTAATAAATATAATTCCCTCTTCTTCCTTTTCAAAATCTTGTAGCAATTCTTTTATTGTGGGAATTAACGCTTTCATATAAGGAGTTGCCATATTTCCTTCCTTTACGAATCCGTTAACCATATCAACAACGATTAACGCTTTTTCAATTTCTTCTATTCTTTTCATTTTTATTTCTCCTTTGTTTTTATCTTTTTGTTAATATCATAAATTAAAAATTTTTTCTAGTTAGCTAACTAGTTCTTTTATTATTTTCAAAAATAATAAAAATTGTTTTTCTATAATTATTTAATAATATATTAGGGAACTTTTTTAGTTACGCTCCACTTAACTAAATTAATCATAGTAACATCATCTCCTTTTTTCATACCTATCACATTATATGTTATTATCATTATGTTAATAACATGGTTTAAAAAATTATCAGATTTTTCATCTGTTACTAACATTATATTAATAACGCTTCGATTTGTCAATCTTTTTTTAATATTTTTTATAATATTAAAAAGTGATGAATCTTAAAAAGATATCATCACCTATTTTTTCCTTATTTATTAAGTTTTCTTTTAACATTAAAAATTGTCATCACCCATATTAAAATCATTAGGGTTATTGGTAAAATACATTTATAAAAGTTTGTTTCATCCGGTTTAATTAAATAAGCTGAAACAAAAAGATTTATAACTACTAAAAACCACTTATTTTTACTAGAAAGTTTTATCCCTATTAAGTTAAGCGTTTTATCTAACCACGGAAAAAATATAAAACTAGTAATTAAAAAATACGCCCCCAATACTGTTACATATGGAATTTTAAATGTTAAAGCCTGTATTCCCATTGCTATAAAAAATACCCAAGTTCCATTTCTTAAAATTCGTTTAATTTTCATAAAAATACTTCTATCCTTCAATTTATTAAAAATACAACTATTTTTTTAATTTTGAATTTTTTTCAGAATCGCTATATGGTTTTTCTTCTTTATTAATTGGCAAAGAAGAAAAAGCTCTTTCATAAAGAGTTTTTATAGAAAGAAGTTTATCATCTGATTTTCTGCCAAAATTTATTTTTACCTTTAATTTATCATATATAAATTCTTTTATTATTTGTTTTCTTAAATCTTTTTGTTTTTCATCAAGATTGGTAAACCTAGTACTTAAACACGGAAAAAATGTTCCATCAGGTAAAATTATTATTCCCGCTTCATCTTTTATACGGTAATCTTTAATATAATATGATATTTTACCAGTATCTTTATCATAACAAATTCTATAAGAATTTTCTTCTAGTAAAATATCAAGTTTATCTATTCCAACATACATATCTCGATCGATGATATAATTTTCAACCATTTCAAATAAACCATCAATATGTAATGTTTCGCGTTCTAGTTCCTCTATGGAAATGTCCGGTAATAAATTTTTAAAAAAGTTATTATAAATTACCGTTAATCTTCGTTTTTTATTTTCTTCATAATCAGGATAAGTACTATCACCATAATACAACGTAAGATTATCATCTTCATCAATACTAAAATTCAAACCGTCCATTGTCCCTTCATCTAATTCAAATTGATATCCAGAATCAGGAACATAGCTTGCTCTTAACTTATACTTATTTCTCATTTTAATATAACTCCCTTAATATTTTGATTTATTTTTTTTACAAAGTTTTCTGCATTTTCTTTAGAACCAGCCTCTCCATAGTGAATCGGGACAGCATATTTAGGTTTCATTTCATTTATAGCTTCGACAGCTTCAATATCCGTCATTGTATAAGTTCCACCAACTGGCACAAATATAACATCACATTTAACCGATTTAAATTCATCAGTTACATCGCTATCTCCAACAACGTAATACTTAACGCCTCCAACATTAATATTGTACCCAACCCAGTTATAAGACTTTTTATGATATGTTTTATTAGTATTATAAGACGGAATGGTATCAAACTTTATTTCATCAATTGTATAATTTTCATTAGGATAAACAACCGTTACGTTTTCTTTAGAAACGCCAAGATTTATAACCTTGCTTTTTAAATCACTAGTTATGATGAATTTAGTATCATCTTTCATAACCTTTTTAATATCTGCCTCAGAGTAATGGTCATAATGAGAGTGAGTAATAAATATATAATCTGCATCATTTGATACATTATCTATTTTAAAAGGATCAAAATAAATTACTTTACCTTCCTTTTTTATTTTTATTGACGCATGATAATTAAGTGTTATACCATCCATTTCATTTTTCTCCTTCTTTTTTGTTGTAGTAACAACACCAGTTGTCTTTTTTCCCTTAAAGTCCAATTTTTCTTCTTTATCAAGACAATTATAAACTATTAAAGAACCCATTAAAAGAATTACTACTATAATTAATATCCATCCCATCCTTTTCACTCTTATTCTCCGTTTTCCTCATATCTTTTCTTACAAACTTCAATTAACGCTAAAGCCTCTTCTTTATTATGATAGCCTCCTACCTTAACTTCAACCTTTTGAAGTGTTTTATAGTTTTCAAAAAAATTCTTAATCTCATCTAATATAAAAGGAGATAAATCTTCTAAAGTTTGCACCTCATTATATCTTGGGTCAACATCTACAACCGATATTAGCTTATAATCCTCAAAGCCATTATCAACAGCTTCCAAATATCCTATTACCCTTGCTGGAACTACGCATCCTGGATAAGTTGGTTCGGTTCCAATAACTAAAATATCAAGAGGATCACCATCAAGCGCTAAAGTATTTTCCAAGAATCCATATTCAGCCGGATAACCCATCGCAGAATATAAAACCCTGTCCAACTTAATTTTACCTGTTTCATGATCTACTTCATATTTATTTCTAGATCTAAAAGGTATTTCTATAATTGCGTTTACTACATCTTGTTTCATAATATATTTCCTTTCTTACTTACTATAAACCAATTATAGCACAAATTAAATAAGATTAGAAAAATTTCTAATCTTATTCATCGTACCAATCATCATCTTCATCTACGTTATAATAATTACAACCATAAACACTACAATCACACACGTCGTAACCTTTGCACTCTTTTTTATTATTTTCTCTTATTTTATCTTTTACTTCACTGCTAACTTTTATCTTAACATCTATTTCTGATAACTTATTATAATTATATAGTTTTCTTTTCTTTAAATTATTTATTACCAAATCATAAATTTCTTTTATTGAATATTCTTCATTTTCTTTTCTTTTATATTCCAAATCATCAGTAATATCAAAATCTTTGTTAAAGTCATAATAAGTTACGGTTGCAACTATATCATCACCTAAAGTATCATCTATTTCATAAGAACAATTTCCATGATATAAATCTTTACACGTTAGTTTTGTATTTTCACTATAAGTTTCTCTTTTTTCTTTGGTTATTTTCATATATCCATCAGGTACACCATCAACATATGTTGTATTAACTACTTCATAAAATGATAGTCCTATTCCTATCGCAAATAACGCAACACTAGTAATTACACTTACAAGTAGCACTTTTGCATTTAACTTTTTATTAAAAATAAACCTAAAACATAAATCAATAAATATATAATTTAAGCTAATATAAGTTAACCCGCATAAGAATATTCCAAAATACGGTAACCCTTGTGCCAATAATACAATTCCTATTACTATGCAAACGAATGCTCCTAAAAAGCTAAAGATTGCAGGTACTAACACAAATACTAAAAACACCTTTATTATCGTAATTAATACCTTTGCAAACGTACCATTACCTTCCTTTTTCTCTTTTTTTACGTTTTTTTGTTTTTCAATCATCTTAGTATTATTTTTACTTATTCTTTCTTTTTTTATTAACTCTTTTTCTTCCACGTTTTCACCTTCCATGTATCTTTTTTTTACAAAGTTAACAATTCCAACTATGGCTAAAATAAGATATATTATTTCAATCATGTATTTCCATATTTTTGCAAGAGCATACCCAAAAGGAGATACAAGCCTTTCAAACAACCATTCCCCCGCTTCTTCTACAAATAAAACAGGTAATTTTAATATTGCGATAAATAATATTAAAACAACAAATTCTATTATAAACTTAATTATGTCATCGGCTCCTCTATTACCTAAGTTTCTAGCTAAATCTTTAACAAAAGAAACACAAGTATCAATAAAATCTGCTACCACGTTCTTTTCTTTTGTTGGTTTATCATAGTCCTCATTTATTTTATAAGCCGATAGGATTTCTTTTACTAATTCATCAAAATTACCAAAATCTTTTACCGCTTCTTCTTCTGTTTTACCAGAAGATATCTTTTCATTTATATGATCTTCATATTCTTCAATAATATCATCTAATTCATCTTCCTTTAATATTTTAAGTTTTTTCTTCAACTTCTCTAAAAAAACTTTCTTATTCACTTCGTCCACTCTCCTTTATGAATTTACTTACGCTTTCATTAAATCTTGTCCACTCAGCCAACAATTTATCCTTTCTTTCTTTTCCTAAGACAGTTAAGTGATAGTATTTTCTAGGCGGACCTTCGGTTGACTCTTTTAAATATGTTTCAAAATAAGTTTCGTTAGTTAACCTTTTAAGTATTGGATAAATAGTTCCTTCGTTAACATCAACTATTTTAGAAACCGCTTCAACAAGTTCATAACCATATTTATCTTCATCTTCTACTAGTAGAAGTACAAGGAGTTCTAGAACTCCTTTTTTAAACTGGGTATTAATAGTAATCACCTCACATTCATATAATAACACCTAGTACTTTGCATTGTCAAGTACTAAATAGTGCAAAATAAAAAGAGCAATTACTTACTCCTATTTATTTAACTTTCTAAGTCTAAGAATATCAACGATATCCTTCTTTAATTCTTCTGCATCTTTAAAAATTGGTGGGCATGACGCATTAACACTATTTCCTCCACCACCATTTAAAATAAGCATTATATTATCTATCCCTAGTCTATCAATACCCTTGCCACGAGCACTAACTCCGAAACTGCCATCCTTCATTTTAGCAGCAATTATAGTACCATCGCATTTATAATTTAAAGAATAGTCCGCGGCTTTAGCTATTTCCTCTTTTGTAAATTCACCATCATCACAAACTGATACAAGTACCGTTGTTGTAACAGGAATCATTCGGTTTACAAGCGAGTGAACCCTACGGTCACTTTCAAAATCGAGAGCAAAAAAATCATCAACTTTTGATTGATCAGCACCACGATTAATAAGGCCACTCACCGCATCAAGAGTACTTGAAAATTTATTTTTACTAAGTTTATTAGTATCAAGATAAATACCAGCCAACAAAAAAGTATAATATGAAAGATCACTTGATGTTATTTTATACTGATTAAGCAAATAATACATTATCTCGCTACAACTTGAAACATCAAGCTGTATTAGTTTATTTTTCGTTTTAATAGTATTTTCATCCTCTGAGTGATGATCTATTATTATTATATTCTTAAATTGTTTATATTTACCGGATAGCGCAGTCCTAAAATCTTTATTAACATCTACTGCTATTAAAAGATCATTGTCAGTCACATTATTTTCATAATCTTCAACCGATATGACAATAAATTTTTCTTTTATTTTATCAATCATCTCGTTTATTTCATCAGATAAATCATCAAGTTTATCATCTATTATTATGTAAGGCGCTTTTTTGTGTTTTTTACAAATTAAGGCCATCGCACCAAGTGAGGCAATAGCATCAAAATCCGGGTTTTCATGAGCAATTAAAAACACTTGATTACAATCTTCAATATTTTTAGTTATAACACTTCTAAAATCATTTATAATTTGCTTTATTCCAGTCAATTTTCTTTCACCATTTTTCATTTTAATCCCTCGTAGCAATTATAATACTACATTACTAAAAAAAGTCAACTTTATTGTCATATATAAATTTAAAAAAGGATAATTAAATAGGCTTAATTAAACTTAAAGAAACCTTTTCCTTATCCTTAAATATTTCTTCAACATAACAATCAACTATATCACCAACAGATAAAACATCTGACGGATGTTTTATATAATCTTTTGATATTTTAGAAATATGAACTAACCCATCATTATGAAGTCCAATATCGATAAAAGCACCAAAATCAACTACGTTTCTAACTGTTCCTTGAAGCTTCATACCTACTTTTAAATCTTCAATGTTTAAAACGTCACTTTTTAATATTGGTTGAGGCATTTCATCCCTTGGATCCCTGTTTGGTTTTTTTAAACTACTTATTACATCTTCTAATGTATAAGTATCCGTATTTAATTTAGAAGCGTAGTTATTTATGTCAATATTATTTAGAGCTTTTATTAAATTATCAGTTCCAACATCTTTTAAAGTAAACCCTAATTCATCAAGTAATTTTAAAGTAACTTCATAACTTTCTGGGTGAATACCAGTTTCATCTAATATGTTAGTACCTTCGGTAATTCTTAAAAATCCAATTGCTTGTTCATAAACTTTATCAGTTAATAGTTTCTTTTTCTTTATTTCATCTCTAGAATTTATTCTACCATGTTCTTCTCTATAGTTTATTAATTTTTCAATGTTGTTTTTCTTAATACCTGATACATATTTCAAAAGTGAAGCCGATGCCGTATTTACGTTTACCCCTACACTATTAACCGTTTTTGATACAACGAAGTCTAAACTTTCTGATAATTTTTTTTCTGCAACGTCATGTTGATACAAACCAACTCCTATTCCTTCAGGTGGTACTTTAACAAGTTCCGATAATGGATCTTGAAGTCTCCTTCCAATTGATACCGCGCTTCTTTTTTCAACTGCCAAATCAGGAAATTCTTCGATAGCAATCTTACTTGCACTATAAATTGATGCTCCAGCCTCTGATACTATTACATATTTACAAGGCATATTAAATTCTTTTATCATATCAGCACAAAATTTTTCTGATTCACGAGATGCAGTACCATTACCAATTGCAATTATATCTACGTTGTACTTTTTTATTAAAGCCGCAACTTCTAATTTACATTTATTCAACTTTTCTTCTGATACGTTATTTAAAAATGGCTTTATAACAGTACTGTCTAAATACTTTCCCGTTTTATCAATAACCGCTAACTTACACCCATTAACAAATCCGGGATCAAATGCTAAAACAACTTTTTCTTTCATAGGTGGAGTAAGAAGTAAGCTTTCTAAATTTTTACCAAAGTTATCTATAGCAGCTTCTTCACCCTTCTGGGTTAAATCACTTCTTATTTCTCTTTCTACAGACGGAAAAATAAGTCTTTTATAACTATCTTCAATTGCTTCTTTTATATATACCGCGCAAAAACTATTATTATTTTTTATATTTTTTCTTTCTAAAAACTCTATTATTTTAGTGTTTTCTATATCTATTTTAACAGATATAACGCCTTCTTTTTCAGCACGATTTATGGCTAAGATTCTATGAGGTTTTATCTTGCTTACAGCTTCATTATAATCATAATACATCTCATAAGTCTTGTTTTCATCATTAGCATTTTTCTTTAATTTAGTTTCTAATACACCAAATTTATACATATTATTTCTAATGTGTTTTCGGTTATTCGCGTTATCAGAAATCCACTCTGCAATTATGTATTTTGCTCCTTCTATAGCCTTACTTGTATCAGTTATTACTTCGTTTAAAAACTTACTTGCCATAGATGTTATATCACCACTCGTTGGACAGGACATTATCATCTTAGCTAGTGGTTCTAAACCGTTTTTAATAGCTTCCGTAGCCTTAGTCTTCTTCTTTTCTTTATATGGTCTATAAAGGTCTTCCACTTCAACTAGTTTTGTACATTTCATTATTTGTTCTTTTAGTTCATCAGTTAAGAGTCCCTTTTCATCAATTAGTCTTATAACATCTTCTTTTCTTTTTAAAAGATTAACTTGGTATTCATATGCATCACCAATTACTTTTATTTGTTCCTCAGTAAGAGCTCCTGTTTTTTCTTTTCTATATCTCGCAATAAACGGAATGGTGCTCCCTTCTTCTAACATTTCAAGGGTTGCCTTAATTTGCCATTCATCTACATTTATTTCTAAACTTATCTCTTTAACAATATTTTCGTTCATTATTATTTACCTCCGTATGGTATACCTTATAATTATATCAAAATAAGAAAAAAAGAACACTAGTAAATTAGCACTAGTGTAAATTATATTTTACTTGGTTTAAAACCTTTAGGTACTTTAATAAAGTCTTTATTTTGCTCAATCATTTCTACAAAATCAGCATCACTATATTCTGGAATTTTTAAACTTGCATCAACTGCAAGGTATTGTATATAAGATAATAAAATATTTTTAGTACCAACATATATGTTACCATCTAAACTAGTTAAATCAATTATAATGGCATTTTCATTTTCCTCCTCAAGCATTTCAGAATTACGAAAATAGCACCCACAACCCAAGCAATAATAATCTGGTTCCATTCTATCTTTAGCATGATGAGAACCATAAATTTTTAAAACTACATCATGATTGCAAAAGTTTGCATATTCTCTTTCCAAACTATTTTTTGCAAATTTAACCATTTCATCAATAGCTTTTAACGCTTCTTCTTTTTCTTCT
>CAYOWI010000019.1:0-20772 GCA_964407685.1 uncultured Muribaculaceae bacterium
ATACAGCTCACGTAGAATATGAAACAGAAAACAGACACTATGCACACGTTGACTGCCCAGGACACGCTGACTATGTTAAAAACATGATTACTGGTGCTGCACAAATGGACGGAGCAATCCTAGTTTTAGCTGCAACGGATGGACCAATGGCTCAAACTCGTGAACACATCTTACTTGCTCGTCAAGTTGGAGTACCAAGAATGGTTGTATTCATGAACAAATGTGACATGGTTGATGATCCTGAGATGTTAGACTTAGTTGAAATGGACGTTCGTGAATTATTAAATAAGTACGGATTTGAAGGAAATATTACTCCAGTTATCAAAGGATCTGCTTTAAAAGCACTTGAAGGTGATCCAGAATATGCTAAGAAGATTGATGAATTAATGGATGCTGTTGATGAATGGATCCCAACTCCAGAAAGAGACAACTCAAAACCATTCTTAATGTCAATCGAAGATGTATTTACTATTACAGGTCGTGGAACTGTTGTTACAGGACGTGTTGAACGTGGACAATTGAAATTAAATGACGAAGTTGAAATCGTTGGTTTAAAAGAAACTCAAAAAACAGTTGTTACTGGTATCGAAATGTTCCGTAAACAATTAGACTATGCTGAAGCAGGAGATAATGCTGGTGTATTATTACGTGGTATTTCTCGTGAACAAGTACAACGTGGTCAAGTTCTTGCTAAACCAGGATCAGTTACACCACATACTAAGTTCGAAGGTCAAGTTTATGTATTAAGCAAAGAAGAAGGCGGACGTCATACTCCATTCTTCTCAAACTACAGACCACAATTCTATTTCAGAACTACTGACGTAACAGGTGTTGTTACATTACCAGAAGGAACTGAAATGGTTATGCCAGGTGATAACGTTACTATGGCAGTTGAGTTAATTGCTCCAATCGCACTTGAAAATGGTACTAAGTTCTCTATCCGTGAAGGTGGACGTACTGTTGGTGCTGGTGTTGTTACTAAGATTGACGCTTAATTATAGTAAATAAAAAGACATTCAAATGAATGTCTTTTTTTCATTCTTTAAAGAATGATAAAAAGAGCTAAAATTTTAGCTCTTTTAAATTGGAGTATTTAACCAATTTAATATTGGGTTTAATTTATTTCCGGTATAATATGCTTTTTTATTTATTACCAAATCAAATTCACCCACATATTCAACTATTTTGTTTGACAATTCTCTTTTCAATAAGTTATCGTATTGGTTATTAAATTCTCCAGTCATTCCCCCAAAATCAATAATTTCATAACCTTGTTTTGCAAATTCTTGCATTAGTTGCCATCTAAGCAAGTATTCAGGATTTTGATCTTTAAATTTGTCATTTATGCCGCTTGCGAAAAATGTTATGGTCTTTCCATATTTAATTATGGCAACACCCGCTATTACTAATCCACTAGGATATTGTTGAAATAATTTTATTGCTTCTAACATATTTTTTTTATATTTTGATAATAGCTCATCAGACTTTAGTTTTTCATTTATAAGTATTTCTTTATTAGGATTGTTCCAATCTTGTATTTGGTTGTTTAATTCATTATTCCGTTGTTCTTCTTGTTCATATAGCGTTTTGCTAGAATTTACGTATGATACTGGTTCCAACTTTGTGAAATAGACTTCAAACCCATTGTTTTGACTAAAAAATTGATAATAGTCTAGATAATACTCAAGAGGTGGATTTGTTTTATTTATAACACTAAATAAAAGACTTATATCATTTTGATTTCCTTTGTACACTTTGTTTCCCATTTTGGCTGATTCTTTAATTTTATCTCTAGCTTCTTTTGATATTGAATTATATAAAGATATTATATTATCATTAAGAATTGTAAGTGTGTTCCACCTTGGCTTAGTAGCTTCCATATTGTTATTATATCCCATGTGAATATAACCTAGGCTTTGCAACTTTTGGATAAAACTAGAGTTATTTTCTCCATTTAATTTTTCACTACCATCTATATTATGTTCTTTATATATGATTAATGGGTCAACTTTAAGGTATGTAAAGCTACGTTTGGATAAAAAGTCTTTTAAACTATTAGTAAATTCATTTACTAATGCTTCGTCATTCCAGTCAATTAAAAAACCGCGTGGAGCATATCCCATTTTTCTTTTGTTGCTTTTTTCATTTTTAACAATCATTAAGGTAGCGGCTTTAATCTCTCCTATATCATCAACAAGTCCTAAATAATACGAGTTATATCCATGTTTGGTCATGAACCTACCATAATTACTTGTTTGGTAAAAGTTATAGTTGGGATGATTAATAGCAAAAGAATCAAATCTTACTTCGTCAAGTAATACAATTTGCATAATTATCCCTCCTAATTATTCTTATACTTTATTATAACTCATAAGTATTAACAAAGTCAATTTACAGGTGTGTATAAAGAGGTTAATTTTTATATTTTAAAGTGGTATAATGATTATATAATTAAGGAGGATAAGATAATGAAAATAGTTGATGTAAGAGCAAGGGAAATACTTGATTCAAGAGGTAATCCGACCGTTGAAGTGGATGTGGTGTTAGAAAATGGAATAATGGCAAGAGCAGCTGTTCCGTCAGGTGCTTCTACTGGTGAACGAGAGGCACTTGAAATGCGTGATGGAGATAAGCATAGATTTAGTGGAAAAGGGGTTTTAAACGCTGTTAAAAACGTTAACGAAAAGATTAAGCCTGTAATAATTGGAATAGATGTGTCAGATCAAAAGGCAGTAGATACTACTATGCTTGAACTTGACGGTACTAAAACAAAAAGTAATCTAGGCGCAAATGCTATTCTTGGAGTTTCTATGGCTTGTTTAAAGGCCGCAGCAAAAGCTAAAAATATACCACTTTATAAATACGTAGGCGATGGTAAGACTTTGCCAGTTCCAATGATGAACATAATAAATGGTGGTGCACATGCTGATAACAAACTTGATTTTCAAGAATTTATGATAATTCCACAAAGAGATACAATTAAAGAAAGGGTTAGAGTCGGAGCTGAAGTATTTCATGCTTTAAAAAGTGTTTTAAATGAAAGAGGATTATCTACTGGTGTTGGTGATGAGGGTGGTTTTGCACCTGATTTAGAATCGAATACTGAGGGTTTTGAACTTATCATGGAAGCTATTAAAAAAGCCGGATATGAACCGGGTAAAGACGTTAAACTAGGAATAGATGTTGCAGCATCAGAGTTTTACTCTGATGGTAAGTATAATCTAGTTGGAGAAGGAAGAAGTCTTACTACGGATGAATTAATCGAATTTTATAAAGAATTAGTAGATAGATATCCAATTATTTCTATTGAAGACCCGGTAGATGAAAATGACTGGGAAGGTTTTGCAAAAATAACTAAAGAATTAGGAGATAAAGTACAATTAGTAGGTGATGATTTATTCGTTACCAATAAAGAATGTTTACAAAAAGGTATTGATATGAGTGCAGGTAATGCAATTCTTCTTAAGGTAAATCAAATAGGAACTATTACAGAGACTTTAGAAACTATTAAACTAGCTAAAGAAAATGGATATAAAACAATTATTTCTCATAGAAGTGGTGAAACAGAAGATACTACTATCGCTGATTTAGCAGTAGGATTAGACCTAGGGCAAATTAAGACTGGCTCTATGTCTAGAACTGATAGAGTGTGCAAATATAATCAATTAATAAGAATAGAAGAAGAACTAGAAGGTTAGTTCTTTTTTCGTTAAAAAACTTAATTTATATATTGTTATGTCATAAATAAATAGCAAAAAGATTACAACTCACAAGGTTGTAATCTTTGAAAAACTATAATAAAATTAATCTAACAAATTTTATTAAATTTTAAATGTTTTTTTATTTTCATCGGTCGATAAATACTGCATATATTCTTTATTGTATATACCAGAATCTGGCATAGCAATAAAATCGCCATTTCTTCTTTTTAAATCAAAATAATTTATTTTATTTTCTTCTGTCGGATTTTCTTCAAAGTTCTTCTTAGCTATACCCATTTCACCATAAAGTGGCATTTGAATATCATAAGCATTATTTATAAAATTAATAAATTTATTGATATTTTCTTCATTAACTTCCCGTGCAAGCGAGCCTAAATCCGACATAGATAATCCTAAAATGCATTCGTATGTACCATTCATTAATCCATTTTGTCCGTCAAAAATTTGGGTTATAGTGCGTTTTCCTTCCTCTCCAAATGTACTAAGTTCATAGGAAACAAAGCTTATAATTCTATTTGTAAGATTTGCGATTTCTTCATCAGTGATTTTATCAATCATATCAATATGTTCTTGGTAGTATTGATACATCTCTCCAATAGGATAATACTTTTGTCGCTCATATAGTTGCGTTAATAAATCATTTTTTAATTGCTCTTTTGTTCTCATAACATTAAATCCTCTCTTTTTATTTAGAATAACATATTAATAGTAAAAATTCAATTAAGCCATAGTTATATGTAATTTTCCATGTAAACTTTTATTGATATTTCTAATTGCATATGATAAAATAACTAATAGTTAAGGAGGAATACTCGTGCTTACAGTATTAATGATTGTATCTATTTTACTTATTATTATTGTGTTACTTCAAAGCGGAAAAGCTGAAAGTGGAAACATAATAACTGGTGGTAACGCTGATTTATTTATGAATAGAAAAGAACGGGGTGGAGAGTTATTTATTACTCGTTTAACTTATGCTCTAGGAATTCTTTTCTTTGCATTATGTATAATAATAGACATGTAATAATAAAAAGACTTGGGTAAAAGTCTTTTTTTGTTTTATAATATATATAGAAAGATAGGTGAAATGCTTATGAAAGATAGAATATTAAATATTTTAAAAGAACATGATAAAGCTTATACTGCTTTTGAACTTAAAGATACATTAGGACTTGATACGACAGAGGAAATAAAGAAAATGTTTTCAGTGCTAAATGAACTTGAGGGGAGTTTAGAGGTTTATCATACTAATAAAGATAAGTATATGGCTTTTGAGTATAGTCATTTAAAAAAAGGTAAAATATCCGTATCCGAAAAAGGTTTTGGTTTTATTATCATGGAAGATGAAGAAGATATTCACGTTGATAATAAACATTTAAATGGCGCGGTAGATGGTGATATGGTTATTGCAGAGATAATAAACAAAAATACAGGTGCTAAAAAGGAAGGAAGAGTACTTCGTATTGCTTCTAGAAATTATGGGCCATTAGTTGGAGAATATATATATAATGATGGCAAACCTACGATAAAAGTAAATGATAGAAAGTTTAAACAAACTATAGTGTTAACAAAAGAAAGCACTAAAAACGCAGTAGAAGGTCATATAGTTGTTGCAAACGTAATTAAGGAGCTTGGTAATAATGCTGTATTAGCAGAAATAACTACTATTATTGGTCATAAAAATGACGTTGGTGTAGATATAGAAGCTCTTGTGTATAAACATATGTTTTCTCCTAAGTTTCCTGATGAAGTATTAGAAGAACTAAATGATATACCGGATGAAGTAAGAAGTGAAGATAAAGTAGGTAGAAAAGATTTAACTAGCGAAATAATATTTACTATAGATGGTGATGATACAAAAGATATTGATGATGCTATTTCGATTAAAAAACTTGATAATGGTAATTATGAATTAGGTGTTCACATTGCAGACGTATCATACTATGTTAAACCTGGAACCAAACTTTATGATGAAGCATATGAAAGAGGAACTAGTGTATACTTAGTAGATAGAGTAATTCCTATGCTTCCACATAAGTTATCTAATGGAATATGTTCTTTAAATCCAAACGTTGAACGTTTAGCGCAAAGCTGCGTGATGGAAATAGATAATAAGGGTAATGTTGTATCTCATGAGATATTTGAAAGTGTTATAAAGTCTAGAATACAAATGACTTATAAAAAGGTTAACAAATGGTTAGATGAAGGTATTACGGAAGTTGGTTATGAACCATATACTGAAAAACTAACACTTATGAAAGAACTTGCTGACATATTAAGACAAAACAGAAAAGCACGTGGTGCAATAGACTTTGAAACTGATGAAGCTAAAATAATCGCTGACGAAACAGGAAAACCAGTAGATGTTATTTTAAGAGAACGTGCGTCTGGTGAAATGATGATAGAAGACTTTATGATAGCGGCTAACGAAACGGTTGCATCTCACGTATTTTATATGGAACTTCCTTTTGTATATCGTGTGCACGGAACTCCTAAAGAAGAAAAAGTAAATGACTTTTTAGATTTTGTAAGTTCTTTAGGATATAAAATAACAGGTAAGGTAAATATACAGTATCCATCTTCTATTCAAAATATATTAGATCAATTAAAAGATAAGAAAGAGTATAAGATTCTTTCTTCGTTAATGTTAAGAGCAATGCAAAAGGCAATATACCAACCAGAAAACATAGGTCACTTTGGCCTTGCAAGTAAAATATATACACATTTTACATCTCCAATTAGAAGGTTTCCTGATACTACGGTTCATAGATTACTTAGAACGTATTTATATGAAAATGACCAATCTAAGAAAACAGTGGATTACTTTAGAGAATATTTACCTGTTTTAACAGAACATGCATCATTAAAAGAAAGAGATGCCATTGAATGTGAAAGAGAAGTAGAAGATATGAAAATGGCTGAATACATGATGGATCATGTTGGTGAAGAATTTACTGGTATGATAAGTGGTGTAACATCATTTGGTCTATTTGTAGAGCTTCCTAATATGATAGAAGGTTTGGTGCACATAAGTGATATATCAGGAGATTATTATAATTACGATGAAAGAACAATGTCTTTAATAGGCCAAAAAAGTAAGAAAAGATACAGAATAGGGGACGAAATAACGGTAGTTGTGAAATCAGCATCTAAAGAAGAATCATTTATTGATTTTGAAATAAAGAAGGAAAGCAGTGAAGAAGATGGGGGAAAAGAGGAAGAAAAGAAAACTGAAGAAATGGGTTAAAATGACTTTAACAATCTTAATACTAGCTATTATTACATTAGTTAGTATAAGAGTATATAGTGTTATTAAAGATAAAGAAAAAAATAAACCTAGAGATAAAAAAGTAGTTACTAGGGGCCTAAAAAAAGAAGAGGTATCAAACTCCCTTTCTATGGTTATGGTAGGAGATTGTTTAATTCACAGATTTGTTTATACCGATGCTTCAAATGGTGATGGGACTTATTCATTTAGTAAGATGTTTACGGAAGTGGAAAGCTTAATAAAAGGTCATGATCTAGCCTTTTATAATCAAGAAAGTAATATTGGTGGTAAGGCTTTGGGCTTATCTGCTTATCCTAGGTTTAATTCTCCAGAAGAAATTGGAGATGATATGGTAAATCTTGGTTTTAATTTAGTTAGTTTAGCAAATAATCATACCATGGATAAAGGAGAACAAGGCGTAATAAATTCAGTAAAGTTTTGGAAAACTAAGCCAGGAGTTTATTATACTGGACAGGCTTTATCTTTTGAGGATAGAGAAAGTAATATTAAAGTGTTAGAGAAAAATGGTATTAAGTATGCTTTTTTTGCTTACACAACGGTAACTAATGGACTATTACCACCTGCTGGTAAAGAGTATTTGACTAATATTTATTCTAAGGAAAAAGTACAGAAGGATATAGATAAAGTAAAGGATAAGGCAGATTTAATAATTGTTTCTATGCACTGGGGAGAAGAATACACAACCAATCCAAATAACAATCAAAAACAGGTTGCAAAAGAACTAGCTGACATGGGAGTAAACCTTGTGATGGGAAATCATGCTCATAGCCTTCAGCCAGTAGAAATGATAGATGATACGCTTGTGTTTTATGCCTTAGGAAACTTTATTTCTGCACAAGATACAAATGATAAACAAACTGGAGTTATTGTTTCATTAAACATTAATAAAGATAAGGATGGTAAAATAACATTTAATGATATTAAGGCAGATTTAACTTATACATATTTTAAAGGAAGTCGTAATTTCAAAGTATATCCATATACAAAACTTGATAATAGTCTTTTAAATAATTACGAAACATATTATAATAAATATAAGTCTGTTTTAACCAGATACTCTGATATAGTAGAGGTGAGATAGTGATAGAAATAAAAAATAAAAAAGCTTCTTTTGATTATTTTATAGAAGATACTTATGAATGTGGAATAGTTTTAACTGGTACTGAAATAAAGTCGGTTAGAAAAGGAAGTGCTAATTTAAAAGATAGCTATGCAAGGGTTAAAAATGGTGAAATATTTTTAACTAACATGTTTATATCCACTTATGAAGAAGGTAATCGTTTTAACCATGATGAAAGAAGAGAAAGAAAACTTCTTTTACATAAAAAGGAAATTTATAAGATAAGAGATAAGGTAGAAAAAGATGGATATTCGCTAGTTCCAGTTAAGCTATACTTAAAAGATGGTAAAGCTAAAATATTACTAGGTGTAGCTCGTGGTAAAAAACTGTATGATAAAAGACAGTCTATAAAAGAAAAAGATATTAAAAGAGATTTAGAAAAGATAAAAGCTAGATATTAATCTAGCTTTTTATGATATAATCAAGGTATAAGGAGGAGTAAGATGAAAAATATAGTGAAAGTGTTTACAGCATTGTTGGTTGTTACTTTACTTTGCGGTTGTGGTGCTGAAGAAAAAGAAAGGGTAATAAAATGCACTGCTAGTCAAAATGATTTAACAAATGGTTACCAAATAAAAGCTGAATATAATATTTATGCTAAAGGTGATGTTGTGAAAAGTGTAAAAACAAAAGAGACTGTAACAAGTGATCAAGAGGCTATTTTAAATGCTTTTGAGACAACATTAAATTCTACATATGAGACTTATAGTAAAGAATATGGTGGTTATAATTTTGAAATAGTAAAAGATAATAACACGGTAACTTCTAATGTTGAGATTGATTATTCTATAATGGATTTGACTAAATTTGCTAATGATAATAGTGTGTTAAAAAATTACATGAACGATAATAATGAACTTACTGTAGATGGATTAAAAACCATGTATAAATCATTAGGCGCTACTTGTGAAGACTAAAAAAGATTCCTTATTTGGAATCTTTTATTTTGTAACAATTATTGTAGTAGGTATACCACGAGTTCTATGTCTTAATGCTGAATCAACAGGATCGTTTATATAACAATAAGCGTCAGTGCAATCAGATCTATATTTTAGAGCTTCTGCTTTAGGTAAAACCATAACGGTTGACGTTCCTCCATCTAGGTTTGATGCATTAACAGCCCCATAATTACTCATTATTTCGGTTAAATCACCCATATCAGCACCTTTTGTTCTAGTAGAATTACTATTTATTGCAAGAAGTAGTATTATGCCGTCACTTCTTTGACCAATTGCGGTTCTAGCGGCATATCCCCATCCACCATTACCTTTTATAAAGGACTTTTTACCATTTACTATTAAGAACGGTCCCCAAGATACGCCATCACGGACATTCATACTTTTAGCTTTAGCAGCTGTAGCATTTTTAATTAAGACTAATTTATTATCATAGGTCATACCAATTAGACCGCCAGATTGTGAATCAGATGAATATGTGTTATCTGTTATAACTTTACCGCCTGAAAGTGTAACACCAGTAGGACGTCCTCCAGTCTGGTTACCAGGAGCATTTCCAAAACCACCACCATTAACAGCAAGTATTGCATTATTTTGTTCTGCTATTTTAGTTGCGTACTGTCCGTAAGTTCCAACGCCTTTAGATACAGCCACTTTAACTTTAGATGGGTCATATACGGCTGCCAAATAAGCCTTTTGGCCATTTACTTCTAGTTCTATTATTTTATAATCTGCATCTTTATCTCTTTGTAATATTTGCTTTTCATATTCGTTAGCATAGGTTTCTTCTTCCATATCAATTAAATCAGTATTAGTTTCTTCATTAACTTCAACCATGTAATTACTATTTATGACTTTGTTTATTTCTTCATCGCTATAAAACCACTGACATATATATTGGTGACTCATCGTACTCATAGATGTTGATATAAACCAAGTTCTAAATTTATCATATGGCCCATATAACAAGAATAAGCAAGTGCAAGTACATAATATGTATAATGCTACAATAATATTTAATATTATTTTTTTTATTTTGGCCTTCTTTGTTTTTTCTTTTTTTCTTTTTCTTAAAATAAAGAATCCTACTATTAGCATATATATAAATAATGAAAGTAATATATATACTATATAGTTTATTGGTTTTATTATAAGCTTAGTTGAATGAAGTGATACAATTGTCATACTTCCTAATATGGGTATTAATATTATTGGCAATATCCTGAACCAAAATATTTTTTTATTTTTTTTAGTAGTCTTTTTAATATCATCTAAATTTAAAACTTCAGTTTTATCACTATAATTCATATTATCACCTATTTTAATTATACATAATATGTCAAAAATTAACAATTAAAAATTATAAATATATGCTATAATATGTATGTTATTTATTTATGGGGCTGTTATTGGTTTCGACGGAAAGTATGAATCTATAGTTGCAAGTGGAAGGCACTCCTTACGTGCAAACAAAAATAAATAACAAAACAAATAATTATGCTTTCGCAGCTTGCGCTGCCTAGTCTCTAATAGAGAAAGCGCTTCTTTTTAAGTTTTACTCACGTGCTTTTAAAGAGGCTCATTTTTAGTGAGTTATATTATTTTACTTGTTTAGAGTAAGATAACGAATAATACTAAACTCGTTATTTGATGGGTATGTTAGTTACCTTTATCATTTAATTAAACTTTAATTACTAACTAAACTTGTAGAGGCTATAGTGGACTATTTTTCGGACACGAGTTCGACTCTCGTCAGCTCCACCAGTGACAAATCTGTTCGAACTATTCGAACTTAATATAATTTTTCAGTCTGAAATATGGCTGTTTTTTTATTTGATAAAAAATTTCCATGGTAATTTTGATACTTGCGTCAAAATACCTAGAAGGGTTAAATATTTATTCATAAACAAAATGGCATAAAAAGAAATATGTAAATAAGATGAATTTAACAAAGATAATAATTATAATATTAAAAATGATGATTTAATATTGAAATGTAGTAAAATTTGCAATATTATTATATTTATGTATAATAATATGTACTTAAGGAGGAATTTTTATGTTTGTACCACATGAACCAGAATTATGTTTAGATGTTTATAAAGCTGGAGATAGATGCGTGTGTGGACGATCTGCACTAGTTACATCTCATGATGGGGTAGCCAGCGGTTATTGTGAAAGTTGTGAAGAAAAAAGAGACAAATTTGTAAATAGTATTATAGGGAATATTGATATTCAAAAAAATAAATCTAATATTTCTATAATAGTGTTAGAAGAATTAAGAAAAAATATATTAAAAGAAAGATTTTATTATATGGTTAATTATTATTTTGCTTCAAATCAAGATAAACCATTTTCTGAACCATATGAAGATGATGATTTTTTAGAAAAAGTATATAGAGAAAAAATAAATTTAATGAAAGACTTTATATTACCGGCCTTTTATGTTTATGCTTCTAATGATGATTCTAAAAAATGGTTTAAAGAATCAAAACGCGAAAAAAATTTTAATGATTATTGCGAAAAAATTTACGAAATGTGTGAAAATGACGATGAAAAACTTGAAGCAATAATGTATAAAAATGGAACTCTTACTTTATCATATATGCAAAAACATAAAAAATGCTATGATTAATTCATAGATTGATTCAAATCAATCGTCTTTATGAAAAAGTTGTAGATAACTACGACACTCGCACCATTTTGATTTATTTATTCGAATTAATCGAATTTTAATACATAAAATGTTACATGATAATTTATTGAAGGGGGTTTTAATGGAAAAAGAGGAATTGAGGAATCAATTGTTTGATAAATATTTTGAAGTAGAAGATGGGATTTTAGCTACTGATTTAGTTGGTAAATTGGCTTTCATACCAGAATTATGGCATGAATTACGTGTTTTATGTGAAAAAAACATTAGATGCTTTGGCCCGGTTAATAGTTTGGAACAATTTAAAGTTTTAGAGCATAATCAAAAGAATTATTTGATTATAAAACTAGGAATGCTTAGATATGTCATAATAGATCTTAAAACAAAAGAAAATATAACAGAGGAACAATTTAAAAATGAATTTGATGATAGCTTTTTTATAAATAATTTTAATGAAGTAGATACACAAAATTATAGCAATATGTATAGTATTGATAATTATAATGGAGATATTCAAGAATTAATTGATTTTTATGTTGAAAATAAAAATGTATTATCTTTGTCAAACGAACTATATTATAGGTTAGAATTAGGAGAAGCATGGACTTATTTTTACATTGATTTTATAAATGCAAAGGCCGGGGTGGCATTTGAAACTTCTGATCAATTTTTATATGAACAATTATTTTTAATGTATGATTTATCTCCATTTGAAATGCAGGATGCTCAAGAAAAAACCGGTATAGAAAGAATGCAAGAAATGTTTGAAGAAATTAAAAAAATAAAGATTCCAATAGAAGTAATTCCAAACGATTTATATCAGCAATTTTTAGATCAGTGTGATATAGGAACTCATAAGCTAGAAAAAAAAGTGAAATAACTTTTAATTGAGTATTACTGTTAAAGCAAAAAAAGGCTAACTAAAAGCCTTTTTATTATTGCCAATTATTGTGATTACATCCACAGCCACAATTATTTCTATTTCCAGAACCAAAGCCCCAGAATAAGAAGAAAATTATAAATACAATTACTATTATCCAAATCCAACTACCGCCGGTATTATTATTTTCATAAACTGGATAAGCATAACCACCAGGATATCCAGGATAATACATATATAACACTCCTTTCTAATATATTATATTTTACTTGGTTAAAATTAAATATATTAAATGTCTTATATATGTTGTATTTTTAACATCATAAATAAATATAATTAACTGGTGATGTTATGTTAAAATTTATAAAAATGCATGGTACTGGTAATAATTACGTTTATATAGATTTATTTAATCAAAATGTTAAAGATATGGACTTTAGTGACCTATCTAAAAAGATTAGTGATGTTAATTATGGTATTGGGTCCGATGGGCTTATTGCTATTTGTCCTTCAAAAAAAGCTGATTGTAAAATGATAATGTTTAATAAAGATGGTAGTGAAGGTAAGATGTGTGGTAATGGAATAAGGTGTGTAGCTAGATATGTATATGAAAATATATTAAAAAGGCAAAAATTATCAATAGAAACTAAGTCCGGCATAAAAAGTATTTTGATTGATGACGAAGGTGATTCCTTTTTAGTAACCGTGGATATGGGGGAGCCTATACTTAATACAGCTTTAATACCTGTTTTAATAAAGGAAGAATCTATAATAGGTAAAGAATATAACTTTGAAGGTACCATATTAAAGATTAACTGTTTATCAATGGGTAATCCGCATACCGTTATTTTCGTTGATGATGTTGATAAAACGGATGTTTTAAAAATTGGAAAGTTAGTTCAAGAAGATAGTATTTTTCCAATGAAATGTAACGTTTCTTTTGTTCAGGTAATTGATGATGAACATATTAAAATGAGAGTTTTAGAAATTGGTAGTGGAGAAACTATGTCATGCGGTACCGGTGCTTGTGCTAGTGTTGTGGCAGGTGTTTTAAATGGTTATTTAAAAAATAACACAAGAATTTTAGTTGATTTATTAGGTGGTAGATTATATGTAACATATAGGGGCAGGGTTTATCTTGAAGGACCAGCCGAATTTATTTGTGAAGGATATTATTATGATTAAATAATAAAAGAAGTCTCATCGATGAATTTATAATTGGTTTTATATTTTAATTCTCTAACTAACCTTGATATAGCATCATCTTTAGCCTTTGCTTCTAGCATTATATCTATATCTTTATTATATGGTTTTAGTATGTTTATGAATTTTATAAAATCATCAGCGTTTATGTAGTCATGATGACTTCTAAATTCTTTTTTTAATTTACTTTTTGGTGTGGAAAAATGAAACTTTGGATTAATGTCTTTCCAAGTATTCATAATTCTTTCTATGTAGTCTTCTATTTTTTCATACTCATTATTACATATATAATGATGATAGTCTAACACCATCGGAATGTTTAATTTATTACATAGGCTAAGTACATCTTTGATGTTATATACTTTATCATCGTTTTCCACAGCAATACATTTTTGTATATGTTTTGGAAGCTTTTTAAAATTATTTATAAATCTTGTAATAGATGCTTTTTTACCACACACACTACTACCAACGTGTAATATTATTATTGGATTTTTTATGCCTAAAGCATTTAATACTTTATAATGATATTCTAAAATCTGAAAAGTATTAGTTACTATTCTTTTATCCATACTATTTAATACTGTATATTGATCTGGGTGCGTATCAACTCTTATTTTATTGTCATTTATTATTTTTCCTATTTTTTTATATATATCAATTAATGGTGTAATATAATCAAAATTTACTTTATCATGTGTTGCAAGTGGTACCAGTTTAGAAGTTAATCTATAAAAATGAAAATTATTTTTAACGTTATAAATCATTAATTTCTTTAGATTATTAAGATTATTTTCTGTTATGTTTATTAATTTATCCACAGTATAATTCTTATTTATATAATTGGTATACGTTATTGTGCTAGAAGTTGTTATATTATCCATTGATTTGGATAGCGCTACGTATCCTAATCTTACTTTCATAGTAATCACCAATATTATTATGTAAAATAAAAAGAGAAATATTTAAATTTCTCTTATTTCTCTTCAAAGAAAGCTTTATAAGCCTCATATGCAGAGTATATATCATATTTACTTGTTACTTCGTATGGAGAGTGCATTGATATAACTGGAACACCACAATCGATAACGTCCATTCCTTTGTTAGCAAGAATGTATGCGATTGTTCCACCACCACCTAAGTCTACTTTACCAAGTTCTGATACCTGGTATTTTACGTTATTTGATTCAAATATTTTCCTAACTTTTGCAACGAATTCAGCGTTTGCATCAGATGCTCCAGATTTGCCACGAGAACCAGTGTATTTATTTAGTTCAACGCCATAACCGATGTATGATGCATTATTTTTTTCAGAAGCACTTTGGTAATTAGGATCAACTCCCGCTCCAACATCCGCTGAAAGCATGATTGAATTACAATATGTTCTGTTTAAAGTACCAGGTTTATTTTCTTCCTTTTTATTTAGTAATTCATTGATAAATAAGTCAAACATCTCAGAACACATCCCTGTGTTTCCTACGCTTCCTATTTCTTCTTTATCAGAGAATATTGCAACCATTGTTTTATCACTTGCACTTGCTTTTAACAAAGCTTCCAAAGCTGCGTAAGAACAAACTCTATCATCTTGTCCGTAAGCTGCAACCATGGATTTATCAAACCCTAAATGTCTTGCTTTAAAAGCTGGGACCACTTCAAGCTCTGAACTATAAAAATCTATTTCGTTAATTCCGTATTTTTCATTAATTAAGTTCATTATACTTTCTTTTAATTTATCCTCTTCGTTTGGAATGCTACCGATAAGAATGTTTAAATCCTCACCTTCAATAGCTTTACCTATTTTCTTTTCGTATTGTTCACCAGCTAGGTGAGGTAAGATATCTGTTATTGTAAAGATTGGATCGTTATCATCCTCGCCAATTACTATTTCTACTTTAGTTCCGTCTGGTTTAATAACAACACCATGAATTGCAAGTGGAATAGTTGTCCATTGATATTTTTTAATACCACCATAATAATGAGTTTTAAATAATGCTAATTTTGCATCCTCATAAAGTGGATTTGGTTTTAAATCTAACCTTGGAGAATCTATGTGTGCTCCAACTAAATTAATTCCATCTGCCATGCTTTTAGAGCCAATAACAGCAGCATACACACTTTTGCCCCTATTAGACATATATACTTTATCGCTCGCGTTTAGTTTATCTATATTATTTATATTCTTAAATCCATTGCTTTCTAATTTATTTATTATAAATTGGGAAGTTTCTCTTTCCGTTTTACATTCGTTTAAGAACTTAATGTAACCATCGCAAAAATCAAAAATTTTATTTTTCTCTTCGGTGTTTAAATTTAACCAACCACATGTTTTTTTATTTAATATATTATTCTCCATATGTTTCCCTCCTAAATATATAATACCACCATTAACATAAATTATTGTAAAAAAAAGACATTTTTAAAACTTTATCAAAAAAATATTTTACATATTTCTTTACTGTGGAAAAGCGTCCGTATTGACCAGGGGATGGAGTTAATGATATTATCAACATAGGATAATGTTATAGGAAGTATTAAATTTATACTTTACATTGCAAGATCAATTAAGGCGTAATTTCACGCGGTATGGTTATGCTAGATGATAATAAAAATGAAATAAGGAAGGAAGAAATTTATGGAAGTAACATTTAGGGAAATGAAAAAGAAAGATGTTCCCGAAGTAATAGCACTTTGTAACGAAATATTTAAAGAAGAAACATCTTTAGAATATGCAATGAAAACTTATAAAAAGCATAGAAAGGATCCTAATTCAACTTATATAGTAGGTGTTGTCGATGGGAAAATAGTTTCACATCTTAAAATAACAGTTATTAATACTATATATGAAAACATGAACACTTATGCTATATTAAATCATGTTGGCGTTAAAGAAGAATATCGCCGTCATGGTATTGCAACTAAGATGCTAGATGTTGCTTTTAAAATATCAAAAGAACAGGGTTGCAAAAAGGTAGAATTATGGAGTAATAACGTAAGAACTGCTGCACATGCATGTTATTATAACTATGGATTTGCTCTTGATGATGCTGGTTTCTTTTCAATGAGTGTTAAATAGAAAATTAAGGAGTGTATAGTATTATGAGAATAGAAAAGGTTTATATAGGTGGATGGTTTCAAAGAACTACCTTACAATTAAGTGAAATATATGATTTTTTAAGGGAGGGTAAATCAGAACTTGCGTTAGATAAGAAAGAATTAGTAAAGTTACATGATGCTTTAGATTTAAGTACTATTGATTATGGTATTGATGGGTTAGAATTTATTAAGGTTACAACAAGAACTGGCGTTAACATAAAAATATTTGAAGATGGTCTTATTGTTTTAAATGATTCTGACGTAACTGAGTTTTCTTTATTTAATGATATAGATTCTTTAGCTAGTTATTACGAAACAAAACTATCCCCAGCTTTAAGTTATATCTTTAGTTTAGGTGCACCGGTGCCAAAAGAACTTGCAAACATTGAAACAGTATTTCCATATTTTATAGTTTTAAATAAAGCTACTAAAAATGATGTGGCACAGCTTCTTGCTAAAACGGAAAAAGAAAAATATTTTGAATTTAGTAATAGTGATTATGACGTTGTAAGAGGAAATAAGTATTATTTCATTAACAATAAAACAAAATCTATAGAACAAATTGAAAGATATATAGAAGAACAAATCTTTATAAGAGAATTTAAGGGGCAATTACATAGATACCTTAACTTACATAGAATTATTTGGGAAAAAATTGATGCGGTTAAAGAAAACGCTAAAGTTAAGGGTAAAGACATAGTTGCATTTACCAATAAGTTAGATGGTTACAAGAAAACTGTTACGTTGATTGATTCTAGAATCAACCAAATGAATACTTATATAAGTACAAGAGAAAAGATTGCAAAAAGTGATAACTCGCTAACGGAGTCTTTAGACTTAATAGGTTATAGATATGAAACACTTAAAAATACTGTTTCATATATGCAACAAATATGGTCTATGACTAAAAATTATTTATCACAAGCTGAAAAGTTATTTAATGGATTAGAATCTCAAATAACGGAAAAATCTATTGGAAGCTTAACGATAGTTACTGCTATGGGTGTTGGTGCTTCATTAATTGATTTATTTACTGAATCAGCTCCGTCATTTTCTATGTTTGGGGTTATATACTTCTTTATATTAGCATTTGTAGGATGGGCAGTTAATAAGTTAATGCAAACAATCTCATCAAACAGAAAATATGAAATACAAGATATCGAATACGATAAGAACATTAAATAATTATGAATAGTGTTACAAAAGAAACCAAAAGAATACTTAAAAAGTGTTCCCCACAAATTATTTTAAAGTTTATTATTTCTGTTTGCTATCGTGGATCGTTACTTGTTATACCAATAATGTGGGGAAAAATAGTTGATTATGCTACCGCTAAGAATTTTCCATCTTCGTATAGAATGATAATAATAGCCGTTGGTGTTATGCTATTTTATTACTTAAGTGTCTGTTTAAACCAGGTATTTTATTATTTTCTCTATAATAAAATGTATAAGCTATATTCTAAATTAGCATATTCTTCTTTTATTAATAATTCGATACATAGCATATCAAGATTTAAAATTAGTGAGTTTAATAACATCATTAATAATGATTTAGATATAATTGTTGCCTTTTTTTCTGATACTATTATAAAAGTTATTCAAATTATGGAATTTTTAATTATATACTATTATTTTTATACAATAGATATAAAAATGTTTGTTGCAACGGTTACGGTGTCTTTAACCATGGTTTTGGTTTTGGCGATTTTAAATCAACGTACAGGTAAGTTAAATGCCAACAGAAAACAGGCACTTGATAAAAAAACTACGATTACGCACGAAGTTTTTAACACCGTTAAAGAAATAAAGGGCTTTTACGTTTTTAAAAGCGTTAATGAAAGAGTAAAGGAAAAATGTGCTAATTATTTAAAGGCTCATTCTTCTCTTAATACTTATTCAACCATTATTAAACAAATTGTTTTTATTATTATTGAGTTTGCTAGATATACGTTGATTGCTTATGGTATTTATCTGTTTTCAGTAGGTAAAATGGAGATAGGAACTATTTTGGTTACATATACTTATTACACGAAAATAATTGAAAACTATGAAATTATTGGAACTTTAACATCTGGTATTCAGGACGCTAAAGTATCTTTACAGAGGCTCAATAAATTAATTGAGTACCGAAGTAATAATGAAGCAAACGATTTCATAAGTAAGAAAGATTACAAGGGAAAAATACGATTTGAAAACGTGTTATACGGTAATAAGAAGGATCCGATTTTAAACGATGTTTCGTTTGTAATTAATCCAAATACTATATCAGTTATTACGGGTCCAACTGGATCTGGTAAAACTGGTGTGTTAGATTTACTTATGAAAATGAATAGAAAGCATAAAGGTAATATATTTATAGATGATGTGCCTTATGAAAAGATAGATGATGATAGTTTTTATAATTTAATATCTTTAGTAAGAAAAGAACCTAATTTCTTTGATTTAAGCATTAAAGATAATTTGATGCTTGTTGGTGGTAATTTTAAGGAAGTTAGAAATGTTTGCATAAAACTTGGAATTCATGATGAAATAATGTCATTAAAAGAAGGCTATGACACCGACATAAATAACAGTTCCTCAAAGATATCAATCAATTTAAAAAGGGGAATTGCAATAGCAAGGGTAATATTAAAAGATTCTAAGATAATTATGTTTGATGAAATAATTGATACGTTAGAAAGTGATTTGCAAAACAAAGTCTTAAAACTTTTAGAAGAAAAGAAAAAAGATCATACGATTTTGCTTATTTCTAGAGAAGAAAGTATTTTAGAAAAATCAGATAAAATTATAAGATTTGATAATAATAAGATAAAGAGAGAAATAAAAAAAGTTGCTTAAAATATTTGAACAACTTTTTTTATGCATCTTAAAGAAGATTATAATAGCCTATTTATAAAAATTACAGTGTAATTATAATATATTAAAACTCAAACTATAAAAGTTCGGTTTTTTATCAATCTGGTATCTGAGATAGAAGTACAGTAATCATTAGGTATAAAATTTATAGGCAGTAATAACTACTAAATAGTATGATCTTACTGCTTTTTTAATAAAATGTAGTAAAAAATAATAGGTTTTATGCTATAATAAATTTACTTAATTTTTAAAGGAGAAAAATATGGTAAAAGGTCATTTTACAAAAAAAGATATAAAGAATTTTATTATCTATGGTTTAAATGAAAATAATATTGATATAAATAGCATAGATTCTAGTAAAATCGATGCAATTATTGAAGATTATTTGTTTTATTGTAATCAATTCAAAACAAACTATATAACTGGAGAATTAGATACTTTTAAAAAAGCGGCATGTTTACTAGTTTCAATCAATAAAATTGGATTAGTCCCAGACAAAACAATAAATGCATTAATAGCAGTGGATTCTTCACAAAAAATGTGTGAAAAACCTTATTGGAACGTTGGACAAAACGCAAATATTCCTTACAAATTAGAAGAAGTGGATTTTAAAAATTTATTTAAAAATGATACTTATATTTATCAAAAACATAGGACTATGCTAACTGAGGCTATAATCTTTGCTGATGATAAAATTTCACCATTAAATGTTTATATGAATTTAGAACTATTCTACACATTAGCAATAGATATAAAAAAGCAGCAATTAAAAGATGCCATTGATAATATTAACGTTATTCCAGAACACTTAAAATATCACGAAGCGGAAAATATTATTGAACAACCAAATAATTTTGAAGCGCCACGATTAAAAAAGAAAAGAAAGTTTTTGTTTTTTAGAAAATAAAAGTTAGGACACGTTTTGTCGGAATGATAGTTTTAAGGAAATTGACGAAAACTAAAATTTTAGTTTATTAAAGATAGGCATTTTAAATTTG
>CAYOWI010000020.1:0-20101 GCA_964407685.1 uncultured Muribaculaceae bacterium
GTGGTACTGATCCTAATGGTAATTTAAGTTTAAGACATTTAATTGAAAAGGCTAAGAAAGAGCAGGTTCCAGCAGAAGTTATTAAAAGGGCAATAGATAAGGTTAATAGTGGTGTTGACGAAAGTTATACTTCCGTTTGTTATGAAGGTTTTGCAACAGGTGGTGCAACTGTTATGGTTGATTGTTTAACTGATAATGTGAATAGAACGGTTAGCTTGGTTAGAAATGCTTTTACTAAGTCAAAGGGCAAGATGGGCGTTTTAGGTTGTGTGTCTCATATGTATGAACATTTATCGGTGGTTATAGTAAAAGACATGAGTGAAGATGAAGTTTTAGAAGCTCTTTTAATGGGTGAAGTAGATGCTAAAGAAATCGAAGAAGAAAATGGGAATGTAAGTATTTATGGAGATCCTTCTGATTTATTTAAAATAAAAGATGCTATTACGTCTAGTAAGAGCGAAGCTGAATTTTTAGTGGACGAAGTAACAATGCTTCCTAACGAAATGGTAACCTTAGAAGGTGAAGATAAGGAAAACTTTGAAAAGTTACTTAGTATGCTAGACGAAGTTGAAGACGTTCAAAAAGTATATCATAATGTTAATTTATAATAAATGAAATTGACAATAACTAATAAATATTATAATATATAGGTATATTTAAAACTTAAATTGATGAGAAAGACTAGTAGCTAAAACAAATTATTTAAAGAGAGTTATCGTTTGGTGTGAGATAACATTAATTATTTAGTGAATCTACTTTTGAGACGAATGAAAACATTCGCGGTAAGTACCGTTATACTAATTAAGAATAAGCTGAGATGGCACCGTGGTTAATATCACTCCAGCATTTAGCTTGTTCTTTTTATATCTAAAGGTGATAAAATGGGATACGTACTAGGAAAAGATGAGGAAATATCACTTGTTATGCCACCTTGGCATGAGGGTGAGGAAGAATTGTTTGAGATTATTATTAATGATACCCTTGAAGTTGTAGGATATATTAAATTTTTTCATGAGTTGAATGCATCAACCGGAAATGTCGAATATATGGTTTTTGATAAATATCGAGGCAAAAATTATGCTAAGAAGGCGCTTAAGATATTAGCAAAAAACATATTTAAACTCGATTACGAGGATTTATATATATCGATTTTACCTGATAATGTTGCATCAATTAAAACGGCAGTTGGGGCCGGAGCAACGTTTGAACAAAGAGTAGAAATACCAAAGCATTATATATTTAGCCAGGGTGGAAAATATAAATATGCTAATATGTATATAATTAAAAATAATGGAGGAATTAAAGATGAGAAAGATAAAGTTAAATAGTATTTACAGACATTTTAAAGGGGATTTATATTTGGTTTTGGATGTTGTACTACACTCGGAAACAAAAGAAGAATTAGTATTATATAAAGCTTTATATGATGATTGTAAAACCTATGTAAGACCTCTAGATATGTTTTTATCGGAAGTTGATCATGAAAAATATCCGGAGATTGAACAGCCTTATAGGTTTCAAGAACAAGAAATAGAATCAAAGGTTTTAAAAAAGGAGAAATAAAATATGATAGATATTAAATTAATAAGAGAAAATAAAGAGTTAGTAAAGGAAAATATTAAGAAGAAATTCCAAGACCATAAACTTCCTATGGTAGATGAAGTTTATGATATGGATATAGAGTATCGTAAGACAAAAACTGAAGCTGACGAAGCTAGGAGTAAGGTAAATACGTTAAGTAAAGAAATAGGAAACTTAATGCGCGATAAAAAAGTTGATGAAGCAAGTAGGGTTAAAGAGGAAGTAGCCAATATTAAAAATAAGATTCCCGAATTAGAAGAAAAAGAAATAGAATTAGAAAAAGCTATTAAAGAAAGAATGATGGCTATTCCTAATATCATTGCGGATGATGTTCCAATTGGAGAAGATGACTCTTGTAATGTAGAAGAACAAAGATTTGGAGATCCAAAGGTTCCTAATTATGAAATACCATATCATTCAGATATTATGGCGTCTTTTGATGGTCTTGATAAAGATGCAGCAGGTCGTGTTAGTGGAAATGGTTTTTACTATTTAATGGGCGATATTGCGCGCCTTCACTCAGCAGTACTTGCATATGCTAGAGACTTTATGATTGATAAAGGATTTACTTACTGTATACCACCATACATGATTCACTCGGATGCGGTAGATGGTGTTATGTCTTTTGAAGAAAAAGAAAACATGATGTATAAAATAGAAGGTGAAGACTTATATTTAATAGGAACTTCAGAACATTCTATGATAGCTAAATTTAAAGATCAATTATTAAAGGAAAGTGATCTTCCAATTACCATGACTTCATATTCACCTTGCTTTAGAAAAGAAGTAGGAGCACATGGTATCGAAGAAAGAGGAGTATACAGAATTCACCAATTTGAAAAACAAGAAATGGTAGTTGTATGTAAACCAGAAGATAGTGAAAAGTGGTATAACAAAATGTGGCAATTTTCAGTAGAGTTATTTAGAACGTTAGATATTCCAGTTAGAAAACTTGTTTGTTGCTCTGGTGATCTTGCAGATTTAAAATACCGTTCATGTGATATAGAAGCTTGGAGTCCAAGGCAACAAAAATACTTTGAGGTTTGTTCATGTTCTAATTTAACTGATGCTCAAGCAAGAAGACTTGGTATTCGTTACAAAAAAGAGGATGGTACAAAACAGTACGCACATACTTTAAATAACACTGTTATAGCGCCACCTAGAATGTTAATTGCATTTTTAGAAAACAATTTGCAAGAGGATGGCAGTGTATTAATACCAGAGGCTTTAAGACCTTATATGGGCGGAAAAGAAAGATTAATACCTAGTAAATAAAAATAATTGAAGTTTATAAAATAAATAGTATTACAAAAGATATATGAATTAAATATTCATATATTTTTTTGCTTTCGACAAAAAGTGTTTGCGTTTTTAAAAAAAGTGTGTTATTATTTATTTCGCCTCTATTTTTTGAAAGAGTGTTTAAAAAAAATATTATGCATATATTATTATGTGGAAAGGAGCAAAAATGGCAGAATTAGCACAAAAACTGGTTAATACTAAAAAATCAAACATATACGTATTGACAAATGTAAATGATTTGGAAAGCTATTTAACAAATTATATTATATCAAAAGAAACTTTTGGTTATAATAAGGATCTTAATGCTTTTGAAAAAAATTTATTATTAAACTATCATGATGAAGCAAAAGAAAGGGCAGATAGATTAGTAACAGATGATGAATTTGTTGGTATGACTTATGATAATTTAGATATTATTAGCAAGCTTATTAAAAAGATGTAATTAATAGCTTGTTAATTTTTTTATTAAATATGTGTAAAAAACACGCAAAAAATATTGACAAGTGTAAAAGATACGCATATAATGTGAGTGTAAGGTGATTGGTATGAGAGTAGAAAATGAGTTATATAAAAACCAAGGTATACATGTTATAAGCACTATATTTACAATTGATAAAGGGACCACAAAGGTATTATTAGTTAGAAGAAAAAATAATCCTTTTAAAAATAAATGGGCGTTAGTAGGCGGTGCTTTATATAATAACGAGGCTTTAGAAGTGGGTGCAAGAAGGGAAATATATGAAAAAACTGGTATTAAGGATACGGATCTTTATCAGTTTGGGGTATTTGATGAAAAAGATAAAACACCAAATATAAACATGAGAATGGTTGCAATAACTTATTTAGGAATAATCGATGGTAGTAAGCAAAACGTTATAAAAGAAAGTAGAAACACCGAGGACGTAGATTGGTTTGATATCAGTTGTGTTCCAGATTTAGCTTTTTCTCATAACGAAATATTAAGGGCTGCTATTAAGAAGTTAAGAGAGTTAATATTACAAAGTAACATATTAAAAGTTTTATTACCTAAAGAATTTACTATGCCCGAACTTCAAAAAGTATACGAAGAAATACTAAGTAAAACTTTTGATAGGAGAAATTTTCGAAAAAAAATATTAAGTCTTAACATAGTTAAAGATACAAATAAAGAAATTAATATAAATGGAAAAAGACCTGCTAAACTATACCAGTTTAATAAAAATATAGAAAATAAAAAAGTCTTTTAAAACGTATTTTTAATAAATATGTTTTTTAAAGAATGTAATTGTGTACAAAATACGCAAAGAGAAAGGAGAAAAAATGATATATCTATTAAGACACGGTCTTGATGATGAATCAAGAGTGGGTGGTTATAGTGATGTAACTTTAACAAATGATGGAATAAAAGGAGTAGAAAAGGCAAGAGATTTTATTGAAAATAATATTGAATTTCAAAGAATAATTTCAAGTGACGTAAAAAGAGCTATAGATACTACTAAAATAGTAAACAAGAATTTAAATAAACCGGTTATTTACACTAGTTTATTAAGAGAACAAGATAAGGGTGATTATAATGGCGTTTTAAAAAGTTCCCTTAAGCCTAATGACTATTTTTTAGGAAAAACAAAAATATATGATACTTATCCAAACGGAGAATCATTACTGGATTTATACTTTAGAATCGAAACATTATTGTTAACGATTGACAGATGGGATAATGATCTATTGGTAACTCATAGAGGTGTAATTAACATGATTTATTATTTGCTAAGCAATAAGAAACCTGATATGTATAAGGATAGTTTTAATGTTACTCATGCTTCTATTCATAAACTTGATTTAAAAAATAAAAAAATAGAAAGGATTTATTAATATGCAGAATGGAGAGTTATTAAAGCTGAAAGAGAAATTATTGCACTTAGAAGAAAGTATAGAAAAGTTACAAAAGAATTTAAAGGAGTTAAAGAAAAACGATTTTGTTATGAGTTATATTTATACAAAACATGAATATGAATCAAATTTAAAACAAGCTGAAGATTTAAGAGAAAAAATATTATACCAAGAGTTGCTTATTTGTGATCATTATTTTGTAATAAATGATGTTAAGTCAGATTTTGATGGGCATAGAACTGATAGAACTTATATTATGACTTGTATTAAATGCGGAATTACTAATAGTTTTTTTAATTACTATGATGAAGATTTGTCTTCTAAGGAAAAAATTATGAAAGAGATTTTTAATGGTAATAATTGTTATTGGTGGCCTAAACACGGATATTACTCTTATGATGAAATACCTATGCTAAAAGATATTTATGAAAAGTTCGTTAAAGAATATCCTGATGCGACAGATGAGGACGCCGAAAAACATATAGAATTTGTAAAAAAAATGAAAGGTGGTAAATTATGTTAGTTTCAAAAATATGTCTTACTGGAGGGCCTTGTGGTGGTAAGTCAACCGCTCTTGCAAGAATAGAAAGAGAATTAACTGATATGGGTTATAAAGTATTCATAATTGATGAGGTGGCAACTAGGCTTATTAACGCTGGTATTAAACCATTTGGCGATGATCGGGTTGATATGTTTGATTTTGAGGAGATAGTGCTAAAACACCAATTGATTGAAGAAGAGTCGTTTGAAAGAGTTGCCAACTTACTTAATAAAAAGTGTGTAATCATATGTGACAGAGGGATATTTGATATACAATCATTTTTAAGTGCTGCTGAGTTTGATACATTACTTAAAAAATATAATCTAACTAAGCTTTCCTTAATGGATAGTTATAATTTGGGTATCAATTTAAACACAGCGGCAAAAGGAGCCAAAGAATTTTACACAACGGAAAACAACAAAGCTCGAAGCGAAGGAATTAATGATGCGATTACAAGGGATAATAGGTGTCAAGCGGCATGGAGCTTTCATAATAATTTTAAGATAGTAGATAATAGTACTAATTTTGATGATAAAGTGCAAAAAGTAGTAGATGATATTAAAAGTTCTTTAGGTATCGAAAATAGGAAACAAAGAAAATACATGGTGCAAATAGATGAGAAGGATTATGAAGAATTTGTTTGCGTAGACATTACTCAGTACTATCTAGAGACTAATAACAATTATGAAATGAGGCTTAGAAAAAGAAGCCTTGATGGTGATGATACGTATTATGTTACCATTAAAAAAAGTTATGGTAAAAATGAAAAAATAGTGACCGAAGAAAAAATAAATAAAAAAACTTTCGAAATGTTAAAAAATCAAAGAAAAATAAAAAATACCATCGAAAAACAAAGAGTATGTTTTATACATAATGATAGTTTGTTTAAACTTGATAAGTATAATGATGGAATGCTTATTTTAGAAGCAGATGAAAACGTTTTACTTCCACCTTTTGTCAAGGTTATAAAAGATGTTAGCTTTGATGATAACTATAAAAATAGAAATATAAAGATAAAGGAAATTAAAAATGATCTATGTAAAAGAAAAAGATAGAATAAAAAAATATGATATAGAAATTGATAAAGAAAGATTAGAAGGTTTAAAAATAAAAATAATTAATGATTGTTCTATAATAAAGCATGTTAAACAAACAGTAAGAGAAGATTGTAAAACTAATGACTATGATTTTATGCACGTTAGAAATTATCATGCAAGACTAATAAATAAAATAAGTAATAATGATTTTTTTGGTCCACCACTTATTTCTATTTATGAAGAAGAGTATGACTTTTATGAAGAACCTAAAATAGTTGGATTAATAGATGAAGTTATAAATGGAAAAGATAAAAAAGTTTTAGAGTTATTGGAGTATAAAGATGAAGAATTAGATTATGAAAGTTTAGAAGATAAGTTAAAAGTATTGCTATCTAAAAATAATAAAGATACTTATAAATTCATGAAAGAAATGGAAGAATTAATAGAACAATGTATAAATACAAGATATCAAAAACCGGTTAGTACTTATCTAAGTGAAGTGCAATCATGTATAAAATTAATACTCGTAGATGAGATTTCATATCAAGATTATTTAAGAGTTTACAAATTCATGGATGAGGATTTTCAAAAGAAAATATTGCCCATGGAAATGGTTTACAAATAACATTAATAGTGTTATCTTAATTTAAGATAGGAAGTGTTGTTATGGCTAATTTAGAATATAGATATGGACCCATGAATTCAGGTAAAAGTATGGCTGTCTTACAAATGGCTTATAATTACGAAGAAAATGGTAAAAAAGTATTACTAGTAAAATCAGTTGTTGATACAAAAGGTGGTGATTATTTAGTTTCAAGAATTGGGCCAAAAAGGAAAATACAAATAAAGTTAGAAAAAACCGAAAGTTTGCTTGATCCAAAATATGTTGGTATGATAGAAGATAAAAACGCTATTTTAGTAGATGAAGCGCAGTTTTTAACCACTAAGCAGGTAGAAGATTTATGGTATATATCAAAAAAAATGAATATATCAGTAATTTGTTTTGGCCTTAAAACTAACTTTAAATCTGAATTTTTTGAGGGTTCAAAAAGGCTATTTGAACTCGCAGATAAGTTTAAAGAACTTGAAACAATATGCAAGTGTGGTACAAAGGCTAGGTTTAATGCAAGAATGGTAGATGGAAAGTTTATTACCGAAGGCCAAGAGCTTGTTATTGATGAGGTTAATAGAAATGTTAAATACGTTCCATTGTGCGGTAAATGTTATTTAGAAAAGGTATTTAGTGGAAAAAATGAAAAAAATCAAGCTAATTAAAATAAAATAAATTTTTTTTCATATTATTTAGTATAAAGTGAAAGGATATGAAAAATGAATAAGAAAATAATGATTGGTTTGTTAATGGTTTTTGCTGTTATAATAACCACTATTTTAGTTAGTATTGATAATGATACAACTCTTAAAGCCTCTAGTATGAAAGCGACAGTAATGGAAGTATCAAATGATTCGGTGACGGTTATGGATAAAGATAACGTCATATACACGTTTATGGGTGAAACACTTGGTGCTGAATTAGGTGCAACGGTTAATGTTAAATATAATGGCAAGCTTAATAAAAATAAAGAAAAACAAACGGCTAAGGTAATAAGTTACACTACCTATGATGATTCTGATGTTTTTAATTCATGGAATGATAATGGTATATTTAGCCAATTTTATCAGATGGCTTATAACAAGATGAAAACAATGTCACTTGATGAAAAAATAGGGCAAATATTTTTAGTTAGGGTTCCAGAACAAAATAAGATAACAGATTTAGAAAAATACAAATTTGGGGGATATGTATTATTTAAAAGGGATTTTGATGGCAAAACGAAAAAAGAGGTAGTAGACATGATAAATGAATTTCAAGATGCATCAAAGATTCCACTTATAATAGCTACTGATGAAGAAGGTGGTAAAGTAACTAGAATTAGTGGTAATACTAATTTAGTTTCTACTCCTTTTAAATCTTCATCAGAATTATATAATGCTGGAGGTATGGAAGCTATTAAAGAAGATACTATAGAAAAAAGTAAAGTTTTAGAAGATTTGGGAATAAACGTTAACTTAGCTCCAGTCGTTGATGTTGCAACTGATCCAGATAGCTACATGTATGATAGAACCATAAAAGAAGATACTTCTGTTACTTCAACTTACGCTAAAACAGTTATTGAAGCAAGTAAGAATTCAAAAGTATCATACACTTTAAAACATTTTCCGGGATATGGTGATAATGCCGATACGCATCAAACATCTGCAACAGACAACAGGACTTATTCTAAAATAATGGAAGATGATATTCCCCCTTTTAGAGCAGGTATCAAGGCAGGAGCAGAAGCTGTATTAGTTTCTCACACAATCGTGCCAGCTTTAGATACAGAAAATCCATCATCTTTATCTGCAAGTACCCATAACGTTTTAAGAAACGAACTATCTTTTACGGGAATAATAATTACTGATGATTTAGAAATGGGAGCGGTAAATGACACTAATGCTGTAATAAGGGCAATAAAGGCTGGTAATGATATGCTTATTGTAACTGATTATGAAAATTCAATAAAAAGTGTAAAAGAGTATTTAGAAGATGGTAATTTAAGTGAGCAAACAATAGATAAGATGGTATTTAGAATTCTAGCATGGAAATATTATAAAGGTATGATGTATGACGTTTTAAAATAGATTATAAATTATAATGTTGTTATTTAAAAAAGTAATATTGTGCTATAATTAGTTATAGAATGTATTACTTTTTATTATTAAGTAATTTTTATGGAGTTGGTAAAATGGATAAATTTAATGAGTTAAGAAATAATTACCCATTATTTTATTATCATGGGTTTAAAATAGATGATAAAAAAGAAGAACTATTTATTACTTATGATTTTGAAATAAAGGGACTTACTAGGTTTAATCCTACTTTAAGGGTGCCTAAAACAAATGAAATTAATTATGATAAAGAGCTATTAAATAATATTATATTTAGTGCTGGGTTAGCAGAAATTCCAAGTTATTGGAAGGCTACTTGTTCACCTAAGATAATAATTCGTTGTGGCTTTTTAAACGAGGAACAATCAAGTTGGGTAAAAAAACTTATTTATAATGGGTTAGGAGAGTTCTTTTACGTAAATAAAATAAAAGCTGATATAAATGATTTTGTTAGTATAGAAAGTCATGGTAAAGATTTAATAAAAAAGACTGATAATAAAGTTTACGACGGATATTTAATCGCGGTAGGTGGGGGTAAGGACTCTCTTACGTCACTTGAAATATTAAAGGATATACCAAATAAAAAAGCTTTTATAATAAATAATAGAAAAGTATGTTTTGATGGTGCTAATAAAGCAGGAATAAAAGATAAAGACATTATAAACGTAGAAAGATTATTTGATAAAAAAATAATAGATTTAAATAATAGAGGCTTTTTAAATGGCCATACTCCAATATCAAGTTGTATTGCTTTTATTTCTTATTTAACCGCTTATGTTAATGGAATGAAATACGTTGTATTATCAAATGAAGCTTCCGCTAATGAATCAAGTGTTATGGGAACAAGTATTAATCATCAGTACTCTAAAAGTTTAGAATTTGAAAATGATTTTAGAAGTTTTACTAGTAAATATTTAACGGATAAAGTAGAATATTTCTCACTTTTAAGACCACTTAGTGAACTTGAAATAATGAAAATATTTACTAAATATCCAAAATATTTTAATCATTTTATCAGTTGTAATAATGGTGGAAAAAGAAAAAACATTGGTAAAACAGATGGATGGTGCTTAACTTGCGCTAAATGCTTATTTATATACCTTTTGATGAGCAACTTTGTTAATCAAGATGAGATGATTAAGATATTTGGCGAAAATTTACTGGATAAAAAAGAAATGTTAAACTATTTTTTGGAGTTACTTGGCAAAACAAAAAACAAACCATTTGAGTGTGTTGGTACAATAGAAGAGGTTAATTTTACGGTTAATAATCTAATTAAAAAAAATAATGGTAATTTACCTTATTTACTTAAGTATTATAATGAAAATTATAATGTAGAAGAACCACGTTATAATTTGCTTAGTAATATTAACGAAGATAATAACGTACCTTCTAGTTTGTTAAAGTTAGTAATAAAGGAGCTTAACAATGATAAATAATATAATAAATTTTATAGAAAGTAAAAATAGAGTTTTAATATTAGGTTTTGGAAGAGAAGGAAAATCTACTTATAAGTTAATAAGAAAGTATTTAAAAAACAAAAAATTAACAATTGCAGATAATAATTTAAATCTTATTAATGATAATAAGGAACTTTCTTCGGATTCTAATTTAAAGTTTGTTTTAGGAAATAGTTATCTTGATAACTTAAATGATTATGATTTAATAATAAAATCACCGGGTGTTAATTTTAAATACGTTAACTATGATGACTTTAAAGATAAAATAACTTCTCAAATAGATTTATTTTTAAGGTTTTCTAATTTTTTAACCATTGGTGTTACTGGAACTAAAGGAAAAAGTACGACTTCTTCACTTATATATAATGTTTTAGATAACATGGGTAAAAAGGTTATTTTAGCGGGAAATATTGGTATACCAGTATTTGATATTATAGAAGATGTTACAAAAGATACTATCGCCATAATAGAACTTAGCTGTCATCAGTTGCAATTTGTTAATTCTTCTCCTAATATCAGTATTTTATTAAACATTTATGAAGAACACTTAGACCTTTATAAAAGTTATGAGGATTATAAACTAGCAAAGTTAAACATTTTTAAATACCAAAAAAAAGATGATTATAACATATGGGGATTAGATAGCCCAGATTCTAAAAAATATTTTGTTAATAAATCTAATTCGTACACTTTTTCTACTGATGAAAAAAATGTTTCACACGGTATCTTAATAGGTGAAGATGGCCTTTACATGGTTAATAATAATGAGAAAAAATTAATGTATGATAAAAAAAGAAAAAGAAACTTGCTAGGCGATCATAATCTTTATAATGTTGCAGCAACATTGTGCGTAAGTGATATATTAAATTTAGATATTAATAAAGTATCAGATTTGATAGATAGTTTTAAACCACTTGAACATCGTATGGAACTAGTTGGTACTTTTAAAGGTATAACGTTTTATAACGATTCTATTGCAACCATTCCAGAAGCAACTATAAATTGCATAAAATCAGTTCCTAATTGCCAGACGGTTATAATTGGAGGAATGGATAGAGGGCTTGATTTAAGTAGATTAGTTTCTTATATAAATGATAATGAAAAAATTAAAACTTGTATATTTTTAAAAGAAACAGGTTTTATGATATGCAATGAACTTGAAAAGTTAAATTGTAACAAAAGATTAATAAAAGTAAATGATATGGAAGATGCAGTTAAAAACGCATATACTTTTACTGAAGAAAATCATGCGTGTGTATTATCACCTGCAGCAGCAAGCTATAATACATATAAAAACTTTGAGGAACGTGGAAAAGATTATAAAAGATTAATTGATGTATATTCTAGATAGCTAACTATTGCTATCTTTTTTCTTGATTTTGAATTTTTTTTATGTTACTATATTGAACATTGTTTAAGGGGGATTTGGTATGGAAGTAAATAAAATGATTGCACTTGCAAGGCAGGGTGATGAATATGGCTTTGAGTTTTTAGATGCACATTATGAACCAATTTTAAAAAAATATATTACTAAAAACTATGGCGAAGATAACGCTATGAATTTTATTGAATTAATGCCCAGTTTAATAAAAAAGTACTTTGAAGAAGAATCACAAGTTAGATTTGATAAATATCTTAAAAAAAATGCAAATAATTTATACAAAGAAAAAAAAGTTTATATAGGAAAATATATAGATAAAGACGATTTTGAAAAGAAAGAAAAAATAATAAAACATTATTCTTTGGTTTTTTATAATAAGATATTAAAATATAAAGATGTCTTAAAAGAAGAAGAATTAAAAAAATTTTCTTATGAATTTATAAAAGATAGTGTTTTTAAATTAACTGAAACGAAATGTGAAATTATCCCATATTTTGCAAATTTAATTTCTAGGGAATTAAAACTTTATGATAAAAGCGAAGAAAACTTATTAAAAAGGTATATTATTTATGTAGGATTAAATGAAAATATTTTAAATTATTACATTAAAAAATATAATTATTTATTAGATAAATATAAAAATAATAGGATGTATAATTGCCTATGTTGTAATTATAAAAACTTAGTTAAAAAAAGTTTAAAATCACTTAATAATATTAATATAGATATTCAAAATGTTATATTAGAAAATCTTATTAAAGAGTTTAATTTGCAAAAAGAAAAAGAAAAAAATCTTTTAGAAAACGAAAAAGATAGCGAAGAAAGTTTTAAATGTTTATATGATAATTATAGCTACATTAAAAATAATGTTTTTAATAAATTTAATAGTTTATTAAATTTAGATGATAAGACTTTAAAAGAAGAAATAGAAAGGAAATATAATGATTTTATTAAAGCTTATTTAAATGGCAAAAGAACAACACCTGTTCAGCGTTATTTAAATACTAGATTATCTGAGTATTTTAATAATTTATCAAAAAAGAAAACAAAACAAGAAAATAAGATAAATAATTGCACGTTAGATAAAGAAGAACTAATATTTCTTAATAAAGATTTAGTTGATTTAGCTATGAAAAAATTAAAAACACAGGATTTAAATAATACTATAAGAAATATGATTAAAAAATATTATTTTTATTCATATGATGAGTATATTAAAAAGAATAGAAAAACAAGTTTTAGAGTATATGCCTATAATAGATTAGTTAGTTATGTTGAACAAATAAATGATATAAGATATATTAATTCTTTTGAAAGCTTGTCAATTGATATGAAAGAAAGATTAAAAAATACAAACATTATTAATAGTGATATTTTTGACTTAGTATATGATTCTTGGGTTTCGTATTATATTGATAAAAAGATTTATAAAGAAACTGATTTTGATGAATTTATTATATATAACTTATTAAACTATGATGAGGATTGTTATAGAGAAATTATAAATGTTAAAAACCATATTAACTGTAAAGTACTTAAAAGACAAACATAAAAACACATTCTTTTTTATAGGATGTTTTTTTATTTGTAATTATGATATAATTTGTAAATAGAAATGGGTGATTTATATGTTGAAACCAAATTTTAAGGAAGCTAAAAAAAGAACTAATGAAGATATAAAGATATTAAGAAATGAATATAATATTCCATTTGATATGAAGGATTTTGGACTAAATAAAAAATATTATATTAAAACTTATGGATGCCAGATGAATGAGCATGATAGTGAAATGATAAGTGCAATATTAGAAGACATGAAATTTACTAGATCTGATAGTTATGAAGATGCCGATGTAATAATTTTAAATACTTGTGCAATTAGAGAAAATGCCCATAATAAAACTTTTGGAATGTTAGGTAGGATAAAACATCTTAGACAAACAAAACCTAATTTAATGGTAGGTCTTGCAGGTTGTATGAGTCAAGAAGAAAGCGTTGTAGATGAGATAATAAGTAAGTATAAGTGGATGGACTTTGTTTTTGGTACCCATAACATTCATAAACTTCCTGATATTTTAAAGGAACATAATAGAACAAATAAGTTAGAAGTTAACGTATGGTCTAATGAAGGAAACGTAATAGAAGGTATTCCATCTAAAAGGGATTCTCGTGTGAAAGCTTGGGTAAATATCATGTATGGTTGTGATAAGTTTTGTACTTACTGCATTGTTCCTTATACAAGAGGTAAACAAAGAAGTAGAATGCCAGAAGATATAATTAGTGAGGTAAAAGATTTAATTAGCAAGGGATATAAAGAAGTCACCTTACTTGGTCAAAACGTTAATGCTTATGGTAAAGATTTTAAAGATAAAAATTATAAAATGGAGGATTTACTTGAAGATGTTGCAAAAACAGGAATTGATAGGGTAAGATTTGTAACTAGTCATCCTTGGGATTTTACTGATAACATGATAAATGTAATTAAAAAGTATGATAACATATGTAATTATATTCATCTTCCAGTGCAATCAGGTTCATCTAGAATTCTTAAACTTATGGGAAGAAGATATACTAAAGAATCTTATTTAGAGTTATATGAAAAAATAAGAAATAAGCTTGGTGAAAATTGTTCAATTACAACTGATATAATAGTTGGATTTCCCGGTGAAACAAAAGATGACTTTGAAGAAACCTTGTCTTTAGTAAGAGAATGTAAATATGATTCTGCGTTTACTTTTATTTATTCTCCAAGGGAAGGTACGCCTGCTGCCAAAATGGAAGATAATGTATCACTAGAGGAAAAAAATGAAAGATTATATAAATTAAATGAAGAAATAAATAAATATGCTAGAAATGTGAATGATAAATTAATTGGTAAAGTTATGCCGGTTTTATTAGAAGGTATAAGCGAAAAGGATTCATCTATGCTTGCGGGATATACTGATACCATGAAATTGGTAAACGTAAAAGCTGATAAAAAATATATTGGAAAAATAGTTAACGTAAAAATTACTGATTCTAAAACTTGGAGTTTAGATGGTGAAATAAATGAATAATATAGAAAATAAGATAGATGATTTATTTAAAGAAATAGAAGAATCTAAATTATATAATGATTATATAAAAGTTAAGAATCAATTAAAAAATAATAAAGAGATAAATAATTTAATCAGTGATATAAAAAGATTACAAAAAATAGCTGTTAATAATAAAGACGAAAATGTAGAACAAGAAATAAAGATGCTTTATGATAAACTAAATAGTTATCCAGTATATCAAAGTTATTTAGATATAAAAGAAAAAATAGAAGAGAAATTATTAGAAATAAAAGAACCATTTGAAAAATATTTTATAGATATTTTAAAAATCTAGAAAGTATGGTTTTATTTAAAGGAAATTGGCAATTTAATTTCACTTTAGTGGTTGCTAAGTAGTGTTTTATCACTACTTTTTTTAATATTCATAATATATATTGGTGATAAATATGAGTAATCCGATAGAAGTTATTGATGTTATAAAAGATTCAATGGAAGAGGTTATTTTAGAAAACAATCTTAACGGCTATAAAGTAGAATCGATGGATGATTTATTTAAGTTTTATAGTGCTGATTTTTGCGGTATTTTACTTTCTTTTTTTCCTGGTGCGACCGTTATGATAAACAAAAATTATTTGGAATGTGCACTTTTAATAGGGGGTAATATTTATGGTGCGTTGGGTATTTTAAATAAAGAAGACTATGTCGTTGCAACAAGTGAAGAAATAGGATTAATTATTAAAGGTTTTAGACATATTTCAGATTTCGCTTTAGGAAAACTTTTAGAAAAAATAAATTCTAATTTTGATTTGGTAAAAGAAGAATACTTGTTAAGAATGAATGAATGATATAAAAATATGTTGACATTACATTATTAAAATAATAAAATATACTTGTTAGTGATGAAGGAATTTACGACTCTGGAGCTAAAACGTAATATAGGCGTTAACTTAACTTAAGAGCTAGAATTATTTATCTAGAACAAAGGTGGTACCGTGGACTAAATAGTTCATCCTTTAATTAGGGTGAATTTTTTTAATTTTAAGGAGGAAAAAATGACGTTATTTGAAGATTTAAAATGGAGAGGATTAGTACAAGATATATCTGATGAAAAATTAATAGATAAATTAAACAATGAAAGTTTAACTTTTTATATAGGAACAGATCCAACGGCTGATTCTATGCACATAGGACATTATTCATCGTTTCTAATATCTAAAAGGTTAGCAAAAGCAGGACATAAACCAATACTACTTGTTGGAGGAGCAACGGGTCTTATTGGTGATCCTAAACCAACCGCAGAAAGGCCGATGATATCAAAAGAGGAAGTTGAACATAATTTCCAAGGATTAAAAGCACAAGCGGAAAGAATTTTTGGATTTGAAGTAGTTAATAACTATGATTGGATTAAGGATATTAACGTGATAGATTTCTTGCGCGATTATGGTAAATACTTTAACGTTAATTACATGCTAGCAAAAGATAAGGTAAAATCTAGGATGGAAAGCGGAATTACTTACGCAGAGTTTTCATACATGATACTTCAAGCACTTGATTTTATGCATTTATATGAAACAAGAGGGTGCACGCTACAAGTTGCAGGTTCAGACCAATGGGGTAACATAACGTCTGGAATAGAGCTTACAAGAAAAAAACTTGGTAAAGAAGTATATGGGATGGTAATGCCACTTGTAACTGATTCTAATGGCGTTAAGTTTGGTAAAACAGAGGGTAATGCATTATGGTTAGATAAAAATAAAACATCTTCGTATGAATTATATCAATACTTAATAAATTTAGAAGATTCTATGATTATAGAATACTTAAAAAAATTAACCTTCTTAAGTAAAGAAGAAATAGAAGAATTAGAAGTAAAACATAAGGCTAATCCGCATTTAAGAGAAGCTCATAAAGCACTTGCAAGGGAAGTTATAACTGATCTTCACGGAAAAGAAGAATATGACAAGGCAGTTAAAATAAGCGAAGCTTTATTTGGCGGTGACGTAAAAAAATTAAGTAAAGAAGAAATCATGCTTGGTTTTAAGGACGTTGCATCGTTTGATGTTAAAGAAGGAATCAGTTTAATAGATATGTTAATTGAAAATAGTATTTGCTCAAGTAAAAGAGAAGCTAGGGAATTTTTAAGTGCAGGAACAATATCAATTAACGGTGATAAAGTAGCTGATGAAAACATGGTAATATCAAAGAATATCGCAATTGAAGAAGAAGTTTTAGTAATTAAAAGAGGAAAGAAGAAAAATTACATAGGTCTTTTAAAATAAGGAAATTGTTTCCTTATTTTCTTTTGTGGTATTTTATTTGAAAACATGCTATAATTATATAGCTTACAAAAAAAAGAAAGGAGGAAATTATGAGTAAAATTAAAATTTTTAGTCTTGGTGGCCTTAACGAAGAAGGAAAAAACATGTATGTTGTTAAGGTTGATTTTGATATTTTTATTTTTGATGCGGGGTTAAAGTATGCTAGTGATAAACTTTTAGGTGTTGATTATGTTATTCCTAACTTTGATTATATAAAGGAAAACATAAAAAATATTAAAGGATTATTTATAACTCATGGGCATGAAAAGAACATGGGTGCGGTATGTGATATTGTAAAAGATATACCAAATTTAAAGGTTTATGCTACTAAGTTTACGGCTAACTTATTAAAAAAGGAATTAGAGGATTCTAATGTGATATTTAATAATTTAGTAATCATTGATCCTCATAAGAAGATAAACTTTGGTAAAACTAGTATTTTTCCGGTTAGACTAACGCATTCGGTTCCGGATAACGTTGGGTATGCTTTAAACACTCCTGATGGAACGATTTTTTATACTGGTAATTATGTTTTTGATGCAACCATGTTAGGGCCTTATAAAGCTGACATTGGTAAACTTGCATATATTGGTAAGCAAGGTGTATTATGCCTTTTAGGAGAATCTATGTACGCTGATAAAATTGGTTATACTTCTCCTAAAAACAGGATTGATAAGTTAATTAAAGACGTACTTAATAAAACTGAAAATAGAATAATTATAAACGTTTTTACAGCCCATGTTTCTAGAATAGAAGAATTATTTAATGAAATATCAAAAACAACCAGAAGGGTTGTTGTAATGGGACATAAATTACAGTCGATGATAAATAACATATTAGATAATAATTATGTTAAGTTTGATAAAGCAAGAATTGGTGACCTTAGTAACATAAATGATAAAGATGCTATAATTTTGATTTCTAATGAAAGGGAAAAACCGTTTATGAATCTTAATAGAATAATAAATGGTTATGATAAATATGTAAAAATAAAATCAACCGATACCGTGTTTTTCATGGAACCAATAAATGATTATAATGAAAAGTTAGCGATTAAAGTGGTTGATGACATTTCTAAAATTGGTGCATCAGTTGTTACTATGTCAAGAAAAGATAATTTGCTTCATCATGCTTCTAGTGAAGATATAATGCTTATGCTAGATCTTATGAATCCCAAGTATTACATGCCGGTTATTGGTGAATATCGTCACATGGTTGCAAACGCTAAGTGTGCAAGTCACGTTGGTATGGAAAAAGAAAATATATTGCTAAAACAAAATGGTGATGTTGTAACAATAATTAATGGTGAATTAAGGGACATAAAAGAAAGAATTAAAGTAGACGACGTTTTAATTGATGGAAATTCATCTCAAGATATCGGTGAATTAGTATTAAAAGATAGAGAGTTATTATCTGATAATGGAATTGTTATAATATGTGCTACTTTAGATAAAAGAACAAAAGAAATTTTAGCTTATCCTGAAATTTTAACTAGGGGATTTATTTATGTTAAAGAAAGTTCTGATTTAATAGATGAAATGAAACGTATATCACTAGAAGTAATCGAAGAAAATAAAGCCGATAATTACGTTGAATATAACAAAATAAAACTTGGTATTAGAGAAAGATTAAGTAAGTATTTATACGAAGAAACCGAGTGTAAACCAATGATAATTACTGTCATACAAGAAGTTTAGTAAAGCTATACTTCTTTTTATATGTTTGACATTATTTGATAAAATTGATATTATTTGATTATATACTAGGAGGTTATTATGGAAAATAATGATATTTTTTTGGATATATATCAATTATTTGGAGTTGATAAAAAACAACCCTTTGATCAAGCTATAAGAGTAATAAAAGAGAGATTAGAAAAGTTTAGGGAAATGGTAGAAAGAAAGCCAACGGAAGAATCTATAAGAATTTTGAATAAAGCTGAAATGGCATATAAAACTTTATTGGATGAAAATAGAATTAAATATTCAGGAGATTCTACTGATTTTTTTGCTGATTTTATGCTTAATGAACGTATACTTGATGAAAATAAAAGGGATAGAATGTTTACTCCTTTTGAACCTAGAGAAAATAAAAATTATAAGATTGTTAAAGAAGGCGGAAGAAAACAAGTAAAGGGTAGAATACGTAAACCCAATAAATTTATAAAAATTGTAATAGGTGGCGTTGTTGTACTTGTTGGGTTAATTGTTGTAGCTTCGATTGTAAATAAGCCTGGTGTGGATAATCCAGGGACAACAACTGTTAATCAAAGTGTAGCTGTAGAAAACGAAGAAAACAATTTGGTTGAAATTACATATATAATTGAAACTGGTGATACTAAAGAATCTATATCTAAAAGATTAGAATTAAATGAAAATGAAAAAAATAAATTACCTTCATTTTTATATGAAGGAAGTGAATATAAATTGAATGTTAAGAATTATATTGCAGAAAATTATAATTATAATAAGAAGAAAGTCTGTGTTGAAGTTTTTTCATATGAGTTACCATCGGGTGGTAGTTTGTTTGATATAGCAGATTGTGCTCTAGAAGAATATCCTGAGATTTTTGGTGGTTTAACAAGGAATCAAATTGTTTCTCAGATTGCTTTTGATAACAATTGCACGGTTAGCAGTTTTCCAGCTGGAACTTATACTATATATTTTCATGCACCTCAAAAAGAAATTGATGAATTAACGAACGAAGGTTTATTACCTAATTTAAATAATTCTATGCATACTAATTAAAAAAGCAGCAAATTTGCTGTTTTTTTGTTTTATTTTGTATATTTTGTGCTATAATTAACAAGTTAGAAAAAAAGAAGGTGTAAGTTATGGAAATAAGAAACGTTGCTATTATAGCCCATGT
>CAYOWI010000021.1:0-20019 GCA_964407685.1 uncultured Muribaculaceae bacterium
AGAAAAGTAGATCACATTTTACTTTTTATGTGTCTACTTTTACTTTATCACTTCAAGATATTTTTTTCTAATTCTTTTATTCTTTTTACTATTCTTTCTTTTCCAAATAACTTCATAATGTCATAAAGATTAGGCGTCATAGCTTTTGTTGTAAGTGCTACTCTAATTACCATTGAAACATCTCCAACATGGCCTTTATAATCACTTGGATTTTCTTTATATTCTTTGACTTCTCTTGCGTATCCAAACTCTTTTGATAAATCTTTTATTCGTTCAAACCAAGTAGATTGATCATCTTCTTCATCATAATATTTTTCAATGTAAGTTTTCATTAATTTAATTATTTCTTGCTTTTCAGTAATATTCGTAAATTCATAACTTTTCTCATGTTTATCAAATAACTCATCATACATATACCAAACAAGAGATTTAACTTCACTAAACGCAGCATAATCTTTTCTTGGTTTCTTTTGCTCTCTTTCGATGTTTAAAAGGCTGGTAGTAAAGTCTTTATACTTAGTTATAAGTTCATAAAACTCTTTGTCGTACTCTTTTGTATAATTTACAAGCATTTCATAAAACTCGGTAGCTTTTATTCTTGATAAATAATTTTTAGAAATATTGTTAAGCTTTTCCATATCAAATAAACCACCAGATTTGCTTATCTTATTAAAGCTAAATTCAAAGTCATCTATAGTTTTATCTTTATTAGCATCTATCCATTGTTCAAAGTTAGTATTTGCAAGCGTCATTAAATAAAGTTTAACCGCTTCTGTTGGAATTCCCTTTTCATGATAGAAGTGCATTGCACATTCTGGATCTTTTCTTTTCGATAATTTTCTTTTTGTACCATTATCATCTTTCATAATTGGTGATAAATGTGCATACTTAGGAGGTTTAGCACCTAGCATGCTAAATAACTGTACGTGTACTGGTAAAGAAGATACCCATTCATCGCTTCTGATAATATGAGTAGTATGCATTAAATAATCATCCACTAAGTGTGCAAAATGATAAGTTGGAAGTCCATCTTGTTTCATTATTACAATATCCATATCATTTTCTGGAAACGTAATATTACCTCTTACTAAATCTTTAACCGTAACCTTTTTTTCAAAATCACCTGGCGATTTTAATCTAATAACAAACTTTTCTCCATTTTTTATTCTGTTATAAGAATCTTCTATAGGATTTTTTCTATATTTTGCATATCTTCCATAATATCCAATTCTATCTTTTCTTCGTTCTTGTGCACTTCTTATTTCTTCTAATTCTTCTTTAGAACAAAAGCAAGGATATGCCATACCGTTTTCTAAGAAAAATTTTATAAAAGCATGATATATTTCCTTTCTCTTACTTTGCAAATAAGGGCCATAAGAACCTTTCTCTTCGGTTTCACTTATCATTCCTTCATCAAAAGTTATGTCATAATCACTTAAATCTTTTAAAATATTAGTTATAGCACCATCTACTATTCTTTCTTGATCAGTGTCTTCTATTCTTAAAAAGAATACACCATTTGTATCTTTTGCAACTTTATTTGCAACAAAGGAAGAAAATATATGTCCAATGTGAACAAATCCAGTAGGACTAGGTGCGAAACGAGTTACAACTGCATCTTCTGGTAAATTTCTTTTCGGATATATCTCCTCATAATCTTTTATGGTTTTAGTAATACTTGGAAATATTAAATCTGCTAAATCTTTATTAGTCATAAAATTGATTCCTTTCTTCAGTAATTAAATTATATCAAATTATCAAAATAAAGTTAATAACAAACACTATATTAGTTATTTCTATTAAAAATTCCTTTTTTCTTTTTTTGTCTACCTAATTTATAACTAATACCATTTTCATTAGGTAATGTTAACGAAGCATCTGTATAATAACTGGAAAATATATTAAATAACGTGCCACTTATTAGTTCATCAAATATAGTTTTTAAACTTCTAGCGCCCGTATCTAATCACTCTGCTTTTTCCGCTATAAAATCTACAAAACTATCATCATAAGAAAAAGTAACATTCATTTCATCAAACAAACCTTTATATGTATTAAGGGGGAGGATAAATCAGATTCTAACAAAATCTTCTTTAACTCATTTTGGATAAAGAATTCATTCTTATTACTTTTGAAAACCTACCAATTAACTCCTGCATCACCCCATATTTAACTAAATTCTCGGTAGTTATAACACTATAACTAGCTTTTTCTTTAATATAAATGCAGCACTATATATATCCATATAATCAACTTCTATAAAAATTTATTATAAACTAGAAATAACTATAATTCAACAATATTTACTATAAAAAAACTAACCGAAACACAGTTAGATTTTTATTTTAATATGGTGACCCGTACGAGATTTGAACTCGTGAATGTCGCCTTGAGAGGGCGATGTGTTAAACCCCTTCACCAACGGGCCATATAATTTTATTGGTTGCCCTGACTGGATTCGAACCAGTGCATGCCTGATTCAGAGTCAGGTGCCTTACCGCTTGGCTACAGGGCAATTTGCTATTTAATTATAATACTTTTTTTTATTAAAGACAAGAATTTTCATAACATTTTATATCAAATGGGCTAATAAACATGCATAGAATAAAGTCTTTAAATAAACTATTAAAGATAAAGCTTTTTATCAAAAAAATCCAAGGTGGTTTAAATGGCTAAAAAAAGAAAAAAAAAGAAAGTAAAAAACCATTTGATACCAACACTAATAATAGTTAGCTCACTTTTTATAACAATTATATGCAAAAATAATATATTTGAGTTTATAATTCTTGTTTTTGGGTTATTAAATGGTTGGTACGCTGGTCTTGGAAAATGGTACAATTATTTTTTTGGAGCCATTTTCTCACTATTAAATTCATATGTTTCATTTGAAGCTCACTTATACGGAATTGCGTGGTTATCGGCACTATTGTATTTTCCACTTCAAATACAGGGACTACTGGGCTGGCATAAACAAAAAGATAAAAATAACAACATTACCATAAGAAGTTTTAATACAAAAATCTCAGTTTTAATGACCATTTGTTGTTTTGCTGGAAGTATATCTTTAGGTTTCTTATTAGCAAAAATACCTAATCAAAATTTGGCTTTTTTAGACGCAACATCAAACGCCATTAACATATGCGCAATAATATTATTAAATTTAAGATTTAGAGAAAGCTGGTGGATATTACTTGGAAATAACATTGCAGATTTAGCCATATGGATAATAAACACAATTAATAATACTCCAAACTCAATGGTGATGCTTATCGTATCCATCGGACACTTAATATTAAATATATTTGGACTAGTTAAATGGGAAAAAAATAAAAAAGCAAAAGGAAAGTTAAAAAACTAACTTTCCTTTTGCTCTGTTATTAACAACTTATCTAGCCAACCTTTTTTATATTTAATTGATATATAACCCAATATGCTCATCGCTAAAGCTCCAAGCGAATCAACAATTAAGTCTTTCATAGTATCCATCAAAGCAACTCTACCAAGTAATCTAGAACCATTTTCTAATGCAAATTTTTGCATATTAAGTCCTAACAAACCATCAAAAGTAAATTCGTATATTTCCCAAAAGACGCCAATCGTAACTGCGAAACAAAACGAAAATAGTGCTATGAAAAAAGGAGATAAATTAACTTTTACTTTTTCTTCTTTAGTAAGTAAATTAACAACTGAAAAACCTAACGCTCCAATTCCTGCCCCACTAAAAGTGTGTAATACTGTATCCCAGTGAGGAATACGATAGTAAAAATCACGCACTTCACCTAAAAATATTGCGGCGTATAAAAATATAACATAAATAATATACATGCTACTTGGAATTATTATTTTTGTTTTTTTGGAAATCATACTTGGAATTAAAAGCGCTACTATTCCCAATAAACACTGTATAAGCATCAAAACATAATCAGTTTTTACTTTAATGTTTCTTATATGTTCTACGTTAATAGTAGGCGAAGTAATTATTTTGTATATAATAAAGCCTAGTGGTATAACAAATGACGCAAAAACGAATTTAGTTATTATTTGTTTTATGTTCTTTTGTTTTTTTATCTTTTTTTTCTTCATATTTTGCTTTCTTTAACCTATCTTCCGAAATTATAAACCTATATAAAATATCATCTTTTATAACGTAAAACCAAGTTTCCCTACCATTTAACACTTCGTAATTCATAATTGGTAATAAAAGTTCTCTTGATAGGTTAAGAATCTCCTTGAATTCTTCTATTTCTATTAACTTGTATTTTGAAATATCTAATATGTTTGAAGTATTAACAATGATATCATCATAGTTTTTTAGTATCTTTCCAAGCTCCCTATCATATTCGGTTTTACTTGTGAACATAAATAACTTCTTTAATAAAATACATATTATTATAAACACTACTATGTTTGCTATAACTATATAACTCATTACAGTTTTATTTGTTTTTACAAGATCGCCTTCATAAACCTTATTAGTTTTAGCGTTTGATTTATTATTATCTATTTTAATAACCGACGAACTAAGAGGTATTTTTAAGGTATTAGAATAACTATCAGTGTAGGTTGCACCACCTACTAAACCATTAAAGTTAGTTTCCTCTGAAATCTCCAAATAGCCATCAACTGATATCTTAACCTTACTTTGAAATTCCTTTAATGTTTGTAAATAATCAGTTAAATGAATATCATAAGTACCAATCGTACTATATTTTTTTTCATTAAAATTAATGATTTTCTCATCTAGTACATTTTCTTTTTTTAATATTTCTGGATTTCCGCTTTTGTTACTTGATTCTCTATAATACGCTACTAGTCTAGCAACTACTTTATTGGTTCCGGTAACATTTGTTTTTTCGGTAGCAGTAAAATTATACAATGAGTTTATTTGGATATGATCAACAAGATCTAAAATATAAGCTTCACCTGGCCCTAAATATTCTTTATTAATAAATTCATTTGGTTTTAAATACACCCTATAATCAAAATTACCACTTGAGGTATAACTCATTATTACGTTTTCATCGTTTTTATTCTCATCAGGTGTTAGTGCCTTAAATAAATAGCTTAAAAAAGAAAATTGAAGCACTAAGGCTATAACTAAAAAACATGCTATAACTAGCTTATTTACGTTTATTTTCTTAATTCTCAACTTATTCATTATAACACCTCACTATCCTTGTACATAATTAAAACTTATAGAAAAATTATATTTGTTCTCATTATTTAATAATTCCCGTACCCATGATACTCTAACGTTGAAATTTTGTTCGTCACCAGGGTTCAAAACAGAGTCAGTAACACCAATTCCCGTATAACTTATATTTATTGAAGAATCATTACCTATACCAAATTGTCTAATTGATTCAAGTCTTGCTGGGATTGTTCCTATATTTTTTATAGTAATCGGAAAATCAGCATAAGCACCTTTGTATTTTAAATAATCTATATTTATAGTAACCTTTTTTTTATTTTCAGAAATTACTGCGGTAGCATTTTCACAACCCTCTTGTTTTATTTCTCCTATTTTTGTAAAAATAACCTCAATATCTTGGGCCATAGCAGTCTTTCCTGCCACCTCTACGTTAGTTCTAAAAATAGAATATCCCACCGCCATGGTTATCATACAAAGCACTACCAAAACAATAAATAAACTTTGTTTCTTCATGAGACACCTCTATCATATATCAGTATAACATCCAATCACTCAATTTTCAACTAAAATCATTTTTTAAAATATATATGCGTAAAATGTATGACAATATAACTATCCAACCCTTCCTTTATCAACCGTTACTTTATCACTGGCATTAGTATTTAAAAGTTCCCCCAAAATCAGTGTAGGATACCCTAAAAATGGTATATCTGCTTTAATAATTCCAGCATACTGAGATTCTTTAACAGGATATAAATCTATATCATTATTATTATCACCCTTAGTTATAAATTCCCTTTTACCATCCTCATTTTCAGTTATAAGAACCACCCTATGTACAACGTAATAACCATCCATCTTATACCTAATAATGTCTCCTTTTTTTACTTTACTAACAGGAGTATCTTTTATTATAACTATATCACCTCTATAAATTTTAGGAGCCATACTATTACTTGCAATAACAAGTGGTTCAATAGGAAAAAAACCAAGACCAAATAGAACCATCAATACAACTATTAAAATCATACTAAACCAACCTTTTAATCCTACCGTCTTTACTTCTTTTCGATTTAATGTTTTATCCATCTTGTTAATCATATAATTTATATATATATATGAAAAGAATGGTACAATCGAATTAAGAATTGAAAGCGTTGCCCAATCTACGTCAGGTAAAATTGGTAATACATATAAAGCAAGTTGTGGTAGTAAGGCATATAAAATTGATGTTTTATATCCCGCAAAATAACAAATATAAGTTAAATATAAATTAGTTATTAAACTAGGAATCAACGTTTGCATAATAAATTCTAAAATCGTTAGAGAAGTTTCAAAATAAGAATCAAATTTATATATATTTAAATCAACAGTAACAAACATAACTGATATAAATAAAGTCCACCATAATATTTTCTTTTGATTACAATTATTAATCATGTAATATCTAACGTATTCTCTAACAAAAAGCATTGGTAAAAACGACCATACGTTTGTTACAACACCTTTTAAGGAACTATCATATGGGTTATTAGCAAAGCCTTTTATATAACCTAATAAAAAATACAAAAGAAAATATATAAGGGTTGATATAATAACAACAAAGCTAACTTCTTTTTTATATTTATTATTAATTATTTTATCATTTTTAAAAAACACAAAAGTTATAACCCCAATAAAAATCCATATCATAGGTTTAATAATATATGCATATGAAGAACCTAGTTTTAAAGATACTTTGGTAGTTTCAAGTGCGATTGATGATAAAATAATTAATGATAATATTAATAACTTAATATTTTTTTTCATGCTTACCTCCTTGTTTATTTTGCTAAATATCAAATAACCTATTTTATCTATCGTTTCTTCTTATAATATTCATATAAAGTGGTAATATCTATTATAAAAATAAAATAAAAAATTATCGATTTGAATATCTAACAATAAAATAAAAATATCTCGGCTTATTTTGATAAGTATAACTAATGGTTGCCTTAGCAATGTGTTCCCCTAATTCAGTTAAAAAGTTAAAAGTAATCGTAAATGTAACATCTACGCTTTCGCCCGGGGCTAGTTCTAACTTTGATAAACTACCAGAAGAAGACTTTAGTCTAGAATTTTCGTTTTTAACAAATTCTGTACTAATCGTTCCGTTAGTAAAATTAGTCGTTGTTGGATTAGTAAACGTAACAACATAAGAAATTGTTTTTTCTTCAGCGATAATCCCAAGTCTTTTTTTAAAATTCAACTGATAAGTATCTTCTGCCCATGTTTCAGAAGAAAAATCTATGAAGTCTTTAGTTTCAGTTGCGGTATAATATCTATTATTGCTAGTATCCCTAATAGTTGCTGTAAGTGGTAAATTTTCACCTGAATAATAATCAACCGTACTAGCTACACCATTTATTGTTAAAGATTCTCTAAAAAAAGCATAACCAACTGACAAAAAAAGCAAATATATAAAAATAATACAACTAGTAACAAATAATATTTTTTTATTTTTAACCTCTAACATAACACTCTCCTATATTTTATTAAAACTCCTTATTATTAACAATTAATATATCCAGCACTTAAGAAGTAATTTGTTCATAATTTAACTTAATATTAAAAGAAACATCCTTTGCTTGCGTCGTAGAATTTTCATTCCACATTACTTTTATCGTAAAAGATTGAGTATCGTTTTGAATCAATGTTTGTTCTTTTAACTCTTCTAGCCCTGTACAAGAAACTGTTACGTTTAAATTGGAAGCTAGCCCAGTTTGTTCAATACCCTTTAAAACCGCTGGTATTGTACCTTTATTTGTTATTGTAACAGTTATATCGGTGTACGCACCCGGATATTCTAGTTTGGGCACCGTTATATCTAAGCTATTTTTATCTGAAGTTATCACCGCAGATGATCCTGTAGACCCCACCTCGTTAGTAATAGTTGCATTAGTAAATTCAACATCAAAATTACCCTTTGCCGTTGCTGTTCCATTAATCGTTATCGTCTCACTAAATAAGGCATAGCCAACCGACAGTGCCAACAAAAAAGCTATGATACCAACTACAATTACACTTTGTTTTCTCAACGTTAAACACCTACCTACATTATGAAAATATAATAGCATTTATTAAAAGCAATGGTCAATATAAAAAGAAAAATTAATGCAAATAAAAAGTAGGATTACCTACTTTTTATTACTGAGCTTGTTCATAATTTAATTCAATCTTAAACTCAACGTTTTCAGATGAAGTGTTAATATTTTCATCCCATTCAACTTTAATAGTCATTGATTGAGTTTCATTTTGATTAATAGCTGCATCTGTTGTCGCAATACCAGTATATGTTACTTTTACTGCTCTGTTTGCTTCTGTTAAACCAGTTTCTTTAATTTCTTTTAACTTAGCTGTTATTGATCCTTTGTTAGTTATTGTAACAGGAATTTCAACATATGCACCTGGATAATCAAGCTTATTAACTTTTACTGTTAAAGTGTTTTTATCAGTAGATATACTAGCTATCCTAGCATCAGTTGCTGCATTTTTTTCTGCCTCAGTTGATCCATCAGCATCAGTTGCATCCATATCAGTATAACCAACCTTAGTAATTTCCCCTACTTCGGTAAATTCAACGTCAAAATCACCTTTTGCTGTTGCTGTTCCATTAATTGTTATTGTTTCACTAAATAACGCATATCCTACTGCTACCGCCAATATAAAAGCTACTACTCCAATTATTACGATATTTTGTTTCTTCATAACTTATCTCCTCTCTTTATTTTCTATATTGATAATACACTTAATATAAAAAATAGTCAATTAAAAAAAATAGGTTAACACTTTAAGTGTTAACCTATTTATATAACTAATACCTGTCCAGGCCTTATAATATCTGGGTTTTTACCTATTACAGCTTTATTTTTTTCATACAAAACTTTCCAATTAACGCCATATTTTTCAGCTATTTTACTTAAGGTATCACCTTTTTTTACTACATAAGTTGATGGTTTAATATTTTCGTTTAACGCACCTGGTATTTTTATTATTTGTCCTGGATATATCTTATTTGGATTACTAATGTTATTATAACTAGCAAGTTTTTGATAAGTCGTACCATACTTACTTGCAATACCACTTAAGGTATCACTCTTTTTTACGACGTAATTAATTTCCGCTGATGTCTTTTCTGGTTCTATAACAACACTTTTGTTATAATTATTCAAACCTTTTTCTTTTATTATAACTGGATAATCTTTGTAAGCAATGTTTAAATCAACGTTCCCATTTATTCCTGGAACACTCCCTTTTGAAGAGTACTGCCACATACCAAACTCTTTATTATATGTGGGTTTACTAGTCCACTGTGCAAGCCACTTGTCATATTTATTAAGGTCGCTTGAATTTAATTTATTATTTAAATAATCTAAGTTAGCGTATATCATTACATAGTAACCCGCATCTTCTACCATCTTGCAAAACGTGCTTGCTATATCAACTAAAGTATCTCCCCTTACCGATGCTGTTCTATCAGAAGACTCAATATCTATTACAACTGGATATAAAGGCTTATAATTTTTTATTAAATTAATAAAACCCTCAGCTTCTTTTTTAGCACCTGCTACGTCGGTTGCATAAGAAAAGTGATATAAACCGTAAGGAACCCCAATGCTTTCTAAACCAGAAATATTTTGTTTGTAGTTTCTATCTTCATAGAATGCACCATAACTTGTTCTTACCATAGCAAAATCTATATTACCTTTTAGCGAATTAAAATCTATGTTTCCTTGGTGGTGACTTATATCGATTCCCTTTTTCTCCATATTTATTCCCCCTCACTACTATTAAATGAAAAGAAAATAAAAATACGTAATTATTAAGCCAAAGAAAAAACACTTTAATAAGTATTTTTATTTTCTTTTATTTAACCATATCTTTTTAATAAGGTTTATACCTAAAGTTGATAGGAAAAACCCAGCGCAAGGCACTACCGCTCCAAAGTATGGGTTAGTAGTATCTGCAACTTTTAGATATAATGCTGCAAATATATAAGTTAAAATAATTATTAATATTTTTCTTAAAGTACTTGTTTCCCAAGCTTTATCTCCCTCTACTCTTTTATTTCTTTTTTCAATTTCTTCTACTCTTTTTTCTAAATCTTTCATATTACTCCTTTAATTATTAACGTGCTGATGAACAACTGGACTATCCATGGTAAGTGGTGCAAAAGTATAACCATTTGCAAGCCCGTATTCTATTATTCTTTCTACTGCATCTACCGTGTATGGCTTTATATCATGCATCAAAACAACGTTTAAACCATTTTCTTTTATTCCTTTTGTAACATTTTCAAAAATTTTGTTAGGATCCTTAGTATTACCGGCATCACCAGAAGCAATGGTCCAATCAAAATATCTAAAACCAATTTCTTCAACTTTCTTTGTTAAATCACTCATTATTCCCATACGGTATCTCCTACTAATAGTATTAGAACTACCACCCGGGAATCTAATAATCCAGGATTCCTCTTTTATGTAATCTTTAACTTTAGTTTGGAGTTTTAGTAAATCATCCATGTAAGCATCAATCCCGGAATATATAGTTGCATAATTATGTGTATAACTATGAAGCCCTATGGTGTGCCCTTCGTCATGTTCTTTAGTTAATAATTCATTATATCTATTATCCCAACCGGTCACAAAAAAAGTTGCCTTTACATCATATTTTTTTAATATATCAAGTAATCTTGCGGTATGGGCACCAGGCCCGTCATCAAACGTTAAATATATAATCTTGCTTCCAAGTTCACCCGCTTTATATTTATTTTTCGGGAAAACCTTAACAAATCTAGTTACTTTTGTTTCATTCCCATAGTCATCACTTACAGAATAGATAAGCTCATAAGTTCCTTTTTTCGAAGTATCAACATACCCTGTTACCTTAACATTTTCAGTTACGTTACCATCACAATTATCAATTGCAACATAACCAGGTTCAACATATTTACTACCTACAGAAATATATAGCGTACTTTCATCATTTAAAATTAATGTAGGGTTTTCGTTATCTTTTATGGTTACATCAAACTCTTTTCTAGTGGTGTTACCAGATGAATCTGATACCTTATATATTATTTTATTATCTTTAATTTTATACTTAACTTTGCCCGATATATCACCATCATAGTTATCAGTCGCTGTTATCTTCACGTTTTCTGCTTTACCATTTGGGCAAACATTTGTAAAATAACCTTCTACCATTAATTCTGGCTTTTTGGTATCTACTACCTTTACTTTTTTGCTTTTAGTTAAGTGAACATCTTTATAATCTGCAATGTACGTTAACGTATAAGTACCTAATATTTTGGTATTAACGGTGCCTTTTAGTTTATAATTTATTTTCTTACAATTAAATCTAGTTCCATAACATACGTCTATTTTTTTATCTTTATATTTATTAAAAACCTCTATTCTTTCATAGTCATTAAAATCTTTTACATATATATTACTCGCGTAATAATTAACATAAAATAAAGAAAATAAAAAAGAAAAAGAAATTAATATTATTAATAAAAATCCTTTATTTTTCATACTTACACCTTCTACGTTTATTATAACACGGGTTTTAAAAAGTATAAAGAAAATAACGGCATTATTTGTCGTTATTTAAAAGCATACTAACTGCTTTCATCACTGCTATTTTACCATATGGGTAAGTCAAACTTCCTTGTTGATATGCAATAAATGGGTCTCTTACAGGTCCATCACACGAAAGTTCGATAGAAGATCCTTGCGTAAATGCTCCTGCTGCCATAACCACCTTATCATCATATCCAGGCATATCCCATGGCAGTGGCTTTGAAAATGAATCAATAGGTGAAGCCGATTGAATTCCACCACAATATTCTACCAAGTCATGTTCGTTTCCAAATATTATGTTTTGAACAATGTCTGCCCTTTCTTCGTTATATTTAGGCTCTACTTCATATCCTAAATCTTCTAATACTTTACTAGTTAAAACCGCGGTTTTTAAGGCTGATGCAACAACGCTAGGTGCCATGAAGATTCCTTGTAATATTGATTTATTAATACCAAGTGTTGGGCCAACTTCTCTTCCCTCTCCTGGTAAAGTAAGTCTTTCACCTGCAAGGTCTACCAATTCTTTTTTACCTGCTATATAAGCTCCATTAGGTGCAATACCACCACCTAAATTTTTAATTAAAGACCCGACTATTACGTCTGCTCCTACTTCTAAAGGAGATTTATCTCCAACAAACTCGCAATAACAATTATCCACCATTATAATTATATCTTTATCAATATCTTTAATAAATTTAATTACTTTTTCTAACTTTTCCACAGTAATACTTTTTCTAGTGGAATATCCCTTACTTCTTTGAATCTCTATTAATTTAACTTTTGTTTTAATTATGTAATCTTCTATTTTTTTATAATCAAAGTCATTATCTATTAAATCTATTTCAGCATAATTAACCCCAAAAGATTTTAAAGAACTTTTATTTTCTTTTATACCAATTACTTCATGTAAAGTATCATAAGGAGTTCCAGTAATACTAAGCATGGTATCTCCAGGTCTTAGGTATGCAAATAATGCTACACAAAGAGCATGTGAGCCTGATATAAACTGAGACCTCACAAGTGCATCTTCTGCACCTAAAACCTCTGCAAAAACACGTTCTATTGCGCCTCTTCCTACATCATCATAACCATATCCTGTTGTACTATTAAAATGTACTTCTGATATTTTGTTATTATTAAACGCACTAAGTACCTTTAAACTATTTATATCACACATATCATCTATCTTTTTAAATTCTTCTTTTAAACTTTCCTCAGCTTTTAAAACTAAAGTTTTTGCTTTATCACTTATTCCAAATTTGTTATACATAGCTTCACTTCCTTACTTAGTTTCTAATTTTTCATTATCATTTAAATATTTATACTTCAAATTATTTTTACTATTAATAACTTTCTTACCTAGTTTTTTCTCTATTTCTCTTTTAGTATTACTTGCTATTTCACCACCTGCTTTAGCAATGGTTCTATTAGCTTCTAACCCATAAGGTTTATGTTCTTTAGCAAGTTCTCTAGTTGTAACTTCTCCTATATCAGTTAACAAAAGTTCTAAATCACTCATGTTATCTCTTAGTGATTCTTTTCTTATTCCCTTATATTCTTTATATTCAGATGCTTTCATACCAGACCAAGCTTTATAAATTTCATTTGTTAAAATACCATATTCATAATCTTTTTCAATACCATTATCTTTCCAAACTTTAGTTAGTTTATTTCTATCTAATATAGCTTTTAGTCTTCTTTCTATCCATTCTTCAGAATATCCATGATTAAGATAGTATTCAATCCCTCTATGAATAGCTTTTTCAGGATCAAATACTTCATCTATTCTTTCTTTACCTAAAGATGCTAACCACATTTTAAACGGTTCTGCTTTAGGAGATGGAACTGACTCTATAAGTCTGAATATACCTTCTGTATCAAGTACATCCTGATTATAATACTTACCATCTGATGACTTTAGTTTCAGTTGACTACAATTTGTAGTCAACTCAGAGCCTTCTTTTTTTAATCTTAATTTTAAAACTGACCAATACTTTCTTGGATCATTACTTTCTGTTAAAGTACTTATTACATCAACCACACTGAAATAGTAATCTTCTTTTTCACTATCCCATACACTTCTTATTTCATTACCTTCAAATAAATTTGTTATTGCCTTTAGTTTGTTTTCATTCATTTTCAAAACCCTCCTTAATTTAATTATTTTAGGAGTAAAAAAGCTAAATACTACAAACTAATTTATCCATTACTATTGGTGATTACATCCACCATCGACCCTTAACACTTCATTATTTATGTAACTTGCATATTTATTTGGTAAAATTTTTCTACCTCTTAAAATTATTTTTTAAATTTAAGATTTTCTACACTAGTAGTATTGGAATTAAAACTCTCAATGTAATCTGATAAAACATTATCATTATCTAATATTCTAATTAAAATAAACTGTTCATCATTATTTAATACAATTCCTCCATTATGTACATAGTTAAAAATAGGTAATTTCGTTTCTTTAAATTTAATGTTAAACGAAAAAGTAGAAAACGGATAAAAAGTCGCAGTACCATCTTTTATACAGTCAATAGCATCATTTAATACTGCTTCATCCCTTGTTGACCACATATCACCTCTTGCAGGATATCCAGAAACATCATTTTTATCTGGCATAATAGAATATTTTATATTATTATTTTGAAGTTGTTCTAATATATAATTTCTTACATCACTAGTATTAGCCTTATCAAAGTAATGTGTTCTTTGTAAAGCCATTATTCTTGCATCATGCAAATTTACACCATTTTTTATATCTTCTATACTTATGTTTTTATCAACAAAAAGCAAAAATCCATCCCAAATATATTTTATATCTCTTTTATTTGTTTCAACATAGGTAGAATCAAAGCCATTATCAAAAAACACAAAACACTGCTTATCCTCCATACCTTCAAAAGCATAATCTATTTGTTCTTTATTCCTTACTGAAAAAAAGTCCGGTAAACTATTTATATCATATTTTTTATCCATATTTTGCCTCCTATATAATTAGAATTCATATTTGATTATAGTTCCACTTTTTATATCTTTATCATCAATAATTTCATATATTTTACTTGCTACTTCACTTGGTTCTAACAACCTTTTCTGCTTAACTCTTTTTAATTCACTTTCTAAATATTCCGGAAACATCTCCTGTATAGCTTCAGTGTTAACCCACGGAAGCATAAGCGAAATAAATTTTATATTTGGACATGCCAAAGAAAAAGTTTGCGTAAGAGAATTAACCGCAGCTTTAGAAGCACAATAATCCATACTTAAAGTACCATAAGTTTCTGTTGCGTCTAAAGATGAAATATTTATTACAATACCATTTAAGCTGTATTTTAAAAAATATTTAGTAACTAGAAAAGTACCTACTACGTTTACTTCTAAAACCTTCATAAATTCTTCTTTTGTTTTATCTAAAAAAGCATTATCTTGACAATAAGCAGCATTATTAACAAGTACATCTATTTTTCCAAATTGTTTTATAACTTCTTTAATCATTTGCTCTACTTGTTCTTCATTTGAAATATCAGCACCAATAGTTAAAGCTCTTACACCATATAAATTTTCCACAGCATTTTTTAAATTATTAGCTGCTTCTTTACTATTCAAATAATTTATAACAACATTATATCCATGTTTTGCAAACTCTAATATTGTTACTTTTCCTATTCCTTTTGCAGAACCAGTTACTAAAACAGTTTTACTCATACGTTACCTCTTAATTACGTTTATTTTATCATTTTCTATATTTTTATATATGTTTTCAAATACTTCAGTTAATGAGTTTATCATAATTTCATTATCAATAACATAACCAACATTTTCATTACTGCTAAATGAATCTATAAATAATTCCTTAGTACCATCTTTTGATATAAATACTATAAATCCTTTACCTATTTTTGCATAATCACTTTTGTTGTACTTTTTAACCATCTCTTCTTCAACAATCCCAATAAACTTTGCTCCTTTAGAATTATTTAGAGTATAGTTTACAAGATCATTTTTTATTATGCTTTCCTTTTTAGCTTCTGAAGTCATTATTATACGATAAACATCTACGCCTTTTTCTATTGCTTTAATATGCTCATTTACATATTGTTCTTCGTGTTCATTATGAATCCAACCATACTCAGGTGTTGTATCAAAACAATATACTTTATCACCAGCTTCTAGACTTCTTACTTTTTCATTTAACCAGTCATAACCAACTATTTTTCTAGAACTTTCTATCTCTTCTTTTAAAAGAACACTTACATTACCATAACCTCCATCAATGGTAATGTTTTCTCCATTAATAAAACTTGATTCAGCACTTGATAAAAAGTAAACAACGTTTGCAACTTCATAAGGTTGAGCGATTCTTTCAATCGGAGTCCATAAAGGAGCTTCAAATTCTTGTTCTGGAGTGTTCATATCCGTGTTAATTGCTCCTGGCGCAATTGAATTAACCCTAATATGTCTTCTTCCATAATTAACACTAAGACATTTCATTAGACTAACTACCGCGCTTTTACTTATGCTATAAGACATACTTCCGTATGCCCCACTATAAGCATCATTACTAGACATTAAAACAATATTACCACCATTTTTTACATAACTTTGCAATCTAGTTGCAATTATAAGTTGTGAATAAAAATTACAATTCATAACACTATTAAATTCTTCTAAATCAAAGTTAATAAAATCATCATTTTCAGAGAATGTCCCAGCATTTAAAACAAGGGTATCAAATTCTATACCAGCTATCTCATCTACAAGTTTATTTATCTCATCAATTTTGGTTAAATCAAATGGTCCAACCTTCCTCATCTTTTCAGAACCATATTCTTTAACTAATTCACTAATTTTGTCTTCACTAGAAAAATATGTTCCATAAACAATATAACCTTCCTTTAAAAACTTAGTTGCTATTGCTCTTCCTATTCCTCTAGATGCTCCTGTTACTAATACATTTTTTTTCATAATTTTTCTCCTTTCCTATATTATATCAATAATAATTAAAAAAACATACTCATTTTTAAGTATGTTCTCATCGTTATTTAGAAAAATCTACTTTTATATTTTCTTTTTTATTTTCTTCCAATTTGAATAGTTCTTTTTGCGTAAAACCAAATATTTTTGCAATGATGTTTGAAGGCACAGATTCAACCTTATTATTAAAAGAAGTCACCGCATCATTATAGCGCATTCTTGCAACGTTTAATTTATTTTCTATCTCTTTTAAATTTGATTGTAAATCTAAAAAATTAGTATTAGCTTTTAACTCCGGATAACTTTCTGCTATGGCAAAAAGTCTTCCAAACTCTTTATCAATTTTATTTGTTTCATCAACACTAAAGTTAGAATTATTATATGAGCTTCTTAGTTTTGACAAATTTTCGAAAGTTGAAGATTCATGTTTCGAATAACCTTTTACCGTCTCTATTAAATTTGGTAATAATTCAAATCTTTGATTAAGTAAAACATCAATCGCTGATTCTCTTTGTTTAACTCTATTATTAGACCTTATAAAGCTATTATAACTTGCTAACAAAAAAACAGTTATTATAACTATTACTATTAAAATTACATTAATTAACATATAACCCTCCACTACCTTGTTTCAATGGTTACCTTATTAACATAACCATCATTATCATAACTAAGGATAACTTCATAATATTGTATTTTATAATTATTAAAATCCTTTAAACTATTCTTTATACTCCTAATACTATTAGCCTCTGTTCCATAAGAATTTCCATCGAACACAAATTCTATTTGGTGTTCTTTATCTTTTTGATTACTCTTAATTGCATCATCTATAAGTTTACTTACTATGCTATTTGTTTGAGTTCCTGACCAAAACTCATAACTATGATTAAACGAATCAATCTTAGCTTTAATAGACTGCTCTTCCATTTCCTTATTTATTTTTTCTTCCTCTTCTTTAATCTTATTCTTTAATTCTTGTTTTTCTTTTTCTATTTGCTCTTGCTTTAAACGTTCTTCTTTTCTTTCTGCTTCTCGTTTAGCATAAATATCGTTTCCTACTCTATAAACAAGCGTACCTAAAGAAAATATAAAAATGACAATTAAAATATATAATATAAATTTTCTATCCTTTTGTTTTTTTACATTATTTTTATTTGATTCCACAAATCCACCTTCCTTATATTTAAATTATATCATTATATTTTATATAAGTCTATTAGCTATATAAAATAAATAATTCAAGCAAAAAGGAAACTTTTAATCTACGTTTACACCTTTTTTTAATAGTTTTTTGCCTGCTATATAATAAATAACAATATAAATAACATATATAAATATACCTAAAAATAATACAAGTTTTATGGCATCTATGTTTATTATATCCCGAGTGTTTATTATGTTCATAACAGAATCATTAAATAAACCAAATATAAAAACTAATAAAAGTGTTACCATTTGGGTTACTATGTATAAAATAACACCCATAATAACTGATTTTGACATCTTATTTTGATTACTTTTATGGCCTATAATTATTCCAACAAATCCTACTAGTATTATAAAAATTATCTCTAAAAGTAATACAAAGAACAAAACTAATAATAATTTTATTACCGTTGTATCATAGGTTCCAGCGGCAAGTTCTAGCATGCTTTTAAGTACGTTTATGTTTTCTTTTGAGTAATAACAGATAAATAAACAAGCTATTATTACCACGATTGATGTTACAACACAGATAATAGCTGATAAAACTTTTGATGCATATAATTTATTTTTACTTACTGGAAGTGTATGAGTAAGATATGATTCATCTTTATATATGTTTTTAGTAAACCTAACCCAAGAGCGCATAATGCAGTTTATAAGTGCATTTACCATCATAGCAATCGCAAAGCCAGATGATATGCTTTTTAACACGCTAAATAAAGCTGAATTTGTAACTAAAGAACATAATCTTGTAAAGCAAGAAAAGATAAGAGCTAATGCGTAAAATATAACTAGTAATTTGTACATCCATTTTAAATCATATTTTAATAACTTCTTTAACATTTAAACATCCTCCTAAATATTTCATCAATTGATGATTTTTCTTTTTCCCTTAACTCATCTGATGCAACATGTAGTTTAACTTCTCCATTATCTATAAAGATAACTTCGTCTAGTATTCTTTCAATGTCTGATATAAGATGGGTTGATATAATTACGCTCGCTCCTTCGCAAAAGTTAGTTAAGATCGTATCTAATATGTAATCTCTTGTTGCAGGATCAACGCCACCTAAAGGTTCATCTAAGATATAAAGCTTGGCATTCCTTGACATAACTAATATTAATTGAAGCTTTTCTCTCATTCCTTTAGACATCTTTGATATTTTCATGTTTATGTCTAAGTCTAAGTCCTTTAATAGTTTAAGTGCTTTTTCTTTATTAAAGTTCTTATAAAAATCCTCAAAGTATTTAATGGCATCTATAACTTTCATCTCGGCACTAAAATAGGTTCTTTCTGGTAAGTATGATATTAATTCCTTTGATTTTATACCCGGCTTATTACCATCTATTAAAACCTTACCACTAGTAGGTGTTAATAAATCATTAATTAGTTTTATAAGAGTTGTTTTTCCACTACCATTCTTACCTAAAAGCCCAATTATTTTACCATTTTCTATTTTTAGATTAACGTTTTTTAAGGCTACTTTTTCATCATAGTTTTTCCATAAATTTTTACATTCTAAAATCGTCATATTATCTTATCCTTTCATATTTTTAAAATATTTTATTATTTCTTCTTTTTTTATTCCTAAACTTTCCATATCATTTATTAAGGTACTTACCTTACCTTTTATGATATTATTTTTTATATCATTAATTATCTTTTCGTCATTTGTTACAAACTTACCACTCGTACTTTCAGTATAAATAAGGCCTTCTTTTTCTAATTCTACTAAAGCCCTTTGAACCGTGTTTGGATTTGCCTTAGCCTTACTTGCAAAATCTCTAACGGATGGTAATTTTTCATTCATTTTATATTCACCAGATATTATCTTTAACCTTATTTGCTCTACTAATTGAACATATATTGGTCTTTCATTATCAAATGTGAATCCCAAGCTATCACCTTCTTAATTGTATTAATCAATTAATACAATGTTAACATTTATTTTTATTTTTGTAAATATTTTTTATACTAAAAAAGACCTGATATTAAATTGAACTTGTCAATAAAAAGTAGACAGTAAAAAGATATTTATTTAAACCCTAATT
>CAYOWI010000022.1:0-4740 GCA_964407685.1 uncultured Muribaculaceae bacterium
TAGTAAGTGATGTAAACGTAGCATATAATCCGGTTAAAATAGTTAATACAAAAGGAGAAAACGCAGTTATCTTATCCGAAAAGGATTGGAATAGTTACAGGAAACAATGTATTTATATAGCATACCAAGTTATGTAGAAAGCTTAATAAAAGCCGATGAAAAAACTGGTTGGGCAAACGCAAAAGAATATAATCCAAACGAGAATTGGAACAATTGGTAAAATATAAATTAAAGTTCACTCCTTTAGCTTTAAAGGATAAAAGGGAAATAGATAAATCTAATCTTTCAGAAAGCTTAAAAAATTACTAGATTTAATATCAACTAATCCATTTTGTTATCCACTGGTTTATGAAAAATTATCTGGAAATGTGAAAATATATTATTCGAGAAGAATTAATAGAGAACATAGATTGTTTTATAGGGTAGATGAATCAAAAAAAGAAATATATATTATTAGAATGTGGACTCATTACGAAAAAATATAGTAATGGGTCTTTTTTTGTGATATAATTTTTTTTAGTTTGAACTGTGAGGAAGTAAAATGAGCTTGTTTAAAAAGAAAGATAAATGTATATTTGGTAAAATATTTAGAAAAAAAAGTAAACTAGAAAAGTTTTATGATAAAAATAAAGAGTTTATTAATTATTGTTTAATATCTTTAGTTTGTACAGGTATTTTATACTTGGTATTTTTCATTGTAAATAAAGTAACAAACGGTAATTATTTGTTAGCAAATTTTTTGTCTTACATTGTTTCTTTTACCGTCCTTTTTATATGGGATCAAAAATTATTTAAGTCAAGGCCGATAAGAAGAAAAGATAGAATGGTGCAAATTTTTTCTTTTATAATAATAAGGCTTATTGGTTTTCCACTTGATTCTTTTGTTTTGCATATTTTTATTAGTAATTTTAACATGGAAAACATGGTGGCAAAAGTGGTTTCATCGTTAGTTATGTTTATGTATAATTACGTAACTAATAAGTTATTTATTTTTAGAAAAAACAAGCTTTTGTAGTAATTTTACTTAATTGACAAATACCTTCTAAAGGTGATATTATTATCCTAGAATAGGAGGTTTTTCTTATGGCTTTAAAACAATATACCCTATATTTTAAAGGGACGAATAAGTATGGTCATGAACATAACTTTCCAGTAATATCATTAGACCTTAAAAGCATGGATTACTATACTAGTAATTATGATGGATACGTTAGCTTGTTTAATGCACTTCCAAAAAAAATAAAAGAATATATTAAAAATAACTTAGGACTAATGATTGATTTTAAAAGTGAAAAGGTTTTAAAAGAATTATTTTATATTACTGACGATGATTTTAATCCTATAATGGATGTTTTATTTGAAGATGATATTGATGTTTTGTATGTCAATCAAGAAGAACTTTTAGAAAAAATTATCAAGGAAAAAATGAGTATGCAAGAGTTTTATATGGCTAAACTTAAGTCTTCTTTAAATAAGTCCGGTAATAAGTATTTATTTTTTAAATATTTATATGAAACATATGTTAAAAATCAAAGAATAGCATGTATGATTGACGTTTATGATGTTAACAGAGAATTTCCAAATATTCCTTATGATGATGCTATGATTGCAGCTATTGCTACTGATAAAGATAACTTAATGATTTTATGTAAAAAACTTGGTCAACGTTTAGAATCAAGACGTAACTTGGCATTCGAATTTAAAAAGTTATTCAAAACTAAAAGTAAAATAAATACTAGAATAATTAATTATTCATCGGTTAACGAAAGAAAAAACGTTGATTTAAACACAAAAGAATTGTATGATAAAATGATTAAAAACTTAGATAGCTTTAATAAAAAATATCAAGAAGAGTATAAGGATAACTAAACTAGCTAAGGAGGAATTATGTCTTTAAAACGATACTTTTTAACCGTTGATTTAGAAATTGATGGGAAATTAACAACTGTTACTTTGGCTAATTATGATTTAGTTGCACTTGAAAAGTATACGTCTTTTTGCTCTGGACCAGAAGATTTACTAAAATATATGCCAAACGATAATTCACGTTCTATTAGAAATTATATTTCAAAGTATATAAAAAAACCAATAAATGAGGATAATGATCCATTTTCTATAAGAACCTCAGAATCTAAAAATGCTCGTAAAATAAGAATCATATATAACCGGGATTTAGATGTTTTGTTGGCGGGACAAAAAGCTTTACATTTAAAAATTAATAAGAATTATGGTGCTACTATTGACGACTTTATAAATGGTAATATTTCTTTGGAAAAACAGGAAACTTTAAAAACCATGTATGATAAGTTTGCCGGTAGAAATTTTAATAATGCGGTTTCTTATTTAATCGAAAAAAAGTTAAACATGGATGGTGAATATGATGAAAAATATTTAACACCATGTAAAAATAGGTGGATGTTTATTGCGATTTCGCAAAGTTGCATGAAAGCACTCGTTAAGGATGCCTTTAAAGATGACCGTAAAAGAATTGAATTAGCATTTTTGCTAAAAGATAACACAGGTGATTTATTACCAGACATGAATTATTCTGATAAAGAAAGATTTTTAGGAAATTTAGAAAGTAGATTGATGAGTAGGAAGGCATCACCTCATTTTATTAGGAAAAGTATTAAAAGAAATGTTGAACCACTTATTATTAATGAACTAGAAGTTAAACAAGAAATGAAAGTTAATTTTTCAGCAATAACCGAAGAGGAAATTATAAATTATAATAAGCAAAAAAATGGTAGTGGAACGCTTGGTGAAATAATTTCTTTAAGTGAAGAAATTTTAAACCTAAACTTAAGTTTAGAAGTTTTACTTAATAAAACTAAAGACATAGAGGATCTTTTTAAAACCGGAAGTTTTTTAGAAAGTGATGAGTCAATAAAAAAGCGTTTAGAATTTTCTAAAACGCAGGTTAATAATCTAAAAAAGAAAATAGCTCAGTTAGAATATGAGTTGAATGAATTAGAAAGTGATAACGCAACTTACAGTGATGCTGGTTTTGTGATTGAAAAAGATAAAGATATGTAAAAATATCTTAAGTTATAATTAAGCTAGGTGATTATGTTGAAGGAAAGTTTATTAAGCTTTTTAAATTATATTATTAAACAAAAGAATTATTCTATTAATACTTCTAAAAATTATGAAATTGATATTTTAGAATTCAAAGAATATATAGATAAAAAAAGTATTAGCTATTTAGAGGTTGATTATGATCTTATTAAGGGATATTTAATGGAACTTTATAATAGAAAATTATCTAGAAACTCAGTAGCTAGAAAATTATCATCACTTAGAAGTTTTTATAAATATTTATTTAATAATAATTTAATTAAAACTAATCCTTTTAAATATGTCAGTACTCCTAAAAAGGAAAAGAAACTACCAAAGTACTTAGGGGTAGAGGAACTTGAAATAATATTTAATACACCAGATTTAAATACTCCTTTAGGCCAAAGGGATAGGCTTATTTTAGAAGTTTTATACGCAACAGGTATAAGGGTAAGTGAATTAGTTAATATAAAGATAAATGATATAGATTTTTATAAAAAGGAAATTAGAATACTTGGTAAAGGAAATAAAGAAAGAATAGATCCCTTTGGAGATTATTGTTTAGATGCGATGGAAAATTTCATAGAGGGTGGAAGAAAAAAAATATTAAAAAAGTTTAATACCACTTGTGAGTATTTAATAATAAATGGACACGGAAAGAAAATAACGACAAGAGGTGTTGAAAAAATATTGGACAACATTATTAAAAAAGCCTCTTTAAAAAAACATGTATCACCACATATGCTAAGGCACTCTTTTGCAACCCACCTTTTAAATGAGGGGTGTGATATTTTAACGGTTCAAGAACTTTTAGGGCATGAATCGCTAGAATCTACTCAAGTTTATACACACGTATCAAACGAAAGGTTAAGGGCTGTTTATTTAAAGTGCCATCCATTAAATAAAAAGTAGAAAAAACATTGTAAAATCTTGGGAAAACATAGTATTTATTATTGTAAGTACTATTTTTTTTGTGCTATAATAAGCTTGTATTTACAACAAAAGGAGGAATATAAATGACAAAATGGGTTTACCTTTTTAAAGAAGGAAACGCTGACATGAGAAACCTTCTAGGAGGAAAGGGAGCTAACTTAGCAGAAATGACTAACATTGGCCTTCCAGTACCTCAAGGTTTCACAATTACAACAGAAGCTTGTACTCAGTATTATGAAGATGGAAGAGAAATCAATGATGAAATTAGATCTCAAATAGATGAGTACATTAAAAAGATGGAAGAAATCACTGGAAAGAAATTTGGTGATAAAGAAAATCCTCTTTTAGTTTCTGTAAGATCTGGTGCTAGAGCATCTATGCCAGGTATGATGGATACTATTTTAAACCTTGGTTTGAACGAAGACGTAGTAAACGTTATTGCTGAAAAATCAAATAATCCAAGATGGGCTTGGGACTGCTACAGAAGATTTATTCAAATGTATTCTGACGTAGTTATGGAAGTTGGTAAAAAGTATTTTGAACAACTAATAGACGAAATGAAAGAGAAAAAAGGCGTTAAACAAGACGTAGAACTAGACGCTGATGATTTAAAAGAGTTAGCTAGACAGTTTAAGGCTGAATATAAATCAAAAATTGGTGAAGATTTCCCTAATGATCCTAAAGAGCAATTAATGGGAGCTGTTAAAGCCGTATTTAGATCATGGGATAATCCAAGAGCTAACGTTTATC
>CAYOWI010000022.1:4750-19464 GCA_964407685.1 uncultured Muribaculaceae bacterium
ATGATATTCCATATTCATGGGGTACTGCCGTAAACGTACAAGCCATGGCATTTGGTAACATGGGAGATGACTGTGGTACTGGTGTTGCATTTACACGTGACCCAGCAACTGGTCAAAAAGGTTTATTTGGTGAATTCTTAACTAACGCACAAGGTGAAGACGTTGTTGCCGGTGTTAGAACTCCAATGCACATTGCTGAAATGGAACAAAAATTCCCAGAAGCATTTAAGGAATTTACTGAAGTTTGCAAAACTCTAGAAAATCATTATAGAGACATGCAAGATATGGAATTTACCGTGGAACATGGTAAGTTATACATGCTTCAAACAAGAAATGGTAAAAGAACTGCACAAGCTGCGTTAAAAATCGCTTGTGACTTAGTAGATGAAGGAATGCGCACGGAAGAAGAAGCAGTTGCTATGATTGATCCTCGTAACTTAGATACATTACTTCACCCACAATTTGATGCTACTGCGCTAAAGGCTGCAACTCCAGCTGGTAAAGGTCTTGGAGCATCTCCAGGTGCTGCAACAGGTAAAGTTGTATTTACTGCTGAAGACGCCGTAGAATGGGCTGAAAGAGGAGAAAAAGTAGTTTTAGTTAGACTTGAAACTTCTCCAGAAGACATTACTGGTATGAAAGCATCTCAAGGTATCTTAACCGTTCGTGGTGGTATGACTTCACACGCTGCTGTTGTAGCTCGTGGTATGGGTACTTGCTGCGTATCTGGTTGTGGTGATATCCAAATGGATGAAGAAAACAAGAAGTTTACTTTAGCTGGTAAAACTTATCATGAAGGAGATTACATCTCAATTGATGGTTCAACTGGTAATATATATGAAGGACAAATTCCAACCGTTGATGCTACAATAGCTGGTGAATTTGGTCGTGTTATGGCATGGGCTGATAAATTTAGAACGCTAAAGGTTAGAACAAACGCTGATAACCCAAGAGACACTAAGAAAGCTATTGAACTTGGAGCTGAAGGTATTGGACTTTGCCGTACAGAACACATGTTCTTTGAAGAAGAAAGAATTCCTAAAATAAGAAAGATGATTTTATCAGAAACAGTTGAAGCAAGAGAGGAAGCCTTAAACGAGTTAATTCCTTTCCAAAAAGGTGACTTTAAAGCTATGTATGAGGAACTAAAGGGATTACCAATGACGGTTCGTTACTTAGATCCACCTTTACATGAATTCTTACCAACTGATGAAGAAGATATTAAAGCACTTGCAAGTGAAATGGGTGTTAGTGTAGAACACTTAAAGGCTAAATGTGCTGAACTTCATGAATTTAATCCAATGATGGGACACAGAGGATGCCGTCTTGCTGTTACTTATCCAGAAATAGCTAGAATGCAAACTAGGGCTTTAATGGAAGCTGCTATTGAAGTTTCTGAAGAAAAAGGTTATGACATAACCGTTGAAATTATGATCCCACTAGTTGGAGAAAAGAAAGAATTGAAATTTGTTAAAGACGTAGTTGTTGAAACTGCTGAATTAGTTAAGAAAGAAAAGAATTCTGATATTAAATACAAAATTGGTACTATGATTGAAATCCCACGTGCTGCATTAACTGCTGATGAAATTGCTAAAGAAGCTGAATTTTTCTCATTTGGAACAAATGATTTAACCCAAATGACATTTGGTTTCTCACGTGATGATGCCGGTAAATTCTTAGGCTCATACTATGAAAATAAGATTTATGAATCTGACCCATTTGCTAAGTTAGATCAAACTGGTGTTGGTCAATTAGTTAAGATGGCAGCTGAAAAAGGAAGAAGTGTACGTCCTGATATCAAATTAGGAATATGTGGTGAACACGGTGGAGATCCTTCATCAGTTGAGTTCTGTCACAACGTTGGACTTAACTATGTATCTTGTTCTCCATTTAGAGTTCCTATTGCAAGACTTGCCGCTGCACAAGCTGCTATAAAATCAAACCAATCAAAATAAAAGATTATATTAGACTAAGATAAAAACATCTTGGTCTTTTTTTGCCAAGAAGTTTTAATTGTAAAAAATATTATAATATAAAAATGCTGAATATATTAAACTAAGCTATGGTTATACATAAATAAAGTCTTTTTAAATTTTTATATCGCTTTACATGTTTATTTACAAAAAAAAGAAAAATGATTACAAAATTAAACTAATTCTTTTTGAATATGATAAAATAAAAAGGTAATAATAATAGAAAAAGGAGAAGTAAAAATGATGAATAATAAGAAAAGTAAAATATTAATAGGATGTTTAGCACTACTACTAGTTTTATCGGTTGGATATGCGCTATTTTCTCAAAATATAACTATTAATGGAACGGCAACTGCTAAAGGTGATTTTAATATTACCCCAACGTGTATTCCAGGTATAGTAGAAGGTACTGATTCATACTTTTCAACAATTGGTATGGTTAATCGTGGTTATAAAAATGAAACTTGCACAGTAAATGATGCTAATGATACGGTTACAATTAAAACGGAACTTGAATATCCTGGAGCTGGTAGGGTATATACTATAAAAATGACGAATACTGGAACAATCGATGCAATAGCACCACTTAAACTAGAATTAAACCCTAAAGATAAGTTTTGTTATACAGAAGATAAAGACGCTGACCCAAAAACTGGGACTTGTGGTGAAAGTTCTTCGTCAGATGCCAGCGCATATGCTTTTCAAGTTGGAAATGGAACGATTTATTTAGCAGATGAAAATGCCCCTCAAGAAGCTTTAGAGAGTTTTATGTCGTCAGATGGACAAGATCTTATATTAAAACCTGGTAATAGCTTATATTATCATGTTTATTTAACTATACCAGAGTCATTTACAACAAATAGTGGTGTTTTAAATGCTATTTATGAAGCACCATATAAGGCAACATTTACTCAAAAGTCAAATTAAGAAGCTAACCAAAGCTTCTTTTTAACATTCATATTTAAAAAGTCTAATTTAGTTAGGCTTTTTTTTATGTTATAATGAAACATATAGAAGGTGATATTATGATAAATATTTTTAATTTAGATAATATAAGAATAAAAGATAATGATACCATTATAGTATCAAGTGAAAAAGAGCTATATTATAAATTAAAATACGTTGGAAAAAATTATAATATTACTACTTTGAAAAATCATGTGCTAGATTTATATAATGGAAAAAGTAAGTGGATAAATGATTATGAATCTTATATTTTTATGTTAAAGGCAAAAGAAAACGTAAATGATAAGTTATTAAAATATAATAATTTTGATTCATACGATTTTATAAGTGAATTATTAGATACATATGATTTATTTTATAACTTTGATTTAAAAGATAATGATAAAATAAGCGATTTAGAAGTTATATATGAAGAGTACGAAAGATTGTTAACAGAAAACAATTATACTAATGAAAGATTAATTATTAAGTATGTTATAAGTAATAAATTGTATGAAAAAAATTATGTGTTTTTAGATATAAATAAGGTGGAGGATAACTATCTTGGCTTTTTTGATACTATTTTGAAAAATAGTAGATGTGATTTTTATATTGATGATAAATATAATAGCTCATTAGTAAAACTATTGAATAATTATGAATGTGATATAAAAACTTTAGAAAAAGAAATTAGTAATGTACCTTTTGTATCTAAAAATGATATAGAAGATGAATGCGATTATGTGATAAGTGATATTACTAAAAAGGTGGTTAACGGATCTAAATTAAGTGATTTTATAATTATTGCAAAAGACGTAAGTAAGTATGAACCGTATTTCAACCTTAAGTTAAAATTTAATTATACAAAAGAAAGTATTTATGGAATTTTAACCACAAGGGTTATTAACGTATTAAAAAATATATTTAATGGGGATTTTTCTTGCAAATCATTTTTAACTTTATTAAAACTAAATATCTTTGATATTGATTCTAAGAAAATAGATGATTTAGAAAATTATGTATACTCATGGTCCTTAGAAGATTCACCTTTTTATAAAGCATTTACCTATAATCCAAATGGCAACAAAAGTACTTTTAATAAATATGATGAAGTTGATTTAAAAACATTAAACGATACTAAGGATATGGTTATTAATCCTATGATGCACCTATTACAAAACGTTAATGGTGTTACTAATAAAAAAGATATATTAAAAGAGTTATATACGTATTTAGATGAAGAAAGAATAATAGATAAATTATATGAATATGACGCTAAGGGAGTTAAAAAGTTAAATAACGCATTTGATGTTATATCAAATCTTTTAGACGATAATACCTCCATTACTAAAATAATAAATATATTAAGTAGCTTTAATTATAAAACTACAGAAAAAGAAATTACTAAAGATCAGATAACGTTGTCTAATTTATCTAATTATAATTTAATAGATAAAAAATATATTTACTTATTAGGATGTTCTAATGAAGATATTCCTGGTTATATTAAATTTAGTACTTTAATAGATAAAGAAGATATTAAAGAAGAAAGTTTAATAAATTATATAAATAAAAAAGAGGTGGAAGCTTTATATGATTTTAAAAACATAGTATCAAATGGTGCAATTGTTTCATTTCATAAGTTATCCACAGAATTAAGTTTAAACACATTATCATCATATTTAAAAAATATAGAGTTAAAAAAGTATGTATACGATTTATATGATTTAAATTTATTAAAAATAAGTTATGCACAAAAATTATCAGAAGATTTAATTAACAAGTGTGAGAGAAAAGAATTTGAAAAAATAAACAAGGCTAAAGACCACGATTTAAATTATAAAATAAGTGATAAAACAGCATCGTTATTATATACAAACGAATTAAATGTAAGCCCAAGTAGTATAGAAGTATATGCCAAATGTCCTTTTTATCATTTTTGTAATTATGGTTTAAGATTAAGAGTAAAAGAAAAATATGAATTTGATAATAGAGAAGTTGGTACTTTCGTACATTATATTTTAGAAAATGTTTTAAAAAATGATTTTGATAAAATAAATTATGAAAACATAGAAGAACATATTTATAAATATTCTAAAAATTATTTAGAAGAAAATGGGAAAATAGATAATAATAAAACAAGATTTATTTTAGATAAACTAAGTAAAAGCATAACGTTAATTATTAGAAATATGATTGATGAAAAAAGTGTAACTTCATTTAGACCCAGGTATTTTGAATTTGAAATAGGAGAAGAAAAAACAGTAAAACCGTATACTGTTAACCTAGATAATGGGACTTTAAAATTAAGTGGAGTAGTAGATAGAGTGGATATTTATGAAACTGAAGACTCTTTTTGCTATCGTATAGTTGATTATAAAACAGGTGGTAAAACATTTAAACTACAAGATGTTTTAAATGGTCTTAATCTTCAAATGTTACTTTATTTACTTGCGATTAAAAATAGTAAAATAACAAATAAAAATATAATACCGGCGGGTTTATTATATTATCCAGCATTAGTTAAAGATATTAAAATAAGTAGGAAACATAGTAATGAAGAAATAAACTCTGAGATAAAGAAAAAATTAAAGATGAATGGTATTATTAATAAAGATGAGTACATGATTGACCTTATGGGCGGTGAAGATATTGGAGAATATATTGACGTGACATCAAGGGGTAAATTAAATTACGAAAAGTTATTTGGACTTGATGATTTAAATAATATTTTTAATAGCATAAATAAAACTCTTAAAGATATAGGAAATAATATTTTATCTGGTAATATTAAGGTTAATCCTATAAAAATAGGTGAAGATTCTTGTAAGTATTGTAAGTTTGAAAGCATTTGTAAATATAATAAAGACTTTGATAAGAAAAGAAAAATAGAAAAATTAAAAAATAGTGAAGTACTAAGTAAGCTTGGAGGTGATAATAATGCCTAATTGGACGATGGAACAACAAAAAGCTATCGAAACACGTGGGGGTAAAGTAATAGTTTCAGCAGCGGCAGGTTCTGGGAAAACAGCAGTATTATCACAAAGAGTAATTAATTTCATTTTAAATGGCGGAAATGTAACAGATTTACTTATAGTTACGTTTACTAAAGCAGCGGCAGAAGAGATGAAACAGAGAATAAAAGATAATATAAAAAAAGAGTATGCTAAATCAAAATCTGAACATCTAAAAAAACAAATTAGTTTAGTAGATTGTGCAGATATTTATACAATGGATGCCTTTTATGGAAACTTAGTTAAATCTAATTTTGAAAAGTTAAACATAGATAGAAACTTTTTAGTGTTATCAAACGAAGAAGAAAAGCTATTAAAAGAAAAAGTTATATCAAATGTTTTAGAAACATGCTTTGAAAAAATAGAAAACTATAAAGATATTCTTTATATGTTTGGTGCATCAAATAATGATTTAATTAAGGACACCGTTTTAAAGATAAGCGATTATTTGGATACTTTACCTGATAAACAAACGTTCATAAATAAGGCGTTAGATAATTATAAAAATGATTTTTATAAAAGGTTAATATTTGAAAATGTTTTTAGTAAAGTAAATTCGTTTAAAAAATTATATGAAGACATTGTAGAAGACTTAAAAATTGATCCTTTTTTATATAATAAGAGTATTAGTCTTGCGAATTTAGAAATTAATTATATGAATAAAATTATTAATTCCAATGATTTTAATACGTTATCACAAAATTTAAAATTAATAAGCTTCGATAGATTTAGTACTCCAAAGGGCCATGCTTGTGATGAGGAGATAATAAAATATAAATCTGTACGAGAAGATTTTAAAACATTTATTAATAAGACTTTAGAAGAATATAAATATATTAATGAAGATATATATAACGAAGAGCAAAAACTTTGCGGTGATATGTTAGAAGGCTTATTTGAAATAGTATTACTATATGAAAAAGAACTTTTAAAGGAAAAACGAAAAATAAACTCATATACGTTTAATGACATAGCACATTTTTGTGTGGAATTATTAATTAAAGATGATAATAAAACACATCTTGCTAAAGAAATATCTAAAAGATATGAAGAAATATTAATAGATGAATATCAAGATACTAACAATTTACAAAATATTATCTTTAATTCAATATCAAAAGATAATTCTAATTTGTTTATTGTTGGAGATGTAAAACAAAGTATATATAGATTTAGAAGTGCTTGCCCTCATATATTTAACAAAGATAAGGCTAATGCTAGTAAAGATGGCTTTCCAAGATTAATTACCTTATCAAAGAATTTTAGAAGTAGAAAAGAAGTATTAGATTTTTGTAACTTCATTTTTGAAAACACAATGTCTAATGATTTTGGTGAAGTAGATTATAATGGGGATGAATTCTTATATTTAGGTGCATCTTTTGAAGATGGAAAGGACCTTGAAACAGAAGTATGCATAATAAATGATGACGCTTGCAGGCCAGAAGAAGTTTATGTAGATACTTTGGATGATTTAGAAGAGGAGGAAGACCTAACCAGTTATCAAAAAGAAGCTATTTTAGTAGCAGAAAAAATAAAGAAATTAATTAAAGATAAAAGACAAGTTTATGATAACAAAAATAACTTATGGAGAGATATAAAGGCTAGTGATATATCAATATTGCTTAGGAGTATGAAGCATAGTAGTTTATACATTAAGGCATTAAATAAAAGAGGTATAAGTGTATACTCTTTATCATCTAGCTTATACTTTGATAATTATGAAATTAAATTATTAATTAACTTATTAAAAATAATTAATAATCCATATGATGATGTAGCTGTTTTAAGTGTTATTAATTCTGATTTATTAAACATTGATTTAGATTTAGTAGCGAATTTAAGAAGAGAAAATAAGTATGTTAGTTTATATGATTCCCTAATAAAAAGTGATGATAAAGAAATAATTAGTTTATTTAACGACTTAAAATCATTAAAAGATTATTCATTAAACAATAGCGTATCTTCACTAATAAGTTTAGTACTTAATAAATTTAATATGATTTCAATTTTATCCGCTTATAAAAATGGAGTGGAAGTTCATAAAAATTTAACTCATATGATAAGTCATGCAATTAATTTTGAGAGTAATACCTCATCTAGTTTAAGTGAGTTTATTAATTATATTGAAAACATAATTAAAAATAAAGGGTCACTAGAAGGCATTAATCCATTAAAAGAAGGAGATAACGTATTAATAACAACCATTCATAAATCAAAGGGATTAGAGTATCCGGTAGTTATATTAAGTGAAACTGGAAGTAAATTTAATTTTAAGGATTTAAATTCGGACTTAATGATTAATGATGATTTAGGAATCGCATTTACGATTAGAAACATAGATAATTTTTCTAAGAAAAGCTCTTTTCCGTTATTATTATTTAAAGATATGGAAAAGCGAAAAATGTTATCAGAAGAACTCAGAATTCTTTATGTAGCGTTAACACGTGCAAAAGAAAAATTAATAATAACTGGTTATACTAAAAACTTAAGCAATAAATTATCTAACGTAGTAGCTAAAATGGGTAATTTAAAAAATATATCTGGTGTATATTTAAGCGGTGTTAGTAATTATTTAGAAATACTATTACCATGTTTATTAAGAAATAAGTCTTGTGATGAATTAAGAGATATGTGCCCTTTATTACCAAAGATATTTGAAAGTGATTCTGTAATTGATACAAAAATAGTGGATTCTTCTTTAATAAATGAAAAAGAATTTGAAGAAGAAGAAAAGAAAATTAAAGAAACGTTTGATGTGACTTTATATAATAAGTTATCTTCGTTCAATTATGAAAGTAATTTTACAGGTGTACCATTGTATAAAAGTGTTAGTGACATAAAAAGTCATGATAAAATATATAAAGTTAAACCTGATTTTATGAAAGATGGTTTAAATCATACTAATATTGGTACGTTATATCACAAAATATTTGAAATGCTTCCTATAAAAAAATACACGATTGATACTTTAGAAGAGGAGTTATTAAGACTAGTTAATAATGGTAGTATCTCTCTTAAAGAAAGAAAATTAATAAAGCTTGACAATATATTTGCATATCTAACTTCTGATATTTATGATTTATTGTTAACTAGTGATATAATATATAAAGAAAAAAGATTATCTTTTTTGGCACCAGCATCTTTATATGACGAGTCTTTAGATAATTCTCAAATATTAGTAGAAGGAATAATTGATTTATTATTTATTAAAGATGATACGTATTACATAGTTGATTATAAAACAGATGATGTAGATAAATTAAATGATTTGGTAGAAAGATATGAAGTTCAATTAAATTTATACGAAATAGGGGTAAAACAAATATTTGGCGCTAAAGAGATAAAAAAATTCATATATTCTATAAAACTAAATAAATTTATAGAGATATAGGAGGCTAAGTTATGATTGATGAAATATTTAAAATAATAAACCAGGAGAAAAAAAGGCAGCAAAATACAATAGAATTAATTGCTTCGGAAAATTTTGTTAGCGAAAACGTACTTATTGCACAAGGAAGTGTTCTTACTAACAAATACGCTGAAGGTTATCCTTCTAAAAGGTATTATGGCGGCTGTGAATTCATAGATGAAATAGAAAAAATTGCCATTAATAACGCAAAGAAGTTATTTGGGGTAAAGTATGCAAACGTACAACCTCATTCTGGTTCATCAGCGAACATGGCTGTTTATCGTACCCTTTTAAAAAAAGGTGATAAAGTTCTTGGAATGAACCTTAATTCAGGGGGCCATTTAACTCATGGTAGCAATCTTTCTTTTAGTGGAATGGATTATAAGTTTATATCTTATGACGTTGATAAGGAAACCGGCCAAATTAATTATGAAGAGGTAAGAAAAATAGCCTTAAAAGAAAAGCCAAAACTTATTGTAGCAGGAGCATCGGCTTATTCTAGGAAAATTGATTTTGCCGAGTTTAAAGATATAGCTAATGAGTGTGGTGCTTATCTTATGGTTGATATGGCTCATATTGCTGGATTAGTTGCAGCGGGTCTTCACCAAAATCCATGTAAATATGCTGACGTTGTAACAACAACTACCCATAAAACATTAAGGGGGCCACGTGGAGGTCTTATTTTAACCAACAATGAGGAACTTGCTAAAAAAATAGATAAAACTGTTTTTCCTGGTATTCAAGGAGGACCTTTAGAACATGTTATTGCGGCAAAGGCCGTTTGTTTTGCGGAAGCAATGACAACGGATTTTATAAACTATCAAAAACAGGTTATTAAAAACGCTAAGGTTTTATGTGACGTTTTAAAGATGGAAGGCTTTAAAATAGTAACTAATGGTACTGATAATCACCTTATTTTAGTGGATGTTAAAAAATCGGTTAACATGACCGGTAAAGAAGCTGAAAAACTACTTGAGAAAATTGGTATAACGTGCAATAAAAATATGATTCCATATGATCCAACAACGCCTTTTATAACCAGTGGTATAAGACTTGGCAGCGCTGCCATGACGACCAGGGGATTTAAAGAACAGGATTTTGTTTTGGTAGGTAAGATGATTTCTAGTTGTCTTCATAATGGTGATGATAAAAGAATAACGGAAGATTTAATAAAAAGGGTTAAAGATTTATGTGATAAATATCCTATTTATGAAGGAGTTAAGTATGAATAATATAATTGATGGTACTAAAATTAGCATTGAAATTAGAAGGCAAATAAAAAATTTAATTGAACAAGAAAATATAACTCCGTCACTTGCGGTTATTCAAGTTGGGGATAATAAGGCTAGTGATGTATATATAAGAAATAAAAAGAAGGCTTGTCAGGAAGCTGGAATAAAATTTGAACTTATAAAGTTTAATGATACAATATCAGAAAAACTTGTTATTAATGAGATAAAAAGATTAAATAATGATATTAGTGTAAATGGTATTTTAGTTCAACTGCCACTTCCTTTAGGCTTTGATGAAGGAAAGATAATAAACACGATTGACCCATTAAAAGACGTAGATGGTTTGACTTATCAAAATGTAGGTAATTTGGTTCTTGAAAATGAATGCTTAGTTCCTTGTACGCCACTTGGAGTAATTGAATTATTAAAAGCTTACAACGTTTGCTTAGAATCTAAAAACGTGTGCTTAGTCGGAAGAAGTAACTTGGTTGGCAAACCTCTTATACAGTTATTGTTAAAAGAAAACGCAAGCTTAAGTATTTGCCATTCTAAAAGTTTAGATATTAAAAACCATACTAAAATAGCGGACGTACTTATTGTTGCAGCGGGGCACCCTAACTTAATTACTAAGGACATGATAAAAGATGGAGCGGTAATAATTGACGTTGGAATAAATAAAGAAGGCAACGTTTTATGCGGCGACGTTTCTTTTGAGGAGGTTAGCAAGAAAGCTTCTTTAATTACACCGGTGCCTGGGGGAGTAGGACCAATGACAGTTGCTTGCCTTTTAAAGAACGTTGTAAAGGCATATAAGATTCAAAATTAACATGACAAGTTATTTTGATGATATATTTATAAGTGACATTCCAACGCTTGATTTACACGGCGAAATACGTTCGTCTGCTAGGGTGTTAGTAAAAGAGTTTATTTATGACAACTACGTATTAAAAAATAATAGGATATTAATAATTCATGGTGTTGGAACTGGAGCATTAAAAAATGAGGTTAGAGAAGTTTTAAAAACTAATAAAATGATAGAAAGTTTTCATTTGAACCCCTATAACCCAGGTTGTACGGTTGTTTATTTAAAAAAGTAAGAAAGTAGTGGTATATATGGTTAATAATAATGCTTTTTTAATCAAAGCAAAAGAATTCTTAGACGAAAAAGATATGAATAAGTTTCATTGTTTATCACTTCCTAAGTTTTCGGATGGAACTTTTAAGGGAATATGGTTTGATAAAAGAAAAAAAGATATTTTTTCTTCTGATTTAAAAATATGTATTGAAATAACAAAGCAGTATAATGAATATCAAGACAATTCAAAAAAGAGGTTTGAAGAAAAATTAAACTTGTTTGCAAACGAAAAAAACTTAGATAAATTTAATCAAGCTAACAAAGATATTAAATTTGATGATGGAAAACTTATGTGTCTTTGGTTTATGACTTATAAAAAATTTTTATTTTCTTGTGATAGTGAGATTTGTAAGAAAATTCAAAATCAGTATCAAGATTATAAAAAAAAAAATGATTCTAAAGCTAAAACGCTATTTGAATCACGGTTAAAAGAGTTCATTGATGAACCTAATCTTGATAAGTTTTCAAGGTACAGAGATAAATATATCTTGTTTAAAGATGGCAAAATTATGAATAATTGGTATTATTGTAACAAGTCTTTATTAAGTGATAATGAAGAAATTAAAAGACAATATGCTAGTTTTGAAGCTGAAAAATCAAAACGAATTTTAAAATCAAAAGAGAATTTTGAACGCAAGATAGAAGAGTTTTTAAATATTAGAAATTCAATGAAGTTTAAACAATGTAATGATTTTAGGTTTTCGGATGGAACTTTAGTTGACGGCTGGTTTAGCAGAAATGAAGCAAGATTATCCTCCGATTACGAAACACAATACCTTATAATGCTAGAACAAAAAAATGGTGGTTTTGGAAATAATTTAATAAGCTTTAAGGAAGAAAACTGCTTAGATGAAAAAAGAAAAAAATAAAAGGGTTGTATTAATTAAATAAGCTAAGCTTTTAAGTAAAAAAACGAAAAAATATTGACATTTAGGCTTGCTTGTGATACTATAACAGCCATTCAAACGAAGGGGGAATTTTGATGGAAGAAAAAAGAGGATTAACAATAAAAGATTTGTTAATAAGATTAATATTAATAATAATTTTTATATTCTTACTTATATGGTTATTTCCAATGCCTGATTTAAAACCGCTTAATAATCAAATATTTTTAGATAACTTAGGAAGAATGAAAGATGCTGCTAAGTCGTATTATACAATAGAAAGATTACCTAAGGATTTTAACACTTCCAAAAAGATGACGTTAAAAGAAATGATTAACCAACATCTTATATTATCTTTAATGGATTCTAATGGTAATTACTGTGATGAGGATGAATCATACGTTCAAATAACTAAGCTAGAAAATGAATACGTAATAAAAGTACAATTATCTTGCAGTGATAAAAAAGATTACATAATAGAACATTATGGTTGCTATGATATTTGTAGCGATAAATGTAAAATACTTGAAACTACAACCAAAACTAATAAAACAGCACAAATAACGACTACTAAAAATAGCGGAAAGTTATATGAATATCAATTTGTTAAAAATGTATGTGATGATAAGTTTGATAAGTACGTTTGTCCATCAGGATATTATTTAGTAGGTAATAAATGTATTAAAAATGGTTCTGAAACAGTTACCAAAGAGGCACATAAAAATGTTACTGACATAAAGAAGGTAGATACTAAAGAGGCTAAAGTGATTGTTTCTTCAAATGATAAAAAAGAACCAGCTAGTTGTAGAATAGAAACTATACCTTCTACTATTGATGCTACACCATCAAGTTCAATAACAAATGAGATAGTTACGGGTACGCAAACTATTACTGCTGATAAAACATATAAATATGATATAAAAGGTGCTGTTGGTACCGTTAGAACTATAAAAGCTAATTATATAAAGGTTCAAAATTATGATGTTAAAAGCGCAACTTTAGTTTCTAACGGGTATAAGTGGACTTATGTTTCAACGCTTACTTCTGATAAAAGTAACTTGGCTTTTACTAATGATAATGAAAAATTGGTATTAGTTGATCGTAAGATGGTTGATGCCTGTGAAGGCTGCGATTTATGTTTTGCAAAAAAAATGGTTTATACGTATTATAGATATAAAAAAGAAAGTACTGGTTATAGTTATTCTTGTGATGCTTTTCCGGGATATGAAAAATATGGTACCGATAAATGTAGAAAAGCAACTAATGTAACAAACAGATGTCCAGATGATACATATAAAGATACTGGTTCTGGATGTACAAAGCAAGAAGTTACCTATAGTTGTTCAAAATATGGCTCTGATTATAAATTAGATAAGACTAAGAAAACTTGTACAAAAACTCTTGGAGTAACATATTCATGTCCATCTGGTACTAACAAAACTTCTGATGAAAGATATTGTACTAAACTTATATATGGTTGCCCAACTGGAACGAATTCAATAGGAAATGGTAAATGCTCTTCTACAACGTATTCTTGTCCACCAAACACGTCAGTTAAAACTTATACTTTAAATGGTACTAAATGTATGGTTAAATCTAAGGTCAAAGTATGTAATTGTCCGAATGGAACCGTTCAAACAGAAGATAAGTTATATTGTATTAGAACAAATTCAAACACCACTTATTCTTGTGAGGATTATCCTGATTATACGTTAAATGGTAAAAAGTGTACTAAAGTAATTATTGATCAAAAGACAACTTACTCATGTGATGATGGTTATATCTTAAATGGAACTAGTTGTGTTAAAACGGTAAATACAAGTAGTACTAAGAACGCAGAGGCTATTTATAAAACTTCGTGTGAACAAAAATATAAATGGTCTACAAATACAAACATAAGTGGCTGGAATTATACAGGAAATAAAAGAGAAGTAAAATAATTATATAAAGAATAAAAAGGTATACTATTATAAAAACAAGAAATTTATTTTCTTGTTTTTATAATAAATTAAAATATACCCCCATCTTTATGCTTTGACTTTACATATTAAATAACTTAAATGAAAAATTTACTTCTGACATTTTTATCCACATCCACTTAAAAAACCTTGACCGGGGGGGG
>CAYOWI010000023.1:0-18400 GCA_964407685.1 uncultured Muribaculaceae bacterium
AATGAAGTCTAATATTCTTTCATTACTAGGCTTTCTTCTGTCTATTTTTATATCTGTTATTTCATCTACATCTTCTAATTTTACATCATCAAGATTTACATTTCTACAACGTTCTAATTTTTCTGCTAATTCTTTAATATTATATTTATTCATAAAATCACACTCCATATTAATTATAATTTCCAATATAATTAATGTTAAATGTGCAATTTTTAATTTATTAATTAACTTTTTGTTCTATTTTTTGTTGTTCTTCAATATATTGATAGTCAAGTGCATTTTTATTTGATATTGCTGATTTTTTCGTTGCCTTTTCATAAGACTTTCTAGCATCTCTTGCAACCTCTCCACCCTTTTTTGCTACTTTCAAATTTTCTTTCAATCCTTTAGGATGCTCACTTCTTGCTATATCACGAGTGGCGACTTCTCCTAAATCAGTTAAAAGAACCTCAATATCAGTCATATTATCTCTTAAAGATTCTTTTCGAAGCCCTTTTAACTCTTTATATTCACTTGCTTTCATTCCAGACCAACTTTTATAAATTTCATTTGTTAATAATGCATATTCGATTGGTTTTTCTATTCCACCATCTTTCCAAATATCTGTAAGTTTAAATCTATCTACAATTCCCATTAATCTAGCCTTAATCCATTCATCTGTATAACCTTTATTACGATAATAATTTACTGCGCGATTAATTGCAATTTCAGGATCAAACACTTCGTCTATTCTTTCACTTCCAAGATTTGCTAACCATAATTTAAAAGGTTCTGCTTTTGGACTAGGAACTGATTCAATTAATCTTAAAATTCCTTTTGTATCTAAAGTATCTGTTAAATAGCTTTTCCCATCTTTTTTTGATTTCATTTTGAGTTGCACGATATTTTCGTGCAACTGACTTCCTTCAGCTGAAAGTTTTCTTTTTAAATCACTCCAATAATTTCTTGGAATATTAGCATTAGTTAGTGCACCAATAATATCAACTACACTAAAATAATATTCTTCTTTTTCACTATCCCAAATACTTCTTATTTCATTACCTTCAAACAAATTTGATATTGTTTCTAATTTATTATTCAAATATAACACCTTCTTTCTTATTTTTTTAATTAGGGGGGTTAAACGTCGTAATCACCTTTCTAATTACTATAATAAATTTAACTAAAATTGCTATGATTTTATGTTTTTTTAGCGATTTCCACCATTTTTTTAATAAAATATGCAAAAACTAAAATCATTCAATCCCTTATTTCATAAGGATTTGCTAAAGGGGTTAAATAAATCGTAATCAACCAGTTTATATTTGCCTAATTTTGTCGATTGTTATCATTCATTTTAGTAACTTCCTATTCAACTATAAAAACTTCACGTAACATCATTTAATAGTGAATATAAAAAATAATTTATCATTAATTACTTATTAAATAAATAAATAAAATTGAGATTTGGATTACTATTTAACAATATGGGCAGTAATTATAGTGTAACTAAATTTATTGATGGTTATTTTTATGTTATTAGCCCGACAATATCAATTTTTACCTTGTTCACAAATGCTACAATTCTCCTTTAAAATTATATTCTTAATTTTTAAAACAACCTCGTTTGTATTTAAATTAAGATTTTTCTTAATTCTTTCTTCTCTAAGTTTAGTGGTATGAATTTTATCTAAATTTAATAATAATGTTTCCATAGAATATCACCACCTACTAAAAAAATTATAACATAAAAAAAGTAGATTTTTATCTACCAACACCATTTAAATATTAAATTATTTAAAATACAAATAATTTAAACCAAGCTTTTTATAAATTGCTGATGCTCTGGGCAAAGAAAGGATTCTTGCAAATAATAAATTATAAAACTCATCAAATAAGAATATAAAACATAATGTATAGCTAACTATTAAAAATGTTTTTTTATTAATTTTACTAGCTAAATAAAATAAAAATGGAACAATTACATAAATTAAAATTAAACTTGAAAGTCCAAAAAATAATACACTTCTTAAGCAAACATAACCGTCAATATTTCCAAAATTTAAGATTTCATAATTATAATCCCAGCATCTTACGCCACCACCGAATTTATCCATACCCCATCCAGATATGTATTCTAGTATTCCGGTAGATATAAAACTTACAAAAAATACGTATAATGGATTTTTTCTTTTTTTATACGTTAAGAAAAAAATCATAACCGCACCCGTTGCGTATATATTTATCCATGGTAAAAAATTACCACCACGCCAATAAAACTGTTTCATACCACTATTAAGATAATAAAATATAAATTCATACAAAAATCCAAAAACACCACAAATTACTATAATTAAACAAAGTATTGCCATAAATGTTGGTTTGTCAAATAAGTGCTTCTTATTTATATAATCATCATACTTCTTTTTCATACTACTCAACTACCCTTTTAAAATATTAAAAATTAATTTACTTTTCCAATTTTTGTTATTGGAAAAATTCTAAATGACACACTTCCTAGTATGTTTTCTTTATCAATTAACCCAATAGCTCTAGAATCAGTAGAATCTATTCTGTTATCTCCAACCACAAAATATTTATCACCTGGTATTGATAAGTATCCTATCGATTCAAGCTTAAAATCGTGTGTGTCTTCATGATTAAAATTCTCATTAACCACAAAACCATTAATGTATAAACTGTTGGCTTTATACTCAATGTGTTCACCAGGCAAAGCAACCACCCTTTTAATTAGTTTTTCTCCATTATAATTAACGACAACAACATCAAACCTAGATATTCCATTTAATTTATAATCCAGTTTATTTAAAATAATAACGTTTTTATCCTGTAAACCTGGAAGCATCGAATCTCCGTCAACAACCGCAGGAGTAATAATAAATGACCTAACTAATATAACCAATATAACTACTACTATATAAGGGATTACATTCTTAGCTATCTTTTTTATTTTTTCTGTTTTCATAACGTGTACCTAACAAAAAATAAGGCATAACCAGCCTTATTAATTTCTTTCCTTTGTTTTGAATTGGCCAACTATATCCCTAACATAATATAACTTAGCACGTCTTACCTTACCTTTTCTTGTAACAGTAATTGAATCAAGTTTTGGAGAATGTATTGGGAAAGTTCTTTCAACACCAACGCCACCAGACATTTTGCGCACCGTAAAAGTCTCAGAAACCCCAGTACCTTTACGAGATACTACAATACCTTCGTACGCTTGAATTCTTTCTTTTTTTCCTTCTATTATTCTAACTCCTACGTTTACGGTATCACCAACCCTAAACTCTGGAACTGAAGGATTTAATTGTTTGCTAGTAATTTTTTCAATCTTGTTCATATTTAAATTTCCTTTCTATATTTATAACCAGCAATCATGCAAAACAATAATGCGGCGGATTGCCTTTTTCAAACACTAAGATTTTATCATATATTTAATTTTTATGCAAGCTTATTTTTTTCTTGTTTCATTACCATAAAGTTCATTACAAAAATCATTATAAAAAACTCCTTCATTATTAACTGATAAATACATTTTACTATCTGTCACAAATGGGTATTTGACCACTTTAAGAACATCTCCAGCATCCGAAACACGGTTAAACGTCCTAATTAGTTTCATTATTGTGTTATCATCATACGCTTTATTTTGTTTTTTTAATTTATCTTTATAGTCCAAAGGAAAAAGGAGCTTCTAAAAAGGGTTTTAACTTACTTATAATTATTTTTCCGTCATATCCGAGTACGTCTTTTTTTATATTATAATCACTTGGCACAAAATCAAAAAAAGATTTTCTTAGATTCAAAAATAAAACCGGATTAACTAAATCTTCCTGGGTAGTATTTGAAAAAACATATGCAATTAATGACTTGATATTATCATGCGATATTACCCCATCATAATAAAATTTAATGCCAGAAAGAACATAATCCCTAAGAGCTTTATTAAATTCCTCTTTATTATTAATAACTAAAACAGGTTTAGGATTAATACTTTCGTTTAAAAGCACATCATTATTTTCTTCTAAAAATTTCACATTAAAGAAAATAGTTGGTTTAAAATCCCCTACCGAAAGAGTTTTTTTTGAACATTCTGGTGTTATTTCTTCATAAAAAATTTTTTCTATCATTTTATCTTCTTCTTTGTTCTTCTTTAGCTTTGCTTAAAAACGAATTTTGTAGTGATTTTGCCTTTACAAATTCATTCACTAAATAATTTATATTTTTTATTATCTTATCAATATTTTGACTACCTAAGTAATTAGAATAAGTGTTTATTATCATTTGTTTTAGCATTTCAGCCTCACCTAAAACTCTTGAAGTACCTTCATCATCATCTTCACTCGAAAGTACTAGATTAAATCTGTAATTAAGTATGTTTATTTTTTTTCTAACGTTTTTCATGGCTATTTTTTTAATAAAAGTATCTTTTACAATTAAGATTTTATTAACGTTATTTGAATTACTTTTACCTTTTAATCTATAACCTTCTATCAAACTAGGCTTAAAAACGGTAATTGCTCTTATTTCCTCATTTCTTACAACTTTATATTTATAAGTTTTCTTAACCTTTTTTATCTCTGTAACTTTTATATCTTTTATATCATCTAAGGATATCCTATTTTTATTTTCCCTAATTCCACTTTTATCTATCTTAAGTTTATTCTTTAATAAATCCGGCCTTTTTTCATTCGTTATCAAAAGTCTTTTTTCATTGCGCCACTTATTTATTTTTTCATGGTTTCCTGATAATAATACTTCTGGCACCTGCATTCCTTTATAATTTCTTGGTTTAGTATAAGTTGGATAATCAAGTAAATTATCATTAAATGACTCATTTTTTGATGATTCAGAATCTATTACTCCATCAATTAATCTAATAACCGAATCGCAAACAACCATAGCAGGAAGTTCACCACCAGTTAAAACGTAATCACCAATGGAAATTTCTTCATCACAAATGTTTTTAATTCTTTCATCAAATCCCTCATAATGCCCACAAATAAATATCAAATGTTCTTCTTTTGATAATTCATATGCTTTTTTTTGAGAATATTTTTCTCCTTGAGGACTAAGTAAAATAACCTTTGATTTTTCAGTTTTTATGCTGTCTACCGCATCAAATATCGGCTGGCACATAAGTACCATTCCGCTTCCTCCCCCATATGGTGTATCATCTACTTTTTTATGTTTATTGGTAGCAAAATCCCTAAAGTTAACGGTATTAACCTCTACTTTTTTATCATCTATGGCTCTTTTAATAATTGACTCTGATTTAAAACCATTAAACATCTTTGGAAATAAAGTTAAAATATCTATCTTCATCATAAAAGCCCTTTCACATCATTTACAATAACTTGTTTTTTATCTACGTTAACGCTTTTAATAAACGCCTTAACGTACGGAATCATCACCTTGTTATCCAGTACTAACACTTCATTTGCGGGAGTATCAAGCACTTCTTTAATAACTCCGATTAATTTATCATTTATTATAACATTAAATCCAATTAAATCAACCGATAAATAAGTGTTTTTATCAAGTTTTAAATCATCTTTATCTATGAATACAAAACTTCCCTTTAAATGTTCAATCAAGTTAATATCATGGTATCCTTTAAAAACTACCATATCAAAATTTTTATGCCTACGGTATGTTTCTATTATGTATTCTTTTTTTTCATTTCCTACGTAAAGTTTAAAACATGGTACAAAAACTTTATCTTTATGCCTAAAATTAGATATTATTCTAACTTCACCTTTAATACCATGAGTATTTACTAATTTCCCAACATATAAATAACTCATAAACTAATTCTCCTTATTCATTTCATACATGATTATTGATGATGCAACAGAAACGTTTAGACTTTCACAACATTCATTCATTTTAATATATATATTATCACTTAAAAGTCTTTTTATATCTTCTTGTATTCCTTGACCTTCATTTCCCATAACAACCGCTACTTTACCTTTTAAACTTACCTTATTAACCAATTTACCATTTTCAACTGATGTTCCATATACCTTATAGCCTTTTTCTTTTAAGTATGGGATGAATTTTTTAAGATCTTTTGTTACAACATTTACTTTAAATAACATTCCTTGGGATGCACGAATTACTTTTTCGTTATATTTTTTAACGCTATCCAGGCTAAGTACCACGGTATCTATGTTAAAAGCTTTAGCACTCCTTATTATCGTACCTAAATTACCAGGATCTTGAACATTATCTAATATTATTATTTTATCTTTTAAACTATCACAATCATTCGTAAATTTAACAACACCAATAACGCTAGGACAAGAAGGAAGATTACTTATGTACTCCATAACGTTTTTTTTAACTATGTTATTTAATACTCCATAATTAACGTCACAAGAAGAGTAAGTCTCAAGCAGTAATCCAGCTTCTTTAGCTTCTTTAACTAAGTGCTCACCTTCTACTATAAAACGTTTTTCTTCATTCATAAACTTATTGCTTCTTAATTTCTTTAAATACTTTATCTTTTTATTATCTTTTGACTCTATTACCATGGCCTACTCCTTTAACTTTTTCCTTACTATCTTGTATTCAGGACAATACTTTTCAACCGTATTCCAAAAATCTTTACTATGATTGAAATGAACGAAATGCGATAATTCATGAACTATTACGCAGTTTAAATACTCATGATCTTTTTTTATCAGTTCTAAATTAAGGGTAATGGAATTATCACGACGATTACAAACTCCCCATCTTGTTTTCATGCTTCTTATTTTTACTTTTGGATACGGTATTTTTTCCTCAAATACAAAGTATGCCTCATCTAAATAATTTTTAAATACTTCCTTAGCTCTTTTTTTATACCAGTTTAGAAGCATTAAATCATCCTTTATTATTATGTTTGTTCCATCGAATGTTGGTTTATAAACATCTTGATAAATAACGGTTAATGGCCTTCCCAAATAACTATTATTATAAGCGTTTTTTATTTTATTTTTTTCTTTTTGATTATCAATCATTTTATAAATACTTAACGCACTATCATTTAATACTTTAAATATCATTTTATCAGTATATAAATATGGGCAAGTAACTTTTATATTTAATTTATCATCAACCCTTATATATAGGTTCTTATTGTTTTTTCTTTTTATTAAAACATCATACGAAACTTTATCATAAACAAAAGTCATACTATTACCACCTAAAGATATTTTAACATAAAAAAAGAAGATAAAAAATATTTTATCTTTTATTAATAAGTCTTTTTGCAATTGTTTGTTTACTTTTAAAAGTAGTATCTTTTTCCATCTTTATTATAAAGTTATTTATAATGCGATATCTTTGCTCCTCACTAAGATGACTAAAGAAATATAATGGATTTGCGACAAACTCTTTAAAATCTTCTTCATCTAAAAGGCAAACAAAATCATAAATTTCATTTAAAATAATTTCTTCCTCACGATTTAGTGAAATAGGTTCTAAATCTGTATATTTCTTACTATTATTTAAATTATAATTTGCAATTCTTTGTTCCCTAGTTATCAGTACTTCTTGTTTTTTGTTTTCTTCTTTTGGCTTTGTAGAATTTCTTTTTAAATTTTCACATTCATTGATAAATAATTTTATTTCCTTTTTTAAATCTGAATCACTTACTGATTTTATGTATGATATTTTAGATATTAAATTACTATATTTATCTTCCGTAGGATCATCAAAATAGCTTTCAAATAATTCATAGTAAACTAATATTTTTTCTTTTTCATTTGATAAATTATCATAACTTTTTATAAAAAATTCAAATAAAGCTTTTACCCACAAATCAAATAATCTATCTATTTTATCATTCAAAAGCTTTTTTGTTTCTTCTTGGTTAAGTAACAAGAATTTCTTATCTTCACCATTTTTTAAACTATTTGACGTACTAATTAAAAACTTAATAAATAGCTTGTATTCTTCTTTTGAACCCAGTTTTTTACCCGGTACGATGCAAACTAAACCATCTTTTATAGTATGATCTATAGCAACGCTATCTTCTTTTGCTATAGAAGGAATAAATATTTTTTTAAAATTATCATTTTCAATGATAAAGTTTGCAACCTTTGAAATATCTTTACCGTCATAAGGATACTTTAATTTCCCACTAACATAATCTTGGTATATGTTTTTTATACTTTCTAACTTAGCTTTTTTTAAGGCGGCATCCGCGAATAAAATACACGCTAATTCTTCTTTTTTATCTTTTAAATTACTTATTTTTTCCACCACAACTATTCTCCAATTCTTTATTAAAATTATCCTCATCATAATACTTGGTTTTAAAATATGATGCATAATGCATTTGAGAGGCCGTATAATATGGTAACCATTTTTCGTCTTCATTTAAATCTTTTAAAAATCTACCTATTATACCTTTTATTATTTGTACATAATTTTCGTTATTATACTTTGGAAAATTTTTATTTTCTAATTTGTCAAAAGGCATATTTTTAATACGCTTATGGTACTTATTAATTTGGGTTTCAATTTTTGATTGTGCTTTATTTTCTAAAATAGTTTTTTGCACTTTTTCAAGTTCATTATTATATAATTCGCAAAACATAATAAATGTATCTCCAAACCCCATTTCTTTTTCTTTGGAATCTTCTAATGAAATAGCTTTGCGACTATCTTTATTTAGAATCCTTTTTATTAAAGGGTAAGTTTTTTCATCAATGTTTACCGCTTTATTTTTCTCAAAGGCAGATAAAAACTCATTATAAGTATTAGAAATAAAATTTGCTTCTCTACTTTCTGCCAAATTATTAGCATAGGTAGATTCAACTAGCCTATTAAAAACGAATAATATTCTATGATACATATCTTTTGAAATATCACTTATATAATTATTATTTATAACCTTAAATATGTTATTCAAAAATAAAATCATATCATCCCAAGAAGTTGGTTTTTTGAATTCAAGATTATATCTCTTTCCATAAATTTTACCAAGAAAATCATCTTCATCTAAATCATATTTTGTAAAAACATCCTTTTTTTTGTATTCTTCTTGTTTTTCTTTTGTCAAATCATCAAAAAAATCAGAACCGAAAACACATTCTAAAACTTTTTTAAAATTTTCTTTTCCTCTAACATCATTTAATATTTCTTGCATCCTAGCAAAGCCTAGGGTAACAATATCATTTTTCACTTCGCAGCATTTAGAAAAAACTGTATTTTTCTGATTTAAATCCTTCCTTATTAAATCAAGTTTTTTTAATTCAATTTTTACTATTTCATAATATTCAGCATAAGTCATCCCATTTTTATCCATAATAAAACTCCCCCTTTTGTTTTACGGGGAGCTATAATAACAAAAATATGTATTTTTGTCAAATTAAAATAATGATAATTGGCTAGATTCAGGCATACCATCTAAAATGCCCATCATTCTCATCTTATCAGTTAATGTTTGTGAAACCTTGCCTCTTACCTGGAAGTCCTCTATACTTATAAATTCTCCTTTATCCCTTTCTTGGGTAATTTTAACAGCAACAGTATCCCCTAATCCATCAATTGAGGAAAAAGGTGGATATATCGAAGTTTCATCTTTAACGCCCCACGTGGTTGCGTTACTCTTATATAAATCAACGGGCAAAAACTTAATACCTCTAGCAGTCGCTTCTAAAGCAACTCTTAAACTTTCTAATTGGCCTAAGTCTTTATTAGTCGCTTCAAACCCCTTATTTTGTATTTCTAAAATTCTTGTTTTTATCGCATCATAGCCCCTTATCATTACATCTACATCTACATCAGTGGCCTTAGAAGTAAGCCATGAGGCATAAAAATATACTGGCATATGAACTTTATACCACGCAATTCTAAAAGCTGAAATAACATAAGCAGCCGCATGAGCCTTAGGGAACATATACTTAATTTTTCCACACGAGTCAATGAACCAATCAGGAATATTATTTTGAGTCATCACTTTTTTATGTTCACTCCACGTATCAGGATCTTTAGATGCTCTTCCCTTACGAACAAATTCCATTATTTTAAAGGCCTTTATCGGTTCAACACCTTTATACATCAGATAAACCATTATATCATCACGACACCCAATAACATCCTTAAACGGAACAATATTATTTTTAATAAGATCTTGGGCGTTACCAAGCCAAACATCCGTACCATGAGATAACCCAGATATTTTAATTAGTTCAGCAAAAGTAGTTGGCTTTGTTTCTGCAACCATGCCGATGGTAAAATTAGTACCAAACTCTGGTATTCCAAGGGTGCCTGTCTTACATAGGATTTGCTCATTAGTAACACCCAAAGCCTTGGTTGATGTAAATATACTCATTGTATCTTTATCATCTAATGGTACTTTAGTAATATCAGTACCAGTTAAATCCTGTATCATTCTAAGTTGCGTTGGATCAGAATGTCCTAATATATCTAACTTAAGCACGCACTCATCAATCGCGTGATAATCAAAGTGAGTAGTCCTCCAAGGACTTGATGCATCTTCTGCTGGAAATTGAAAAGGCGTAAAATCAAATACTTGCATGTAATCTGGTATAACAACAATGCCTCCTGGATGTTGACCAGTTGTTCTTTTAACTCCAGTACACCCAAGTGCAAGCCTTTCTACTTCGGCGGCTCTTTTATTTATTTCTTTTTCTTCAAGGTATCCTTTTACGAAACCAAAGGCAGTTTTTTCAGCAACCGTACCAATAGTACCAGCACGATATACGTTATCAGCTCCAAATAATACCTTAGTATAAGCATGAGCAGATGCTTGGTTTAAGTCGCTGAAGTTAAGATCAATATCAGGAACTTTATCAGCGTTAAAACCTAAGAACGTTGCAAAAGGCATATCTTGGCCATCTTTATATAATAATTCACCACAATTAGGACATTTCTTATCAGGAAGGTCAAATCCAGTTGAATACTCTCCTCCAAGCGGTTTTCCGTCTTCAAAGTCAAATATACTATGCTTACATTTCAAACAACGATAATGAGCAGGGAGTGGATTAACCTCCGTAATACCCATCATGGTTGCAACGAACGATGATCCGACAGATCCACGAGAGCCAACCAAATATCCATCATCATTCGAATGTTTAACAAGCCTTTGAGCAATTAGATAAATAGGATCAAAACCACCACCTATAATACCGCCTAGTTCTTTACTTACTTTTTTTGATAGTGAATCGTCATTAAGATTTCCATCTTCTTCATTCCAATTTTCTCTAAAGTAATCACTAAGTAATTTTTTTACGGAATCAAATCCTAATACTATAACTTCGTGTAAACTTTTAAAAGTTTCTACCTTTAAATCTAATTCATTTATATCCGGTTTATTTTTCTTTATGTTTTTCTCACATACTTTATATACAATATTACCATATAATTCCATAGCAATACGTTCTTCTATATTATACGGAAGAGGATTACCATACCAACTAGCCGCCTTATCATATACTAAGTCTGTTACAACTCTTGGACAATCAAGATAATCTTTACCATCATCAGATTTTACCCTAGGAGAAAAAGGAATACCTTTAGTATCAATTATTACTTCTATTTCTTCTACCATATCAAGCACTTTATTAGTGTTAGTAACAACTATTTCATAAGCCAAATCTTTACCTAAGAAAGCAAAGTCATCAAGCATTTCGTTTGTTGTTCTAAAATGCTGACTAGGTATTTCTTTAATATCTTTTTTAGCAAGCGGATGCCTTCCACCACCAGGAACTTTTTGATTAACGATTATTTCACGATATATTTTATCTTCTCTTTTAAAGTGATGTACATCTCCAGTTGCAACAATTATCTTGCCTGCCTCTTTTACCCCCTCAACCACTTTTTTAATATGTGCCCTTAATTCTTCTTCGTTTTTAAAATCACTCATTTGAATTAAATGGCCATATACTTCTGGTGGTTGCACTTCTACGTAATCATAGAAGTTAATTATGTTAGTAAGTTCCTCTCCTTCTTTACTACTAGCCTCTTTAAATACTTCTGATTCATAACATCCACTACCAATTAATACCCCTTCTCTTAAGCGTTCAACTTCACTTCTTAGTATTCTAGGAGTTTTATATAAGTAAACCGTGTTAGCAAGTGATATCATTTTAAAAATGTTTTTAAGACCCGTTTTATTAACCGCAATAGCATTAAAATGATATGTTCTACCAAACTTATGAATCTCATCTTTGGAAACCAATCTATCTAAATCACTAATTTTTTCATAATTTTGAGAATCAAGCTTTTGTAAGAACTTATGAAATACATGTGCCGTTCCTTCAGCGTCATAATCCGCCCTATGGTGAGCATCTTCTTCCCATGGAACGTTATATCTTTTAACTAATGCAGAAAGTCCATGTCTTGCATATCCTTGATCTAAAGTTCTAGAAAGTTCAAGCGTATCGATAACGGTATTTTTAAACGTGCCTAAATTATACTTTTTCATAGACATTTCTATAAACGATATATCAAACTTGGCATTATGTGCTACCATTGGTAAATTACCGGCCCACTCTAAAAATCTTTTAGTAACAGCCTCTTCATCATCACATCCAGATACCATAGCATCAGTAATACAGGTTAATTCTGTTATTTTATCTGGAATATGTCTTTTAGGATCAATCAATTCGTCAAATCGATCAATTATTTCACCATTTTTTATCTTTACCGCACCAATTTCAATCATTTGATCTCCACCAGCAGCATTAAAACCAGTTGTTTCAGTATCAAATACAACATAAGTGTTATCCATTAGTGATTCATCATTTGGCCTTACAACAATATTAACGGTATCATCAACTAAAGTTAACTCCGTACCATATAAACCTTTAAAATGTTTAGATGGATCTTCTTGTTTTTTATTATAACTCTTTATTAAACCATATGCGATAGGAAATGCTTGACAACCATTATGATCAGTTATTGCAACACCACGGTATCCCATGTTAATAGCGTTAGTCACAAGTTCACAAGTATGTTTACCTAAATCTAACTTAGTTAACCCATCCATTTGACTCATCATGGTATGGGCATGAAGTTCTACTCTTTTTTCTTCTGCATTATCTGTAATAGTTACGTCTTTTGAAGGAATCTTCATAACGTTTCTAATGTTTAAAACCAAGTCTTTAGCATAAACATCTTGTTTAACATAACCGTTAATTCTAAACCATCCAGATTTCATACCTTTTGATAATTTCTTAAATGAATCAGCATCCTTAGTAAAGAATTTAGCATATATACTATCAGTGTTATCACTTATTTTAAAAGTAAGTATTTTAAATGCGCTTTTGTTTGATTCAAATTCTTCTACGCCAAATACATAAGCTTCAACCGTTACGTTAGACTCTTCTGTTATTATATCCTTTATACTAGTTACCTTTCCATTAACTTCGTCTCCAATCAAAACAGAACTATCATCTTTTTTTATTGGAATAACTTCTTTTAATACGTTCTTTTCTAATTCTTCACGTACTTTTTTAGCATGTTCTTCGTTTATGTTAACATCTATTTTAAGCTTAGAAAAACCCATTTTTTGATAAAACTTTAAAACACTTTCTTCATGATTTTCAAAAATAGTTTTTTCCGCTACGTTATCAACGTCAATAACAAGCGTAGTACCATCCATATTAGCTTTTTTTTCTTTAAATAATTCTTTCATTGGCTTAGTAAGTTCACTACTATAAATGGCTTTATCATAATACTTAGTAACGTCTTCATAATTTAAATTTTTTATAATAAATTCAGCTTTTATAGAATCCATGTCGGGAAATCCAATTGATATATTTTTATCCACGTAATCAATTACTTCATTTTCAATAACATTATCAAGTTCAATTATAAAAACACCGTTTCGTCTTGAAGAGTCAAGCTTTAATTTTAAAATTCTACCATTATTAAAACACTCATAATACTCTAACGGAAGATTAATTTTTTTCAAAAATAACTTAAGTTTATCATGCATAATATCACCTTACTTCGACATTTTTTATTATATCATTTAAAGAATTAATATTAAAGAGAAAAACAGTTTTTTAACTGTTTTTCTCTTTAATGTAGCTATGTTTTTATATTTCTTCATTAACAACGTTAGATAAACTTGTAATTTTATAGCCTTTACTAATTATTGCTCTTACTATTAAACTTAATTTTTTAGCGTCAAAATTTTCTACGTCATATGATATTATGGCACCTTTTACTAACCCATTTTTAAGTTCACTAAGCGTTGGATCATTAATGGTTGGTATAATGGTATGCATTTTTTTGTTTTTGCATAATTCTTTTGCCTTCTCATCCTTCTCTTCTATTAAACAAAAATTAGAATCTTTAAGGCTTATACTTTCTATTAGATTATTAGTTGTAGAGATCAAATTTTTTTGATATATGCCATCATATCCTAAGTTATATATGCCACATGATAAATTAACTATCGAAAACGCTGTTTCGACGTTTTTTTCAAGCCACATACCATCAACAAAAAAACTTGCGGTAACGTTTGTTTCAGCAATTCGTTTTAATAACTCGTCAACCCCGTTTGAATTTTTTATTCTAAATACTATCGCTACTTCTTTTTTAGCTGGATTACCCTGCTTAATATAATAGTCATACGTTTTTGAAATAGTAGTTTTTGGAAATGCCTTATCAAAAACTATTTTACTTTCATCAAATTTATCTTCCTCTTTCATCTTTTTGTATGATTCATCTTCATTTACAGCTAACCCGGTATAACCAATTACCATCATATCATCTTTTATTACTGGTTCAACCCCCAAAGTGTCATTACTTTTTTTATAATCGATGATACTTTTCATAACCGGATCACTTTTTTTAGCACTATCAAATACACTGTCAGTATAAACAAAACTAAGTACTAAAAGTAAAAACAACCCCGCTAATTTAGCAGCACCTTTAAACATTAAAATCACCTAATTAATGATATGCTCATCAAAACAAAAAATGTTAAAAAAAGAAGATAACTTTTTTATTATCTTCTTAGTTTCTATAATTATTTTCTGGTTTTAAAGTGTAGATTCCTTGAACGTAATATTTGCCTTGGGAATCGTTTTTTATGCTCCAATTCGATAATTTTATCTTTTCTAACTCATCTTTACTAATGTCATTAGGCCATACTTTAAATGTTATGGTCGATAGTTTGTTTACGTTAGGCACCTTATAGGATTTATCATTGGTACAATTAATATCATCTGATAAAGTAATTTCCTTACCTGTTTCATCAGTGTATTTTACTAAAACCCGGTAATTAAAATTAGGAACACTAAGTGTAAAAAATCTAGGTTCTTTTTTAGCAGTTGTTACGCTAATAACTTCTTTTTTACTATTTATTTCTTTTTCTTCATCCAACTTAACTGGACTATAATAACCCTTAACGGTAAAAATTTTATAGGCATGTTTTTCATTTTGCTTAGAAGAATCTGAAAATTGCCAGTTAAACGGTGCAAAGGATTTATTTATTTTAGCACCATTTAATATGTATAAACTAATCTTATAAGTTTGATTTTGATTTTTTAAAGACTTAACCTTTATTTTGAAAATATCTGTTTTTTTAGGATATTCTTTTGATTCAACTTCTTTCCAATTTGAACCATTTAACTTATATAACACATATTTGTAACTACCCGAGTAAGAATCAACTAAAGAAGAAGGCTTTATTTTTATAATATAATCATTATCTTTATCATAACCTTCTTCTACCATAAATCCATCTTTATTTTTTATACTGCCAAATAACTTTGAAAAAGTAAGGGAATATGCTTGGCTTAATGGATCAACTTCTTTAATATCACAAATGAATAAATAACTAAGAATGAAACACACAAATAAGCTAAAGACAATCATATATTTGGCTTTTTTTACAACATTATCGTCCGCTAGTTTTGGTCTTCCAACCTTATTTTTTTTATCATCCTTCAATAACCAATCTTTCATATTTTAGCCTCTTTAATTACCGTAATCCAATATTTTTTTATGTATTCCTGGTTCTACCATATCTAAAGTACCAATACTTAACTCCAAGGATTTTTTATAATTTCCTTCAAAAAATAATTTTTCCGCCTTAATAAGACCTTCATTAATACCAGGTTTAGATGAACGATAACGATTTCCATAAACGATAGCATACTCTGATAAAAGCGCTAAACGAATCATTTCGCCAGTGGTGTTATGAAGTTTAAAAACAAGATCCCTAGCAGTATCAACTCTTACGTTTAAAGTATCAACGTCAAGTGGTTTTTTAGAAAGCTCTTTTTGTATTTCTTTTATTGCATCAGATGCTTCACGAAGTTCAACGTAATAATTATCCGGGATAATAGGAAGTCTATTTTTTCTTATTTGGTACTTAGACTGTTTTAACAATAACTTTATATCCTCAAGCTGTCCTTTAGCCCTTTCTTCGTCATCCTTTAAGTTACCAACTTTTTGCAATAGGCTACTTAGTTTCTCATGTAATTTAGATAATTTTAAAGAGATTATCTCTAATTCTTGATTAAGTTTAGAAAATGGAAATGAATGATTATTATGTAGTGTTAATAGTTTTTCATAATCTTTATTAATGCTATTAAACTCGTTAGTAAATAACTTAATAGAATCTAACATATCGTCAGCAAAATTATACTGTACTTTCATCTCTGGGATCTTACAAGATACCGCTGATAATATTTTATCTACTTGTGCATTTTTTTTCTTAAAGGCTTTTAATCCTTCTTCATAATATTTTCTTGTTAATTTTTCTGTTTCAAAATCATTAAATAAAGAATCATAGTATTCTAAAATTGTTTTAAGTTCAAAGGTTACATCTTCTAAATTAAGAACACGTACCCTGTCAAATATAGCATTAACCTTCTTTTCAGTTTCCATTATATTATACTCAACGTTTAAATAATCAAGCTGGTAATCTTCTCTAGTTAATCTTATATATTCACTAGATATGTCTTCTGTACGTTTGGGTATAAGACTCTTCCCCATAAGCATTATTTCTGGAATTTCATTAATAACTATAGTCATATGATCAATCATCTCAGTAAGGCCCTTAACTACGTATATTACCTCTTCATAATCCTTTTTTTCCATCACTTCTTCAAACTCTTCAAACCTTTTTTCTATAGTTTCAAATTGTAATTCTATTGTTTTCGCGGTTTCTTCATAATCGGATTTAGTATCTTCAAAACGTTTTTTTAAATTTCTATAAACACACTTTAACTTTGTTATTGTACTTCTGTTTCTTTCTTCACTAGAAGTGATTTCTTTTATCTCAGACATTATACCTTTAATTTTTACTTTCACTTCATATAGTCTAATTTCAATTTCTGATAGCTTTTTATAAACCTCAGTTGATTTACTTTTCTCTACCATGAAATCAACCTCAATTAACATGTCATTAACTTCTGGTATTATTTCGTTTTCAATAATGTCAAACTTTAACTTCCAAGTATTGTATCGTTCCTCTAATTTATTATTTTTTATTAAAGCCTCTACCTTACTAAATTCGTTTAGTACTGGTACGTTTATAAGTAAATTTTTTTCTTTTTCTAACAAACCGATAATCTTAATCATTCTTTTTTTCTTTTTATTTTTAAAAGTTAGCCAAAAAGTTATTATAATAAATATAAAAAGTACGATAACCGTGCCAACGTATAACCCTTTTCCCATGTAAATGTACCTCCTACTATATAAAATATTTTAACACATTTTTCTACAAATTACATCATAATAAGCATAAAAAGTACAATCATATTCCAAAGACCATGATTGTACTTTATTAAATATACCAACTCTACTTTTTAATTAACATATAAAATTTCTTAAATAAATTAATAATTACCCTTATAATTTTTTATCTATATCTATATCTTTATTCATGTCAGTCATAATTTCATTACTCATTTTTTTTGATAGTTATTTTAGCATACCGACTACATTTTTTCAATAAATAATTGACTATTTTCATATAATTAGTTATAATTAATAACGCGTAAACTTTAAAGCAGCACTTTTTGAATTTGATAACGTGTTTGTTTGCACACAAGTTATGTAAGTAATCCTAAATTAGCTGCTTGGATGAAAACATTAAAACAAACTCCCTATCAAATGGCAAAAGTCCTTTAGTTTACAAAGAAAAACAAAGGAGGAAAAGATATGTCAAGATATACGGGTCCAGTATATAAGAAAAGTCGTCATTTAGGTTTTTCTATATTAGAATCTGGAAAAGAACTTACTAAAAGACCATATGGTCCAGGACAACACGGGAATGATAAAAGACGTGGAAAAGCATCTGAATACAAACTTCAATTAATGGAAAAACAAAAAGTTAGATTGATGTATGGTGTTAACGAAAAACAATTCAGATTAACATTTGAAAAAGCAGCTAAAATGAAAGGTATTCAAG
>CAYOWI010000024.1:0-17997 GCA_964407685.1 uncultured Muribaculaceae bacterium
TTAATTTTGTAATTACTTTTGAATTATAGACTGGATCTGGTAATACGTCTCTTTTTACAGCACGTCTTTTACGCATATATTGTCCTCCTTTTATATTTTTACTTTAATTATTTTTTAGGTTTTTTTGCCCCGTACTTAGATCTTGCTTGCTTTCTGTCTGCAACGCCTTGAGTATCTAAAGTACCACGAATGATGTGATAACGCACACCGATAAGGTCTTTTACACGACCACCACGTATCAACACAACGCTGTGCTCTTGTAAATTATGTCCTTGTCCTGGAATATAAGCTGTTACCTCATACCCATTACTTAAACGAACACGGGCATACTTACGTAATGCAGAGTTTGGTTTCTTTGGTGTCATCGTTCCAACACGAGTACATACCCCACGTTTTTGTGGAGAATTAGCAGGCAAGTTTTTCTTTTTTAGAGTATTAGTTCTAACAAGTAAAACTGGTGCTTTTGGCTTACGCTTCTTATTTTTTCTTCCATGACGAAGAATTTGATTAATTGTAGGCATATTTTCTACTCCTTTCTTAACACACTACCTGGTGTTTCTTTTTTGATATATTTTTAAGCCTTACTAAAAAGCAAGACTTAATTAATCAGCTTTAATAATATAACACTTTTTCGTGTTTACTGTCAATATATTTAATCTAATTTAGGTTTAAAATACTATGCAGCAGCTTGTGCATCAGTATCACTTTTTAAACCATATTTTTTATTAAACTTCTCTGCTCTACCAGTTTTAGATTGCATAGTTGCTTGACCAGTATAAAATGGATGACATTTTGAACAAACTTCTACGTGAATTTTATCATTAATAGACTTTGTTTCAAACGTAGCTCCACAAGTACACGTAACCGTTGAAGTTTTGTAGATACTTTCTTTTTTTGGCATACTTTCTAGCTCCTTTCGCCATGACTAACACTAGTCATAGATATAAAATCCATTATATTATAACAATAGTTAGATTATTTTGCAAGTGTTTTTTCATCAATAAGCTTAATGGCACTTTTTGCCATCGCTTTATAACCAGCTTTAGTAGGATGAATTTCAAGAATGCTCGGAAGGTAATCATCATTAGCCAAGAAAATATCATGTATATCCACATACGTCATCTCATACTTCCTAACAATATTTTCCATTTTTGTATTCGCATAAGTGATAACCGGTTCTACCGTATTTGCAAGAGAAGACGAAAAATTAGTAAACGGATTATAAAAACCAAATACCATTATCTGCTCCTTACAAGCTTTTCTTAGTTCGTAAAGTAATTTATCCACGTCTAGTATCGTTTCATCTACGTATGTATAAATATCATCAAACTCGTTTAAATCAAAGCTATTACCGACGTTAAGCTTATAAAACAAATCATTAGCGCCAATGCTTACGGTAACCAAATCAGCTTTTATAAGAGCGTTTTTTATGGTTATTTTATGACCATCAACCTTTATTTCTTTATTATTATTTAAATCGTTTAACAAATCTATACTACGGTAACCACTTTTAGAAAATTTCTTTGTATAGAATTCTAAAACCTCTTTATCTTTTAGATATTCAGCTATGTAATCCCCATAACTTTCCCCTAAGGTATTATTAGGTGTTTGACCCGCAGCTAAAGAGTCTCCCAAAGATAAATAATAAACTTTTCTATCCCTTGTAATAAAAAAGATAGTAAGTAAAATTATTCCAGTAACAATAAATCCAATTAAAAGTTTATATCTTCTTTTCAAGTTATTCACCCCAAAATAAAATAGTATTTATTACAATACTATTCTATTTCTTCAAGGCTTATTTTAGCACCTATTAGCCTAAGTTTTTCAATTATGTTTTCATATCCTCTTAAAACGTAGTCAGCGTTTTCAATAATCGTTTTACCAGGTGCAATTAATCCAGCTATGACAAGTGAGGCTCCTGCCCTTAAATCAGTTGCCTTAACTTTCTTTCCTTTAAGCTCTGTAGGTCCAATAATTACCGCTTTAGAATTAGTCAAAGTTTCAGTTGTTGCACCCATCTTATTTAACTCTATTAAATTTAAAAATCTATTTTCCCAAATCGTCTCATTAATCATTGATTTGCCAGAAGCTTGCGTAAGTAAAGTTGCCATCGGTTGCTGTAAGTCGGTTGGAAAGCCAGGATAAACCTGGGTTTTAATGTTTGTTTGTTTTAGCTTAGAAGGAGCACTAATCTTAATAAAATCTATTCCTATTTGCATAGGCACACCCATGTCATCTAACTTTGATATCAATGATTCAACGTGATCAGGAATTATGTTAGTTATAGTCATATCTTTTCCAATTGCACTAGCCAAAATCATATAAGTGCCTGTTTCAATGTAGTCAGGAACAACCTCATGAAAACAAGAATGCAAATGTTTTACCCCAACTATTTTTATTTCACTTGTACCAGCTCCACTTATTTTTGCTCCCATGTTATTTAAAAACGTAGCAACGTTAACAATGTGTGGCTCTTTTGCGGCATTAGAAATAATCGTTGTGCCTTCCGCCTTTACCGCAGCTAACATAAGGTTAATCGTAGCACCTACCGATGCAAAATCCAAATTTATTTTTGCTCCTCTTAAATTATCAGCTGTAATAACAAATAAATTATCATTTTCTTCTACTTTAGCGCCAAGTGCCTCAAAGCCTTTTAAATGAAGGTTAATTGGCCTCGCCCCTATCGAGCATCCTCCCGGAAAATACATCTCAACTTTTTTAAATCTACTTAAAAGAGCTCCCATAAAATAGTATGATGCTCTAAGTTTTTTTACTATTTTTTCTGGAATAATCTTATTTTCAATGTGCGACGAATCAATTCTTATAACATCTTTTTCCCTTTTTACTTCAGCACCCAAAAAATTTAATATTTCATCTAGCGCATCAATGTCTGAAATATTAGGGACGTTAGCAATAGTTACCTCTTCATCACATAAAACTGCTGCCGGCACAAGCGCAACAGCACTATTTTTAGATCCACTTATTATTACTTCTCCGCTTAATTCATTGCCACCTTCAATTATTATCCTGTGCATATTACTCCTCCATATCTACATTGTATTTTATTAAAATTCTCTAAAAGGGTGATTAATTCGCCCTAGTTTATTGTCTATTTTTACTTCCTATTACAATATTTTTTTCGTGAACAACTTTTTTTACAGCGTCCTTGCCAGATAAAATTATCTTTCTAGGATCATAAACATCTTTATTATCTAAAATATATTTTTTTACCTCACAAGCCCAGGCATACATAAGATCAGTATTAATATTAACCTTAGTAACACCACAGAAAACCGCAGTTTTAAGTTTATTATCATCAAGTCCAGAAGCGCCATGAAGAACTAATGGGATCCTAACAGATTTACATAATGCCCCTAAAAGTTCAAAATCTATCTTCTCATTACCTTGATAAAAACCATGTACGTTTCCTATCGCCGGCGCAAACGAATCAATACCGGTTCTAAATACAAATTCACGGCTTTGTTCTAAATCTGAATAAGCGTACGAAAAACTAGAGTTATCATCATCTCCCAAACTTCCAAGTTCAGCTTCTACACTTACATCATGATTTTTAGCATAATCAACAACTTTGCTAGTTAGTGCTACATTGTCTTCAAATGGCATCATTGACGCATCAATCATTACCGAGGTAAACCCTGCATCTATAGCACTTTTACATGATAAAAAATCACTAGCGTGATCAAGATGAAGAACCACAGGAATTTTTACATCAAGTTCATCAATCATCGTTTTAACCATATTTACAACTATCTTATAACCCCCAAAATACTTAATTGAACTAGGCGTTACCGCTAGTATAACTGGACTTTTATCTTCACTACAGGATTCTAAAATAAACTTTGTCCATTCTAAATTATTAATATTATAAGCAGGTATGGCAAAACCTTCCTTTAAAGCATTATCAAAAAGCTTCTTGCTATTTACTAACATATTATCATCCTCTAAATTAATTTTAGTATATTTAGTAATTATAGTCAAAGAAAAACACCAGAATTTACATTCTAGTGTATACCTCTTTACTACTTTATTTTTTTTTATAATTTTTAATAGCGTTACTATACTCTTCTTCGTTCATTACAGGAATATTTTCATCATCAACGTAAGTTATTGTTTCTGATGGTTCTGTTGTAGAAGGAACCGTTTTAGTAGTATGTTCTTCTACTATATCGCCACCTGAAACAAAATCTTCTGAAATGCCCTCATCAGGTATTGGCACAACAAATTCACTGGTACCAACAACAGTCGTAGTTACTTTATCATTAATAACTTCTTGTTTTCCAGCAGAACCACTTACTGGTTTTCCGCCTTGATCTACAACGGATGGATCAGTTTTGCCAGCAGCTTCTATTCTTGATTCTGCAGCTATTTTATCTTTTTCTCTACGCTTTTCACCATATTCAATAACTTCGTCTACTAAATTCTTTTTATTTCCTTCAGGTAAAGCTAAATTTTTAACAGAATTATTGAAAATTATGCCAAATTCTGGACCAGCAAATAATAAAGCTCCCTCTAATTCACTTACTTGTAACTCGCTTAAAAACGGAGTAAAAAGATCATTTATAACATCAAAATTACTAAATAAAATAACTTTTTCGCCGTCACTTAATTTACTACTCTTTGATTTAACATATAAATCATAATAATCATTAGCAGTAATAGTCATTGCAGCTAAATTACCATTTCTTATATTTTCACGTTGTTCATAATACACCTTAGCAAGGGATATAGCTTGTTTTTTTGCCTCATCATTTTGTGCCATCCACATGTATGCACACGGAACAGGATTAGTAGTTCCTGCAAAAACCGGGTTATTATTCTTATCGTTAACAATAAGTCCCATTGTTACCGCATAATCTGCTAAATAATCATCTAAAACATCACCGAACAAGTTTGAAAGTGATTTTATATAATAAAATTTTTTATCATCTGTTATCAAACTTTTTGGATAAGTAATTTTATCATACATTTCATGTATGATATAAATTGTATTTTGAATATCTAAAACGGTATAAGCACCTTCCGATAGGTTATATATATCTTGTGCCCTTTTAGTTACTGCTGCCGGATCATTAATATCAAAGTCCTCAGTTAATACTAATTCAGCAAATTCTGGAGTAACCATAGTAGTATCTGGTTTAGTAGGTGTAGAAGTATCTTTACTTTTTTGCTTAAAATGTTTACCTACACCTACCGCCACTAAAGTGCCTGCCACAAAAAGTGAAATACCAGCTGTTAAAATTTTTTTTGATTTCTTATGTGTTTGGTTATAAAAATTTATATGTTTCATTCAAATCTCCCCCTTTTGTTTGAATGCCCTATATAGTAGCATTATTTTATTATTTTGTCAATATCCTCACCGAATAAAGAAATAATGAGATGCTTCCGACTAAAAATGAGTATCGACCTATTTTTTCTGATAATTTCTTACCAAGAAAAAAACCTAAAGTAGTAAAAAATGCACTTATTAAACAAAAAGATGATACCGCTATTAAAACATTGTCATAAATATACTTAAGCCCCAACCCAACAGAAAAACTATCGAAACTTACAGATATAGCAAAAAAAAGTGTACCAATAACATTTAATTCCCTAAGTTTTGGCTTTTCCTCAAAAAAGTGAGTAAACATATCAATAGACAATAATAGAAAAACTAAAAATAGTACAATTCTTGGTTTAATTATTGTATATGCAAATAAAGGCGCACCAATAATACTTCCAAAAAATGGCATAAAAAAGTGAAACAAGCCTACCGTTACTGCTGTTATAACTACGTTTTTTATACTAACATTTTTTATTCCATAAGATAAAGCAAGTGCAAAAGCATCCATGCTAAGACTTACTGCAATCAATATAATGCTTGCGATATAAATCACCTTCCTACATTATATTATTACTATTATCTTAAAAATATTTTTCAATTAGTTCTTTTATGAAAGATTTATACTCAACCTCACTAACATTAGTAGTTTCTTCTGCCTCTAATAGGCAAAGTGGAGGAAATAAAACGCACCACCAATTATCACCTTTACCTTCACCTAAAGTTACTAATAATGATTCATATTCACCCGCCTCATAAGTTATACCTTTATATGTTTTAGATGGAAAATCATGCAGCCCATAATCAATGGTATAAGAATATTCTTTATTTTTCATTTCTTCATCTAATATTCTATTAAAATTATTCATATTATCTTGAATTAAACCTCTAGCTTGTTTCGTACTTTTTGTATTTTGAAGCAAACTATATAATTCCTTTTGCATTTTATCTCTTACGTCTTGTTTTATCTTTTGGTCCCTTGGCGAATTACTATTAGCAAGTACCCTAAACCTTATTGCAGAATTCGGTATTCTAACCGTTTCTTTTTTCTTATTCGTGTTATATACTAAATTTATACTAACTAAAGCAAGTAATATAATTATTATTTTTTTCATATAAAAATCACCCTCTATTTCTTTTTGGGTGATCTTCAAAAATTATATACAAACACCATTCTATTTCTTAAAGACAAATCTTTTTTTATTTCGACTTTTACATTACCCAAATATTTAAAAGCTATGTCTTTAACATCATCCGCCTGCTTTTCGCCGATTTCAAAAGCTATTAAAAATTTATCGTTTAAAATCTTTTTAGCATCTTTTAAAATACTTTCATAAAACTCTAACCCATTGTTTTTAGCATATAAAGCAACGTGAGGTTCATTATCTTTAACAACCTTTTGTATTTCTTCTGTTAAATCTATATAAGGCGGATTACTTACTATTATATCTACTTTAATACTATTCTTTATATATGGTTCTAACATATTACCCTGATATAAAGTAACTAAAGAATTTGTTTTTTTAACGTTTTTTTTAGCAACTAAAAGTGCTTTATTACTTATATCGGATGCATAAACATGGCATTTAAGTTCTTTTGATAACGCTATTGCTATACTACCGCTACCAGTTCCAACGTCTATTATAATTGGGTTATTAAAATTCTTACTTCTTTTTATTACTTCCTCTACTAATTCTTCCGTTTCCCTACGAGGGATAAGTACGTTTTTATTAACATCTAATTCGTAACCATAAAAGTCTACATTACCTACAATGTATTGAACTGGCTCACCAGCATCTAATCTTTTAACGGCCTCATTTATATTACCTTTATAATATTTTTTTAGATACTCTATGTCACTTTTTTTATTCAACTTTAACACATCCTTACTTTGTATTAACTATAACAAGTGGAACTAGCATTTCATCTTCGGTTAATCCCGAATGTGATGACACGCTAAGACTACTTTTAGAGCTTTGCCTTACTGATACATCACTTATACCAATAGCAAAATAATCACCCAGCCCAGTACGGTAATATTTATTTTCTAAACCATTACCGTATAGTTTTTCCTTTATCAACTCCTTTTTAGTATAATATAAAAAGTCATCTTTTAATAATCTTTTTATTGCATATAAAAATTCTTTTTTATATTCCTTTTTTATTCTAAAAGAGCACGCTCTATTATCAATTGATATATCACCATCTAGCATTTTCATGATAGAAGGATACTCATCTAGCGTTATATGACTAGTATTAATATGTCCGTGATCAGCGATAGCAATAATCATGGTATCTTTTAACTTACTACACAATTTGCAAAACCATTTATTTATCTTTTTTAAATATTTCTTTGTTTCTTTAGAATCAGTGCCAGTTTTATGCATTACATGATCTGGTTCATTATAATAAACGTAAGTATATGTCTTTTCTTTTTTTCTAGTAATTTTTTTTATTTTTCTAGTGATTTTATTTAATGATTCATCAGGGTGATTACTATAAATAGTTAATTTTTCCGCGTAACAATTTTCTAATTTCTTTATCTTTTCCACTATTGACTCATACTTTAAGAGCGTTTTAGCTACATGATAATTAGCGGGTTTTTCTTTAGTATCTTTAATAACGTTTTTAGTTAATGTGATAACCTTATCAAACTCTTTAAAATACATATTCCACCCCATCCAACCGTGCTCAACAGGGTTTAATCCAGATTCAATAGACGTTCTAGCCGCCATCGTAGTTGTGGGAAATACAGAAGATACACTTCTTTTTAGATGTTCATTTAAAAAAGGGCAAATATCTTTATTCCTTTTTAACATATTATAACCTAAACCATCAAATAGTACTAACACTATGTTCTTAGGTTTATATTTATCAATATAATTATCTAAATAATTAAGAGATGGATGATTTTCTTTTATCTTAAAATATCTTTGAACAGAATTTACCACACTAACAATGCTTTCATCATAATTTGGTTTTAAATATTTCATAAACTCACCTTCCATTAAATAAAAACTAGTCGAAAAGAAATTACTCTCCCGCTAGTTTTCTTCTTTGATCCTCAGTTATTAAAGCCTCAATTATGTCTTCTAATTTTCCATTCATTACCCTATCTAATGAATTAGTAGTATAACCTATACGATGATCAGTTACCCTGTTTTGTGGATAATTATAAGTCCTTATCTTTTCTGATCTATCACCAGTACCAATTTTACTTTTACGCTCAGCACCAAGTTCTTCTTCTTGTTTTCTAATCATTAAATCATAAACTCTTGATTGTAATATTTTCATTCCCATTTCTTTATTCTTTATTTGTGAACGCTCAGTTTGAGAATAAACAACAATACCAGTTGGAATATGGGTTAATCTAACAGCAGAGTCCGTGGTATTTACGCCTTGTCCACCACAACCACTACTCCTTGTAATATCAATTCTAATATCATTCATATCTAATTTAAAATCAACATCATCTACCTCTGGCATCACAAGCACCGTAGCAGTTGATGTGTGAACTCTTCCCTGTGACTCAGTTGAAGGGACTCTTTGTACTCTATGAGCTCCTGATTCATATTTTAACTTAGAATATGCTCCTTTACCTTTAACCATGAATGATATTTCAGAAAATCCTCCGCTAGTTCCAGGAGTACTACCTAAATTCTCTATTTTAAAACCTTGTGATTCAGCATATTTAACATACATATCATATAAATCACCAGCGAAGATATTAGCTTCATCACCACCTGCTGCTCCTCTTATTTCAACAATTATGTTCTTCGAATCATTTGGATCTTTAGGTAATAATAATATCTCTAGTTGCTTTTTTAAATCCTTTTGTCTTTGCTCCTGTCTTTGTTCTTCTTCTTTTGCAAATTCGCCTAATTCAGGATCACCCGCAAGTGCTTTTGCTTCTTCATAATCACTTTTTGACTTTAAATATTCATTATAACACTCTATTATTTCTGATAAATCAGATTGTTCTTTAGCAAGAAGGGTAGTTTTAGCAACATCACTAATAACTTCTGGTTTAGTTAGCTCCGCAGTTATAAAGTCATTTCTTTTTCTTATAACTTCTAATCTTTCAAACATTTTATTCCTCTAATTCCTCTTCGTTTACAATTGCTAAATCTTCTAAATCATCCATTTCATTAGTATCATCAAAGTCTTCTTCTCCATCTGTTACCAATTCATCTTCAGTGCCTTCTGCTTCATCTTCTTCTAAGTCTTCCTCCAAAGACTCTTCATCATCTTCTTCATCATCAACGATTGGTTTTATTACGTGAAACTCCTTTAAATCCCATTCTGCGTTATCCAAAAGAACAAATCTTTTATCAGTTGTTAAAGTTGTATAAAAATCTCCAATTAAATCAAACATCGTGTCTTCATTTATTTGTAATAACTTACATACTTCGCCAAATAACAACGGCGTTGTTTTTGGTTTTTTATCTAATTTAAGTAATTCGTAAGCTATATCAGTATAAGATAATAGCTCTAATTCCTCTAAGGGCATTTGTCTTACGTTCATAATTATTTCCTCCTACATTTTATCTATTGCTCTAACACCAATAAGGTTTAAAGCATTTTTTATTGTAATTTGAACGGTTTTTATTATACTTAACCTTTCTGATGATTCTTCTTTATCATCAGTTAATATTCTATGTTTACCATAATAATTATGGAACATTCCTGCTAGTTCATACACATAATTTGTAATTAAATGCGGTTCTTTTTTTTGTGCGGCACTTAATATAACATCACTAAATTCATAAACCTTAAGAATAATTGCTTTTGAATCAGTATCACTTACTTTTTTTATTTCACTTTTAAATGAAATATTTTTTTGATCAGCATCCTTTAGTATAGAACATATTCTAGCATGTGCATATTCTACGTAAAATAATGGGTTATCATTTGATTGTTTAAGTGCTAAATCCATGTCAAAATCCATTTGCCCATCTAAGGATCTCATCGCAAAGAAATACCTTGCAGCATCTTTTCCTATTTCGTCTACTAATTCTTTTATGGTAATGTTACCGCCGGTGCGCTTGCTCATTTTAACTACAGAACCACCACGTAATAACTTGACCATTTGAAGAAGCCTAACTTCTAATTTATCCTTATCATATCCTAATGCCTCAATACTTGCCTTAAGTCTTGATACATAACTATGATGATCCGCACCAAAAACATCTACTAAATAGTCGAAGCCTCTATCAAACTTATCTAAATGATAAGCTATATCAGGAACAAGGTACGTGTAACTTCCATCAGTTTTTATTAATACCCTGTCCTTATCATCACCATAATTAGTTGTTTTTAAAAAAGTTGCATTATCTTTTTTATAAACCAGGTCTTTTTCGTTAAGAATTTTTAAAGATTCTTCTATTCTACCTTTTGCACGAATGCTTTTTTCACTGGTCCAAACATCAAAACAAACTCCAAACGAAGATAAATCATTTTTAATTATACTAAGAAGATAATCTACCGCTAACTCTTTAAAGAATTCTAAAGAAGCATCCAACTTAGAATCACCATACTTTTCTTTTATGTTATAAGCTATATCAATTATTTCTGAACCATAATAACCATCTTCTGGCATATTTTCTTCTATACCACATAAGCCTTTATATCTTTCTTTAACCGATAAACCAAGATTATTTATCTGATTACCAGCATCATTTACGTAATATTCTTTAGTAACATCAAATCCCGCAAATGATAAAATATTTGACAAGTTCATCCCGTAAGCTGCTCCTCTTGCAGTACCTAAATGTAAGATTCCAGTAGGATTTGCACTAACAAACTCAACGTTAACTTTTTTTCCATTACCCAAGTTAACTCTTCCGTAATCATCTTGTTCGTTCATAACCTCTGCTATCCCACTAAAAACATATTTATCTTTTAAGAAAATATTAATAAAACCTGGTCCCGCCACTTCAACTTTTTCTATTTCATCAAAACATATTAGTTTTTCTTTTATATTAAGAGCAATATCCCGTGGGTTTTGTTTTAAAGTTTTAGCGAGTTTCATCGCTATTACACATGAAAAATCTCCGTTTTGACGTACCTTAGGGACTTCAATAACAACATCATTTTCATCACATGTTATATTTAAATCTTTTATGGCATGAGAAATCATTTTTTTTACGTTTAATTTAAGATTCATTATAATCACTCCATTCTATGGTGTAAACAAAAACATCGCTAAGTTCATCTTTTAAGTATAGTTCATACTCTACAATAATTTTATTACTATTTATCGTTAACTTTTTGGTTTTTGTATAAACATCAAAATTTAATTTTATATCCTTTATAAAATAATTACCATGCTGTTTAGAATCTTTCTTAAACTTAAGTTCAAGAAGAAATTCTTTATTTTCTCTTTTAATAGAAATAGAATTTTTTGATAATAATATATTTATAAAAGCACTGCTATCTTTATACGTAATTAAATTATCATTTTTTATTCCATAACAGCTAGTTAAAAGCTCCTTATAATTATTACTAGATATCTTAGATTCAATCTTTATTTTAGACATAAAACACCCTTAAAAAAAATTCTAGTGTCAATATAGCATAGAAAATAAAAAAGGTCAATAAAATACTTATATTTTATTTTTTTTTACCAATAATAAAACTAGAAAGAAGGCGGTTAAGTGAAAAAAATTAAATTTATTGTAAAAACAGCAATCGCCTTAATGTTAATTTTCTGTTTTTTATATACTATTTTGTTTTTATGTGCTAAATACGGAAGTAAAATAGATATACAAAATTCAAATAGTATATACATGTATGATAAGGACGGCATTAGTTTCTACGAAGGTAACAACGGAACAAAAAAATGGATAAAATTAAAAGATATATCCAAATATTTAATAAACGCAACGATATATTCTGAAGATAAAAATTTCTATGATCATCCCGGATTTGATATTCCAAGAATCATTAAATCTGCCATGGTTAATATCAAAACGAAGGATTTAAAAGAAGGTGCATCAACCATTACACAGCAATACGCTAGAAATTTATTTTTAACGTTTGATAAGACCTGGGAAAGAAAAATAAAAGAAGCTTGGTATGCGTTTAAGCTAGAAACCCAGTATTCAAAAGATGAAATTTTAGAGGGATATTTAAATACTATTAATTATGGAAATGGCATTTTAGGGATTGAAAACGCTTCTCTTTATTACTTTAATAAATCTGCTAAAGACCTTAACTTAGCTGAAAGCTCAATGTTAGCAGGTATACCTAAATCCCCAGATTACTATTCACCATTAAATGATGAAGTAGCTGCCAAAAAAAGACAAAAACAAATTCTAAAAGCCATGGTTAATAATGAAATAATTTCAGAAAAAACAATGGAAGATGCCCTAAATGTTAAACTAACCTATTATGGAAAAAAAGAAAACTTAAATTTATCAACAATAATGTATTATCAAGATGCTGTTATAAGAGAATTAGAATCTCTTAAAATAGTTAGTGATAATACAATAAGACAAGAAGGATTAAAAATATACACCACACTTGATGTTGAAGCTCAAACAAAATTAGAGGAAAGTATTAAAAATAACTTAGAAGGAAAAGATGAAATGCAGGTTTCTGCGATAATGATGAATCCTAACAATGGAGAAATTATCGCTTTAGCTGGAGGAAAAGATTATTCAAAATCACAATATAATAGAGCTGTTCAGTCTAAAAGACAAGTAGGATCTACTATGAAACCACTTCTTTATTATGCAGCACTTGAAAATGGACTTACTGCCGCAACTACTTTCTTAAGTAAACCAACTACTTTCAACCTAGATAATAACCTTAAGTATTCCCCTAATAACTATGGCAATGTATACCCAAATGATAAAATAACAATGGCCCTTGCCATTAGTTATTCTGATAATATTTATGCCATTAAAACACATTTATTTTTAGGTGAAGATACACTTGTTAAATATGCTAAAAAAATGGGGATAACAAGCAAATTAGAGGCTAATGCATCATTACCCCTTGGAACCAATGAACTTACGATAACAGAATTTTCGGCCGCATACGCAACTCTTGCAAATACCGGATATAGTGTTAAAGGTCACTTAATTAAAAAGGTAGAGGACGGAAATGGTGATGTAATATACGAGTATCATAATAAAAAAGATAGAATATTAAATAAATCGTACACCTATATATTAAGCGAACTCCTTTCAAATACTTATGACATAACACTTACGAGCTATACCGCTCCCACTTGTGCTTCCATCGCACCAAAAATAACTAAAAAATATGCTGTAAAAAGTGGTACTACAGATTACGATCTTTGGACCGTAGGATATAACCCAGACGTCATAGTAGGTGTATGGACGGGATATGACGACAATAGGAAACTATCCAGTAAGGAATATAAGTATTCTAAAAATATATGGGCAGATTCAATCGAAAGTTATCTAAGAGAGAAAAAACAAAGTTGGTATGAAAAACCTGATAACGTAGTTGGAGTTTTAACCGATGTTCAAACTGGTAAAGTGGCTACTAATGACTCTAAATTAAAGAAAATCTTATACTATGTTAAAGGTAGCGAACCTGGTTACAAAAACAAACCAACAAAAAAAGCGACTAACAATTAGTCGTTTTTCTTATGTTTACTATCATCCATTAATTCTTCGGTTAAGATTTTTTTTAGTTCGTCTTTACTCATTGAACTAAAGCCCTTAATCCCCTTTTCCTTTGCCATCTCTTTTAGTTTTGATAAAGAAACATCATCTAACATATCATCTGCTGGCATTTTTCCATTTTCTGCTAAATAATCTATTTGTTCTTTAGTTAATGTTTCGTGTTCAATTAAGCTTGAAGCAATTAAATCAAGTAAATCTCTATTCTTTTCAATTATTTTTTTAGCTTTAGCATAGCAATCATTAATAATGTTTCTAACTTCATTATCTATTTCTAATGCTACTTGATCAGAGAAGTTTCTATTCTTATTATAATCCCTTCCTAAGAATGAACTTCCTTCTGGGGTTTCTAATTGAACTGGACCTAAGCTAGACATTCCATATTCAGTAACCATACTTCTTGCTATTTTAGTTGCTTTAGAAAAATCATTGTGAGCACCTGTTGTTATTTCACCAAATACTATTTCTTCTGCAACACGTCCACCAAGTAATCCCATTATTTGTTCTAATAATTCAGTTTTAGTTGCTGTATATTTTTCTTCCTTTGGAAGCATTAGATTATATCCACCAGCTTCTCCTCTTGGAATAATTGTAACTTTTTGTACATCGTTTGCATTATCAAGTTTTATACCTAAAACAGCATGTCCAGCTTCATGATAAGCAACTAATTTCTTTTCTTCTGGAGTATATTTTTTAGTCACTTTAGCAGGGCCCATAATTACTCTATCTATTGCTTCATCTATTTCAGACATAGTAATTGCAGATTTTTCTCTTCTAACCGCAAGTAGTGCTGCCTCGTTAAGTAGGTTTTCTAAGTCTGCACCTGAAAAACCAACTGTTCTTTTCGCAATACTGTCAAGGTGAACACCCTTAGATAAAACTTTATTTCTTGCATGTACCTTTAATATTTCTTCCCTTGCCTTTTGCTCTGGAAGGGCAACAGTTACCTGCCTATCAAATCTTCCAGGTCTAAGTAGAGCTGGGTCAAGCACGTCTGGCCTATTAGTTGCAGCTATTATAATAATTCCCTCGTTAGCTCCAAAGCCATCCATCTCGGTTAATAATTGGTTAAGTGTTTGTTCTCTTTCGTCATGTCCACCACCAATACCAGTACCTCTTTGACGTCCTACGGCATCAATTTCATCAATGAATATTAAACACGGCGCATTTTGTTTAGCTTGTTTAAACATGTCTCTTACCCTTGATGCACCAACACCAACATATAATTCAACAAAATCAGAACCTGATATAAAATAAAATGGTGCATTAGCTTCTCCTGCTACCGCTTTTGCAAGCAATGTTTTACCAGTTCCTGGAGGACCTACCAAAAGAACCCCTTTAGGTATTCTAGCTCCTAACTTAGTAAACTTTTTCGGATTTTTTAAAAAATCTATTAACTCTTGCAATTCTTCTTTTTCCTCAGGAAGACCCGCTACATCCTTAAATGTTATCTTTCCCTTATCTGGGTCAAGTTTAGCTTTACTTCTACCAAAATCCATAGAACCTTTTTGGCCATTAAGTTGTTTTGTAAAAAACCAAAAAGCTAATCCTATTAACAATAAAGTAGGCGCGATATTAAGCAAGAAAGTAACCCACGCATTAGCGGCCGGATCTGATTTTGATACTATTTTAAAATCTTTTTCCTCACTTGCATCAACGATTTTATTAATAACAGTATCAGAAAGTGGAGTTTTTACACTAAACGTTTCTCCTTCCTTAGCATTTTTTAACTTACCAGTGATTTGATAAGTATAAGCAGCTGTGGATGGAGTTATAACAACTTCTTCTACCTTATTATTAGATAATGCGTTATTAAACTCATTATAAGTTAATTCCTTATTCGTTCCGTTAGTCATGCTATAAAAAAACATTATTGATAATCCAATAGCAAGTAATAGAACGTAAGGAAACATTCCCTTTTTCATATTTTGACTATTTCGATTTGTCATTTTCTTCCTCCTTGTAATACTTTAATATTATATCATATTTCCCTTGTTTTGACTTATCATATTTAGATTTTTTAACACCCGGTATCCAAAGTATTTTACCTTCACTATCTACTAATAATGGATATACTTCTCTAAATCGTTTAGGAATCTTTTCAGTAATAAAAATATCATGTACTTTTTTTGAACCATTAAGTCCTAGAACCTCGATTTTGTCACCATGAATAACGTTTCTTATGTATAGTGGAAAACTAATATCCTGACTATTAAAAGCAGTGACGTAATTAGTGGTATTTTCTAGATTACCAATCTTATTAATAATAAAACCATTAGGCAATTTCTCATAACCATCAAACACAAAACAATAATCATTATATTTAAAACCATTATCGAAATATATCTTATTATAAGACTTTATTAACGTTTTTTTTCTAGGCAAAGAAATTTCACTACATGTTTTCTTACTTTTAACAAGAGAGAAAACCAAATCAATGTTATCACTTTCTACGTAAGTAATTTCCTCTTTATAATTATCGTATAAATATCTCATAATCAATCTTTTTATAATCAAATCATCTTGTTTTAAAAGTTCACTTAAGTTTATTTCATTTTGAGTTATAATACTAGGATACAACTTATCAATAACTTTTTCAAAGTAATTATCATATTCATTTAATGCTGTGGAAAACTTTAAAAATTGTTTGTGAACTAATGGATTTTCTTGTTTAAAACATGGTAATACGTATTTCCTATACCTATTTCTTGTATATGAGTCATCTGAGTTGGACTTATCCACAGCATAAGAAATATTATTTTCGTTACAATAACTTAATATCTCATCTTTGGTAACAAAAAGCAATGGTCTAATAAGATTATAACTTTTTCGTTTACTAATAAGCGGTATTCCAGCATATCCTTTAAGCGAAGAACCCCTTGCTATTCTCATCAATACGGTTTCAATTAAATCATCACCATGGTGTGCTGTAAATAAATAATTGGAACCATATTTTTTTATCAAAGAATCAAAGAAAGAATATCTTTTACTTCTTGCTTCCTCTTCGGTAAACAGATCATTTTTATAAGATTTTATTTTCATAAATTCAAAATCTATCTTACTTTTAGCACAATATTTTCTTAACTCGTCACATTCTCTGTCGCTTTCTTTTCTATGATTATGATGTACATGAGCACAAACTATTTTATTATTAGGATACACTCTTTTTATAATATTTAATAATGCCATAGAATCTGGTCCAAAAGACACAGCAACAATTAATGTATCATTCTTATTTATATTTAAAGTTTTTAAAAATTCATTAACGGAATCCATAAAATCACCTTAACGTATATTGTATCATAAAAGCAAAAAAATACCATATCTTATCTAAGATTATGTCAAGTTTTAAAATAATTTTTTATTTACTTAATAGTATTAATACTGTATAATTTAATTAGCGAGAGTACCTAACTTAAGGTTAGTAACTTTCCATTAACACTTTAATGAAAAAAGCGTACACCCCTTGGGTAAGTACGCTTTTTCTTTTGTATTTTAAAAATCAGCAATGCTAATAATAAAATCAAAAGGATAATTATTACTCTTTGAAACTTTGTTTCACTTTTCATAAACATCAACACCTTTCTATTCTTCATAAAAAGACGGAAGGCTACTACCCATTTTAGGTACTCTCATATTATAATTAGATAAAACTTTTGAAATTCCCCTAAAATTCTAAAAAAAAATAAAAAAAGAAGGTTAAAAATAACCATCTTAAATATATAATTACTAATTTTATTTATTTTTTCTGTGCTTCTGGTATAACTACATCCTCAAAATAATTGAACGCATTTTTTTCTTTATTGCCATCAGCTAATGAATTAAGTACACTTTCATATTTTTTATACTTAGACATAGTTCTTAAATCACCTATTTTACATGTAATGGTATTAGATGTCTTATTGATAAATACAGTTAATTCATCTTTATCTGAATCATAACCTATTATAGAAACATTACCATATATATAGTGTACAAAGGCTTCCTTAGAAATAAGTCCCT
>CAYOWI010000025.1:0-17917 GCA_964407685.1 uncultured Muribaculaceae bacterium
ACTTTTAAAATCCCTCTAAAAAATTATAAAAAAATTAGAATTTCTTCTAATCTTTATACACTTCCATATTTTCACATATTAAATTATCACAATATTTAATTGCTTTTTCATAATTCTTTTTATTTCTTATGGTCCATCCTAATATGAGCTTACTTTTTCTTTTTGTCTTAATATAATTATTAGGCAAAGCATTTATGTCATACGCTATAAAATCAGTTTTCAAAATAATATCAGTTATTAATGTTTTAATTATATTTTTTCTTAAATTACTTATATCTTTTCTATTCTTAAAATCACTTGCAAGTAATCCTCTTATATAATCCTTTTTATTTCTCTTAAACCAAAAGACTGATAATGGATTAAAACTTTGAATAGCAAATAACCCAACATAATCATCTAACTTTTTTGATAATTCTTTTTCTAAATTTCCATCAAACTTACTAGTTTTAATTTCTATTAATAGTCCAACTTTTCCATCTACTAAATTTAATACTTCATCAAATAAAGGTATTTTATATTTAGTATCAAACAAATTATACTTTAATAACTCATTATAAGTACAATTTTCTATTATTTTATTTACACCGCACACACGCTTTAAACTATTATCATGAAAAACAACTAATTTATTATCCTTGGTTAAATGTACATCTAACTCTATTGTGTAATTATAACTAATTGCTCTTTTAAAAGCTGCTATAGAGTTTTCTGGAATACCTATTTTTATATCATGATAACCACGATGTGCAATCAAAGTATTTTTTAAAAAGTCTATGTTTTTCATATAATCCACCATTACTATTTTATTAAATTAATCCACTCTTTTTCCTTAAATCCAACATAAGCTTTATTATTTGTTACTAATATTGGTCTTTTAACAAGCATTCCATTAGTACTAAGTGTATCTAATTTTTCATCATATGACATGTTAGGTAATTTATCTTTTAAGCCTAACTCTTTATATACTAAACCACTCGTATTAAAAAATGCTTTAATATCCTTACCTGATAATTTAACAAAGTTATCTAATTCATCTTTACTTGGGTTGTTTTTCTTTATATCCCTTAGCTCATATTCTATATTATTATCTTGTAAAAACTTTTCAGCCTTTTTACAAGTAGAACATTTTGGATAACAAATAAACTTATTCATATTATATTTTCCCTTCATCAAATAATAAATCAAAACTCTTAGGCACTTTACTTATAAATTGCATTTTCTTTTTGTTCTTAGGATTAATTATAATAAGTTCTCCTGCATGAAGCATAAGTCTGTTTGTAGGACTTTTTTTATTACCATATTTTTTATCTCCTAATATCGGATGATTAATATCTTTCATATGTACTCTTATTTGGTTTTTCCTTCCTGTTTTTATATCAATATCAAGCATAGAATATCTATCGTTCTCTTTTATAACATTATAATTAGTTATTGCAAGTTTTCCATTTTTCCTATCATTAGAAGAATATACTAAAAGAGTTTTAGTCTCTTTTAAATAAGATTTTATCACATTATTTTTCTTTTCCAATAAACCATCTACAACTGCTACATATCCTCTTTTTAAAACTAAATTATCCCAATTATTTTGATAACTATATTTTACGTTTTGATTTTTAGCAAACATAACTATACCAGATGTATCTTTATCAAGCCGGTGTATAATAAATACCTTAGCTTTTGGATTACTTTTTTTTACATAATCTGACACCTCATGAAACAAAGTTTTTTCTTTTTCTTTAGGTGTTGATACCGTAAGTATTCCGCTAGGTTTATTTACTACCAATATTTCTTTATCTTCAAATATAATATCTAACTTCTTTTTTCTTTTCATAATTAGCCTCATAAATATAATAACACAAAAGACGTTAAAATTAACGCCTTTTATTATTTTATATTCTGTTGTTCTTTTTTATTTGTTCTTTATTTATCTCTAAATTACTATCAATATATTTTTTAGGAAAATAACCTTCTGATGTGGGTGGTATTCTTTTAATCAAAGATTTATCTACATTAATTTTTGATTTTTTCATATCTTTTTGCAGTCCCTTCATAATTATTATATCTTTATAGTCAAGCATAAAAATCTCCTTCTTTTAAAACTTATTTTGTATTCTATCACAAATTTAAAATACTTGCAACAAAAATATAAAAAATTATAAACACCAACATCTTATAAAAACAAAGTATATAACTATAAATATTATAACTACGTTTAGTAATATATAAAAAGATAATCAAAAAAAGACCAATAGGTCTTAATAATTTTTAGCTCTTTTTTCAAAATAACTTTGAGGATGAGCACATACTGGACATACCTTTGGAGCTTCCTCTCCTACGTATACATGTCCGCAGTTACGGCAAATCCATACTGTTTCTTCACCCTTCTTAAATACTAAATCATTATCAACATTACCAAGTAAAGTCATGTATCTTTCTTCGTGTTCTTTTTCTATTTTAGCAACTTCTTCAAAAAGATAAGCGATATGATCAAATCCTTCTTCTTTAGCTTCTTTAGCAAAGCTAGCGTACATGTCAGTCCATTCGTAATTTTCACCTTCAGCTGCTGCTTTTAAGTTCTCACTAGTAGTTCCAATTTCCCCACCATTAAGTAGTTTAAACCACATTTTAGCATGCTCTTTCTCATTATTAGCAGTCTCTTCAAAAATCCCTGCTATTTGTTCATATCCTTCTTTTTTTGCTTTGCTAGCGAAATAAGTATACTTATTTCTAGCTTGGCTTTCTCCTGCAAAAGCAGTCATTAAATTTTTTTCAGTTTTTGATCCTTTTAATTCCATAATTAATTTCCTTTCATACATTCTTCACAAATTCCATTTATATTAAAATTACAATTTGTAATTTTAAAACCTGTTTCGTTTTCTACTTTTTTCATTTTACTTTCATCAAGTAATAAATTAACATCACATACCTTACCGCATTTTAGACATATAACGTGATTATGATCATGTAACGTTTTATCAAACCTATCATTACCATCTAAAGCTGATAACCTTCTTATTTTTCCTTCCAAAGTAAGAGCGTTTAAATTTCTATAAACAGTTCCTAAACTTATGTTTGGAATTTTCTTTTTAACAAGGTTATAAATTTCTTTAGCATCAGGATGATTACAAGATTCTAGTACTATTTTTAAGACTTCATCCTTTTGTTTTGAATATCGCATATTAACTCCTAAATAGTAATGATTACTACTTAAGTATATTTTAAATAGCAGAAATTGTCAATATTTATTTACTACTTTTCTTTTTAATTCTATCGTTTACGTATTCACCAAAAAGACTATATAAAATTGATGCCAATGGGATACTTATTATCATTCCTATAAACCCAAAAATACTACCACCAATAAGTACCGCAACAAGCGCCCATAATGCTGGCAACCCAACAGAACCTCCCACGATTCTAGGATAAGTAAAGTTATCATCAAATTGTTGTAATACAAAGAACACAATCACATACCATAAAGCTCCCATAGGATTTGTAACGCCAATTAACACGACTCCAATAAGTAAAGTAATAAACGCTCCAACGTAAGGAATAAGTGCAGTTATGGCAAATAACACACCTAAAATTAAAGCGTATGGTAATTTAATTATACTTAAAATTATAAATAGTAAAAAACCAGTTAAACTAGCATCTAAACATTGACCAGTTAAAAAATTAGTAAAAGTAGTGTTAGTTAATTTAATAATTCTAACTACTTTATTAGTAACATCACCGCCAAAAAATGCGTTTAAAACTTTCTTTGTTTGCCTAGATAAATTTTCCTTATCAAGAAGTATATAAATCGATATAATAAAACCAATAAAGAAAGTTATTAACCTTGATATCATGGTTGATAAAAATCCTGCTAACGCCGAAACAATGTTGCCGGCTTGATTTACAGATGTATCTATTATACTTTTTACATCAATGTTATTTAAATATCCTTTTATATCAGGATATAAATTATTTATTTTATTGATAATATCGTTTATAAAGTCATAGCTTTTTGGAACACTCTTACTTATGTTAATAATCGCTTCAATAAACTCTGGTATAACCAAAAATAATATAAGTCCAATTATTCCAAAAATTAAAACGATAGACAAAACAAGTGATATAACCCTTATAATTTTTTTATGTTTTCTTTTTTCTATTTTAAATATTTTTCTTTCAATTTGTTTCATTGGCACGTTTATTATAAACGCTATTGCAATACCTACGATTAACGGCATTAAAAGCTTAATTAAAAAACTTATTAAATCAATAAATATTTTATAATTAAAAACAATCCAAAGCATAAGTGCCGCAAAAGAAATTAAAAGCATTATTTGTTTTGTATTTTTCTTGTTTAAATTCATTTTTTACCTCCATCTCTTATAAAATAATTATAGCATGTTTTTTCTTTTTAGTATAATAGCAATTATAATAGATAACACAAAAGAAAAAATTATTATTAATATAAAGCTTATACCTGAATCTCCAAGCCTTCCTAGTGGTACGTTCATGCCTATAAACGAAGCTACCATGGTTGGAATTGAAAACACTATTGTAATACCTGCTAAAAATTTCATAACGTCATTTAGATTATTTGAAATTATGGTTGCGTAAGTATCAGTCATACTAGTTAATATTTCACGGTATATGTTAGCCATTTCTATAGCTTGTTTATTTTCTATAATTGCATCTTCCATTAAATCCTTATCTTCATCATAAAGAGTTATAACATTACCCTTAGATAGCTTTTCTAAAACAACATCATTAGCTTTTAAAGAGGTAGAAAAATAAACAAGTGTTTTTTCAATATTAAGTAAGTCAATTAACTCTTTATTATTCGTTGATTTATAAAGAGTCTTTTCTTTTTTATTAATGTAATTATTAATGGAGGTTAACTCCTTTTGATATACCGCTGCAGTCTTAAGTAATATTTGAATAACAAATTTTGTCTTCTTTTTTATATCAAAATTTTTTACTTTATTATTTTTAAAATCATCTAATAAAGCTTGTTTTTTTAATGATACAGTTATAAAATACCCATCGTTATTAATTATAATTCCTAAAGGATCAGTATTGTACTTATGCTTATACCTAGTATCAGTTATGTATGGCGTATCAACTACTATTAAACTAGCGTTATCCCCGACTTCTATTCTAGGCAGTTCCTCATCATCAGTAAGTTTCATAAGCAAATCCAAATCCGTATTAGTTTTTAAAGAAATTTCTTTTATTTCATCATTGGTTGGATTAATAATATCAATCCAGCAACCCTTTTGTAAGTTTTTAAGTTCTTTAAACCTTTTATTAGTATCAGTCGTATATATGTTTATCATTTTACCACTCCTATCTTAACGGGTGTTTATAGATTTTTGTTTTAGAAACAACCTTATATTTATTTTCAGAGTTTTCCCTAAATTTTCTTCTTTCTTCCTGAGGCATATCATAAACTTTATCAGCTATATCGATATGAAGTATTCCAAATAAATGGTCATATTCATGAGAAAATACAGTTGCTTTAAATCCTTCAAAAGTTTCTTCTTTTTCATTAAAATCTTTATCTTGGTACCTTACCTTTATGCTATAAGGTCTTTTAACAAGACCCATGTTATCCATGCAACTTGCACAAGCTTCCCAATAATATGTTTCACCTTTTTCTTCTATTATTTTAGGATTTATCATAACTATTTTTTTGTCTTCAAAATCATTTTCTTTTGAAGCTTCATATTCATCCGTTTTCATTATGTATATTATTTTTTTGGGAATACCAATTTGAACGGAAGCAAGTGCTATCATATTTCCATCACTTCTGCAATAATTAGCTAATATATCTATATCACTTTCTAACTCAGGGTCATCTTTTTCAACTTCTTTTGATACTTGTCTTAAATATGCTTCATCATTTTCAATCGTTCTTAATCTATATTTATCCATAACGTTATCTCCTATATGTCATATTCGTATACTTCTCCATTTTTAGGGCTAAAACTTAAAAAGTTTGTTTCTTCATCATAACCTATTATATTAAAATGAAGTGCTCTAATTGTTGCGGAGTGACTGACTATCAAAATGGTTTTATCACCGTATTTAAGTTTTAGTTTGTTAAAGAACTTATTTGTTCTATTAAGTAACTCTCTTATTCCTTCAACACCATTTTCACACGAATTTTTTTCATAATCATAATAATCGAATTTTTTATACAAGTCATGGCTTTTTCCTTCTAAAGAGCCTAGCCCACGTTCTAATAATAAATCATCATAAATAATACCACATCTACCATCAATAATAATTTCTGCCGTTTGAGAAGTTCTTTTAAGAGGGGAAGAAAAACATACATCAAAGTTAACATCTTTTAATTTTTCATGGACTAAAAGTGCTTGTTTTTCGCCAGCTTTATTAAGAGGAATGTTACTTGCTCCTTGCATTAATCCCTTATCATTCCAATCAGTTCTACCATGCCTTACCATGTATATTTTCATTATAATCCTCCTTTAAAATATTAATGTATTTAGTCTTTTCTTCTAAAGGCATAAAGGAAGCTTTAACCGCATTAACATTCATGTTAAAAAAATCTTTATTAGTAAAGCCAAAACTTGATTTTAATCTTTTATACTCACTAGATAAAGTAACGTTTGAAACGGTTCTGTCATCCGTATTTATAGTAACTTTAATACCTTTATCAAAGAGTTTTTTTATTGGATGTTTTTCATATGATAAAACAGCTTTGGTATCAACGTTACTAGTAGGACAAACTTCAAGCGTAATATCATTTTTTATAATGCTATTTATAATGTCATCAGTTTCTATTGTTTTTATTCCATGTCCTATTCTTTTAGCTCTGAAATTAATAGCATCTGCAACACTTAAAGCTCCATCAGCTTCTCCCGCATGAATCGTAAATGGTATGTTTTTTTTATTTGCTATATCAAATAAATCTTTATAATCTCTAGTTTTATACCTTGCTTCATCACCCGCTAGATCAATAGCTACTACCCCTTTATTCAAATACTTTTTAGCCACTTCAATGATTTTTAAATTATCATCATAAGATGCACCCCGCATCATACATAAAATAAAGTTTATTTTAATTCCACTTATACTTTTTACACCATCTATAACAGATTCAACCACTTCATCAAGCGTTAGTTCTTCTTTAGTATGAAAATTAGGCGCAAACCTAACTTCTGCATAAATAACATCATCGTTTTTTAAATCTTCTGCAAGTTCATAAGATACTCTTTTTAAATTTTCTTTTGTTTGCATTATTTTTATTGGTAAATCAAACTTAGTTAAGTACTCTTCTAAATCTTTATTATCTTTTTTAACAATCATTTTTTCCTTAACCTCTTCTAAAGGCATATTAAGTAAATTAGACACCGTACTTGGCCTTATACTACCATCTAAATGAACATGTAATTCTATTTTTTTCATACCATCACTATCCTTGTTTTAATTATAACGCAAAGTACTTATTTTTTAAAGAAAAAAGAACAACCTATTGTTGCCCTTAAGTATATTTTATTTAATCTCCCATAATACCCTACTTATTTTCTATATATTAATATGCCTTCATTTTTAATATTTTCTAATAGCTTTTCGTTTCCTACATTATTTATATCAATTACATCAAACTTTAAAATACATCTTATATCTTCTAATTTATTTAATAATCTAAGTTTAATATCATCTTTTACTTTTATTGCTAAATCTATGTCAGAGCCTTTTTTATAATCTCCTCTTGCACGACTTCCAAATATATATACCTCATCTAAACTATCAAAACTTTTAAAAAGATTAATCATCTCTTCATAGCTTGCATCATTTATACCATAATTATTTTTCATAAATCTTTTCTTCCATCTTTTCCTTTAATTTTTTTAATAAAGTATAATGTGTATTTAAAATATTATCACGTATTGTATTCGCTACTATTTCATCATATGTATGAGATGTCAAATTTCTATCTTCTAACATATCAAGCCATAGTTCACCTTCAGTAATTAGGCCCATTTTATATGACTCTTTCATAACACTTCTAGGAGAATTAAAATCACCTACGTTTTCACTTGAAAGATAATCTTTTAAAAGTTTCCACGAAAGTTCTACACAAAATTCAAATCTTTGAATCATAGCATCTACTATAATTCTACTATTGTTATCATTGTAAGTTTCTATTACTTCTTCTAGTCTATCAACAGCGTTTTTATATTGATTAAATCTATCTTCTAACGTTCTCATATCAAGTCACCTCTTAATTTAATTATACATTTTTTTATATATTAAAGCAATTAAAATAAAAAGGCTAAAGCTAAAAGCCTTAACCTATTAATTCTTAAATTGAGAGTTATAAAGTTCTGCATAAAAACCATTTTGCTTCATTAATTGTTTATGGTTTCCTTGCTCTATTATGTTCCCCTCTTTCATTACCAATATTAAATCAGCGTTTTTTATTGTGGATAATCTATGTGCAATGATAAATGAAGTTCTTCCCTTAGTTAATTTATCCATTGCTTTTTGAACAAGTTCTTCTGTTCTTGTATCAACAGAAGATGTTGCTTCATCCAAAATAAGGAAAGGAGCATCTTTTATCATACCACGAGCAATCGTAAGTAATTGTTTTTGACCAGCAGATACTGAATCGCTATCTTTAACAACATAATCTAAAACTCCTGGAAGTGATTTTACAAAGTGATCTACACCAACTGTTTCTAACGCTTCCATGATTTTTTTATCACTTACGTTCTTAGTGTTATAGCAAACGTTATCACGGATAGTTCCGTCAAATAACCAAGTATCTTGAAGTACCATGATAAATAAATCATGAATGTTTTCTCTAGTTAATTCTTTAGTTGAAACACCATCTATTAGTATTTCTCCATCGTTTATGTTATAGAACTTCATAAGTAAATTAACCATGGTTGTTTTTCCTGCACCAGTAGGTCCTACTATCGCTATTTTCTGTCCTGGTTTAACCTTACAATTAAAGTCTTTAATGATTACTTTATTTTCTTCATAACCAAACTTAACGTGGTTAAAGCAGATGTTCCCTTTAACCTTTTTAGGATTTAATTTCTTTGTTAAATGACTTTCATCTTCCATCTCAGGTTCTTCAACAAACTCAAAGACACGCTCTGCTGCAGCAGCCGTAGACTGAATACTTGTCATTCCTTGTGCAATCTCAGAAAGTGGAGATGTAAATAATCTTACGTATAACATAAATGCTACTATTACACCAAAAGTAATGTGTCCGTTTATTACAAGAAGGGCACCCACAACACATACTGAGACGTATCCAAAGTTACCAATAAAGTTCATCATTGATGGCATAAGCCCAGATAAAAACTGACTCATACGGTTACAAACAAATACGTTATCATTTAACTTATCAAATGTTTTTGAAGCGTCATAGCCTCCGTTATATGCTTTAACTACGTTATGGTTAGTATATATCTCTTCAATGTGACCGTTTAACTTACCAAGTTCTACTTGTCTTGCTAAGAAATATTTTTGAGATTTACCTAATACTACGGCCATAAACATGAATCCAAATAGTGATGATACAATTGCTGTTATTGCCATAACCCAATTTGTTACGAACATCATAATAACGCATCCTACAAATAAAGCTACTGCTGCAACTAAAGATCCTAAACTTTGAGATAAATTAACACCTATTGTATCTACGTCGTTTGTAACACGTGATAATATATCACCCGTTGAATGAGTATCAAAATATTTTAGTGCTAGCTTATTTATCTTAATTGATATTTTACTGCGTAAGCTTTTAGCAAACTTATTAGACATTATTGCCATTAAAAAGCTTTCTAAGAAACTAAATAAAGCACTTATAAGATAAATAGTAACTAAAAATATTACTATGTTTTTAATAGCGGTACCATCTAGTTTTGGTTTAATTAAGTTGCCAATACTATCTGGAAGTTCATCTACTGCCTTATAAATTGTTTTAGCAGAAGAATCTTTATCTATCTTACTCATCTTAGTTAAAAATTTAACTTTTTCTCTAGTAGTAATTAACGTACCTTCTACTTTACTTTCTGGAAGTAAAATGTCTTGAATAGATTCTGGCATATTAGATAGTGCCTTTATCATCTCGTTTTGATCTTCGGTATTTAAATTACTAATTACTTCTATGTATTCTACCTTGTCTTGTGATGATACGTTTACATTATCTATCATACTATCTGGTAAGATAACGTTTGTAATACTTGTTGGAAGTTTTGTTACTTCACTCATCATGTTATCTTTGTTTACGTTTTTTATGAAGTTATTAAATAACATTTTATCTTCCCCGGATATATCACTTGATGTATTTATCATCATTATGGTGTTATTATCTAACTTAACGCTCATAACTTCTAAACTTACTTTCTTAAAGTTTTCTTCAGATAACGTTTCTTTTATATCATCCGTTATACTAGTTAATTTTTCTTTATTTAAAACTAACCCTTTTGATAATTCATCGGTTAAATCACTTAGTTTATTAGGTCCTATTATCGAAAGCACACTTGATGCTGCCGCTAGGACTAATGCTATTATTAAAACCGGCATGAAAGGTTTTAAATATTTAATCATCTTTTTTAAAGTCAGTGATAAGTTCTTTGGTTTTTCGCCCGCGTTGCCGCCTGGTCCGTGAGATCTTCTTGGAGCACTTGTTTTTCTATTTTCATTACTCATTTTCAAGTTCCTCCTTTGTAACCTGCGATAAGGCTATTTCTTTATACACCTTACATTTCTTTAATAAATCTTTATGTTTACCCATGCCTACGGTTTTACCTTTATCTAATACAACGATTGTATCAGCGTTTATTATGGTACCTATTCTTTGTGCAACAATAATGCTTGTTGCTTCTTTTATGTTTTCTTTTAATTCTTTTCTTAAAACATAATCAGTTTTATAGTCAAGCGCACTAAAGGAATCATCAAAGACAAATATTTCTGGGTTCTTAGCAATGGCACGTGCTATTGCAACCCGCTGTTTTTGTCCACCTGATATATTAGTTCCACCTGCTGCTATATTCGCTTCATACTTTTCTGGCATGTTTTCAATAAATTCGGTTGCTTGAGCTACTTTAGCAGCCTTCTTAATTTGTTTTTCTGGTACATTGTTTTTACCATAACCTATGTTATAGTTAACTGATCCATCAAACATTACCGCACGTTGTGGAACGTATCCCAACTTTTCGTGTAAACTTTCCAGGTTATAGTCTTTTATGTTTACTCCATCAATAAGTATTTCACCGTCGGTTACGTCATAAAATCTCATTATTAAGTTTACGATCGTTGATTTACCACTACCAGTTGAACCAATTATGGCTAAAGTATCTCCTTTTTTAGCTTTAAACGAAATGTTTTCTAAGATGTATTCATCCGCATCTGGATACTTAAATGATACGTTTTTAAATTCTATTTCACCATAAACTTTAGTATCATCTTTAAAGTTACCATCTTTTATCTTTGCTTCAGTGTCTATTACCTCTCTAATACGGCTAGCTGAAACACTTGCTCTTGGATACATTATAAAAACAAGAGCAAGCATCAAAAATGACATTAAAACTTGCATTGCATAACTTGAAAATACTACCATGTTACTGAATATATCTAACCTATCAAACATACCAGCACCATTAATTAATGATACTCCAATGGTATAAATTGAAAGGGTTAAGAAATTCATTATTAAATACATACAAGGAGACATGATACTCATTACTTTTTGGTTAAAGGTTTGAGTTTTCGTTAATACGTCGTTTCCTTCTTCAAACTTATCTTCTTGGTATTTTTCTGCGTTAAACGCCCTTATTACCCTAATACCGTTTAAGTTTTCTCTTGTTAATCCATTTATGTTATCAATTAATTTTTGTACGATTTTAAACCTTGGTAAAACAATTACCATAAGGCTTATTATTACAACTAATAAAACTATTACTGCGATGAATGTTGCTAGGCTCCATTCCCATCCTTTACCTAGGATTTTAAGGATTGCCCATACCGCCGTAATCGGAGATTTAATAAGCATTTGAAGTCCCATTGCGATAAACATCTGGATGTTTGTTATATCGTTTGTTGTTCTGGTAATTAAGCTACTGGTTCTAAACTTTTTCATCTCTTCCATGCTAAAACTTTGGACTTTTTCAAATAAAGATTTTCTTGTTCTTTTAGAGAATGTTGCTGAAACATAAGATACTAAGTATCCTACTATAAAGGCTGCAATTAGTGATCCTCCAGCACATAAAAGCATGTATCCACCTTGCGTTAATACCTCACTTATTTTAGTACCTTCCGTTTGTACAAGCCTTGTTATTTCGGTCATGTAATCAGGTAATTTTAAATCAAGCCATACTTGAAATAAAATTAAAAGTACACTTATAAATATTAACATAAAGTCTTTTTTCTTAAATTCTTTTATTAACTTTAACATGTTTATCATTCCTTTCTTATTTTAAATTTTCTTTTAACTTGTCTATTGTTTTAAAAAATGATTCTTTTTCTTCATTAGTTATACCTTTTAATAAAACACTTTCAAAGTCAGCTATCTTTCGTTCTATATCTTTATGTTTATTCAAACTATTAGAGGTTAATGCTATTTCTTTTTTTCTGGCATCATAAATAGATGATTTTCTTATTATAAGACCATTTTTTTCCATCGTATCTAATATACCTGAAATGGTAGAACGTCTAACGCCTACTTCTTTTTCTATTGTCTTTTGATATATAGTTTTATCTTTGTTAGTAAACAAAAACCTTAATATTCTAGCTTGCGTATGAGTTAAACTCATTTTCTCTACACTTTTACATATTTTTCTATCAATCATGTTATCTAGCATTTTTATTTCAAACGGAATTTTTCTTTCTTTCATAATATCCCTTTCTTATTGTAAGGTAGCTAACAAAAACCATTCTAACAAATCATATGTACATAGTCAATGAAATTTTTATTAAGAATTATTAAAAAACAAAAATAGCACTTTTTTACAAAATGCTATTTTACAAATTTTCGTGCGTAAGTATCTTCCTCACTATCATCGTAATTCTTTAAATACTGTTTTAAAAAATAAATTTTATCTAAGTTATTATCAAAAATCATATCACTAAACTCTAAAGCTTCTGGTAAAAATATTTCACCATATAATTTAAAATCATTTAACAAATCACCATCATTATACTTTTTAAATTTAAAATCTATTAAATCATCAAATCTATCAAATCTGCAAAACCATAAAAGTTTTGTAAATAAATTAACGTTATTTTGCCATATTACCTCTTCTACCGAACCATTTGGACATCTAAATTCTATCGTATTTTTATCAGCGGTATTTAATAAATTGGAAGAATTAACATTACAAAAATTAACACCTCGTCTCCGTGGATCTGTTATTATTTCTTCAAATATATTATAAGAATCATAATTTTCTGCTCTGATTAGTTTATATAAACTTCCAGCAATAGGACGGGCATACTGTAAACCTTTTTTTCTAAAAAATAATTTATCACCATAGGAAAACCTATAAATAACTTTTTCATAAAGAGTCCAGACCTTCAAAAATCTTAACCAGCAGTCTTTATCTTTTGTAAGAATTGGAGACCCCACATGGATATGTCCTCCAGCGCAATTAAATGCGGTAGCTCCCACATTTCTCATAGACCCACAAACGGCTTTTAAATCTTTCCATGTTTGCTCCGTATCAGTACAAACTGGACTACGAACCTCTCCTGATACCGTACTATCTGTACCCGAACGCCAGTATGTTAAAACCTCATTATTTATATCATTTATTTTATTTGTAATTTTATAATAATCAGCATTTTCATACTCAATTTCCATACCAAAGGTTATTTTTTTATTGATGTTTATTTTTGGTCTAAGTGTTAGGTATAAATCGTCCAATTCTGATAATAATGATTGTAAATCACAACCCCTCATTTCAGCTAGTTTATCACAACCAGATGAACTAATTGTTTTTATATCATCACTAATTAAAATTTTGTTTTCCTTTCTATTTTTCATAAAAATCCCCTCTTTATTATTTTGTTAAAGTCTTTATGTTTTTCTTTTTTATTAATATTTTTGTTTTAATCAATTCAATATCATCTTCAGAAATAGGTTTATACCTTGTTTTTAAATTATCAATTTTATCTCCAATTTTATATTTCCTAATATGACACCCAAGTGTTCCTAAACCAGCAGCGGCAACTACATCAAGTACCGTGAACCAAAAATTACGCCAAAACCCTTCATCTTGTATACTAGAATTATTTTTATCTATGCTATAAATACAGGCTTCAATGAAAGTGTTATCATCTGATAATTTAACATCTGAAGGAAGTTCTTTTTTTATTTCTATTTTTTTATCAACATCAGTAAATTCTACTTCATAATCATCCTTTTTTCCACTAACAATTTGTTTTATCATATCTTCATTGGCATCCGTAAAGTGATATGTTTTTTCACTTTTTTCAAATAGCCCATCCTCATTTTCATGCCAACCTTCACTTACTTTAAAATAATTTTCTTCATCAAATTCTTTAAAAGACGTAGAAACAGTGTAAGTACCATTAGAGTCCATATACTTTTTAACACTTGCATCCACACTTATAGAGTCCGTATAAAATGGTAATCCTCCCCCTAAAAGTTTAATACCACCAACTGATATAGCAGTTGCTACGTATACTGGTATTAGAAAGTTAGCTATACTTCCAACAATTTTAAAATTTCTTTTGTTAATGGTTTTAAAATTATAAAACTTATGATTTTTAACACTTTTTTCTAATTCCTTTATCTCCTTTTCAAGTTTATTAACAAGCAAATTATCTTTTTTTATTTCCATTTGAATTACCCCCTTTTGCTTGTTCTAACTCTTCTTCTTTCTTCTTTAATTTTAATTTTAACCCTTTTATATCCTCGGTATAACCATCTCGCGCCGAATCAGAAACTCTCCAAAATATTTCACCATCTGATATAGCGAATGCTGCGCCCTCTACTAAAGCACTAAGTACTAAAGACAACCCTGTTACAACATTATTATCTGAAGCACTCTCAGTAATAGCAATTGAGTCATCATAATCCTTATAATAAAAGTCTCCTTCAATAAAATATCCATTATTAATATCGTCCTGATTTAAACTTTCAGACACCTCATGAATCACTACTTTTTTATCCGATAATTCATTAATACTTTTATAATCAGCTTTTACTATGTATTCTTTCATGTCATTCATGTTAATGTCAGAAGAGTCAAATTCATATTTATAAATGTCTCTTTTATACGTTTGATCATCTTGCTTTTCCCATGGAAAAAATACATCAACATTACAATATCTGTCATTACCAGAACTCGATAAATATTCACTACTAATAGAACAATTTCCTAAAGAATCCATCTGCCCATCAATATAATTATAAAATTTAATATCATCTCTTACGAAAGGCAACCCACTATCCGTCACAAAAGATAATCCCGAAATGATAGCAAAAGCTAAAGTAAATGGTAGCGTTGATAAAACAAAATTTCCAGTTGTTTTTAAAATACGCTTCGTATATACCTTTAAATTTTTAATCCTACCTTGTCTTATTAATTCTTTATAATCTATTATTTCATTTTCTAATTTAGTAATCTTTAACTTTTTTTCACGTTGACGTTGTAAAGCATATCTTCTTTGTGCGGCTTCCTTAGTTTTTCTTGTCTTTTTTTTCATACAAAACACCCCTTTTTGTCAATTGTGGATTATTCTAGCACAATCCCTCCCCCCCCCGTCAAGTTTTTTTTAATGTGGAAAAAAATACTTGTGTAAACTCTTTTAGATAGAAAGCCTAATGCTGAATTATACAAATTAAAAAAGACAACATTTTATTCTGAAGTTGTCAATAAAAAGTAGACAATCAAAATATCTTTTAACTGTCTACTTTCATTTTACAACTTCAATTTTATTCGTTATCTTTATATTAATTTACCAATTATTTAAATTATTACCTACCTTTTTCTTGTCTAATACATTCATATAAATTCTTAACATTTTTATATGTATGACCACAGTCTTTTACAAAAATAAAATTAGCAGTTTTTAAATTATTCTTTAAAAACGTCATAACTGCTTCTTTATTATTCATAAATAAAACGTTATCATTTTCACCCATTATAACATCAACTGGAATTTTTATATTTCTTAACACCTTACTTTTATAATTAGGTGTTCGATATCTAAATATATCATTTTCTTGTTCAGGCGCAAAATCATTTAAAAATGTTTTACAACTAAAGCAAAGAGGATAAAATGCAAAACTAACAATACCATCTTCTTTCTTTTCCTTTTTCATATTTTTAGCTTTATTTAATAACTCATCATAATTATCACCTAGCTTATAAAGTGTTTGTAAAATCACGTCACAAGGAGATATTAAAACTATTTTTTTAATATAAGGTTTACAATTTTTAGAATAATAATTAATAACTTTATTGCAACCATATGAGTGCGCTGATAAAATAATATTTTCATATCCTTTATCTATAAAATAATTAACAACACAGTCAACATCCATTTCGCTTTCTTTAAATAATTCAAAATTAGAACCAACGGTAATTAACTTATCTTTTTTTATGAAGGCAGTTACATAACCAGTGCCTCTGTTATTATAAGAAGCAAAACTATAACCTAAGTCATTATAAGCCATAGCAAGAGAATCAACGTAATTTTCATGAAAACTACCTGCCATACCATGGGTATGAATAACTATTGTTTTAGAATTCTTAACTCTTCTATAAAGAACTGGAAGTAATAATCCATCTTTGGTTTTAACTCTAAAAAAATCACAATTCATAATATTTATACTCCCATCGTTAAGGTTTCTGGAAGTGTTGATGCCCCGTCTATTACAAATTCCTGACCAGTTATGTAGCTTGCTTCATCACTTGCCAAAAAGGCTGCAAGTTCTCCTAATTCTTCTATTTTGCCTAATCTTTTCATCGGTATTGCGCCCGCTATTCCATCTATTACACTCTTAGGATCGCTAGGGTTACTTACCTTTGCCATTTTTTCTACCATTGGAGTTAATATGTATCCTGGTAAAATAGAGTTTACTCTTATGTTATCATTTACAAGTTCTATTGCAAGTCCTTTTGTAAATCCCATAATGGCCGCTTTAGTAGTTGCGTAAGCTACTTCTCCTACGTCTGCCACCTTTGTTCCAGTAACGGAAGATAAGTTAACGATTGAGCCTTTACCTGATTTTTTTAATAATGGAAGAAACGCTTTAGTTACGTTCCATGTTCCGTTTATGTTTATGTTAAAGTGTTTATCTCTTAGTTCAAATGACATATCCTCAAACTTTTCTAACATGCATATACCAGCATTATTAACTAATATATCTACTTTATCAAACTTAGTTTCAATATCCTTTACCGCACCACTTACTTGGTTGTTATCACTTATATCTACTTTGTATCCTAATACATCATAACCATCTTTTTTTAAATCAGTAATGCTACTTACTAATTCATCTGAATAATCAAGTATTATTACTTTGGCTCCATACTTTAAAAATACTTTTACAATACCAAGGCCATTTCCCATTGCGCCACCAGTTACAACGGCTACTTTTCCTTCTAATTTCATTTTATATCATCCCCTATTCTTACTTTATCTTCTATTAATAATTTACCATTATTATCCATTTTTTTCAAGTTTTCTAGTTTACTAATGCTTTTATTTTTTTCTAACTCTTTTAAACTTTTCTTAGGCGTTGGTAAATCTTCAGGCATTATTCCATCATTCTTTTTTATAACTTCTCTAATATTTTTTCCTATGTTATAGTGTGTTTGGTTTGCTTTCTTTTCTCCTTGAACATTATCTTTTTTTAATTTTTGTTCTGTTTGAGAAATTCTAAATAAATTAGTTACTAATTAATCACTTC
>CAYOWI010000026.1:0-17530 GCA_964407685.1 uncultured Muribaculaceae bacterium
ATACTAAATTGTATAAATGTATCTTAAATGTCAATTTACTTTTGAAATTAAATTATTAGTAAAGCATACTTATTTTTTATTGTTTTTTAATATAAAATAATATATAATTAGTTTAGAATAAGAATAGGAGTGGGAATGTGAAAGAAGAAATACTTGATTTAGAATCTGATTTTGCAAATAATGAATACTTTGGCACTAACGTTTGGACCGAAGAGAAATACCGCGTACTAAGTGGTAATGTTCCCGTGCTTTTATCCGCTCCTCATGCTGTCAATCAGATTCGTGGTGATGATGTAAGAGGTGCTGAAAAATATACTGGGGCACTAGTTAGATATTTAAGTAGTGCAACAAGTTCTTATGCAATATTTGAACTTTTTACCCACGCTGATCCTAACTTTGATGATGAGCATAATTATAAAAATGGTATTATAAATTTAATAGAAACCTATAAAATTAAATTACTTATTGACATCCATTCTAGCAGTTTTAATGATGATACTGATATTGATATTGCAACAAATCAAAGATCTACTTTATGTGGTATGAATGATTTGCCAGATAAAATAAAAGAAATTGGTAATAAATATAAAATAAAAGTTGATGAAAATAACGTTCCTAATAAAACTTTTGAAAATGAGATAATAGCAGTTACTTCATTGGTATGTGGTGTACCCGCGCTTAGAATAGTAATTAATGATAAAAAATTAGATGTTATAAATAATGAAGAATGTTTTAATAATATATGTAAAGCAATAGAAGAAGTTATTTTAATGTTTAAATAGTGTAAATAAGTTTAATAAGTCTTGAATAAAGTATTAGTATAGTGATATAATATAAGTGACCTGGAGGTTTCGTGAAACTAGCACATTTAACCCGCTAAGATATTAAAAGGGAATCAGAATCAGTAGTGGTGTTCATGCTTAAATTTATTTAAGAAGTCTAAAGCTATTGTGGGATGCCCACCTGCGTGAGTGCAGGTTATCTTGCTAGGTAAACGACCCTTTGGGTTCTTTTTTTATATTTAAAAACATGTGTTCATAATTTATAAATAAATAATTTGACGTAGAATCTCTTTTTTGCTAACATATAGTTTATAAAAAGGAGAAATTTTATGGCTTCACATGAAAAATATAGTCGTGATCAAAGGTTAGTTTATCATAAAGCCGCAAGAAGCTGTGATAAATATAAATCTCGCCTTACTCATGAATGGATATTTATTAATTTATTATATAAAGAAGAAATAAAGAAAGATCCAATACTCGCTAAAAGATTTTTAATGTATATGATACAGTATTATCCAGAATATAAGTGGACTAGTTTTGATTTAAATAATCCTATCGGAACGATTATATTAGAAAGTGATATTTCAGATAAAGTTTTTAGAGGAATTAATATTTTTAAAGATATGCAAGAAGCTAAAACAAAAGCTATGGAATATGGTGAGAAAGTTACTGACTTTTTAATACGCTATTGTAACTATTCTTTAATAAAATGTCAGAATCAAAACATCATAATTACAGCTCAAAGTAACTGTGATAAAATATTTGAAGAAGAATTATATAATGGTTATTCACTTCAAAGAAAAGCAAAACTTCGTTATGTACAAACTGATGATATAATGAAGCAAGCTTATCCTATGATTGATGGATATTTTACTCATTTACCTGTTCTTCCTACAAAAGATCTTGGAATTGAAATAGACGAAATGATTGAAAATAAAGATGGCATTTTTGTAAAAATAAAATAAGTTTATAGTTTGTAATAAAGGAAAATTGGTATGGAACAAAGCAGAACAGAAAAAATAATAGGAATATATAATATAAATAAACTAAATAACACTAACGTACTTTTAGTTGGAATAGGCGGAGTAGGTGGTATAACATTTGAAATGTTAGTTAGATGTGGAGTTGAAAATATTACTATTGTTGATTATGATACGTTTGAAGAAAGTAATTTAAATAGACAGATTTTAAGTTTGACAAGTAATATTGGACAAAAAAAGATAGATGTTGCTAAAAAAAGAGCCTTAGAAATTAACTCTAGGTGTAAAATAAACACTATTTTAGAAAAGGTAGATAGTAACATGCTTAATAATTTACCTTCTAATTTCGATTACATCATTGATGCCTGTGATGATTTGCAAGCAAAAGTAGCACTTGTTAAATACGCGGTTAAAAATAATGTCAAAATAATATCATGTTGTGGTACAGGAAATAGAGTTAATCCAGAAAAACTTAAGATATCAAACATATGGAAAACTGAATATGATCCTTTAGCTAAAAAATTTAGATCAGAACTTAGAAAAGAAAAAATAAATTATAAATTACCAGTTGTTTTTTCAAGTGAGCAACCAATTAAGACAAATGGTGTTATAGGTTCTTTAGCAACGGTGCCTAATAGTGCTGGAATACTTCTTGCAAGTTACGTAATAAACGACGTTATTAGTAAATAAAATTTATTGTAATTTAAACTAGAAAATGCTAAAATAGTTTATGTAAAATAGGAGTTGAAAAAAATGAGAAAACTTAAGTTATTATTAACGCTATTTATTTGTGGTTTTATTTTCACTTTAAACGTTAAGGCGGAAGGCCCTAACATTATTTGTCCTTCTAACGTTACGACGGGTAATCCGTTTACATGCACCATAACTACCGATGAGGTGGTAAACGTAGTAAGTGACCTTAAGGTATATAAAGGTAAAACAACGATGAGTGAAAATGGCTCAATAGAATTTAAAACAAACGAAGAGGGAAGTTTTGATATTAGTATACTAAATGAAGATTATACCAATACGTTTAATACTGTAACCGTAGTAGCTAAAAAGCCGGTTACGACCACTAAAACTACTACCACTACCACAACAAAGAAAAAATCAAGTAATAATTATTTATCATCCATTATGATAGATGGCAAACAAATCAATGATTTTTCTAAAGATAAAACCAAATACTACGTAAACGTAACAAATGATACCTTAAAAGTTATAATTAGTGCTAGGCTAGAAGATGAAACTGCTTCCTATGATATAAATGGACCACAAACTCTTGAGGTAGGAGATAACGAATATACGATAGGGGTAACATCCGAAGATAATACGACTAAGTTTTATAAAATAATTGTTACAAGAGTATTAGAAGAGGAATCTAATAACACAAGGATATCCAGTTTAAAAGTTTCTGGGTATAAACTAAATTTTGATGGTAATTCTAAAACTTATCATCTAAAGATTGATAAAGATGATAATAAGCTTAATATAAAAGTTGATCTAGAAGATGAAACTGCTTCGTATGAAATTGAAGGAAATAGCAATTTAAAAAACGGAAGCGTTGTTAAGATAGTTGTTACGGCTGAAAATAATGAGTTTGATACTTATCGTATAATAATAAGTAAAGAACAAAAACCTAATTATATAATATACGTAGTTATTGGAGCATCTGTTTTAGTTATTATTTTATTAATAATTTTTATGATACGTAAGAAAAAAAACAAAGAAAAAAATAATAATGCAAAAAAAGAGAGTAATTATAATAAAAAAGCTGATGATTTAGAAAAAACTATTCAAATACCTAATATAAATAATACTAATAAAAGCGTTGATAATGATGATGTAGAAGAAACGAAAGTGGTATCTTATGATGAAGAAGAATCATTAGACAAAACAAAGGTTGTAGATTTAAATTCCGAAATAGAAAAAGTGTTTGAAGACACCTTTAAAGATATAAATAACGATTAAAAAATAAAGAACTAATTTTTGTTCTTTATTTTTTCTATATTATCTAAGGTTGTTTTTAATACCCTCTCATATTTATTATTTTTAGGCTTGTAATAAACTCTGTTTTTTAAGTTTTCTGGTAAATATTGTTGAACTACGTAACTACCAGGATAGTCATGAGGATATTTATAACCAAAGGCCCTAGCGTTAATATAGCTTGGGACAGGGCCAATATTTCCATCTTCTACGTCTTTTAAAGCTAAGTCTAGTGCAACGTGCCCACTGTTTGATTTAGGTGCAAGGCATAAGTCAATTACCATATCGCCAAGTGGTATTCTAGCTTCAGGAAGACCTAATCTTTCGCAAGCATTTATACAAGCGTCAACTCTTACTCCCATGTTTGGATTAGCTAATCCAATATCCTCATAAGCAATAACCGTCATCCTTCGGTAAATACTATCTAAGTCACCTGAAGAAATTAAACGTGCAAGATAATGAAGCGCTGCATTCACATCAGAGCCTCTAATTGATTTTTGAAACGCAGATAAAACATCATAATGACCGGTTTCGTTTTCATCCATAGGACTTGCTGCTTTATTGTTAATCGTTTTAATAATATCTATGGTTATGTTTTTATCACTAGTACTATAATAAGCTACTTCAAGTAAGTTGAGGGCAAATCTAAAATCACCGTTTGACATCGTGGAAATTAGATTTAAGGCATCATTTTTAATTTTTATATCATTTAAACTTTTGCAAGCTTTTTTAAGTCCTTTTGTAATTTCTTCTTTAGTAAGTGGCAATAACTCAAATATCTGACATCTACTTCTTATCGCAGGATTTATTTTATGATACGGATTAGACGTAGTAAGCCCGATTAAAGTTATTAAACCATTTTCTAGCATAGGAAGTAATAAATCCTGTTTATCTTTGTTAAGACGGTGTATTTCATCAACCACAAGTACAATGTTTCCGTATATTTTAGTTTCTTCAAATACTATTTCAAAATCTTTTTTGTTATTAAAGGTGGCGTTTAAAAACCTATGTTTAACATTTAATTCCTCTGTTATAGCATTTGCAATTGAAGTTTTACCGGTCCCAGGAGGACCATATAAAATCATAGAAAAGATTTTTTTATTTTTAACTAGATTAGTTAAAATCTTATCTTTCCCAATCAAGTGTTCTTGACCGATTACTTCTGATAATTTTTTAGGTCTTAACGCGTTTGCTAAAGGTTCACTTTTCATATATAACACCTCTTTTTAATTATAACATTAATGTCAATTTTATTAAAGAATGAGTAATATAATTGAAAAAAAATATATTATTATGTATACTTATAATAGGTGATAACATGATAGATGATATAAATGATTATATCAATTACATATATATTGAAAAAAAGTTAAGTAATAACACTAAGGAAGCTTACTTAAATGACCTTCTTTCTTTTGATTATTACAATAACCATAAGCCAGCAAAAAAAGTATCATCTGATAACATTACGTCTTTTATAGATCATTTATCTGATATTGGTGAAAAAGATAAGTCTATTGCTAGAAAAATCGTAAGTATAAGAACGTTTTTTGATTACTTAATGATGAGAAAAAAGATAGATACTAATCCCTGTGAAAGAATTTCATCACCTAAATTAAAAAAGTCTCTTCCTATTACTTTAAATGAGGAAGAGGTAAGTATGCTTTTGGAATTTACTCCAACTTGCGCTAGGGAATATAGAAATAAAGCAATGATTGAACTTATGTATGCATGTGGGCTTAGGGTTAGTGAATTAGTTAATTTAGAAATTAATGATATTAATTTATCTGATAACTACGTTCGCATTTTTGGTAAGGGTAAAAAAGAAAGAATAGTCCCAATGGCAGACGTTACTTGTGACATCTTAAAAAGTTACATAACGGTTTATAGGCAATCTCTTATGAAAGGTTATTTAACTGATAAAGTTTTTATAAGCAGTTATGGAAAAGGCATTACCAGACAAGGCTTTTTTAAAATTCTAAAAAGCATTGCAAAAGAAAGAGGAATAAAAAGGAATTTTTCTCCTCACACCCTAAGACACTCTTTTGCAACTCATTTGCTAGAACATGGAGCAGATTTAAGATCAATCGGTGAAATGCTTGGTCATGAAAATATAAAAACAACTCAGATTTATACACATTTATCAAATAATAAAAAAAGAAAGGATTACGATGAGTTTCATCCACGTAATAAAAGGGGATTATAAAATGAATATTTCAAAAGATATTTTTAGAAGTTATGACATTAGAGGAATATATGAAAAAGAACTAACGAATGATTTAGCGTATTTAATTGGTAAGGCATTTGGTACGCTAGCAGATAAAACGGTAATAGTTGGCCATGATGCAAGAACGTCTTCCAACGCTTTAAATACCAATTTTATTAAAGGTTTAATTGAAACTGGTGCAGAGGTAATCGATTTAGGTTTAGTTACTACTCCAATGCTTTATTACGCTAGAGAATTATTTAACCAGCCGTATGCTGTTATGATAACTGCTAGTCATTGCGCTAAAGAATATAATGGTTTTAAACTTTGTGATAAAGATGGTTCTATGTATGGAGATAAGATTAAAGATTTTTTAAATCTTGTTTTAAGTGGTAAATTTAAAACCGGAAAAGGAATAGTAAAACCATATGATATAACATTTGATTACAAGAAGTTAATGGTTGATAAAATAAAATTAGGATCTAGAAATTTAAGAGTAGTAGTAGATTGTGGTAATGGTACAACGTCTTATTATAATCCAGAAATTTTAAAAGATTTAGGAGTGGATGTTATTCCTCTTTACTGTGAATCTAATCCACTATTTCCAAATCATATCCCGGATCCAGCAGTAGAAGAAAACATGTTTGATTTAGAAGAAAAAGTAAAAGAAGAAAAAGCTGATTTAGGAATAGCTTTTGATGGTGATGGGGATAGAATCGGTATCGTAGATGAGAAAGGAAAGCTTGTTAAGACGGATATGTTTATGTTAATTATTTGGAAGTCGATATATAAAACTTGCAAAAATAAAACTGCCTCCTTTGACGTTAAATGTTCTAAAGCACTTAAAGAATCCCTAGAAAATCTAGGCCTTAAAACCATGTTTAACCGAACGGGTCATTCTTATTTGAAAAAAGCTATAAAAGAAAATAATTATGATTTTGCAGGTGAGTTTTCTGGTCATGTTTGTTTTAATGATGAATTTTATGGTTATGACGATGCCTTATATGCTGCAGGTAGACTTCTTAGAATTTTGTCTAATACTAATATGAACGTATCCGATTATTTTGATGATGTTCCAAAATATGTTACATCCCCTGAAGAATACATTGAAGTTGGGGAAGAAAAAAAAGAAAAAATAGTTAATAAGGTTCTTAATTATGCAAAAGACAAAGGATATGAGGTAATAGATATTGATGGAGTTAGAATTGAATATGATGGTGGGTTTGGCTTGGTTAGAAAATCTAATACTTCTCCTTGTTTAACCGTTAGGTTTGAAGGAAAAACTAAAGAAGAAATGGAAAGCCATAGGCTAGAAATAATGAAAATAATCAATGATGAACTGTAAAAAAAATAAGATTTTTAGTGAAAATCTTATTTTTTTTAGATAATTGAAAAAACATATTAATTGTGATATAATACGACACATATTAAGGAGAAACAAAATTATGAATAAAGTAAATAGAAACAAGAAATTTATTATAAAAGGAACATCGTTTATTTTAGCTGGAACTTTGTTTGCAACAATTCTTACAGGTTGTGGCAATAAACAGTTGGTAGATTTTAACAAATCATTTAACGTTGCAATAGAAACTAATCAAGATAACGTATCAATTGTTGGGATAAAACAGTACTCAGACTACCAGGGAACACAAGTTCAATTTGTTACTGAAGATAATTTAAGGGTTCTAACTAGTACTCATCAAACAGAACTATTAAAAGTTAAAAACGAAGACTCTGCATTAAATTATGCAATAGCTTTAGCTGGAAATAATGAGGAAAAAATAAATGACTATAATAAAATGCAGGAAGTTTCAATTGATACTTCTCATGATAGTTGGAACAAAGATTTGCTTGATTTGCATTTTACTTATGATAAAGCTATTGTTCTTTCTGGAGAAAATGCTGTGATTACATATATAGATTCATAGAAAGATTATGAAGAAGATGATAAAATTCAACTTAAATTAACTGATGGTTCATATATATTAACTAATGCTGATAAAGTAAAATTAATAAATGATGATAAAGCGAAAGAAGACAGCTTAAAAAACTATGCTGTATCATTGGTCGGTGATGAACAAAACGTTGTTTATTATGATGCAAACGCGAAGAAGGAAAAGACGAAATAATTAATTTTAAACCATTTTAAAGCATATAATTTGCTAGGAGGTATAGTATGCCAAATAGTACGTTATATGCTTTTATTTTGTCTTTTATAGCAGGTATATCAACCGTTATAGGAGCACTAATTATATACTTTGATAAAAACAAAGATAACAAAATAGTAACAGTTAGTTTATCTTTTGCAGCAGGGGTTATGATATGTGTTTCACTAACAGATTTGCTTCCAAATTGTTTTAATATGATTTTAAACGTTAGTAATATTTTCCCAAGATTAATATTAACTCTAATATTTATGGTTATTGGTATAATTATATCCATGCTAATTGATAAATACCTTCCTAGTGAGTATGAAAACAAAGATAATAAAGGATTATATAAAATAGGAATAATAAGCATGGTTGCAATTATTCTTCATAATATTCCGGAAGGTATTGCAACGTTTATTACGTCTTCAAACAATTTAAAACTAGGTATTACCCTAACACTTGCAATCGCACTTCATAATATTCCGGAAGGTATATCAATTGCCGTTCCAATATATCATTCTACTAAAAATAAGTTAAAAGCTATAATGTATGCTTTATTATCAGGAATGAGTGAGGTTTTAGGAAGCATACTTGCATACCTTTTTTTAGCACCTTTTATAAATGATTATATAATGGCAGGATTATATGCAATAATAGCAGGTATAATGATACATATATCTATTTATGAATTACTTCCAGGTGCTTATAAAGATAGTACTTTAAAGAAGGTTATAAAATACTTCTTAATAGGTTTTATTATAATGATAATTAGTCATTTGCTTATGAGTTAAACCGTGTTATAATAATTAGCAAGGAAATGAGCTTTATGAACTATGAATTATTAAATAATATAATAAAATATTTAGAAGAAAACTTAACAAATGATATAGATATTAAAAAACTAGCTAAAAGTCTTGGATTAAATGATTTTATCATGCAAAGAGTATTTACTATTGTAACTAATATATCAATTAGTGAATACATAAGAAAAAGAAGATTATCACTAGCTTTTGAGGAACTTAAATTAACTGAAAATAAAATAATAGATATAGCCTTAAAATATGGTTATGATTCACATATTTCTTTTTCAAGAAGCTTTAAAAAAGAATTTAAAATAACACCTAGTGATTTAAGAAAATCAAAACAGGAAAATTATAAATTATTTCCTAGAATTAAATTTGGAAGTGAATTTCAAAGTAAAGATATAATTAATTACGTAATTAAAAAAATAAATGGTTTTACCATTTATGGACGAAGTGTAAAGGCTAAAACCTTTGATGATTTACACTATAAGATAAGAAATTTATATAATGAGCTTAGAGAAAATGGTACTTATGAACGATTTTTAAAAAGTGGATACTATGCTTTGACATATTATAATAATGATCCTTTAATATACCTCTTATAAATAGTTTAAATGAATTAAGATTTAATAAACCGGTTACGTTTTTTATAGGGAAAAACGGAGTAGGTAAGTCAACGGTAATTGAAGCTATTGCAGTTGGACTCAAGCTAAATCCTGAAGGAGGAAGCCAAAATTTTACTTTTAAAACCAAGGATACACATTCTAATTTATCTGATTTTTTAACTATATTAACTAATGGTAATTTACCCAAAGCCAAGTATTTTTTAAGAGCATAAAGTTTTTACAATGTGGCAACTGAAATACAAAGGTTAGTAGAAGAAGATGGTTTTTATGGTTTATATAATGGGTATGGAGGTAATTTACACGAATGTTCACATGGAGAGAGCTTTATTAAATTAATTAAAAATAGATTCAGGCCAAATGGGTTATATATCTTAGATGAACCAGAGGCAGCTTTATCTCCTATGAGGCAAATGAGTCTTTTGTGTTTGATTGACGAGCTTGTAAAAGAAGGATCACAATTTATAATATCAACCCATTCTCCAATATTACTTTCTTATAGGAATTCTGAAATATTTGATTTAAATGATGATTTTAATAAAGTAAATTATAAAGATACCGAAATATATAAAACATATAAAATGTTTTTAGATGATCCAGATTATATGCAAAATAAATTGTTTGATAAACGAAAGGATAATTGTTATGATTGAAAATACTTACTATGATAAAGTAGAGTTTTACGAAGCGTCAGAAAATATTTCGTTCGCGGAAGTTTATACTAATGAATTAGGCTTTTGTGAAGGTATAATAACTGATGGAAAAAGTGAAAATCTAATAGTTGGAATATTTAAGAAATTTGAATATTTTGATTTATATGAAATAAAGAAAAACGGTGATATTATACGGTATAAGTCAAAAAAATCTTTATTAGAATACATAGGAGTCGCCACTAATAAAGATGGTAGTATTATTAAAAATATACATTCTAAAGTAATTGGCCTTGATGCTGATCCAAGGGATTATATTTATGATAATCCAAGAGATTTATTTCTTGAAAGACTTTCAGAGTTTAAAGGAGCTATTTTTAGTGATAAAAACATGTTCGAAACATATAACTTTATAAAAGAAAATTTAAATACTGACATTTTTGAACATACAGGAATAAAAAAATAAACAGATAAGCCCCCTATTATTCATTAGAATTTAAGTAGGGGAGTTAAATATAAAAACATAGATACACCGAATGAGCTATTATATGCTTTTACAGTCTTCTAGTATTGTGATGGTTTTATGGTGAAATAAACGCGCGTTCTAACGCAATTTTTATTTAAAATATGTATAGTTGTTCATCTCGATTTATCTGGTGAGACGTTTATCTTTTTCAATGCTTACCCTACTATATAAACAAGATATAATAAAAGGGGAGTAGGAGGCTAATATAGGTTTCCTTTTAATTGGAGTAATAATTATTACAGATTAAATTAAACGCTTTAAAATAAGTTTAAAAATAATAATTAATTATATATTTTAAAGTATTTATATTTGAGCCTTATAAATACTTTATGATGTAATCACAAATCATTAGTTATAGTTAATAGAAGAGTAAATAAACATAATAAAAAGATAGCTATATAATATAACAGCTATCTTAAATTCAAAAACAAAATGTTAACATAATATGTATTATGCGAACCAGAGGTTAACATAATGTTAAACGTCTCGGGACTGTATTTCAGCGATTTTTGCTAATACTTCAGAAGCATTATCGCGAGTGATTTCTGTATATCCAAGCTCATGTAACGCCTGTATTCTTGCGGTATTAATTTCTTCTGTTCTACTTAGTTTTTCTTCTTTTTTATGTTCTATTTCTTCCACGAATTTTTTATGTTTTTCAGCAAGTTTTGTTTTTGATGCACCACCATCACGATAAATAACCATCGCAGAATGCATAATGCTTTCTAAGATAAATTGTTCTTCTTCGTTAAATATATATTCTTCTGGATTTACAAAACCTAATAATTTAACAAAATATCCCATTACGTACTTTAATTCTTTTACATTTTCTAAACCTTGAATAAAATGTAATAAATATTTATAAGTAGCATAAGCGTCACTTGTTCCATCTGTAAATTTTTCCTTAATCATAAAAATAATATCATTTAATAGTTCTTGTTCACGCGGTTTCAAATCCTTAAATTCGATGGTTTCAGAATATAAAACACTAACGTTTGATGTTTCACCATTTAAAACCATGTCAACTTTATTTATAAATTCAGTGTCAATTTTTATATTATTAATTTCTGAAGCTTCTTTAATATCCAATAAATTAAATAACTTCATTTTTTTATCCTTTGGCCATTTAGAAACGTCATTCATCTCTAAATAATTATATATCATTTGTCTTGATACTCCTAAATATTTTGCTAACTTTACTTTTGATATTCCAAGTTCTTGTAATATTTCATTAAGTTTATCCATATATGCTCTCTCCCCTACCTACTATAATATTACAATTATCATTTTACACTTTTTTACAGATTTGTCAATAATATTACAATTTTGGGCAAAAAAAGACTCTGGCTTTTAAACCAGCTAATTAATAGAATGTATTTTTGCATAGTCAGTAGTTTTTTTGCAGTTAGTATTATATTTTCTTTCTAACTGCCTTGTATAATTGATTATTTCTACGTTTAAGCAAAAACATTATTTTTGTATGTACTATTTTGGCATTTTCATGATTACTTATGTCAAATTTAATTAATTTCACTATTTTATTAATGTAAATAATTTTAAAAGTAATGGTGTTAAATATGCATCTAAAACACATGTAATAATCATTAAAACTATGCATACGATGAAAGCTAATAAATATTTACCTAAGAAACTCTTAAAATTTAAATTATCTTTTTTTAATAATGCTTTTAAAAATTTAACTGACGCATGAACCGCAAAAAAAGACATTAATATATATATCATAGTATTTATTATTAAACACGGAAATACGTAAAGAAAAGCTCCTATTATTCCTTTTAATTGATACCTTAAAAACATGGTAGATAAGGTTGTGCCAAGCATGAATCCTTTAAAAAATAAAATAAATATTACAACAGGTAACCCGATCATCGATACCCCTAAAGCAAATATTATAAATAATTGTGACCCATTGTTAAGAATCTCACTAGTAAAAACCTTAAGTCCAAAAACATCACTTGATAATTTTTTAATACTGTCAAGATATACATCTAATTGCCCTGTTAAAAGATTCTTATCATCTACCGTTATAAAATTAGTAAATAGTGATCCTAATACTAACCCAATTATAAATATGGTTACAACAAATATTAGTTTATTCTTTTCTTTTTTTATTGTTTCGTTTAAATATCTAATTATTTTCTTCATGTTTTTCTCCTTTGATAAACTATATTACGGTAAAACATTAATTATTACTTTAAATTAATTGTTTTTTGTATTATAATTATCAAAGAGGTGATGCATTGATGATTAAAGGAACTAAGAAAAAAAGAAAGAAATTTAAACCAAACTGGACGAAAATATTCGTTTGGATTGCACTTATTGCAATGGTTTTATCTGCTTTTGCTGCAATACTTTCACCGCTATTTTATAATTAGAATACATGTAGTATTCTAGTTTTTTTTAAATATAATTTAATATGATGGAAAACAATGAAAAGATAAATAGACAAAAAATAAAATACATAAATATACAATTAATAGCTACAGCTGGATTTATCGTAGCTCTTTTTATATCTTTTATTTTAGCTTATGATAAAAAACTTATGTTAGAAAATAAAAAACGCTTATTCACTGATGAAGAAGCACAAAATTTAGCTTTATTTCAAACAATACTAGTATTTATAATAGCAATTAGTTTTTTATACATTAATTATAAGCAATATACTATAGCAAAAAAAATACATGATAATGAGGAACAGGATTTATTATTTCAAATAGAAACATCGATATTCGCTATAATATCAGCTATTATTGGACTTTATATAGTATTTAAAAACTATCGCAAAAGAACACTTGAAATAGCCGAAACGGAAACATTGTAATAATTAATTTTTAGTTTTTGACATATCCTTTTCTATTGTGGTCCATAAATTAAAACGTATTCTGCTTTTTGCTTTATCCATATCATCAACGAAGACTGCGTCAGGCAGTAACATAATATTGGTATTTACAAAAAATTCAGCGATTATAAATTGTAAATCATAAGATATTAATAATTCTTCCAAACAGCCATTGATTAGTTTATCTTCCTGCCAACAACTAATTTTTAGTTGTAACCTTCTATTGCCGTAAATTACTGAGTATATTCTAACTAAGCTTACAGGTAAAACCTCTATCAGATTGCTTTTTTTAATTTCTTTACCTAAATTTTTATATCTATTTAATGCATGAGCAATAATATATATACAAACAAGCATTGTTTGTATATCAGTTATTTTAGGAATTGCTATATAAAAATCATTTAATATATTATTTTCAATATCATCTTTTATATAATTGTTAATAGAATCAAACTCTTTAAAATTATTTTCTTCACTTATTTCAGTATGATTAAGAATATAATTGAAACATTGTTTATCATAATATCCTGTTTGTTTAAAGAAATAGATTAATTTTTTTAAATTTTTGTCTATTTTTATCATAAATATACACTAACTCCTTTTAAGTTACTATAATACCACAAAATATTTAATATTCATAGAAAAAAGGAACTAAATAGTTCCTAATTTTCTGCTTCCCAAAGCATTGAAGTTATTAATATTCCGTATCCTCTTTTTGGATTATTTACTACCACGTTTGTTACCGCACCAATTATTTTATTTTCTTGGATGATTGGTGAACCACTCATTCCTTGAACAATACCACCAGTTTTATTAATTAGCTCTTTATCCGTCACCTCAAATAGTATGTTTTTATTGTTGTTTTTATCAGCGTTTACTTTCAAAATGTTGATATTGTATTCTTTTTTTTCTTCACCATTTAACACGGTAATTATTTTAGCATCACCAGTCTTAATATCAGTATAATCCGCCACCTCATATAAGTTGTTTTCGTTTATTTCCTTTGTATACTTACCAAACACACCTGAGGTTGTGTTTTCTGTTATATTACCATATATTTTGCTAGAATCAACATTAGCGTTTTTAGCTCCTGGATCACCTCTTATAGACTTATCAATACTAGTTACAACTGAATTATAAATTTTACCATCTTTAACATTAATCATAGTTCCGGATGATGTTTCTAAAACTTCATGTCCTAAAGCTCCATAAAGCTTTGTATTTGGGTCAATAAAAGTTAAAGTCCCTATACCAGAAACCATGTCTTTTACATATAATCCAGTTTTTACTACTCCTTCATCAGCTATTAAATTTAAAGTCGTGGTCTCTTTTTTGTTATTTCTTTGATAAACCAGTTTTAAACTTTTGCCATCACTATTTTTAATAGTACCTATAAAATCATCTATTGAGTAAACTAATACACCATCTACTTCAACTATAGTATCACCTTTTTGCAACAAGGCTTCCTTACCAGGATATACATCGCCTACTTTATAAAAGCCAGCTACTATTATTCCGTTATTTTTTATTTGAAGACCAATGTTCTCTCCGCCTGCTACTATATATTTAGAATAAGCGAGCAAGCTTTGTGGCATAATAAATGTAGCAACCAAAAATATTGCTATTAAACTTTTTAATTTTTTAAAAAACATTTTTATGCTCCTTTTGTAATTCGAATTACATTATTATTATGTTTCAAATATTTTTAATAATTAGTGATAAAAAATGGTAATAAAAAAGGAAATTAATCCCATAAATTTTTAGGATATTTTCCTTCTTCTATCATTTTATTAATTGCATTAACTAAATCTTTTTTATCTTCTTTATATGTAACCCCATACCATTTTTCACTGGTATCTAACACTTTAACGTTGATCTTACCCTCATCTATTCTTTTAAAAACGCTTGTTGGTATTAAAAATTCACATTTATCTAAATCATTTTTATGTTTTTTAAAAAATTCGGTCATTTCATCTTCCAAATAATTAAATATAGAAGGCTTAAAACCAAAGAAGTTCATTGAAACTAAATCCTGAGCGTTTATTTCGAAAATATTTTCTTCGTTTTCAAGTGGTGTTGCCATTATTTTACCATCTATTTTTTCGATACTAGATTCAATTAAACTAGTTAAATTACCATTACTATCTTTCTTACAAACTCCTCTTTTAACAGATCCGTTTTCACTCATGGTATTTACTACGTTATATCCTACCATAGCATATTCATTGTTACCAGTTGCTTTATCAAAGTATTCTTTAGTTTTAATATATGGATCTAGTCCATAAAAATCATCTGCATTTATTATGGAAAATGGTTCATTTACATACTTTTTAGCTGATAAAATCGCATGTGATGTTCCCCATGGTTTAACTCTTGCCTCTGGTATCTTAACGAATGATGGAACATCTTCAATTCTCTGAAAGGCATATTCTACCTTTATTTTAGATTCGATTCTTTTTCCAATCGTATCCCTAAACAAATCATAGTTTTCTTCTTTTATTATAAAAACTACTTTATCATACCCTGCTCTTATCGCATCATAAACAGAGTAATCTAAAATAAATTCTTTATTTGGCCCTACTGGTTCTACTTGTTTTAAGCCGACAAATCTAGAACCCATTCCAGCGGCCATAATTACTAGTGTCATATTCTCTCCTATTCTATGGTAAAGTCTTCTTCTTTACCACTTTCTGTAAGTATTTTATTTACGTTTTCTTCTGCGGTTTTTAACTTATCAGAACATTCCTTTGCAAGTTTCATTGCATTAGTGTATTTTTCTATAGCATCATCTAAACTAACGTCACCACGTTCTAATTCGCTTACCATTTTTTCAAGTTCATTTAACTTATCTTCAAATTTTACTTCTTCTTTATCCATTTTTAACCTCCATTACTTTAGCATTTATTTCTCCATCCTTTAACATTATACTAATATTTTCATCAATTTTTATATTATTTATGCTAGATATACATTTATTATTCTTTTTAGTTACTGAATAACCTCTTTTTAAAGCATTTAACGGGTTTAGTATTTCTAACTTTTCAATTAGATGATTAGTCCTTTTTAATTTATTTTCATACAAAATACTAGGTTCTTTAAATATAATACTGCTTTTAACAATTTCTAGCTTTGATTTATTAGTATACATAATAGCATTCATACTCGTATTTAGTTTATCAATTATATTATCTAATTTTTGTTCTTTTATTTCATATAAACTTAAAGGATTTTTCAAAACGTAACTATCAGTTAATTTTCTTAATCTTAACTTATTACTTTCCAATATATTTCTAATAACATTATTATACCTGTTTTTATAATTATTAATTTCTAATAATAAATCACTTAGCTTTGGTACAGCACGTTCTGCCGCGCCGGTTGGGGTTTCTGCTCTTACATCTGATACAAAATCACATATTGTAAAATCGATTTGATGTCCTACCCCACTTATGATTGGAGTTTTACAAGAAAATACCTTGCGCGCTACAACCTCCTCGTTAAACGGCCACAAATCTTCGATTGATCCTCCACCACGTCCTAGTATAATAACGTCTAAGCCATAATTATCTGCTATATCTAACTTTTTTACGATATCATCTTTGGCAAGTTCACCTTGTACTAAACAAGGAAAAAGAATAGTTTTACAAATAGGAAACCTTCTTTTAATCGTTGATAATATATCTTTTACCGCTGCTCCAGTAGATGCCGTAATGATTCCAACACGCATAGGAATTTTTGGGATTTGTTTTTTATACTTAAGATCAAATAGTCCCTCATCACCTAACTTTTTCTTTAACTGTTCAAAGGCAATGTGTAAATTTCCAACACCATCTTCTAACATCTCTTCTACGTATATTTGATAGTTCCCCGTTGACTCAAAAACACTTATTTTACCTTTAACTAATATCTTCATTCCATCTTCTGGCATAAACTTAAGTTTAGATGCATTAAAACTAAACATAAT
>CAYOWI010000027.1:0-15992 GCA_964407685.1 uncultured Muribaculaceae bacterium
GTAAAATATTAATAGGATGTTTAGCACTACTACTAGTTTTATCGGTTGGATATGCATACTTTAGCCAAAATATAACTATTAATGGAACTGCAACTGCTAAAGGTGATTTTTCAATTACAGCAGCATGCACAATGGGGATAGATTCAAAATTAGGTACTGTATCAAGTTTGGGATTAGATCCAGAAAATGGATATAAGAATGATAGTTGCACGGTATCTGGTAATACGGTTTCACTTAATGTAGATTTTGAATATCCAGGTGCAAGAAGATATTTTACCGTTAAGATGACCAATTCTGGAACAATTGATGCTAGTTTAAATCCAATAAAGGATATTAAAAACACTGGAAAATTTTGTATGGATGGATTAAATGATGTTTACGATACCAACGGACAAATAGAAGATGATAAGGAATGCGTAAATGAAAGCAATGATATGGCTGGATATTTGAATGGATTCTTTGTAGCCCTTATGTTAATTGAAAAAGCTGACGGTACCATTATTACGGATGGTGATGAAGAAATTGGAGAGTTTTGTGACGAAGAAGGGACTATAGTTATTAAGCCTAATATGTCTTTATATTTAGGAATTGAAGGAAGCGTACCGCAAGCCGTAGCAATGAAAACTGATAGAATGAATTCTATGTTTGTGACAAACGACATTCATTATAGCTTTAACTGGCACCAAGTAACAAAATAGAAAACCAAAAAAATGACTAAAATAGTTATTTTTTTTATTTTTTTTACAAAAATCCGAGGGTTTTTTAAACTTTTGTAGAATAATTAAACTAGGGAGGTATATTTTTATGGAAAAAATACCTTATGATGAGATACTTAATATTCAAAGAAAGGTTAACATCGTAGATGTTATTGCAGAGTACCTTCCAATCGAACAGAAAGGAAAAAATTATTTTGCAATATGTCCATTTCATGACGATCATAATCCAAGTATGAGTATTTCTCCGGAAAAGCAAATATATACGTGTTTTGTGTGTGGAGCCTCTGGAAACGTGTTTAATTTTGTTATGAATTATGAGCGAATAAGTTTTTCTGAAGCGGTTTTTAAAGTGGCTAAAAAAGCTGGAATAAGCTTAAACATGAAAGATATTATTAAACCATCTATCAAAGAAAATAAGTATGATAATTTTTATAAAATGTTTGATATAACATGCAAGTATTATCAAAACAATATTAAAACCATATATGGAAAAGATGCTAATGCTTATTTAAAAAAAAGAAATATAAATAATGACGTTATAAAAGAATTTGAAATTGGATTATCCTTTAATGATAATAACGTAAGTAAGTTACTTAAATCTAAGGGCTTTAGTATGAATGACGTGATTGACATTGGTCTGTGTGGCAAAAAAGAAGATTTTACTTATGATATTTTTAGAAATAGAATAATGTTTCCTCTTCATGATACCTCTGGCAACGTAGTTGGTTTTTCTGGAAGAATATATAATGGTGAGAACGAAAGCAAATACGTAAATTCAAAAGAATCAGTTATCTTTAAAAAGGGAAAGATGCTTTATAATTATAAAAGAGCCATGAACCATGTCAGAGATGAAAAACAAATAATCATAGTTGAGGGCTTTATGGACGTTATTCGCCTGTGGACGATTGGTATAAAAAACGTTGTTGCTACAATGGGAACTGCCATAACCAAAGAACACGCGGACTTAATTAGAAGACTATCAAAGAACGTTGTTTTATGCTTTGATGGTGATAAAGCTGGAGAAAAAGCTACCATAAGTGCGGTAGAAGAATTAGAAAAAATCGATATTATCCCTAAAATAATAAGGTTAGAAGATAATTTGGATCCAGATGAATACGTTATTAAAAAAGGTAAAGAAGGATTTTTAAATCATTTAAAAAATGCAATGTCCCTACTTCAATTTAAGATTGAAATAGGGAAAAGTAAAACTGATTTCAATGATTATGATGATATATCTAAATATCTTAATAGTATTGCAGGTGAACTTGAAAAAATAGATGATAAAGTGGTTTTTGAACTTACGGTAAAAAAATTAGCTAGGGAAACCGGGGTAGACGTTGAGACGATCAATTCGCTTATTAAAAATATTCCTAAAAAAGAACGGAAATTAATAACTAAGCGTAAAACGGTTAAAAAAGATAAATATGATATGGCGGAGGAATATTTAATTTATTATATGCTTAGAAATCCTGATGCTATTTTATTATATCAAAACAAGGTATCATATTTAACAAATAAAAAACTATCAATGATTGCTATTAAATTACTTGAATTTTATGAGAATAATAAATATGTTAACGTAACTGATTTTTCCCTTTATTTAGAAGATAATGATGAGTTAATAAAAGAGGTTTTAAGAATTGATGATTTAGATTTGCCAAATGAAGTTAGTTTAAGTGTGATAGAAGATTACATTAAAACTATAGATGATGGAATATTAAAAAGGGAGATAAATAAAGTAAAACAAAAAATAAGTGTGGAACAAGATGTTGCCAAAAAGGTTGTCTTATTAGAAAAACTTGCAACATTAAAGAAAAAGGAGTGTTTATAATGAAAGAAATAAAAACGTTTGAACAAAGAAAAAAAGAATTGCTTGAAAAAGGTAAAGAAAAAGGTGTACTAACATATGAAGAACTAGCAGAAAGTTTAAAAGGGCTTGAACTTGATAGTGATTCATTGGATGATTTATATAATGCGTTTCATGAAAACAACATTGAGATAATATCCGAGGACTTTGGTGATGATGCCGAAGGTGAAGATGATGGTGATGCACTTGCCCTAGAAGATGTTGCATTACCTAAAAACGCCAGTATAAATGATCCAGTTAGGATGTATTTAAAGGAAATTGGTAAAATTAGTTTACTTAGTTTAGAAGAGGAATTAAATTTATCAAAAAGGGTAGAAGAAGGCGACGAAGAAGCTAAAAGGATACTTGCTGAATCTAATTTAAGGCTTGTTGTATCTATCGCTAAAAGATACGTAGGAAGAAATTTATCGTTCTTAGATTTGATACAAGAAGGAAACATAGGTTTAATGAAAGCGGTAGATAAGTTTGATGCATCAAAGGGATATAAATTTTCTACTTACGCAACATGGTGGATTAGGCAGGCCATAACAAGGGCAATTGCGGATCAAGCAAAAACCATTCGTGTTCCGGTGCACATGGTTGAGACAATTAATAAATTAAAAAGGATTCAAAGACAATTAACACTTGAATTAAATAGGGAACCAACCGAAGCAGAACTTGCAAAAAAAATGAACACTACTGAAGATAAAGTTAGAGAAATATTTAAGATTTCTCAAGACCCATTATCGCTTGAAACTCCAATTGGCGAAGAAGATGATTCGCATTTGGGTGACTTTTTAAAGGATGAAAGTTCAATGAGCCCAGAAGAATATGCTATAAATGAGGTTTTAAAAGACGAGATAGAAGAGGTGCTATGTACATTAACGCCTAGGGAAGAAGAGGTTTTAAAATTGCGTTTTGGTCTTCATGGCGGTACTTGCCATACATTAGAAGAAGTTGGTAATATGTTTGGGGTAACCCGTGAAAGAATAAGACAAATTGAGGCTAAAGCACTAAGAAAGTTAAGACACCCTTCAAGGTCTAGAAAATTAAAGGATTATTTAAGTGACTAACGTTAGGTTATCGAAGCGTTTAAATTGCATTGCCAAAATGGTGGATAAGGGAAGTGTAATTGCTGATATTGGCTGTGACCACGCTCTTTTAGATATATATTTATCTAAAGAAAAGATAATTAAAAAAGCAATTGCGTGCGACATAACACCCGGGGCTTTAGCTCAGGCTAAAAAAAATATTAGTTTGAACGTTATTTCTAACATTGACACCAGGCTAGGAGATGGGCTTGTACCAATTAGTCTTGATGATAAAGTAGATACAATAATAATGTCAGGATTAGGTGATCATAAAATAATAAACGTATTACAAGGTGGCCTTGATAAACTTAAAAGTGTTAATTGCATAATTATTCAAGCAAATACGGGTATACAAAAAATAAGAAAATTTTTAATTAGTATAGGATATCTTATTTTAGAAGAAAAATTAGTAAAAGAAAAAAATATTATTTACGTTGTAATAAAGTTTGGTAAAGGACGCGCTAGTTATAGTAAAAAGGAACTTGTTTTCGGGCCTATTTTACTTGCTAACAAAGATGAACTATTTATTGAACTAGTAAATAATTATATTAATAAGAATATTAATATAATTCATAAATTACCAAATAAAAAAATCTTTAAAAAGTTTTTGCTTAGAAGAAAAAATAAACTATTAAAAAAAGAAATTCAAGATATTAATTGAATTTCTTTTTTTATAGGAAAAAAGTTGGTTCTGGGACATAATTTTCGTAATCATCAGTTATGTTTACATCTTGATTCGTATTATTTTTGGTAGTTACATTATTTTCGACTTTAGAATTAACTAAATTATTACTAGATTTTGTAAATTCTTTTCCAATTCTTCCAAGCGTTTTAATGTTATTAAAAACTGGTTTTACTTGATAATATAACGGAATAGCTTGGTTTACAACATTAAGCGTTTTTTGCGCATTTGAAAGTAATGTTGACCAATTAAGTTTGCTTAACAAGGTCGTTCCTTTGCTGGCTGTACTTGCTAATGCACTTGGGGCAGCACTACTAGCTAGCCCAGACATCATTGGTGCTGCACCATACATAGGATTAGCCATCATGTATGGTATTTGATTAAACATAATATCACCTCTACAATAATATATGAAAACTTTAAAAATGGTTTAATTAAACAATGATAATTAATTATTTATGGTTGATTTTTTTATATTTATGATATAATGTTTTTATAGAATAGAAAGGTACGGGTTAAAATGAAAGCAATAGAAGTTATATTATTACCATTTATCTTTATATATAAAGGATTTATATCCGTATTATTAATACCTTATTACTTTGTTTTAGGAATTATAAAGGTATTTAGTCTTATTGCTGGCAAAGAAATTAAAAATAATAAAAGTACTATACCAGAACTTAAAAATGGCGAAAAGATTAAAGTTATTAATACCGTAAGATCGGCTTATGATAATCCGAACGTGCCAAAGAAAGAAACTGACCCAGCTAAACTAAAGGAAATCAAAGATAATCAGACCTTAAAAAAGCAAAAAGAATTTGAACGATTGGTAAAAAAAGCAAGAGAAGAAGAAGCTAAAAGAATAAGAGAGCAAGAAAAGTTAAGGCAAGAAAGAGAAAAAAGAGATCTTGAAAAAAGAAAAAAAGAACTTGAATTAAAAAGAAAAGAAGAAGAAATTGAAGCTAAAAGGCAAGCTAGGGAAGAAACTTTAAGAAAAAAAGGTGAACCAGTTACTTTTCAAGAAAAGTTAAAGGCTTTTTATAAAAAAATTACTTTTAACCAAAAAGAGGCTTTGGAATTAGAAGCAAAAAAGGCTGTTTTAGATGAGCAATTTAAGGATAAAAAAAGTGATACATCAAGGTTTGAAAAACCGCTTATCTTTAATTATGTGGCTAAAAATTCAGCCGGTGAGATAGAAAAAAGCAGCATTGAGGCTTTATCTCGTGTTGATGTGCATTCTTTTTTACTTGCTGAAGGATATGAAGTATATGAAATAACTGCTGCTAAGACCTCTGCTGGTATTACTATTGGAGGAACATTCAGACTTAAAAGAAACAGATTAATTTTTTATCTCTCACAATTATCTGCGTATTTAAAATCGGGAATTGCTTTAGCAGAGGCGGTAAAAATATTGGACGACCAAGCTAAAAATATTAAAGAAAAAAAAGTATGGAGAGCAGTTTATTATGATTTATCGATGGGCGATGTTTTATCGGTTGCGATGGAAAAAAGAAAAGATGCCTTTCCTAAACTATTAATAAACATGATTAAAACGGCAGAAATGACTGGTAATTTACCAGAAACCTTAGATGACATGGTAGATTATTATACCGAATCAGAGAGTACTAAAAGGCAAATGAAATCAGCGATGATGTATCCTGCCGTAGTAACTGTTTTTGCTATTATAGTAGTTACTTTTATTCTTATGTGGGTTGTGCCACAATTCGTTGACATATACGCTGATTTAGGGAGTGACATTCCTTCTATTACTAAGTTTGTAATTTCTATTAGTGATTTTCTTGGAAATTATTTAATTTTTATATTAATTTTATTTATAGTTATAATCTTAATATATTTATATTTATTTAGAAATGTTAAAACTTTTAGGAGATCTATGCAAGAATTTATGATGCATTTACCCGTATTTGGGAAAATAATAATATATAATGAAGTTACTATTTTTACTAAAACATTTGCAAATTTAATAAATCATAATGTTTTCATAACTGATTCTATGGAAGTACTAAGCAAGATAACAGAAAATGAAGTTTATAAAAAACTTATATATGATACCGCTAAAAATCTAACTAAAGGTGATACGATATCAATGGCCTTTAAAGATCATTGGGCATTTCCTAATATTGCGTATCAAATGCTTTTGACTGGTGAAAAAACCGGTAGGTTAGGACCGATGATGGAGCGAGTATCTGATTATTATCAAGAACAGCACAGAACTATTATTAACCAAATGAAAACTCTAATTGAACCAGTTTTAATCGTAACCTTGGCCGTTCTTGTTGGTGGTATTTTACTTGCGGTTATAATTCCGATGTATAGTATGTATGATGCTTTGTAGGAGGTATTACTATGAATTTTGAACCAGTAATTGGCATAATGATATTTATTTTTGGAATGGTATTAGGTTCATTTTACAATGTTGTGGGATATCGATTACCAAATGGTATGTCAATAGTTTATCCATCTTCACACTGCCCTAATTGTAACCATAAACTTAAATTTTATGAATTAATTCCAATTTTTTCATATATGTTCTTATTTGGAAAATGTAAATCATGTAAAAAAAGGATATCGTTATCTTATCCTTTTTTTGAGGCTTTAACAGGATTATTATTTTTACTTTCATACATAGTTTTTGGAATAAACATAGAGTTTTTTATTAGTATAACTTTTATATCTATATTAATAATCATAAGTATAAGTGACATAAAATATTACATAATACCCGATGAGGTTTTAATTATTGGATGTATATTTATTATAATAGAATTTATAATAAAATCTATTATAAATGATATAAGCTTTTTTAATGGTATTATGTTTCCTATTTTAAATGGGTTAGGTGCTTTTGCAACTCTTTATTTATTTAAGGCTTTTGGAGATATTGTTTTTCAAAAAGAAAGTTTAGGTGGCGGTGACATTAAATTATTATTTTTAATAGGCCTTGTTTTGGGTTTTGACATGTCAATAGTAACTATATTTATTGCGTCTTTTATCGCGTTACCATTATCAGTAATAAGTCTTATTAAAAACGATAATAACGTATTGCCTTTTGGTCCTTATTTATCAGCTGGTGCTATCATTATATTATTAAGTAATTTAAATTTAGATATGATTTTGCAATTCTTTACTAAATAATAAAAGTAGAATAAAAAACTTTATTCTACTTTTATATATCTAACATTTCTGTTTCATTTGATAAATTTGGAGTTATGTCATCACTTTGTATTTGTGGTGATATTTTTTGTTGTTGATTTACTTTTTCTTGCCCTAAAACTATTTTTGTAGATTCATCATCTAATTCTACTAATCTTAATATTTCTTCAATTGTTGTTATGTTTTGAATTACTTTTTGCAATCCGTCTTGCAATAAGGTAGTAGTATCACAAGTATAAACTAGTTTTCTTAATTCTTCTTTAGATACGCCATTTGCTATTGCATCACGAATCTCTTGAGTAATAACTAATACCTCATGAATAGCAATTCTTCCTTTATAACCACCAACACATTCAGAACATCCTTCTGCATAAGAAAGTTCATTAACATCAATGCCAAGGTTTGTTTTAATAAGTTTTTTTTCATAATCTATAGCGGGTCTTTTTTTTATACAATGAGGACATATTCTTCTTGCAAGTTTTTGTGATACGATACCATTTAAAGAAGATGCAAGCAAGTAAGTTTCAACGTCCATATCCCTTAAACGTTCAATCGTATTTAAAGCGTTATTAGTATGAAGGGTAGACAATACCAAATGTCCAGTAATTGATGCCCTAACAGCTATTTTAGCGGTTTCATCGTCACGTATTTCACCAATCATTATAATGTCTGGATCCTGACGCAGAATTGAACGCAACACATTAGCAAATGTAAGACCAATTTCACTATTTACTTGTATCTGATTTATGCCATCAATGTTCATTTCAACTGGGTCTTCTACCGTAACTAAATTAACTTTTGGAGTGTTAAGAAGTTGTAAAAGCGAATAAACCGTAGTTGATTTACCAGAACCAGTTGCTCCAGTTACTAAAATAATACCATTAGGTTCTTTTATTAGTTCCTTCATTTTATTTAAATTGTTAGGAGAAAAGCCAAGACTTTCAAGACCGTTTAAGCTAGAAGAATAATCAAGAATACGAATAACTATTTTTTCGCCTTCATTAGTAGGAAGAGAAGAAACACGCATATCAAGATTAATGTTTTTAATTATTGTTTTAATTGCACCGTCTTGTGGAAGCCTTGATTCAGTAATGTCCATTCCAGAAATTATTTTTAATCTTGCAACTAAATTTTTTCTGATACTTTCAGGAATAACCGTATAATCAATTAATACACCATCGATTCTAAACCTTACTTTAATTGTTTTTTCAGCGGGGTCAAAGTGAATGTCACTAGCACCGGCTTCAGCGGCAGTATATATAATTTCATTAACTATTTCAGTTATAGGTAACTTTGTAAAATCTATTTGTTTAAGCATCGCTATCGCTCCCTTTATTATTCTTTTTATCCCTTATTATTTTTTATCTTTAGCCTAGATTTTATTATGATAATATTATATAATATATTTTAGAAGATAGCAAGAAAGAAAAGGGTGGTAAAGTATGAAAAAGAATAATAAGGGTTTTTTCTTAGCAGAGACAATTGTTATCATTGCGCTTGTAACTACCGTTATGGCTTTCGTTTACCCAAACGTGGCTAAATTATATGAAAATTATAGAAATAAAACTTTTTATTATGACCAAACCGAGGATATATACACGCTAAAAGCGGTTTATGATTATTTGTTAAACGAAACTGATGAAATAAACGAAAATTTAACAGATGAAAATAATAATTTAGGATGTAAAATTTTTGATAATGAAATAAAACCTATAAGCGATGCAAATTTAAAAATTGGTGATTTGCAAGAACTTTATATCACGGGTTATATGACAAGACTTTCAGTTGATGATTATGAATTTAATAAGTATTTAAGTAGAATGAAAAAAACAACTTACGATACGACATCATATCGTTTAATAGGAAAATTTGAAAATAACGAAGTAGTTAGATATGCATCAATTAAAATAGAAAATCCGAATCCATACCGAAGTTGTAATCTAGGAGGTGGATTAGAATGAAACACAATTTAAATAACAAAGGTGTTACTTTAATTGAATTAATTGTTAGTTTTGTTTTAGTTGCAGTAGCTATAATTTATTTTTATCAAACTTTGTATACCGTAAAAAAGCTCTATAATGAATCACAAAAGGATACTAAAAACTTTGTTGACGTTAATTATGCATACCGAATAATAGATGAACTAAATAAAAAGTGTAAAGAGAATTTAGGTATAAGCGATAATTGTTTAATAAATAGTATAGAAGAATATAAAGAAATAGATTCTAACTTTTTAGCTAAAGAAATTTTCATAGAACCTGGTAACTATTTTAATAAACTAAGCTTTAGCATTAATGATGAAGAATATTTTATGTATTTCTATAATAAAGAAGAAAATATTCCAGAAGATGAAACAGAAGAGGAATAGTAAACATTGTTTGGTTCGATATATAAAATTAATTGTTAAAACAATCTAAAAATAAAGTATTTAAAATATTTTATTTTTTTATTTGTAATCATTGATATAGTTTGCATCCAAATACATATACCACCAAATGTCAATGCGTAATAAGATAAAATAATTTTAATTGGAAAACGTAAGTTTAACCTTCCTATTTTTGCTATTCCGCTAGTCATTTCTAACATAATGTTAATCATTGTTTTAAATAATTCGTTGATATTAAAAATTTTTCCTATAAGCGAAATTAATATATTAAATAAAATAACTATTCCAAGAATTGATAAAAGTTGCATCATACTTATCTTAACAACGTTTTTAAACGTATCAATAAAGCGTTCTTCATTAGCGTTATTATAACTTTCTTGTTTTAAATTATTAAAGTTTTTTCTTAATAAAAAGGCTTTAATAAAGTTAGATAAGTACGTAGCTAAAAGTATTAATACTCCTATTTTAGCACTGTTAAAAACACCAATTCCAACTCCTGCTATCACGAATAATGGATTTATAAAATGAGTACAACACATTAAATTTTCAGCGGTTTTTTCATTTATTTTTCCCTTTTTTAAGTACTCATTAATAAAAGAAGCGTTAGATGGTGTTCCACATATCATAGAAATAATAAATATACTACTCATTGCATCATCAAAATTAAATAAGATGTTAAACATTTTCTTTATAAATTTTGGTATTATCAAATGAATGTTTAATTTGACTAATAATAACCCTATTATCATAGTAGGCATAAGAGATGGAAAAATTTTTAAAATAAACATTTTACTACTTTCAATAACACTATTTATTACTGTTTTTGAATTTAATAATATAAATAATTCAAATAACAATAAAAAATAAAGTAAAAACAAATCTTTTTTTGATGTCATTTTTTTAATCTCCATAAATAAACTATTTATATAACTTATTAAAAAGGAGATTTTATTATGAGTAGTAACCAAAAAAAACTTTTGGTTTTTAAACAGGATATAGAAGATGATGATTTAAAAGATCCATGTTATGTAAAATTTTTAGATGTTGACCGAAACTATGCTATTTTTTATAAACCTTTAATAGCACCTAAATATTTTAAAGATTATTTAAATCAAAATAAAATAGAGCTAGCTTATGAAATTTCAAATGACATTCAGTTAAATAAACATCAAGATAAAATTTATACATTTAAAAGCGAAAACGGAGTTTATAAAGTTAGTAAAGGTTTTGAATTAGAAAAAAAATTAGTTTTATTAGTCGATTTTGGCATGGAAATTAAACTTGATTTGCCAAAATATTCATATGAAATAATAGAAAAGACCATAGTTTTAAAACCATATAAGGAATCAAACAAAAAAGGATATTGTTATGTTGCAAGCGAAGGAGAAGTAAACGAAGAATTAAGACGAATTATGATGCTAACTGAAGAAGTGGTACCTAACGTACTTAACATGGAGTCATATCAATTTAAAAGTTGTGTTAAGTATAAAAAAAATTAATCAAATTTAAAAAAAGGCAACTGGTAGCCTTTTTTTCTTATTTATTATATAATAATAGCTAGGTGATTTAAGTTGAAAAGAAATGAAGTAGATAAAACTAAAGTAAGCCCTATGATGAAACAATATTTAGATACAAAAGAAAACTATGAAGATGTTATTTTATTTTATCGAATTGGGGATTTTTATGAGATGTTTTTTGAGGACGCCATTAATGTTTCTCATGATTTAGAACTTACTTTAACGGGTAAAAACGCCGGGTTAGACGAACGAATTCCGATGTGTGGGGTTCCTCATCACGCGGCAAATATCTACATTGATAAGTTAATTGATAAGGGATACAAAGTTGCAATATGCGAGCAAGTGGAAGACCCTAAGGATACTAAAGGAATCGTAAAAAGAGAAGTTATTAGAATAATATCAAAAGGTACCGTTATGTCCGATGATATGTTAGATGCAAAAAGTAATAATTTTATTGGTGCTCTAAAGGATTTAGGCCACTGCTTTTCCTTATCATATACTGATTTATCTACTGGAGAATTCGTAAGTGTATTAGTAGAATACGAGCTTGATAAGATAATAACTGAAATAGTAAATGATAACATAAATGAAATAATCATTAAGGGAAACGTTGATCCTAGAATAATTAATACGCTTAAAACTAACTATAACGTAACAATTTCTTATGAAACGGAAGACAGTGAAATAAAAGAGTATAAGCATTTATATGAAAAAATATCTGACGTAAGAATAATTGCATCAGTATGCGTGTTATTAAATTATTTGACAAATAGTCAAAAAAGAAGTTTAGATCATTTGCAAGAAGTAAAGGTAAAGGATTATAAAGCTTATTTAAAAATGGATATTCATACTAAAAGAAATCTTGAGTTAACAGAAAACTTAAGGTTAAAAGAAAGAACCTATTCGCTTTTATGGCTACTTGATAAAACAAAAACGGCCATGGGGTCTAGAATGCTAAAACAAATGATAGAAAATCCATTAACTGATAAAAAAGAAATAGAAAATAGGTATGATATGGTATCTAAACTATCAGAGGAATTCTTACTTAAAGATGAAGTAAAGGACTTACTTAACGAAGTTTATGACCTTGAAAGATTAGTAGGTAGGATTTCTTTTGGAAATGCTAACGCAAGGGATATGTTGCAATTAAAATCTTCTTTAAGAGTTTTGCCAAGACTAAAAGAAATTATTAAAGCCTTAAATTTTAATTTAGAAGTAGATGATCTTAAGGATCTATATGAGTTCTTAGATAAAAGTATTTATGAGGAGCCACCTATTGGTTTAAAAGAAGGCTACTTAATAAAAGAAGGTTATAATAAAGAACTAGATGAATTAAAACAAGCAAGACGTGGTGGTAAGGATTTTATAGTACAGTTAGAAGAAACAGAAAGAAAAAGAACGGGCATAAAAAATTTAAAGGTAGGTTATAACCGGGTTTTTGGTTATTACATAGAAGTATCTAAAGGAAATAGTAAGCAAGTTAAGGAGGAGTTTGGCTGGGAAAGAAAGCAAACACTTGCTAACAACGAAAGGTTTATTACTCCAGAATTAAAAGAAAAAGAACAGCTTGTATTAGGCGCGGAAGAAAAAATAATTAATTTGGAATATGAGCTATTTGTTGACATAAGAAATAAAATTAAGGAAATAATTCCAACGATTCAGTTAACCGCTAAAATGGTGGCTAAATTAGATGTTATGCAATCTTTTGCTACCGTATCTGAAAATAATAATTACGTAAGACCTATTTTAAATGATGACAAAACAGTTTTAATAAAAAATGCAAGGCATCCGGTCGTTGAAAAGGTACTTGATGGTGAGTTCGTATCAAATGACATAACCTTTGATGATGGTACATATTTACAATTAATAACTGGTCCTAACATGGCTGGTAAATCAACTTACATGAGACAAATGGCAATAATTGTTATAATGGCTCAAATAGGATGTTTTGTACCTGCTAAAGAAGCTTCCTTACCGGTGTTTGATAAGATATTTACCCGCATAGGAGCTTCCGATGATTTGGTTTCTGGGGAATCAACTTTTATGGTTGAAATGATGGAAGCCAACCATGCAATACAAAATGCTACGGAACATAGTTTGATTTTATTTGATGAATTAGGACGGGGTACGGCAACATATGACGGTATGAGTCTTGCTCAAGCAATAATTGAATACATTCATGATAACATAAAGGCAGTAACGTTATTTTCAACGCATTATCATGAATTAACAACGCTTGAAAAACACAAAAAACATATAAAAAACGTACACGTTTCAGCCCACGAAGAAAACGGAAGTATAACTTTTCTTCATAAAATAAAGGATGGAAGCGCAGATAAAAGTTATGGTATTCATGTAGCTAGACTCGCTAATTTACCAGATAGTCTAATTAAAAGGGCAGATGAAATATTAAAAACTTATGAATCAAAGAATGGGAAAAAAGAAACTACTAGTCAAATCAGTATGAATTTTGAAGAAACTAACACAAATAATAATAAATATGATATAATTATTGAGAAATTAAAAAAGGTCAATCCACTTGAGATTTCTCCAATGGAAGCATTAAACGCGTTATACGAGTTAAAAAAAGAAGTAGATAAAAAGTAAGGTTAGGGTGATATGAATGAACGAAGAATCTCGCGATATAAAAATACCAATTAAAGCAATTGTTGAGCAGGCAATGCAACAAAACGGTGCTAGGTACGAAGAAGACGAATTTAATTTACTTAGAAAGTATTTTATTGCGTGCTTAAATTTAGGTTATTTAGAGCCAAAAGACTTAGTGCCAATGGTTAATAAGTTTGCCTCTGTAATTAAGCTTATTGTTTTGAATTATAATAACGTTAACAAAATGGATTATTATATGATTAATGGTGGAGTTTTATATATCAGTGGAGCTTTAAAAGATAATAATGATACGTTTTATCAAATAAATTTTTATAAAGCTGTAACAGAAGTAGTGTTAAGGGCGAACGATAAACACATAGGAATTTCTAGTGCTTTATGCGAAATGGTAGCAGAAAAGATATACAACATGGATGTTAATGGTTCTAGAATAATAATGCCAAGAACCGAAGAAGAACAAGTGGGGGATACTAAAATCCAAATTAGGGCTGGTTACGTAAATTATAACCTTGTAATATCCCTTGCAAAGCAACTTTTCATAAGTAAGAATATAAACGAAAATAAGGTTATTAATAGGATGTTTTTTGAAGGTTATGATGTGGTTTTAAATGATTTGTTTAATAATAGTAATGACATTTTACTTTTGGAAGTCTTGGATAAAATTTGTATTATGTACATAAGTCGTAAAGTAAATAAAGTAACCAATCCTAGTGAGCAAGCTTTAACGGATAAGTATCAGATCATAATAAACGATTCTTTTACCAAACTAGATCAAAATTACTTTGCTTTTTGTGCTTTAATTACAACTGATGAATTAAGAAAAAAATGCATGAGTAAGCTAAATAAGGAAGGATAACGATGAACAGAAGTGAAGCAAGAATTATAATAATGACTATTCTTTATCAAATTTTTATGTATCAAAACTCTAACATTGATTATAACGTAGATGACGTAATAAAAGAAAATTTAAAGATAGATAATGCGTTTATAAAAGATATGGTTAACGGGGTTTTAAATAATAAAAACAGCTTGGAAGAAATTGCAAATAATAATTTAAAGGATTGGAAAATTTCAAGGCTTGGACTTACTGACCAAGCAATACTATGTATTGGGCTTTATGAACTTTTATATACCGATACACCAGCGGTTGTTGCTATTAACGAAGCGGTTGAACTTGCTAAAAAGTATTCGGATGATAAAGTTAAAAACATGATTAATAAAGTACTAGATAAGGTATATCATGAAAAAATAGATTAAGGGTATCAAAGATACTCTTTTTTTGGAGGAATTATGAAAAAGAAAAAAGTAGTTGTTTGTGATTGGGGAGGAGTAGTTGAAAGTCATTGTGACGTTTACTCTGTTTTTCAGTCGAGTATTGATTTAATAAAATTATATACTAATAAATATAGTGATGAGGAAATATTAAGAATATTTAGTAAATGTTCCCATAACAAAGATGGAAAAGAAATGGGAATATTAGGCACTCTTAAAGATACATACGAATGGATTGATAGGATAAATGATAGTTTTGGTATAAATGTCTCTTATGGCCAATTTATAAAGGACTATAAGAAAACTCATGATAAAATTCATTCATATCAAGATGTAGTAAAATTTATTAAAAGTATTAAAAATAATTGTAAGATTGCTATATTATCTAACTTAATGTTAATTGATAAGGAAAGAATTGATAAACATATGGGATTATCAGACTTTGATTATGTATTTTTATCTTTTGAAATGGGCCTTAGAAAACCAAATGATGAAATTTATTTAAAAGTACAAAAAGAGTTAAAAGCTGGTCCTAAAAACATATTGTTGATAGATGATACTAAAGAAAATATAGAAACTGCAAAAAGACTTGGTTGGAATACATGTATGGCAACCGGAAACAATTTAGAATTAGGTGAAATTCAAAAGTAAATTGTAGATTTACTTAAAAATGCAAAAGTGCA
>CAYOWI010000028.1:0-15328 GCA_964407685.1 uncultured Muribaculaceae bacterium
TAATGGTCTCCAAAACCACTGTTGGGAGTTCGATTCTCTCATCCCCTGCCATTTAGGAATTTAAGTAGCAGGTATGCTACTTTTTTTAATATTTATGCAGGTGATGACTTTTAACTAGACCACTGGTCACCTTTGGTAGTCCTATCGCCTAGTTAAAAGCATTTTCTATATTGCTTCTTTTGATGGTTGTTTTGATCGTATAAATTACAAATATTTTTAGAAGGAGAATTTATATGACAGAACAAACCATTAACGAATTAACAAACTTTTTTCAAAAATTTGGAAAGGAAGAAGCAAAACAACCTGCGCAAAGTAATCTACTTTTTGATGATGCAGTAAAGTATTTTTTTGGTAATATGGAAGAGCGTGGATTGGCTGAACCCACTAAACATTTCTATAAAGATAAGCTTAATGCATTCAGAAAGTTCTTAGTGCAAATTAAAAAAGTTGGATGTTTAGAAAAATTAACTGGAGAAGAAATAAAATTTTATATCGAAAGTAAATATTCTAAACACAAAACTAACACGTTTAATTGTCACGCAAGGGCACTAAGAGCTTTCTTTAACTATCTAGAAAAAGATGGTTACTTAATTGCCAATCCTGCCCGTAATATTAAACCTAAAAAGGTTAGAAAAGAAAAAATAGATTACTTTACGGTAGACCAAGTACGAAAGTTAATTACTTCGTTTGATTTACGGTACAAGTCAGAATTAAGAAACTTACTAATAGTTATGGTATTACTTGATACTGGTGTTAGAAATAGTGAACTTGTACGAATCAAACTAGAAGATATTAATACTAAAGAAAGAAGTATATATGTTTATTCTACTAAAACTAATACCTTTCGCACGGTCTACTATTCAAAAGAAACAGAGAGAATATTCAATGTTTATAGGCGTGAAGTTTTAAAAGGAGCAGAAAAAGGCTCACTCTTTGTTAAATTTCATAAACAATTTAACGAACCTATTTTAGGTTCATCATTAAATACCGAAATGGTTTACGGACTATTAAGCAGAAAAGCTAAAAAGATATTTGGTGATGGATTTAAGATGAACCCACATAAGTTTCGTCATACTTTTGCAACACACTTTGTAATAAATGGCGGAGATCCTTTTTCACTCCGTGATCTTTTGGGACATACCAATATTGAAACAACAAAGATATACGTCGATATGTCACCAAAAGATTTAAAAACTAAACACGCCAAACATTCAATAATCTCCAATATAGAAAATGATGGACAAGCAGGTATTTATCATGAAAATTAGAAAGTTATTAGTATATAAAGATTTTTCAAATAAGCCATACATTATGCTAAAAGGAAAATGGTTACAAAAACTAGGATTTAATTTTCATGATAATATAGAGATATTAACTTGTAAGAATAAAATAACCATTAGAAAGATTAAAGACCCAAAGCAAAAGCTTTGAGTCTTTTTTTATCATATAATCCTGATTGTCCAATCGAACCTTATACAGTAGTTTTGGAGACCATTATTATACCATTTAACTAATCCCCTGTATGAGATTAATACCTTATAAAATATAGAAATTAGAAATTCATAATATTAAGGCGGCCAAGTAATTTGGAGTTAATGTCCAAGATACCATAGACCTGTCATTATATATATCTTTATATTTTATAATTTAGTATATTAACGATCAATATATAAATTACATTTTTATTTTAACCAATTTAATTTCATTAATCAATACAAATGTTAACATTTGTATAAATATTTTTAAAATCGCGGGCTTCGCCCGAAAGCGGTAGTTTCTTCATAGTTTTTCTTTTTAAAAAGTATTAGTAAATAATCTTAAAAATCAAAAGTCAGAATCGTAATAGGTGTGGGGAAAGCGGTTCTTTTATTTTTATTAGATATTAAAAAAGTTATCTATTCCAATTACACCATCATAATAATTATTCATAATTTCTATACATAATTTCATTTTATCTTTATTAATACTCTCGTGATTTATATATTCTTGGGTAACACTATCAAATAATATATCATAATAAAAAGTTATAGTTCCATATTTGGTTTGTACTAATAAATCAACTAATTCATCTACTTTTTTATCTATATCTGATTCTATATTTGCAATTAAATAATCATTAATATCAATTTCTTCATCATTAACTTTTACCACATTATTAAGCATATCTGAAACTTTTTGTTGTACTAAAAGAAGCTTATCATTTTTTATATCTTCTTTTAAATAATTTTTATATTGTAGAGTTTTATTAACAATATATTTAGAAATCTCCTTTTGCTTATTTTCATTATTCTTTTGAATTAATTTTCCAACAACAAAATCTTTTTCGTTTGTTTTATTAAACTCTACTACTTGCAAACTTTTTGGATCTATTAACATCCAATACCCAGGTTTTATTCTTTCATTAGCATCCCATACATTCTCATCCAAACTGGATAACATTATTCCAACATATAGTTTTTCATTAACCAATCTAAACATAGGATATAAAGGTGCGTAGGCTTCTCCTAAACCTCTTTTCTTTTTTTCTTCGTTTGCAATATTTAAATACTTATCTAATTTTAAATCATTCATTATATTTCTCCTTTACTTTATTTCTAGCACTATATAAATAATACTTTATATTCGATTGTGTACTATTTAATTTCTCGCTAACTTCTTTTATTGAAAGGTCGTTACAATAATACATTTTAAATGCTAAAGATTCATTTTTTGTTAAATTTATATTATCTAAGTTTTCAATTATTTCCTTATATATAATTTTATCTAAAGTATCTTCATTATAACCAATTTCAAATGTTTCATCATAACCAATATTATTTTTTTCTTTAATATATTTTTTAGCTCTAGTGCACCAAACGTTTTGAGCTATCTTCCATATTAAATGTTCAATTTTCTTTATTTTTATATTTTTATTAAAATATGAGAATATTGAAACAAAAATACTATTAGTTAAGTCTTCAGCATCTTCTTTATTATTAGTTTTCTTTAAAGACCAATTATATATTTTAAAATAATATTCATCAAAAACTTCATCCATAATTTATCACCTTTCACTAATATAGTGTTTGTTTGTTTTAATTGGTTAGTGTTTTTTTACTAAAATATTACTTTTCCATCTAAATTACAAATATAACAATTAGGTAATAACTTTTTAATTCTATTTAACATTTTAGGACTTTTCTCATACTTTCTACCAACTAATATTCCTTCTATAAAACATGATGGCAAACCAAAAATAACTGCACTTTCCCTATCAGTAAAGAAATCATCTTTTTCTTTTCTATCTTTTAAAAATCTTTCGTAAAACCATTCATTTAAAAAAGGTTTAACATCACTATCACTAATACCAATATTTAAAATATCCCCTTTTAATAATTCATGTGCATAACAATTATTACCATTAAAAATAATTCCTATCTGTACGTTTTCTTGTTGATAACTAGGCATAAATCTAGCTTCTTTAGTTTGTTCCATAGTCCACATAAAATAATCATTTCTAGTTACAATATTCATAATATCGGACATTTTACTATATGGAATTACAAAAGTTTCCTTCAAATCTTCACCTTTAAACATAATAGTCGCACCACTATAAAAATCAATGTAATCTTTTAACAAATAGTCTTCCTGTAAATTCCAAACACCAACTGTTAAAGGATATTTGGAACTTCTTCCTTCAACTACTAAATCACAAATTAAACCTTCACTAGCTATTTTTTCTAAACCTTCGATATTCTTATAAGTGCCATGAAGTAACGTACCCTTTTTTAATTGTACTAAATCTCCAGTCTTATAACTACTTGTCTTAGGTTTATAATTATTCATAGCATCATAATATTTTTCTATTTGCTTTAATAACAATTTTCTTGCATTACTATCTATCTTTTCATTTACTAATTTAATATATTCTTCTTTGTTCATATTACACCTCATAATTAATTTTTTACTTACTCATTTTGTTAAATAAATTGACACCTAGTTCATTTTCTAATTGATTAACTATTTCTGGTCTAGTATCAAGTTGCTTGTCAACAATATCGCCTAAGAACTTTAGCATATTAACTTCCTGAGTTTCTAAATCTTGTAAATCTATATTATCACCATATTTTCTTTGCTTACATAGCCTATATATACTATTCATTGCATTAGCAAATTCCATAAATTTTCCAGATGATATATTATTAAATTTTTCTTCAAAACTCAAATCATTATTTAAATATTGACCAGCTAATTTATCTTCTCCTACCAAAATTTTACATATTCTCATAAAAGTTTTTATGGAAAACATATAGTCTTCTTCCTCGGATAACCTTATTCCAGTAATATCTTCTGCATACATCTGTGTAGTTGCTTCATCGATACCTTGACACTCTTCTATTTTATGACCAAAAAACGATTGTTTCTTATTTTTAAATTGACTTAGTCCATGAGAAATTTCATGCATAATTTGACAAATAATTATATTAGCATTATTAGGGTCTTTAAGAAAGTTTTCATCAATATATATTTCATTACCATTATCAACTGGCCAATTAACTAAGTTAGAACCATGTATCTCTAATAATGGTGCACTGTAAACTGTTATATTCCTTGACATATTACTTTCTAGATTTGTAACATTAGTTAAATTCCTAAAATATTCCCAAGCTTTTCTCTTTAAATTTTTAACAAGTTCAATATAATTAGGTAAAGCAGTCCTACTATTTAATAGTTGATTATATTCTGCTTTAAAATCGTGTTCATTAGATGGCGTTAACTGTTTATTTTTATTAGATTGAATATTAGAATTATATTCGTTCATTTCCTTTAAAACATCAAAATTAAAGCAAATGTTATTTGGATCAAAATTATTTTTTACAAGATTATTCTTTATTGTTCTATACACTTCTTGTTTAAACGTTTTATCAACTTGTGGTATAGCTGCAACCAAATATCCCAACTTTTTTATATATTCATTCAAACCATTAATCAATTCGCTTTCAGTCTCACCTGATTTAATTTGTGAATTAAAATATTCACTCAAATAAACATTTTTACCATTTTCATTTATAGTAAACGTAGGATGTGTTCCTATCCAATTTAATACACTAGTTTCAATTGAATCGTACATGATCTTTGACATTAAATTTGTATAACTATTTTTTTCTTTTTTTATTTCGTTTGCATAACCTATCCATCCGTTTATATTGCCACAAAGAATATGTGGTTCATTACATTTTTTTATAAGCTCAGGATGTTCAGTTTCTATTTCTTTAAGTATTGATAACACATGGTCCATATCCTCTGTTGATGAATAAATAACTAAACCATCTTTTTGGGTATTACCAAAAATTGATTGATCATTTACCTTAAAATAATATGTTGTATTTAGTTTTTCAAACTTTTCTTTTAATAATGTTACAAAATCTGGTATCGTAGATGGATCTACACTTATATAAAATCGATGACTTATATCACCATGAACATATTTTTTATTATTTGATAAATGCCAAGACTGATAAGACTGCCAACCAAGTTGATTTGCAACTATGGGGGAATTCATTTTATATCCTTCTTTATTAATAAATGGTGTATATGTTCCATTTTGAATAGATGAATTAAGTATCTTATAATTTAAATCCATTGTGCTATCATATACACTATTTCCTTTATTAGAATCATCTTTTAAAAAAGAGTAAAAAAAACGATTTAGACCATGTTTAGTGTATTTTTCACAATTTTTAGACATATTAATAAAACTGTTTACAATTTTCGCCATATAATCTTCTGTTAAAGGAATACTAACTTTTTCATATATATTACTACTATTGACTACCATAAAAACACCCTCTTCTAACATAATCTTACCATAAATAGCAATTACTATTTATATAAAACTATTCTTTAAAACTAAACTTTACATTAAAATATTCATTTTTATTATAGTTACAATTATATTGTAATTCCTAGATGGGCTTTTATTATTTTGTCGAATTTGGTATAATACGATTAGTTAAAGGGCTAGTATAGACTTTAAAAGGTTTATACTAGTCTTTTATTTAATTAAATAATCTAAAATAAAGGAGAAAAAATGAAGAATAAAGATCTTAAAAAATATACACTTATTCTAATATTTATAATAATATTTCTTGTTGTTATTGATTTAATTAATATAACTCAATACATACCATTTTCTGAAAAATATGATTGGTTAGGTATAGGTGCAGCAATTATTAGTGGAATTTTAGGAGCAATTGCTACATTAATAGGAGTCAATCAAACAATAAATTATGAAAAAGAAAGAGATAGAAAATATGAATTAGAAAATAGAAAAAATAATTATTATTCTTATTTAACTTTCAGCAAACAGACTGCAAAAATAACTATATCCTTAGATTCAACAACAAATATAAATAATATATATAATCAAATTATTCTAATTGGAGAAAATGTAGAATCCAGTTCTCCTAATTATTTTGATATAGAATTAAACTTTGATATGCTAAATAATATTTTTCCATCAGCTGTAATGTTAAATGGATTAACTTTATTCTACAATGACGAAATTAGAAATAACGAAACTCATTTTGAAGATAGTGAATGTTTTTATAAATATAATAAAGATTATAATAAAATAACCATTAAAAATAAAAAAACAGTTGCTTTTGTGGTAAGATGCCTAATAAATAGAGAAAAAAAAGATAAATTAAGTAATATTTTAGAGAAAAAAAAACGTATAGATATAATTGCGAACATAAGTTTTTTAAACCCTTCAAAAATTGTAACAAAAGGAAATTTTCGAGCAAACCTAGAATCTATAACTATTAAAAAAATAGGAAATATAAAAAACTTAGGTTCAAACAAACTTGAAATAAATTATAATTCAATAAATAATTATTTTAATATAGAAAATATACATCATATAAATGAAAAAAAATAATTTTATAAAAAATTAATAAAAAAAGAAAAGAGAAATAATAAGATGAATTTTACTAAAGCAAAATGTGAATTAAGCAATATGTATAAGAAAATAATTGAGGATAAAAAGAAATTTGGAAAATATCATAAAACTATATTTCATTTACATACACCAGCATCTCATGATTTCAAATTATTAAGCATTTCTAAATATTCAAATTATTATAAAGAATGTACGGAACATGAAATATATAATTATTCAAAAGGTAAACTTCCTATATTAAAACAATTTGATTTTGATTTTGAAAATAATAATGATATAAAAATATTTGATTCAAAAAAAGAATTTCTTGCTTATTTATTAATAGCTAAAGAATTAGCGGATAATGATATTGAAATAGCATTGATAACAGATCATAACAATATTAGTGGTTTCAAAAAACTTTTTCAAGCAATTAGTATATTAAATAAAACGATAAAGCAAGAAACATATACCGAACTAATTATGGGAATAGAAATTAGTTGCTCTGATAAAAACCATGTAGTTGGCATATTTAATGAACATAAAAAAAATATATTCGAAAATATAAATCAATGGTTAGAAGAATATATAATGAATGAAAAAGAAGGAACATATTTAACAAGTCTCGATGTAATTAAACAAATAGACAAATGGAATGGAATATCATATATTGCACATTTCGATAATTCAGATTTTTTTAAGGATTCAAAGTTTTTAAACATAGCATATAAAAAAAAGTTATTTGGTTTAGAAAACTTAAATATCATAGGGCTCGCAAATAAAACCAATATAGAAAAAATTTCAGGGAAGATTAAAGATTATTCAGATAAAGATTTCTGCTATGTTATTGATGAAGATTCTCACTCCTTAGAAGAGATAGGAAAAAACATTTTTTGGTTAAAAGGAAATATTAGAAATTATAATATGGTTATAAGTTCTTTAAGAGATTATAATATTTGCATAGAATATGATACTCCGGTTATACCTCAAAAATATATAAAAGGTCTAATAATTAGAAACGGGGGTAAAGGTTTTTTAATAGGAAAAGATCAAGAAGACTTTTGTATATCGTTTTCAGAATATTTAAATTGTTTCATTGGTGGCAGAGGCACCGGAAAAAGTACAATCATCAATATAATTGAATATGCAATTCAACAAGTAGTTAAAGATGAGAAAACGTTAGATTTTATCTGTAAATATAGTTCTATTTGGTTACTTTTTGAAATGAATAAAAGAGAATATATGATTCAACTATATAATCCTCAAAAAGAATATGATGATGATAGCATCTTGAAAAGTTTTAGTAAATATGATATGGGATATAATTATAAATATAACTTTGATAATATGCAAATAAAAAAAGCATTATTAAATAATCATGTTACTGTTTATGAACTAAAAAATCAAAATAATATTTTATATAGCAAACCAGTAAATAACAAAATAAAATGTTTAGATAATGTATTTAATACAGCCTATTCAATAAATGAACTAGTTGAAACCTCAAGTGGAGATGAAATAAATGACTACATTTACAATACTTTATTTAGGAATAAAATACTAGCATATGTAAGGGTTACTACAAGAATTAAAACTACCAAAGGTTTAAAAAATATTTTACAAAAAGTTTCTAATATTAAAGATTTAAGAAAAAGAGAAGTTGAAGAAGTTGTTAATAAATTTAATGATAATCAAAAAGGAATATTACGCATAATTTATAATCAAGAAGAAAAAAATAAAAATATTATAAATATAAAAGAATTAATTTCTTACAAATATCCTTTAAGTAAAGACTCCTATTATAACCACAAAAATATTTCAACACTAAGTATAGTTGATTATATTGAAGCACTTATCGATAAACTAGGTATAGAAAAAACACTATTATTATTTATTAATAAAGATTATAATGAATTAGAAAAAAATATTTCCATAAAGGGATTTTTAGAAGAAAAGAGTAATAATTTAATTGATAAACAAATAGATTTTATAAAAGATGATGAGCTAACATACTTATTAAAAGATATTATTAATGATATAATAAATGATAATAATATTCCAAAAATAGTTAATAGCTTAAAAAAATATATAAAAGAAATAGAAAATTTTGATTTAGAATTTAATATAAACAATAAAGAACAAGAAAAACAAAAAATTATATATAAGAGTGTAAAAGAACTCTCGCTAGGTCAAAAAGTCGTTGCTATGTTATCCTTCGTTTTAGGATATAGTGACTTTTCAGGTGATTATAGTCCATTGGTTATTGATCAACCAGAAGACAATTTAGATAACCAATATATCTATAAAAATTTGGTTCAAAAATTAAAAGAAATAAAATCAAAAAGACAAATCATTATTGCAACTCATAATGCAACTATTGTTACAAACGCTAAGGCAGAACAGGTAATAATTATGGAATCTGATAATCTAAATGGATGGATAAAAACTACTGGTTATCCAAACGAAAAAAACATTAAAACTCATATAATTAATTATCTTGAAGGTGGTATAGAATCTTTTAAACATAAGTATTTTATTTATAAAGAAGTAATAAACACTGAAGAATAAATAAAAAGAACCGCTTTCCCCACACCCCTTTGCGGTTCTTTTGTTTTGATTTTTAAGAGTTATTTATATACTTTTAAGAAAAAGAATTAACTATTCTCGAAACTACGCCTACCGGCGAAGCCCGCGATTTTAAAAATATTTATACAAATGTTAACATTTGTATTGATTAATGAAATTAAATTGGTTAAAATAAAAATGTAATTTATATATTGATCGTTAATATACTAAATTATAAAATATAAAGATATATATAATGACAGGTCTATGGTATCTTGGACATTAACTCCAAAACCACTGTTGGGAGTTCGATTCTCTCATCCCCTGCCATTAAAGGAATTTAAGTAGCAGGTATGCTACTTTTTTTAATTACTAAACTTTCTATTAATCCTTGTTTCTTTTAAAGAATAAACCGGGCAAAATGGTTCGGTTGTGTTGATATTTTCAACTACTGCATCTTTAGCATCAGATAAATAAATAATATTTTTCGCACAATACTCAGAAAGCTCTTTTCTTAAAATAGTAATAAATCCATTTATATCTATTAATTCTCCGCTTTTTATAGACTTATACATCTCATTTAAAAGTTTATTTTGTTCAACAAAATTCATAAAGTAAAAATCAACTAAAAGTGTTACAACATCATCATTAAAATAACTTATGTTTGATTTATAAATATCATCTTCGTTCTCATCACTAAAATAATAATGAATAGTATCAATAGCACCAAAATTAATACCATCATACATAAAGTTTGATTTCATATCATAGCCTTTTATACCCATACAACTTATTTTTTCGGTTTCCTTATAAAATCTATTAATTGATTTAATGATAGTTGATAAACTTATTGATAAAGCATCTATTACATTTAATACAAAACCATTACACATATCCATAGTGCAAGCTCTTAAATCATCGTCAACATATATAACTTTCTTTACAAAATAATAATATTGGCTTTTGACATCAGAAAACTTAAGTAAGTCATTTTCAGTGTATATCATTTCGTCAGGAGATTTGAATTCATATAACGCTTCAGCTTTTAAATCCTTTAAGATGGTATGATTATCAAGTTTATAAACAATACTCTCACTAGAAGTATCTCCAATTATTTTCTTAAATTTTAAAAAGTCGTCAAATTCTTTTTTAGTTAATCTTAGTACCTTTTCCATAATACGCCTTCTTTAATAGCTTTATATTATAACATTATCTTTTTAAGAGTCAAGTTACATTATAAAAGAGAAATTTAGAGTAAATAAATATAGCAAGAATTTTACTTTATAATATTCAATACATGTTATAATACAATTATATACGGAGGTTTTATATGTTAAAAAAATCAAATGCAATTGATAGATTATTAAGAGAAAATCCATACTTAGGAGAAAGGCGTTTTGGTCTTCCATACATTGGTAGTAGAAATGATGGAGATAATTTTAATCCAACCGTGCAGGATATTGCAAACGCAATTGATTTCTATGGTTTTGAAGTTCGAGATGAAAATATAACAGTTATTCCTGATATTGACTTAGGAAGTGGTAACCCTACTAATTTTCCACCATTTCCTATGGCGATTGATGAAATGAAAAAATATTTAGAATCTTCTAATATGTATAAATATCCATACACCGAAGGTGATGATAATATAAGAAAAGTTTTACTAGATTACGTAGAAGATGAAGGTTTTATTAATACAAGATCATATTCATACGAAGACGTTGATGAAAAAGGTTTATCAGTTCATAACATTACTTTTTTACCCTCTACCTCTATCGCTTTTAATATGATTATAAACGTAATTTCTAAACCAGGTGATGTAGTTTTAGTTACTGGACCAAATTATGGATTATTCACGATAAGAGCGGAAAGAGCTGGTGCAGAAGTCGAAGTATTAAATCTAGAAAAAGAAGACAACTGGTTAGTAAATCCAGTAAAATTAGCTAATAAGATTGACGACATAAACGAAAGTTTGCAAAAAGTATATAACAGAAGGCGTGGCTATGTTCCTAGAGTTGTTGCATTTTTAAACGCTAATCCAAATAATCCCACCGGAAAAGTAATGGGAGTTAAACAGCAAAAATTATTAGAGGAGATCGCAAACGTATGTCTTGAAAGAGGAGTTTTTATAATAGATGACTTAGTATACCGTGATATAACATATGATAAAGATAATATTGCTAAACCGATAGCAACAATTCCAGGAATGTTTAGAAATACAATATCACTGTTTGGTTTATCAAAAAGTTATGGACTAGCAAGCCTAAGGGCGGGTTTTATAGTTGCAGATGAGATAATAATAAGAGAAATTGTTAACCGCATTTTTCAAGAAATGGATTCTTCCCCAAGTATCGTTGGATGCGCATTAAAGGGAGCTTTTAATACCAGTAAAGAAAGAAAAAAGGAATATGATAAATACTTTAAAGAATTAAGAGAAACATACGTTTATAAATTTAATTTACTTAAAGCTTTAGTAAATGGAATATCAAGTATAGACGATAAACAATTATCAAGAAAACTTAAAAAAGAAATTAAAGCTGTAATAGGTAATAATGAAAAAGCTAATAAGACGTTAAGAGGATTACCTTATACGAGTTTCCCTAAAAATCTGCAACCAGAATCCGGTTTTTTTGCAATACTAGATTTTACTAAAGTAAAAGGTATGAAATATAACGGGCGCGTTATTAATAATGAAAAGGATTTATTAAAATTTTTCTATCAAGCTTCTAGAATAAGATTTTTAGTTGGTCAATCAATAAGCTGGCCTTATAAAAATGAACTTGTAGGACGTATAACGTTTGCTATTGATGATGATAAAATAATTAATGCTTTATCGAACATGAATGAAGCCTTATTAAAATTGACTCCTGGAAATGATTACATAATAAGAAAAAATGAATTAAAAGATCAAGAACAAATGGCAAAAATAAAAATAGATGGCTGGCGAAGTGCGTACGATAAAATAATTGAATCAAAATACTTAAAAAAGCTTAATTATAAAGAGCAAACAAAACGCTATATTGCTAGTTTTGATGAGTATAAAGACCTTGTTTTAGTAGCAGATAAAAAAGGTGAAATACTAGGATATTCATGTTTTAATCTCAATCAAAATGATAAATATGACGCGGAATTAGTAAGTTTATACATAAAGCCAGAAAAAACAGGCAAAGGCATAGGAACTGATTTATTTATTGAAACCGCTAAAGAATTATATAATAAAGGAAAGAAAAATATGATTGTATGGTGTTTAGCGGATAATGATAACGCAATAGAGTTTTACAAATACCTAGGTGGTAAAAAAGTTGAAACCAAAAATGCAAAAATAGGTGATAAATTATATTTAGAATATGCTTTTTACTTTGATTTAAAAGAAGTAATAGATAAATGACAAAAAAAACATTAGTTTTATAATTAAGAACTAATGTTTTTTCTTTTATTATATTCTTTCTTAGAATCGTCTACTTGTTTATCGGATGTAATCCCAAGCAAACTTCCAAATTTTATATAATTACCTTTTTCATAATATAATTCCTAACTAATAAGTTTTACAAATAAGTCATTACAGATGTATAGGTTAATAATATAGGTAGTTGTCATGACTATTAAGAATATTAACCCATCATTTTTGATATTACTTACTATCTTTTTAATAATTATTCCAAATAAAACTAATTCCATAAATAAGAACAATATCACTTGTAATCTAAGATTAGTAAATCCAAACTTTCCAATATATAAGAACATTCTATAATAAGAATTAAATATTAATAAAACCTGAAACGCAATTAAAAGTAACACCAAAATCCTAATAGTCTTATTTTCTTTAATTAAATTCGTTTTATACATCAAATATAATATTATCGAAAAATTTATTAAAGTTACAAACAATAACTGAAAGAAGCCTTCTCTTGCATAACTAGAATATATATAGCCTTGTGGGATATGTAAAAAGTTGCCACATAACTTAGATATTTCTGATACTAAGAATAATATAAACACAAGGTTAATAACTGATAACATAGGTATTATCATTGTTTTATCTATATTCTTTATTTTACTTTCTTTCATATTTATGTCTTTATATTTAAATAAATTTATTCCTATTGCAAATAAGATAATAAAGAATATTATAAATTTAATAATAAGCCATATATTAAAATTAATGTTTATATTTATCATTATTTTTGATAAAAACTTATTAAAGTAATCATCCGCACTAGTTAGTAAAAATAATATTACCCACGAAAATAAAATACCTATTATAATACCGAAGATAATGTTTATTATTTTTTTATTCTTCTTTTCTGATATATTAATTTTTATATACTTTAAGTTTTTAAATAAACCATTTGGAAATAACTTGAACATAAGAAAGATGTTATCAAGTGAAATTTTATAATTTTTATTTATTAATAAAAATAAATAAATTGAAATAAGAATTGGCAACACCACTATGTTTAATAATTCATTATTACCATCTAAGTTTCCTTTTAAACCAAGTAAAATAAGGTTGCTAAATATTATTAATGTTATTGGGATTAACATATAATATGCTTTTTTATTTATGCCCTTTTTATCCATAACCAAAATGGTACTTGATATAACTATCATTAAAAAAGGAAATATTAAACTCTTGAAATACCAGTCAATGTTTAATTTACCGACAATTACTATTAATATAGCAGATATTATAGGAATAAATATGTTTTCTTTTTTTATTCTACTATTTTCCATCTTCTTCACCTCTATATTCTAATATGTCACTAGGTTGACAATTAAGTACCTTGCATATAACTTCTAATGTAGAAAACCTTATTGCTTTTGCCTTATTAGTTTTAAGGATAGAAAGATTTGTTGGAGTTATACCAGTTTTTTCGCTTAATTCATTTAATGACATCTTTCTTTTTGCCATCATTACATCTAAATTAACTATTATCATGACTTCACCTACACCGTTAAATCCACTTCATTTTTATATTTAATAGCAGCTTTTATAACTTCTGCTAAAAGATAAAAACTAAGTGATATTAAAAAACATAAAAGTGCTACAACAAAAGATAATAAGGTTGGAATAAAAACCGCTTTAACAATAACAATTATAAATAAGATCATAAAGATTACTGCCATAACCTTTAGTGAATTTTCTATTTCTTTTCTAAATGGGCTTTTTTTATAAATTACGTTAAATAAACTTATTAATTTATATACAATTATCAAACATAATACATAGCAAGTAAAAAATGCTAGTCTATAAAGCATACTATGGGTATTAAAAGCAACAATACTTTTATCCTTAAATAAATCATATAACTGTGGTATAAAAAATAAACAAGAAATACCTACTATAAATATAATTACTAGTATAATTGATATTATTCTTGCTATAAAACTTTTTTTCAAATTCATCACCTCTGATTTAATAATATGCTATTTTTTATCTATTGTCAACATATTTTTATCGATTATCATAAAATTATACTGATGAATTTTAATAATGATATAATAAATACCACAAAAAAGTGTTGAATTACTACTACTCAACACTTTTTAAAGACTCTATCATATCAATCTTTTTTAGGGCGTAATGAATTATTTTGTTAACTATTAAAGTGAATGATATTACTATTAAAGCAGTTATAACATAACTAATCCAGTCAATATTCCTTAAAAATCTAACCATTTCAATTTCTACCGTATTAAGGATTACGTTATTTAAGAATATACCAAATAAAAGTCCTAACATAATACCTATTATAGTTAATATAATGGTTTCTTTAGTTATGTAACGATCAACTTCTTTATCAGTAAATCCAAGTACTTTAAGAGTCGCTATTTCTCTTTTTC
>CAYOWI010000029.1:0-15030 GCA_964407685.1 uncultured Muribaculaceae bacterium
AGTAGGGTACCGTTGAAGCGAACTTTTTTAGGTTCGCATTATTTCTTCATGGTGCGGGTGAAGGGACTTGAACCCCCACGGATAAATCCACTAGATCCTAAGTCTAGCGCGTCTGCCAATTTCGCCACACCCGCATAAACAAGTGGTGGACCCTGTAGGACTCGAACCTACGACCGCCCGGTTATGAGCCGGATGCTCTAACCAACTGAGCTAAGGGTCCATACAAATTTCTCACTTGCTTTTATATATTATCATATTCTTTTAAGTTTATCAATATGATTGTTTAAAAAAAATTAAAAAAATGGCAAATTAATCACCATTTTGTAACATGTTTAATAAATCGATTTTAAATTTATCTTTATCAGAATTTGCTTTAGATATCATAACACCCTTATATGCTTCTAGTTCTTGTCTATGACCTTCTGATAAAAGACTTTCTGGTGTTATCGTTTCAAGTATTATAGTTTTACTATTTTCGCAAACTGAATAATGAAGTATAACCTCACCATGAACCCTAACAAACAAATCATCAGTAGGTAATTTAAGCTCATAATTTTTAGTGTTTTCTATGCTGTTTACACTTATTAGCTTTCCTAAAAAGTTACCCTCTTTCATTTGTGGATAAAATTCAAAAACTAGTTTTTTATATGCCAGCATATTATATTTTTTTACTGAGCGTTCTAGTTTTCTAAATTCATTTTCATTTAAATACTCGAAAATATAAGTTCCTTTCATATTTTTAACCCCCTTCTTTATAATTGGGATACAATATACATTATATATTACCCAATTGGTACGCCTATTATACCACAGACGACAAAAAATGTCAATTTTATTTACACTTTCTTCTGACAACAAGGACAATAGTAGGTTCCTCGTCCTCCTACTTTTTCCTTAATAATTGTGGTTCCGCAATCATAGCAAGGCTTATTTTCTCTCATATGAACCTTCAAATGATTTTCAAAAGTTCCTCGCTTGCCATCAATGTTCGGATAAGTACCCTTACACTCTAAGGATCTTTCGAAAACAATCTTTGTATTATCAATTATTGATTGCAATTTATTCTTACTCAATTTATCAGCGTAACTTTTTGGATTTATTTTTGATTCAAAAAGTATTTCATCTGCATATATATTTCCAATGCCAGTAATATAACTCTGATCTAAGAGCATCTTCTTTATATCTGTATGATGAGTTTTAAATTTATCCTTTAGATACTTTGACGTAAGGTTGTGGTCTGTATATTCTAATCCTAATTTCTTCTCTTCAAAAAATTTTTCTAAGTCCACTTTATCAATGACCTGCATTTTACCAAATAATCTAGGATCATTATAATGAAGAGAAAAATCATCAAAATAGAAAATAACGTAATCATGCTTATCTTTTTTAGCATCAAGTGGTAATAAATAAAACCTACCTTCCATTCTAAAATGGATTATCACGTAACTATTATCAAGTTCAAACAACAACCACTTACCACGCCTTTTTACTTTTCTTATGACTTCATTTTCTATTTTATTAACAAATTCTTCACTTTTATTATAAACTATTTTATCTAAATAAACTTTGACTTTATTAACTTTTTTATTTTCTATGATTTTACTTAAATCTCTTCTGGTTGTTTCAACTTCTACTAACTCTGGCATTTTATTATTCCCCTATCAAAATCTATTTAGCTTCATACCAATTATTTCCGACTTGTATATCAACTTTAAGTGGAACATCTAACTTATATGCATTATCCATGCATCTATCAACTATTTCTCTAATCATCTGTTCTTCTTCATTTACAACGTTAAATATAAGTTCATCGTGCACTTGTAAAAGCATTTTACTTTTTACGTTTTTTTCTTTAAATTCTTTATATATATCAATCATAGCCTTCTTTAATATATCCGCACTAGAACCTTGAATAGGTGTGTTCAAAGCCATTCTCTCTCCTTGCTGTCTAATCATGTAATTAGTATTACTAAGCTCATCAATTCTTCTTTTACGATTCATTATAGTCATAACATAGCCTTTTTCATAAGCATCTTTTATAACACTATCCATGTATACCTTAGTTCCACTGTAAGTTTCAAAATATTTATTTATAAACTCTCTTGCCTCTTTAACAGAAATACCCAAATCTTCTGATAAACCAAAACCACTTATCCCATAAAGAATCCCAAAGTTTACCGCCTTAGCTTGTCTTCTCATAAGTGATGTCACTTCATCTTCTTTAACATTAAATATATCCATTGCTGTACGGGTATGGATATCCATATCTTTTTTAAACGCCTCGATCCAGTTAGGAACCTTTGAGAAATGAGCGAAAACCCGAAGTTCTATTTGTGAGTAATCACTTGATAAGAGGATACTATCTTTTTCGGCAACAAAGGCTTTTCTAATTAATTTACCATATGTAGTTCTAACTGGTATATTTTGAAGATTTGGTTCAATTGACGAAAGTCTTCCCGTTCTAGTTAATGTTTGCGTATATATAGTATGAATTTTTCCATCCTCTAAGATGTTACCTTCAAGCCCTACTATATATGTACTTTGAAGTTTTGTAAGCATCCGGTGTTCTAACACTAATGGAACCACTGGATGTCTATCCTTATATTTTTCTAAAATAGTTTTATCAGTAGAATAACCACTTCTAGTTTTCTTACCCGTTCCTATTTTTAATTTTTCAAATAGAATTTCTCCCAACTGTTTTGGTGATGAAATATTAAATTTTTTGCCAACGAGTTCGTATATTTTATTTGATATTTCCTCAATTTTACAGTCCAGTTCTTTATTCATCTCATATAAAACTGATTTATCAATCCTTATTCCTACATATTCCATTTCCCCTAAAACTATAGACAAAGGCATCTCTATTTCATTAAATAAATAAATACAATCTTCTTTTTGCATTTCACTTAAAAGTTCGTCTTTTGTTTCAAAAATAAATTTTGCTTTATCAATTACTAACTTTTTTATTGCATCTTCATCTAACACTTTAGCCTTACTTATAACTTCATAAAAAGAAACATCATAACCAAATTGGTTTGCTAAGTAAGCAACGTCATCTTTGACGTTATAATTAAGCAGATAAGCAGCAACACTAGAATCAAAAGAAACGTTTTTTAAATCAAGACCTTGTTTTTTCATTGTAACATAATGTTTTTTCAAATCATACGTATATTTTTCCTTATCATTTATGTAGTTTAAGACATCATAAATTTTTTCCTTAGAAACGTAATAGGCACAATTACCATCAAAAAGCCCCATTCCTAAAACATTTGCTAAATGATAGTTAGATTTATCAATTTCAATATAAAACGAAACTGGAAAAGAAATAGATTCGATATCTTTTAAAGATGATACTTCTTTAATATCTATCGCCTCTTTTTTTCTTTTAACTTTCATATTTTTTAAAAATGAATAAAATTCTAAATTTTCATATATCTTTTTTAACCCCTCTAAATTACCTTTATCAATTAGTGTATCTTCAATACCAAAACCTAACGGAACCTCTTTATATATCGTAACTAAATCTTTACTTTCAAATGCTTTATCTCGTCCATTGATAAGTTTAGTGGCAACAGCACCCTTAATATATGCAAGATTATCATATACGTCCTCTAAGGAGCCAAAATCCTGAAGTAACTTTAAAGCTGTTTTTTCTCCGATTCCCTTAACACCGGGAATATTATCCGAAGCATCTCCTTGAAGGGCCTTTATATCAATCATTTTATCAGGGGTAAGGCCATATGTTTCAAAAAATGTTTCTTCTGTCATCATTACATAATCTTTTGATTTCAACAATTTCATAACAACTTTATCTGTTATTAACTGAAGTAAATCTTTATCGCTACTTACAATTAGTCCTTGGTAATCTGTAGATTTATCAATCATGTGTGCCATCGTTCCAACAATATCATCAGCTTCATAATTATCTATCTCAAACCATTTAATACCTAAATTGGTAAGGATTTCCTTTGCAACTGGAAATTGCTCTTTAAGCTCGTTTGGCATTTCAATCCTACCAGCTTTATAATCTTCATACTTATCATGACGAAAAGTTTTTCCTTTATCAAACGCAACAAGCATGTAAGAAGGATTTTCATCATTTATAATCTTGTTTATCATATTAACAAAACCGTATAATGCGTTTGTTGGAAAGCCTTTACTATTTTTCATAAAATTTCCTTGATACGCAGTTGCATAATAACTTCTAAATAATAAATTATTTCCATCAACTAATACTACTTTTTTCATTTTTACCACCTATGTTTATTATAACATCTAAAAAAGAGTTTTAATAAACTCTTTTTTAAATTTGTGTATTATTTTGATTATTATTTGACCATAACGAAGTATGACCACCATTAAAATCATTATTATTTTGTTTTTCTATAGGTGCGTTTACATTATCATTCTGATCTAAAGTAACGTTTTGATTAATATTATTTTGACTATTTAATGTTTCACTTAGATTTTGGTTATTAACGGTTGAAGTATAAGTATAATTAGTTTGATCCGGTTCATTAAATCCTTGTACGTTTTCTTCATTGTTTAATGTTTCAACCACATTATTAACAGAATTATTTAAAATATTTTCTTGTAAAGGACTGTTTGTCATGCTAGTTAAAGCATCATTTGAATTAAGGTCATTAATTGGAACGTTATAATTATTTTGTAAATTAGCACCATAATCAGGTGTATTATCAAATGTACTGTTTAAACTACCGTTTGGTTCTACATTATTATCAAACATTGGAGCTTGATACATACCATCCGTTTTAGCCATATTTACAGAATTTCCTTCTGGTTCCACCTCTAACTTAGTAACATCTCCATTAAAAGTGCTACCATAACTTAATGGCTCCGATCTAATTTCATTAACCTCATTTAAATCGTTAACACTATTATTTGTAACAGTATTATCCTGAATTGGCATAACAGGCGCTGCCCCTATTCCGGCTAAATTAGTAAAATCGTTTACACTCCCATCTAGCCCACCAATACTTATGTTTGTTTTTTCCAAATCTACGTTTTCTACATCACTATTTTGTAACGTGTTAACATTATTTATAGTAGCATCATTTATACTACTAGCTTGAGTATTTTCATTTGCATAAATATCCTCTTGTACTGGATTAGCATTTTTAGAAAAAGCTAACATTGGAAAAAATACTATTGGTAAAAATATCATTCCGATTGTGTATCCAGTGTCTTTTCCAAACTTTTTAGCAACCGCATCATATATTACATACATTGCGTATATATTTGCTAATGGAACACAAAGTAAAAGTATGTACCACCACTGTTTTTCTGCTATTTCGCAACATAAAACGTATACGTTATAAAACGGTACAATAGCAGCCCATCCTGGTTTTCCCAATTTTTTAAACACTTTCCACATGGAAATAATCATAAGCACAGAAGCCGCCATAGCAATTATCCATACGATTATCATAAATATTAACATTCCACCAACCAAACCGGAAGCCGAAGCCGCATTATAACCATAAGACGTATCAACATAATAACTTGTATTCATTTTTATCCCTCCTATTTTATTTAATTATATAATTTTTAAAAGCTATTATCAATAAAATAATGTATAATTTACCATTATTTACAAAAAATATACTGAAAGGGATGAAAAAATGAATAACATTAGCATAAGAGAGTACATAACCAGTAGTTTTAAAGGTGATAATGAAAATGAGATAAAAGAATCAATTGAAGATTCAATTAAAGAGGGATTAGAAGAAGCTTTACCTGGTCTTGGTGTATTTATGGAAATAATATGGAAAAACGCTTCCGAAGACTTAAAAAAAGAGCTTTTAGATATTCTAAAAACTCATTTGAATTAATTGTCTCTTAAAGTTGCTGGAATACTTTCAGTAACTTTTTTTATTATGTTATTAAAGCTTTCCATAACTTCTTCTTCTGTTAACGTCTTTTTATCATCTTGGAAATATAACGAGAATGCTAAAGATTTTTTACCTACACCTACGTTATCACCTACATAAATATCAAATAACTCTTGATTTATAAGGTTTCTTCCACCTGCTTTTTTAATTTCTTTCATTACGCTTTCAACCGTCACATTATTATCAACAATAAATGCAACGTCCTTTTTAACGATAGGATACTTAGGGATTTCTTTAAATGACATTCTGGTTCCTCTATTAGAAAGTAACTTAGTTAAGTTAAGTTCAAATACGTATACGTCGTCTTTTATTACGTTTGGATGAAGTTTACCAATAACTCCAACTTTTTTACCTTGCATAAGTATGCTTGCACTTTGTCCTGGATGTAGTTCTTCTGGAACATCACTAACATTTAAACTATATCTTCCGTTATATCCTAAGTAATCTAGTAGTTCTTCTAAAACTCCCTTAATTGTATAAAAATCTACTTTAGTATTATTAATATCTAAATAATAATCTCCAGTCATTAAAACAGCAAGCTTTAAATCTTCTTTATAACAATCATTTTCTTTGTAGAAACCTTTACCTACTTCAAATATAGAAATATCACTATTGTTACGTGCTTTATTATATAAATAAATTTCTTTTAATGAATAAAGTAAGCTATATCTTAAAGTATTTTTATCCTCGCTCATTGGATCATTTAAGGTTATTTCTGTAAAATCTTCAGTAGTAAATTTATGTACTTCAGGGTTAGGTATAAGACTATAACTTAAAGTTTCATTTAAACCTAAGTTTATTAATTTGTTTTTTATTTCCCTTTTAGTTCTATCAAAATGACTATTAACTAGTTTTAAAACTGGAAGTTTCCCCTTAATATTATCCATTCCATAAATTCTTCCAACTTCTTCGATTAAATCTTCAACGATTGAGATATCAAGTCTTCTTGTTGGAACTGTAACAGTTAGATAATCATCCTTATCTTCTACTTTGAATGCTAGTGATTTTAGTATTTCTATAACTTCATTTTTTTGAATACTTATTCCCAAAACCTTATCTATTTTCTCTAACTTAATATCAATTACTTTTTCTTCTTTACTTGTTTTATCATATTTAACCATGCCATCTAATACAGTTCCATCCGCATATTTTTCAATCAAAGCACAACTTCTTTCAATAGCCATGTAAGTTCTATTTGGATCAAGACCTTTTTCAAACCTGTTAGATGCTTCACTTCTAAGTATCTTCTTAGAGGTTCTTCTTATTTTAACTTTATCAAATATAGCAGATTCAATTATTATATCCGTTGTAGAAGGTTCTACCTCGGTAGATAATCCTCCCATAACACCTGCTAAGCCTACTGCTTTTTCTTTGTCTGATATTACTATATCATCAGTAGTTAACGTTCTTTCTATACCGTCTAATGTAGTTAGTTTTTCACCATCCAAAGCATTTCTAACAATTAAAGTATCACCAAGAGATTTAGCATCATAATAATGAAGAGGTTGACCTGTTTCAAGCATAACGTAGTTTGATATGTCAACAACGTTGTTTATTGGTCTAATACCTGATGCAATAAGTCTTTCTTTTATAAAATCGGGGCTTTCTTTTATAACAACGTTCTTAACTTTTTTAGCTAAAAACAAAGGACAATCATCAGTTTTTACTTCTACTTTAAATTCATCATTAATGTTTTCATCATTATGTGTATAACTTAAATCAATTTCTTTTACATCTTTTTTATATATTGCACCTAATTCATAAGCCATACCTAAGATGCTAAGTAAATCACCTCTATTAGAGGTAAGTTCAAAATCAATTACTTCATCATCTAAGTTTAATGCTTTTATGGCATCAGTACCAATTTCAGCATTATCTGGTAATTCATGAATTCCGGTTTTATCTTTTTCTTCTAAGAATTTATTATCAAGGCCTAGTTCCGCTTTAGAGCAAAGCATGCCATTTGATTCTACGCCTCTTATCATTCCTTTTTTTATTTCTCCTCCAGGAAGTTTAGCACCATTTAAAGCCACTACTACTTTGATACCACATCTTACGTTAGGAGCACCACAAACAATGTTTAAAACTTCACTTCCAACGTTTACCATGCAAACATGTAAATGATCGCTATCAGGATGATTGGTGCACTCTATTACTTCACCTACAACTAGATTTGTACAATTAATTAGTTTTCCAGCATCATCATATTCATTACCAACACTTGTCATATCCTCAGCAATTTGTTCTACCTTCAAGTCTTCTGGTAAGTCTATATAATCACTAACAAATTTTCTAGATAATTTCATTATTCATCATCCTTTCTATCAAATTGAGTTAAGAACCTAATATCATTACCATATATAGTTCTAATATCAGTTATTCCGTATTTAAACATAGCAAATCTATCCATTCCAGTACCAAATGCGAAGCCTTGATACTTAGTGCTGTCATACCCACTCATCTCTAAAACGTTTGGATGAACCATTCCAGCACCTAGTACTTCTATCCAACCAGTCCCCTTACATAATGGGCAACCTTTTCCACCACATTTAAAGCAAGTTACGTCAACTTCTACTGATGGTTCTGTAAATGGGAAGTAACTCGGTCTAAATCTTACCTTAGTTTTTTCACCTAATATTGTTTTACAAAATAACTCTAGTGTTCCTTTTAAATCTGCCATTGAAACATCTTCATCTATTACAAGTCCTTCTATTTGCATGAATTGATGTGAATGGGTTGCATCTTCATCTCTTCTGTATACTTTTCCAGGGCAAACAATTCTAAGTGGTCCTTTATCGGTATTTTCTTCCATAGCACGAACTTGTGCAGTAGATGTTTGGCTTCTAAGAAGAAAATTTTCAAACTCATCTTTTAAATAAAACGTATCTTGCGCATCTCTTGCAGCATGTCCCTTTGGTAAATTTAATTTTTGGAAACAGTTTTCATCACTTTCAATTTCAGGCCCATCATAAATTGTATATCCCATTGACAAGAATAAATCTTCAAACTTTTCTTCTATTCTAGTCATAGGGTGTTTAGATCCACGTTTTATTCTTTTACTTGGTACTGTTACGTCTATCTTTTCACTTTCTAATTTTCTATTTAACTCTGCAGTTTCTAACTCTTTTTTCTTTTCTTCTAAAGAATCAGTAACAAGGCATCTTACCTCATTAACTAAGATACCAAACTCTTTTTTTTGCTCACTTGGAATATCTTTCATCATTTTAGAAAGCTCTGTTATCTTACCTTGTTTACCTAGATATTCTACCCTTATATCATTTAAAGTCTTCATATCATTAATTGTTAAAACGTCTTTTTCAAAAGCTTCTTTAATTACGTTTACCTTTTCATTCATAGCATTTCCTCCTCTACTAAAAAAAATCTATGATAACAAGGGCGAAAATATTTTCCGTGGTACCACCTTGCTTCATAGATTTCTATGCACTTTATTTTCTTGTAACGTAAGATATACGTGATAACTTTAGGTTATCCAGCTCCAAAGCGAATTCATAAGATATTACTATTAGTTTCCACCAGCCACTAATTCTCTATAAGCTTTTTTCTTATTACTACTCTTCTTCACTGCCTTTAACTAAAATTTATTATACCATATTAAAAGCCTTTGTCAAATATTAGCTTGGACTGTTTAATAGCCTTTTTAATAGCTATAGATTATCTTACAAACAAAAAAAAACGATTTAATTTTTTATAAATCATTTTTTACTTTCTTTACATCACTAATATTTCCAGCTGTATCCACCACTCTTACATATTTTACATTAAATAATTCTTTATTTATGGTAGCTGATTTTCCAGAAATATTTTCTTCTTCCCAATTAATACCATCATAAGAATACTGAATACTTGATAAATTAGTATTATCCGATGCTAAAATACTTAATTTATCAAAATTAACATCAATTTTTAGCGTAGGTTTTTCCTTGTCTATTTTAACTAATGCTTCATATACATAGCTTTGATAACCTTTTTCGTTTTCCACTTTAACGTATACCGTCTTATTCATGGTTTTAGTAAACAGTAACTTAATATTAGCCTCTTTACCATAATTGGCCTCGTAAACATCATCATACCAAGTCTTTTTATCATACGAGTAATAAACTTTATCTATTTTATATATACTTTCTGCAAAAACAGTTAAAACGACATCCTCATTAACTAACCTATCACCACTAGAATTAATAACCATTGTTATAACAGGATAATAACTACTATTAGCGTTTTGATTTAAGTCTTTAGACATCTTATTTAGACTAGCCTTTATTTTATTAGTTGTTCCACTAATGAATAAGAAATAACTAGTTAAGATTATAAACATCGAAAGTAGAAATAAAACTAAAATATTTTTCTTATCCTTCTTCATAAAAGCCCTCCTAGTCTAATACAATTATACTTTCTTTTTACTAAAAAAACAATAACTTTATTGTTATTGTTATATTTCCATAAGCTCGTTTTCCTTTGTTTTTAACTTATCATCTACTATTTTATTATAATTAGCAATTAAATCTTGAACATCTTCCATCGCTCTTTTTTGATCATCTTCAGGTATTTCCAATTTTTTAATATCACCATTAGCATCCTGTCTTATGTTTCTAAGCGCTATTTTAGCATCTTCCGCTAAAGACTTAGCTTCTTTTACGTATTCTTTTCTTCTTTCCTCAGTAAGTTCTGGAATAACAAGCATAACCGTTTCTCCATTATTATTAGGTGTAAGACCAATATTAGCTTCAAATATAGCCTTTTCTATTGCTCCTATACTACTTCTATCAAATGGTTTAATAACAAGTTTTCTAGCTTCTGGAACCGATATTGTAGCAAGTTGGATAAGTGGCGTTGGGGCTCCATAATACTCAACTGTTACTTTATCTAAGATTTTTGGATTAGCACGGCCTGCACGAACGTTTAAAAATCTATTTTCCATAATCTGGATTGCTTTTTGCATCTTATCTTCAGTTTCTAATAAAATATCGTCAGTCATTATATCCCTCTTTCATAAATATATTATAAATAAAAAAAGACTTTGTGACAAGCCTTTTTAATCAATAAACTAACTTATTAAAATAATTATTTAACTTCCTCATTCGTTTTTTCTATTAACATTTTATCAATCAAACTTAAAAAGCTACTTTTTAAGTTTGATTTTTCTTCTTCCGTTAATATTTCTTCGGCATCAGAAGATAAAACCCCAACGTATACACCTATTATGTTACCATTATTTACGAAAACAATGGTTGGTGCTTTAATTTTACTTTTCTCCTCATCATCTTTTATATAATCTGATAATACGTTAGTTAATTTTCTATATTCATCAGTGTTATTTTCTCTTATATCTTTAAAATTATAATATAATATTTCGTCTATGTTTTTTTCTTTGGCAGCCTTGTTTAGCACTGGAACTATTTTTGTACATAAATCGCAGCTTGGAAAACCTAAATATATAATTCCACTACCACTTTCTATGGTATCCATAACGTTATCATAAGTTGCATACACGTAAATATTATTATTATCATTTAATTCATATTCTTTACTAAACCTTATGGCATCAGTTTTTGTATCATCTTCTACCTTTGTAACCTCAACCATATTACAACCCGCTAAAACTAACAAAAAAGTTAGTAATAACGCCACTAACTTTTTCATTTTTATTCACCATTCATCTGAGCAGCTACTTCTTCAGCAAAGTTTTCTTGACGTTTTTCTAGACCTTCACCAACTTCGTATCTAATAACATCAATAATTTTACCACCATTATTACTTACAAACTTACCTACGGTAACAGAGTTATCCTTAACAAATTCTTGTTCCTCAAGACAAATTTCTTTATAATACTTGTTAATTCTTCCCATAACCATCTTTTCAGCAATATTAGCTGGTTTACCTTCTCTAATAGCCTCTTCAGTTAAAATTTTCTTTTCATTTTCTACTTGATCAGCTGGAACTTGTTCTTTAGTTACATATTCTGGACGCATTGCAGCTGCATGCATACAAACGTCTTTAGCAACATTTTCCGATGCGCCTTTTATCAATGACAAAACAGAGATTTTACCACCCATATGGATGTAAGAACCAAAATTTTCATCATCACTTTTTTCAAGTAACGTAAATCTTCTAAATGAAATTTTTTCTCCAATTGTTGCAGTCATAGAAGTAACATAATCATTTAAAGTTCCTTGTTCACAATCTAATGATAAAGCTTCTTCATTTGTTTTCGCATTACTATTTAAAATAGTTGTTGCAACATCATCCATGAATTTTTGAAACTTTTCATTTTTTGCAACAAAGTCAGTTTCACAGTTAATTTCTAGAATAACTGCCTTATTACCTTCTATTTTAATGGTTGATAAACCTTCAGCAGCAATTCTACCTGCTTTTTTAGCAGCCTTAGCAATACCTTTTTCTCTTAGCCATTCAGTAGCTTTCTTGATATCATTATCATTTTCTTCTAAAGCCTTTTTGCAATCCATCATTCCAGCTCCAGAAATATCTCTTAATTCTTTAATTAAACTTGCGTTCATATCCTTCTTCTCCTTTTATAATTAAAGATGATTTTTATAAATCATCTTATGTTAATTATTTTGTTAAAGCTTTAACTAATTCGTCTTTCTTTAGTTTTGAATAACCCTCTATTTTAGCCTCTTTTGCCATAGCCTTTAATTCTGCAACAGTTTTCTTTGCTAAATCAGTTACTTCTTCAGCAGCTTCCTTTACAATTTCTTTTACTTCTTCTATTTTTTCTTTAGCTACTGGAGCAACTTCTTTAACCTTTTTCTCTACAACGTTTTTAACGTCTTTAGCTAGCTCTTTAACGTCACTAACTACTTCTTTTGCAGCAGCTTTAGTTTTATCTTCTTCAGTTACGTAATCCTCAATTGGTTTTCCCGTTGCTTCACATATTGCGTTATTTAAAACACCTAACACTATTTTAACAGCACGAATAGCATCATCATTTCCTGGAATAACATAATCAACTAAATCTGGATCACAGTTAGTATCTACGATACCGAATACTGGAATACCAAGTTTTCTAGCTTCATTTATTGCGTTAATTTCCTTTTTAGGATCAACGATAACCATAGCTTGTGGTATTTTTTTCATTTCTCTAAGTCCGCAGAAATAAGAGTTTAATTTTTCATATTCTTTACGTATCTTAACTACTTCTTTTTTAGGTAACTTATCAAAAGTTCCGTCTTTCTCCATTTTTTCGATTTGGTCTAATCGTCCAATTCTTCTTCTAATGGTTCTAAAGTTAGTAAGTGTTCCACCTAACCAACGCTTTGCAACGTAGTAACTATCAGATCTTTTAGCCTCTTCCTCGGCTGACTCTTGAGCTTGCTTTTTAGTTCCTACAAAAATAACTTTTCCACCATTTAAGGCGATTTCTTTTAAAGCAGCATATGCTTCTTCAATTTTCTTTACCGTCTTTTGTAAGTCGATAATATAAATATCATCCCTTGCGGTAAATATATATTCTTTCATCTTTGGATTCCATCTTTTTGTTTGATGTCCAAAGTGTACACCTGCTTCTAGCAAGTAACTCATTGATACAACTGGCATTTTCTTTTCCTCCTTCGTTTTAACCTCTAAACCCTTCAACTTTACACACTCACCCTCTTCGGGCACTCGAGATGCAAATCCAAGTTTATGCGTATTTCTTTCCTTACTCGAAAAGCCATGCTTATTATAACATATAAATATTATATGTTACAAGGTATTTTTTTATATTTTATAAAGAAAAAAGAGTAAAATCTTTAATTGATTTTACTCTTTTATTTCAACTATTTGTTTTATCTAAATTAACATCCCATGCAAGAATTAATCCAATCTAATGCAAATTTACTATCAACGTATGGTTTATCATTTACTATGTTAAGATACCAATCATATTTTTCTTTTTCCATACAAGTTAATGTTTCTTTATTTTCTATTTTTTCATTCAAATATTTAGAATCTTCTTTTAATCTATCAAGCAGATACTTTTCAGTTTCCACTCCTGTATACTCTTCTAATATTTCAGCTAATCTGTTATGAAATAAAAGACAATCATAACGGAAACTTGTTCCGCTAGCAGTTTGCTCACAAGGACCACCTATTTTAGTTGGTTTTACGGTTTTACCATATAAAGGCATTTTTTCTCTTTCTAATTTACAGCCAGTATCCGATAAGTTAACGCAAGGGCCACCTTTTCCTAATATATCTATAACATCAGCACCTTCATCCCTTGCTTTTAAATATAAAATAAACGTCCAATTATCACCACAAAAGCCATTAACAGGCTGACCTGCAATCAATAAATACATTTCCTTGTTTTAAAATTTTCTTAATTTCTTTAGTATTTAATACTCCTGTTCTCTCATCAAGAAATTGTCTTATAGAATATATGCAACCTACTGCTTTGCAGCATGCACCCTTACATTCAGCACACATACTTTCATCTTTATATATTTCTTCCATTTTAATATTCCCCTTAAAATCAAAAATATTATGGTTATTATACTTACACAACTTAAAAAGTCAAGCAATTAATCTTAACTCTTATCAGTACTTATCAAAAAGATTCTTTTATCAAATGAACCGCGTTTATTTCTTTTAATAGTAGAAATTTTTTCTATTTCTTTAATATTACTATTTATAAGTTTTAATTTTGCTAACATAACTTCATAAAGATCTGCCAATTCTTCTTTTAGACCATCATCTGTTTTAGCATTAATGACTTCATTAGCCTCTTCTAAAAGTTTTCTATTAAGTTCTTTTGCATATTCTTTATCAGATAAAATTTTAGTTTCTGCTATCTCATTATTGGATTTTATTATATCGGGAATGTTATCCCTCACTAATTTATTAAACGTTTTCATTATTTTAATTCCGTAATATTTTGAATTTGATTTAATAATTCTTTAAATATCTCATCATTATCATATTCTGGTCTATCATATTCAATCCAAAAATCACTGGCAGTTTTAGATTTTTTATTTATTTCGTCCGCTCTATCCCCATAAAACGGTAAATCTTCTTTCGCTTTTTCATAGTTAAATGCGCCTTGTAAATCATAAACTTTAGCTTGAAAGTCACATTCTATTTTATCAATGTGATAACAAAA
>CAYOWI010000030.1:0-13768 GCA_964407685.1 uncultured Muribaculaceae bacterium
CGATCGTGGAGTTGCAGTCCAATGCCTTACCAACTTGGCTATAGCCCCATCACTTTGCGTAATGCAGTAAAATTATAACATAATCTATAACTAAATATCAAGTATTATCATTATATTTTATACAAATAAAACACTAATTATTCATTTTATTATATTTACCTTTTATTAGCTATTATAAATGTTGTATATTAAAAAAATTATATTTCATCAAAAAAAGTTCTACTTAGAACTCTTTTCTTTTTTTAAATATTTCACTTTTTCATCTACTAAATATTTTGATAATGCATCTTCTATTTTTGGTAAAGATTTTTTATCTAAACATCCCATCGTAAAATGTTCTTTTACCGTATCTATTTCTACAACGCCAAAGAGTATGTTCGTTCTTATTTCAAAATCATTTAACATGTCTGGCGTTATAGAAGTATAAAAATACCTCCCAAAACATCTTTTCCTACCAAGTAACATTCTTTTATTTGTGAAAACAACTACAGTAGTATAAAATGGCATTGTCCAAGTAGTATCTTTTTGACCAATAAAAGTAAAAAGCACCACTTCATCATCATTTATATGTTGTTCAACAACCCTAGAATGCCTTCTTACATTCCAAGCTACTGTTCTTGGATATTTTTTTAAAAATTCTTTACAACTTTCATAAACCTTGCACATCATAATTATTCTCCATAACCGTTAGATGTAAAAAATGACTTTATGGTAGCAAGATCAACATAACCATTATTTTCCGCAATTACTTCACCATTTTGAACAATAAGTACTAGTGGTGTGCCCCATTCCTCACTATTTAAATAAGCAAGTGATGATGAAAATTTTGTCCAGTCATTGGTCGAAAATTTATCAGTATCAATATAATTTATTGTTAAATCCATATCATCCATTGCTTCTTTTAGTATTGGACTAAACTTTTCGCAGAAACCACAAGTTGGCCTTGCAACTAAAATAATACTTTTTTCATTCTTTTTAATAACCTCAAGATATTCATCTAAAGTTAGTTCATTAAATCCAGCTGTTTCTAAAGTAACGGTTGCATTTTTACTAGTATCATTTTCCTTAACGTAAGAAATTCCACCGGCTGCCCCTATAACAATTAATACTGCTAAAACTATACCAAATATTTTTAATACTTTCTTAACTAAATCTACAGCTTTTGCATTTTTAACTGCTATAATAGTTGTTATTATAGAACATACCATGGTTACTAATACCATAATTAATATCAATATTAATAGAAATGTTATCATATTATTTCCCTCCTATAAGCTCAATTATACTACAAAAAAAGAGGAATTTAAATACTAATTCTTCTTATCTTTAATCATATTTATTATTTTTTCTTTTCCATTTAAAAGTGGAGAAATTGATTGATGTCTATTAAGCACGTTAATTATCTTTGCCAAAAACCTTGAACAATCAACATCATAAAACCACTTTTGTTTTCTTAATTTAGGATTAATATAAGTTAGATTAGTTGTGTATAACATATCAAACAATCCATCTTTATAAGCTTTATTAAACGTTTCTAAACCACTAGTAAACAAAGCAAAAGTAGCTACTAAATAAACTTTACTTGCCCCACGTTTTTTTAGTTCTTCGGCAACTTCCAACATAGAACCTCCAGATGCAATCATATCATCTACTACAATTACATTCTTACCAGATACATCTTTACCCATGTATTCATGCTGAACGATTGGATTTTTTCCGTTCACAACTTTTGTCAAATCCCTTCTTTTATAAAACATACCCACATCTGTATTTAACATGTTTGCATAGAAAATCGCTCTATCCATTGCGCCCGTATCTGGGCTAACTACTAAAACATTATTAAAATCCAAGTTTTCTTTTTCTATAAAATTTTCTAAAATAGTATGAGTAGGATAAAAATTTTCAAATGATAAACATGGTGCAGCATTTTGTATGTTAGGGTCATGAACATCAAAAGTAATAATTGTTTTTACTCCTAATGACTGAAGTTCTTGAATTGCCATAGCACAATCTAAAGACTCTCTTCCCTTTCTTCTGTGTTGTCTTGATTCATATAAAAGTGGCATAACAACAGTTATATTTGATGCTTGGCCTCTTATAGCAGATATAACCCTTTTAATATCCATAAAATGTTCATCTGGAGACATATGATGTTCATACCCAAACATCTCATAAGTTTCACTATGATTACCTATATCAGATATTATATAAACATCTTTATTTCTTATCGTCTCATTTATTTTTACCTTTCCTTCACCATTGTTAAACCTGATAGCATCCATCGATATCATATAACTTTTTGTTTCTCCTCTTAATTCCTGAAGTCTTTGATCCACCTTTTGACCAAATTCTTTAAAATTACTTAAAACAATAAGTCTTAAATCATCGTTTTCAATAACTAACATATAACCCTCCTTAAAAATATAAAAAACTAGCACATAAAAGTGTTAGTTTTTTTGTAAAAAATAGCGTAAAGAAGCCTTACTAGATAAAAAATAATCAAAAAAATAATTTAATGAATGTTTTTTTATCATGATTTACCTCTTACAACTTAAGTATAACAAAAAATACTAAATAAGTTAACCATTAATTAGTATTTTTATTAAATTCTTCATTTTCTTTTTTATTTTTATTTATTAATTTTTCATATCTTTCTTCCTCGCTAAATATGCAACCACAATATTTTTGCATATAAAGGCCTATTTCTCTGGCTCTATTTTGACCTTCTCTAAAACCTGGTCTAAAATCCTTATATAAAAAATTAACATTATACTTTTTAGATAACATCTCACCAGTTTTCTTAAGTAATTCATGATTTTGATAAGGACTAATTAATAATGTGGTAGAAAAAGCATCAAAACCATGTTCTTTTGCATATTTTGCTGTTTTTTCTAATCTACATAAATAACAGTACCCACATCTATTATCTAACTTATCCAAAGTGTTTTTGCAAAATTCTCTTAATCCATAGTAATCATCTATTATTAAAGGTATTTTCATTTCTTCATCATACTTTTTTAAGCATTCTAACCTTGCTTCGTATTCCTTATATGGATGAATATTAGGATTATACCAATAACTAGTTATATCAATGTTTTCTTTTTTTAACTCTTCTACACAGTAAATACTACAAGGTGCACAACATGTATGTAACAATAGCTTCATTTAAATCACTTCCTAAAATAAATAATAGCATAAAATAAGGCATAAGTTAATATGCCTTATTTATAATAACCTGGTTTTAATCTCATATCATCATTATCAATTACAACAACTCGTCTTTTTCTTTTATTAAATTCTGATTTATAAACTGGATTTTCTATATTTGCTATGTATAAAGTATGATCAATATCCTCATACTTTACAGAGTCATTCATATCCCAGTCCTGTAATACCCCACAATTTTCAAGTTTACTGTCTTCCCAAATAATTCCTTGTCTTTCTAAATCTTTTACCAACTCATCACGTTCCATCTCGGTAACATCTCCAACAATAGCCGGGTTCATTATTTCAACAAAAAACAATGGTATTTCATTTTTAGATATTAAATCTCTTACCTTTGATTGTAATATACGGTGATTTGCGAAAACTTTTTTCTTATTTCTAGTTTCTCCTAGTTTTAAGATTTGGTTATTAACTTCGAAAACTAAACTAGAACCTCCACCACCTACCATTTTAAAATTCTTAGTATCCATTTTTTTATTTCCTAATAATTCTAAAATATATGGAAAAACCAATTTTTCATTATTATTTTTAACTAATTTTCCAATTATGGAGCTGCCTTTAAACATGTTTTTACCTATAATACTATTGTCGTAATGCATATATGCCTTAATTATCATCGCAGCTATTGGATTCCTTTTTTGTAATTCAGTACTAAAATCATTAAATATAGATAATTCAAATAGTATAATTGATGATTTTTCAGTTGGTAAAGTTTCGCATTCAGCCATGATATATTTAAATATATCATTAACAGATAATTTATTATCTGTTAATCTCACAAAAATCCTATTTAACAATATTTGAGTACAATTACTAAACACGCTTTTTATAGTATCATTAAACAGTTTTTCTATATCTTCATGAAAAGAACTAATTTTGTTCAAATATCTTAAAGAAAAATAATCGTATATATTAAAATTAACCGTACATAAACTAATTAGTAACCTTTGGTTTTCAATAAAAAATTGTTCGTTTAGATTATAATTCATAATTAATTTCAATAAATCAAGAGAGCTAATATCATTATATGATTGATTCTTAATACTATCTAATAAGTGATTAAATCTTTTTTCTCCCATAATATCCCCTTCTTTTTTCGGGATATCATAGCATTTTTCTTATAAAAAGTCAAATTTACACACTAAAAATCTTACTGTGTTTTTTTGTAATAATCTTTCTTATCATATCAACAGGTACAACACTAAATGCAAAAATAAGCATGAATATAAATTCTTTTGGTGTTAGGGGAACCGTTCTAAATAGCGTACCACCATAATAAATCATCAACATTTGAACAACCGATATAAAAGCAATTACAATAATAAACATTTTATTTTTTAAAAGGTGCGCTAAAATATTTATTCTTGAAGTATGGGCGTTAAAACAGTTAAATATACCAGCAAAGATAAAAAGTCCAAAAAACGCCGTCATAAAAGATTCATAGCTATTAAAAAAGTTTCTTATAAATGGTAATTTTAAAAATAATATACAAAGGATTGTTGTATAAAGACCAGTTATGATAATTTCATTTAGCATGTAATTATTCATTATGCTTTCTTCTTTTTTCTTTGGTTTTTCCGTCATATACTCTAAAAGTGGTGGTTCGAAGGCAAAGGCAAGGCCTGCTAGTGTATCCATAACCATGTTAATCCATAACATTTGAATCACGGTAACTGGGGTATCAACACCAATAAATGGTCCTATTATTGAAATACTTAAAGCACACAAATTAACGGTTAACTGAAATATAATAAACTTTCTAATACTTTTAAAAATGGTTCTACCAAACAAAATAGCTTTACTAATCGATAAAAAGTTATTATCTAAAATAACAATATCACTAGCTTCTTTTGACACTTCACTACCCGATCCCATTGCAAAACCAACGTCCGCTTTTTTTAAAGCGGGTGCATCATTTACTCCGTCACCAGTCATTCCAACAACCAAATTCATTTCTTCTGATATCCTAACCAATCTTGATTTATCCTGTGGCAGGCTTCTTGCAACAACCTTAAGTTTCGGAATAATCTTCTTTACTTCTAAGTCAGTCATACAATTAAGCTCATCAGACGTTAAAATAACATCATCATTATTTTTGATTATTCCCATTTCTCTTGCAACCGATACGGCGGTATCTTTATTATCCCCGGTTATCATAACAGTTTTTACACCAGCACTACTAGTCATCTTAAGACCCTCTATTGCTTCTTTTCTTACCTCATCTTTTATTATTAAAACACCTACTAAGGTAAGATCATTAAAGTCTTTTTCATTTTTATTATTACTTGTTGCAACCGCAATAACCCTTGAACCGTTTTTAGTGTAACTACTAATTTGCTTTTGAATGTTTTCTTTGTTTTTAAAAGGCAATTTAAGTGCTTCATTATTATAGTAATAATTACAATTGGGTATTATTTTTTCAGGGGCCCCTTTAATAAGATTTCTTGCTTTTTTATCATCCAAAACGGTTATCATATATTTATTTTTACTATCAAAAGGAATCGTTTTCAACCTTTTTAAATCACTAAAATCACATGGTTTAAAAAACTCTAATAAACACCTGTCGGTTATGTTTCCACCAACTGTTTTTTCCTCGTCATATGACGCCATATTATTAACAACCATTGATATCCTAAGCAAATTATAAAAATTAATTCCTTTTTTCTTAAGCTCGTTTTCGTTTTCATAATTATTTAATGAACCATCAATCACGTTTGTGACAGTTAATTTTCCGGTCGTTAAGGTTCCTGTTTTATCACTAAATAAAATATTTATGCTACCCGCAGTTTCAATTCCGACTAATTTTCTTACCAAAACGTTATCTTTTAACATTCTTCTCATGTTAGAGGATAAAACAAGCGTTATCATCATCGGAAGACCTTCTGGAACTGATACTATTATTATGGTAACGCTTAAGGTTAAAGCATAAATAACATATTCCATCATAAGTGGCAAATTAGTAACGGTCTTTATTATTTCGCCTAACACAAACCCATTATCAACTACTATAACAGAAAAAAGGTACGAAATCGTTGCTAAAAAAGCACCAATATATCCAAACGTACTAATTATTTTAGCTAAATTTCTAAGTCTTATTTTAAGCGGGCTATCGCCTGATTTTTCCTTAAGTTCACTAGCTATTTTCCCGTAAAAAGTATTTTCCCCCACCTTTGTTACCTTAATTATTCCATCACCAGAACACACCATTGTTCCCCTAAATAATTTATTTTTAGCATTTACATTAGTACCCTTAACCATTTCCTTATGGATTTCCTTTGACTCCCCATTAAGGGATGATTCGTCAACCATAAGTTCACCCTTTATTAAAATGCCATCAGCTGGAACCTTATCACCGTACTGTAAAATAACAAGGTCATCTTTTACTACCTCGTCTATTTTTATTTCTTTTATTTTTGCTTCTCTTTTAACCCTGCATTTTACCTTGGATGATTCTTCTTGCATTCTTTTAAAGGCCTTTTCAGAACCGTATTCAGAAATGGTGGATATAAAAGAAGCTAAAAATATAGCGATTAATATGCCCAGCGTTTCAAACCAATCAAAATCTCTAAATAAAAATACTATTTTAATAGCTAACGCAATAAGAAGAATCTTAATAATGGGATCCCCTAATGATTCTAATAAAAGCGTTAAAAAACTATTTGTTTTTCCCTTTTTTATTTCGTTAGTTCCATATTTTTTTCTAGATAAAATAACTTCATCTTTACTTAAACCGTTATAATTATTCATGATTCCTCCTTAGTAAATGTTACTTACTAATAGAAAAAATTATCACCCTTTTTAAACGACAAATCATTTACTTATTTTTAATTTTATGTATAATATAAGCCAAAAGGGATGAGGCATATGTTATATAAGAAATTAGCATCAACTATTTTATCAATAAATTTAGAACAAAATAAATTCATTGCACCTTCGATTAGTAACGAATTGGCAATTGAAAAAGCAAACGAATTTTACAATGGATTTCTAAAAGGTGAATTACCTAACATAGATGATAAAATGAATTATATTTTTAATCCAAAGTTATCAGAATACGAGGGTTTTTGTAAACCAACTGAATTTAATTATATGGGTATAAGTAAAGTAACAATCATATTACCAGAAGAAAAAAGCATAAAAAAAATAATAACTGTAAGTCACGAAAAAGCCCATGCATACCATATACTAGGCAAAATAACAACATCAGAGGAAGTACCATCTTTTTTAGACATATTAAATAGTATTATGCTTGATTTGGAATATCCAGGAATAAAATTAGACAATTTAAATTACAAAATTAAAGAAGCTAAAAAAGCAGCTAAATTATATCTAGATAAAAATAAAAAAGTTGACATAAAGATGTTAGAAAGTTACATGACTGACTTTGTTTGTGCTATTTATTTAATTCAAATGTACTTGCAGGAAAATGAAAGATTGGTAAGAGAAAAAATTATAAAAAATTTATTAACCGGTGAAAAATGCTATACTTATGAAGATAATTTTGACGTTGTAAAATCAATTGAGTTTATCAAAAAAAGATAAACTCTTTTTTGTTTCACAAATTATGTGTTTGTCATAGACTACTATAGAAACCAAACCGTGAAAGTGAAGTGAAATTTTGGAAATTACATTAGATAAACTGCCAATTGATGAAGTTGGTAAAGTTACTTACTTAAACGTAAAGAAAAACTTAAAAAGAAGATTATTAGACCTTGGTTTAACAAGTGATACAGAAATTAAAAAGCTATATAAAAGCCCACTTAATGACCCTACTGCGTATCTAATAAGAGGTAGTGTAATAGCTCTTAGAAATGAAGACGCTAAAAATATATTTGTATTTTATACCCCAAAAAGTAAACTAGGAGGTGATTAACTTGGGATTAACAATAAAATCTACTGGTAATAAACTTTTAAAAAATGAATTGAACTATGATGATAGTGGCCATGTAATAGCACTTATTGGCAATCCAAACGTTGGTAAATCAACGATTTTCAATGCTCTTACTGGGCTTAATCAGCACACTGGAAACTGGCCTGGTAAAACCGTTACAAGTGCATCAGGATCATACGTTTATAATAAGCAAAAATACACATTAATTGATTTACCCGGAACATACTCACTTGAGGCCTCATCCAAAGAAGAAGAAGTAACACGAGATTTTGTTTGCTTTGACAAGCACTCTCTTGCAGTTGTTGTTATGGATGCAACCATGATTGAAAGAAACCTTAATTTAGCAACACAAATAATAGAAACAAATGATAACGTAATAGTATGCGTAAATTTAATGGATGAAGCAAAAAAAAGAAACATAAAAATCGATCTTAAAAAATTACAAAGTATATTAAAAGTACCAGTAATTGGTACTAATGCAAATGATAAAAAAAGCTTAGATAAACTAATAAAATTAATAGAAAAAACATGTAACGAGCAAAATCAAGGCGAAGCCATATTTAAATATGAAAAAAGTATAGAAGAAGTAATAGAAAAGATGAAACTAACGTTAGATAAACATAAGCCGAATAATACTAACCGTTTTTTTGCAATAAAAATATTAGAAAATAACGCGGTATTTAATAATAAAATATATGACTATCTAAATTTTAACGACATGATTAGAAAAGAGGTTAATAACGTAAAGGTTAATTGCAATAATTATTTAAAAAAACAAGGCATAAATGACTATCAAGACAAAATGTTATGTTTGATTGTAAAAAGAAACAATGAAATTGCTAAAATAGTTTGTAATGAAAGTAATATTAAAACACCTAAAATTGACAAAGTACTAACATCTAAGATTTTTGGTATACCATTAATGATTTTATTTTTAGGAATAATATTATGGCTTACCATATCTGGTGCAAACTACCCATCTAGCGTCTTATCAAAATTACTTTTTAATATTAATGATTATATATCTAAGTTTTTAATTATGGTTCATACACCAACAATAATTCATGACATAATTATTAATGGAATATTAAAAACTTTATCCTGGGTTATCGCGGTAATGCTCCCACCAATGGCAATATTCTTTCCGTTATTTACATTGCTTGAAGATTCAGGTTTTTTACCTAGAATAGCATTTAACTTAGATAAACTATTTAACAAGGCTAAATGTCATGGCAAGCAGGCTTTATCAATGTGCATGGGATTTGGATGTAATGCTTGTGGAGTAGTTGGAGCAAGAATAATTGATTCTCCAAGAGAAAGACTAATTGGTATTCTTACAAATGCCTTTGTACCGTGCAACGGAAGGTTCCCAGGTCTTATAGCAATTATTACCATGTTCTTTGCTGTTGGATCCTTTAGCAGTTTTAAATCCGCTATTATCTTAACATCTATTATAGTATTAGCCATCATAACAACACTTATAGTATCAAAATTACTATCAAGTACGGTTCTAAAAGGAATACCATCATCATTTGTTTTAGAAATGCCACCATATAGAAAGCCACAAATAAAAAAAGTCATTATACGATCTATTTTTGACAGAACATTATTCGTTTTAGGTAGGGCTATAAGTGTAGCTGCACCAGCTGGCCTTGTTATATGGCTGATGTCTAACATAATGATAAATGAAATTAGTATATTAAGTTATTGTACTGAAATATTAAATCCTATTGCAAGTTTATTTGGTTTAGATGGTACAATATTAATGGCGTTCATTTTAGGTTTTCCTGCTAACGAAATCGTAATACCAATAATGCTTATGGGATATATGAAAACTTCAAATCTAACAGACTATAACAGCCTTTTAGAATTAAAAGCACTATTAATAGATAATGGTTGGACTTTTTCAACTGCAATATGTACATTAATATTTATGTTATTTCATTTTCCATGCAGTACAACGATTTTAACGATTAAAAAGGAAACAAACAGTAAACTATGGACCTTCATAGCATTTATTTTGCCTACAATAGTAGGACTACTATTATGTTTTATAATAAATACCATATGCAATATAATATAAAAACAATGCATAATTTATGCATTGTTTTCGTTTATATTTTTTCTTTTCTTGTACGTACTTAATTACACCTGATAAAATAGCAAGTATCATTATAATAATTATAATTACTTTTGCATCAACAGAGCCAGCCTTTTGAATATTTAAAGTGTATACTCTAAAACTACCATCTGGTGATGCTACCTCTACATAAACCTTACTACCACATACTATCACTCGTAACATCATATCCAACAGTGTATCTAAATGGTAGAGACTTAATACCAACATTGGTTCCATTTACTCTTAGGTAATTTAAAATAATTTCATTAGGTTTGTTATTAAAATCATTAGGATTATTAGGGTTCATTAGGAATTTCAATTTATCAATAGCTGATAATTTATTTATTAAATCATTAAATTTTAATCACGTAATTATCAACAATTACTTAATCTGACCAAGTCAACGCATATCAATACTATTTAATACCTTCTCTAAAACCCCGTAGTTAAAATAATCATCTTTTTTGATTTTTTAGTATAACATATTTATACCTTTTTTCAATTACCACGCACTAACAATATCAACACCAGAATAGTAATATTTTAATATCTGATCATAGGTATAACCACTTTGTGCCATGCCATTTGCACCATACTGACTCATTCCAACACCATGTCCATATCCCCTGGTTACAAAAGTAATGCCATAAGGATTCTTTGTTACATCAAAATCAGCCGATCTAAGTCCTATTAAATTTCTTAGTTGAACACCAGTATATTTTTTATCCCCCATTTTTATATTTAATACCCTACCACTTTCATTCCTTGAAATGATTTCAATTATAGTTTCAGAATTAAAATCAAAACCTAACTTATTTGAAAGTTCTGCAAAAGAAATATCAACACTTCTAAAAAAGCTACTAGCAGAAGTATCCCAAGGAGAAGTTACTACCTTTAAATACGGAATACTATTGCCCCAAACAAAAGATGCATCTTCGGTATATCCATTACTAGTTGAATGATAAACAGCGTCAATAAGATTTCCATCATAAAAAATACACAATTTATTCGTTTGCATAACCGCATTTTTTATTTTATTATAATATCTTTCATGCACAGCACCCCACATCATTTTCAACTCATCATTACTTTTGTAAACTTGTGTACTAACATCATCAGTTATTGTTTTTCCACTGTTAATTAATTTCATGGTATACGTTCTAGCTACCACGGCCTGCGCTTTTAATGCTTCTTCATTAAATGATGCTGGCATCTCAGCTGCCACAACCCCAATTAAATAATCTTCCAAACTAAGATTTAGAACTTCTCTATTAGCTCTATTTACCGTAACCATTATTCCTTGGTAACTATCATTTTCTTCTTTTTGACTAGATATAGGCATGTTTTGCGTATCTTTTTTCACTTCAAAAGAAGATAGAACCTTATTTTCACTGGATCTGTTAACCACACCTTGATTTTCAGCACTAATACCAATGTTCTTTAATGTCTCGTCTATTTTATCTTCTACTTTTTTATCAATTGCCGGGTGATCAGTATGAACAATGTTATAAACGTATTTATTATCCTTGTAAACATCGTAACTTTTTTGATAAGAATTATTGTTTAGATAAATTGTACCTAGCATTAATCCGCTTAAAAGAAGAATAACTTTAGTACCATCAAATTTTATCCCCATGTCATTTATATAATGTTTAACCTTATCCAATAGTGTCTCCTTACCACTGGAATAAAAGCTTCCAATCTCACATTTATCATCAACATATAAATAAAGTACGTTACCAATTATTTTATAATTATAAAACATATGTATCACCATAATTATTTTTCTCTTACAACTACGTTTTTATACCGCTTTATCTCTTTAATGAAAATAGATTCATTATCTTCTTGAACAAATAAATATACTTTTTTCTTGCATCTGGTAAGAGCAACGTAAAAAAGCCTTCTTTCCTCTTCATATGGGTAATACTCTTTATAATTATTTACATACCTTAATATATCATGATCTTTAATTTTGTTAGGAAATCCATTTTTATTATTATTTAATCCTATTATAAATACATAATCTGATTGTAATCCTTTAGATTTATGAATGGTTAATTTTCTATAGTTTATTTCTAACTTATCTACCTTTTCTAAATCACTATTATTTCTAGATAATATAAATAAGTTGTTAATAATATCCTTTTTTATTACGTCATTTATAGAAATATTTAAATCGTCATAATAAACTATTTCAACTGAGTTTGTTAATTTGTTTATAGAGCAAAGTCTCTTTTTTATTTGATTTTTATTTTTCATTATAAATTTACCTGCTATTTTAACTAACTCATTAGGTGAGCGATACGTATTTCTTAACTTAAATATTTTACCAAAAGGAAAATATAATTTAAAATCAGTAATTATTTTTAAATTCGCTCCAGTAAATCTATAAATTGATTGATAATCATCTCCCACCGCAAAAAAAGATGCACTAGATAGTTTTATTAGTTTTTTTATAAAGTTAAACTTAGTATAGGAAGTATCCTGATATTCATCTACTATAATATGTTTATATCTAATGCCAGAATAATCAAGATTTTTTATTCCTTCATTAATCATGTCATTAAAATCTAATAAGTTTTCTTTTTTTAAATAAGATTCATAACATATATAGCATTTCATTATTTCCTTTAATAAAACTTTGTCTTTTTTATTCGCTTTATTAATGAATTTATAAAACATATCTAAAGTATAATTATTTGATTTAAATAAAATTATAAAAGTTTTTATTAAACCATACATTTCTTTTTTTGACATGCCACATAACCCAAATAACGTATCATTAGAAAAGGAATCCATAATAACATCAGTTAACATATCTTCTGTTAAAATTTCTTTTTTTCTTCTAATTACTTTTAAGGCTAACTTATGAAACGTCATTACCTCTACGTCTTTTTCCTTTAAATTGTCTTTTAAATTATTAACAGCATCATTAGTAAAAGAAATACACAAAATATCTTTTGGATTAACGTTTAATTCATGAATTAAATATTTTACTCTTCCTACTATCGTTAAGCTTTTTCCACTTCCAGCTCCCGCTAGAACTAGAATGTTTTTTCTTTTTGAAGTTACTGCTTTAATTTGATTTTTATCTAAATCATAACCATTAATAACTAATCTTTTTTTTCTTTTAATCATTTACATATTTTCCAGTCTATTGTATAATTTAATTAGAGAGAGCACCTAACTTAAGGTTAGTAGCTTTCTATTAAATGATTAATGGAAAAAGTACAATACCCCCCTGGGTAGTTGTACTTTTTCTTTTTATATCTTAAATATTAGCAAGGCTATTATTATAAGCAAAAGAAGTATTATTACTTTAAGAAATTTATTTTCTTGTTTCATAATATCACCAACCTTTCCTAAAGGATTGATTGGAACGCTACTACCCATTATTAGGTCCTCTCATACTTATTATTAGACAAAACTTTTAAAATTCCGCTAAAAAAAAAAGAATTAGATATTTTTTTCTTGAATAAGTCAACAGAAAGTGGACACTAAAAAAGAATTTATTGAAACCCTAGTTC
>CAYOWI010000031.1:0-13600 GCA_964407685.1 uncultured Muribaculaceae bacterium
CAACCTAAGCAGTATAGACGTAAGTAAAAATACATCATTAACGAATTTGGATTTGGGCCATAACAAGCTAAGTAGTATAGATGTAAGTAAAAATACAGCATTAACAAGTTTGAATTTGGAATTTAACAACCTAAGCAGTATAGACGTAAGTAAAAATACATCATTAACGAATTTGGATTTGATTTCTAACAAGCTAAGTAGTATAGATGTAAGCAATAATACATTATTAAAGAATTTGCATTTGTATAATAATAACCTAAGTAGTATAGATGTTAGCAAGAATATATCTTTAACATATTTAATTTTAGGAAGTAATTCGTTTGCCCTTGAAAAACAAAGATTACTTAAAGGAAAATCAGTACTTAGTGATTCACTTCCTAATATTAAATTACCAGAAGGATCTGATAAATACTTTATAACTTATGAAATGGAAGATGATACTATAGCAAGTTTTTCTGATAATAAAATAACTGGGTTAAAATCTGGAAACACTAATTTAGTTGCAACTCTAAATGGAGTTAAAGAAAGTAATTCATCTTCGGCATCTGATATGAAGATAAATGGTAATATATTAATATATGATTTAACAAGTTCAAAATATGATATAAATCATGATGAAAAATATATTTATATAGGAATTGATTCGGTAAGTTCATCATTAGATAATATTAAGTTAGAAAACATAAGTGGAAAGATAGAAGGTAATAAATTAATTTTATATGATGATGATATAAAAGTGGATGAATATAAGCTAATAGGTATATCGTCAAGTGTGTATGACTTAAGTAAAGATTATATTTATATTGGAACAAATACCTTTGATAAAAGTAAGATAACTTGTACAAACTGTACATTAGAAGAAAGTAATAATACTTTATATTTAAAGTATGGAAGTACTATATTAAAAAGTTATAAATTAGTAAGCATATCAAGTAATAAATATGATTTATCAAAAGATAATATAAGATTAAATAAAGATGAAGTATTTGATATAAATAGTATAAGTGTAATAAATGGAATAAAAGATTATATGGATAATAAACTGTATATTAAATATGGGAATTCTGTATTAAAGATTTATTCAATATATATTAAAACCAGAATAAAAGGTGATATTAATAATGATGATAGGATAACGATAGCAGATGTATCATTGCTATATAGACATGTACGCGGTACAAAGGAAATAACAGATAATGAAACCCTTGGGGTATCGGATTTAACAGGTGATGGTAAGGTAACAATCGCAGATGTTGCGAGGTTATATAGATATGTAAGAGGAAAGATAACAGAGTTGTAAGAAAGGAATGAATTAAATGAAAAAGAAATTATATTATCTAGTTTTATTAGCATTAATGGTGATGATACCAATTAATGCTAAAGCTCTAACAGGAAGTGTTAGTATTAGTTGTGATAAAGAGGCATATCAAATGAGTGATACTGCTACTTGTAAAGTAACAGGAACATCAGATGTAGATGTATATAGTGTATCTGCTAAACTTAATAACGATTTTACTTCTTCTGTTGCAACTGTAGAATTTATTGCAGACAGTAGCTGGCAAGGTAATGGTGAAGAGGGCAATATTCAGTTATATACAGATGTAGGTAAAAAAGGAACATTTAATATTGGGACATTAAGCATTAAAATAAAAGATACATCTTCTGATATTGCCTCTTTAGATGTAGCGATTGATGATGTTAAGTTTGGAGATACTGATGGAAAAGAAGTAGATATTAAATCTAATCAAAAAACTGTAGCATTTTCTTCTGACACCTTAAATGATAATAATGATAATGTTTCTTCAGATGTAACAAACACGACACCAGTTAAATCAAATACAACAAATAAGACGAATGTTAAAAATCCAAGTACGGTTGATACAGGCATAACTTTAATAGTTTTTGGAATAATAATTACATGTGCAATTATTATAGTTGGTTATAAAAAGGTTATGAAAAAATCAGATAATATGGATTAACGACATTAAAAAATTAGTTAACACCACGATGGTGGTGTTTTTTTGTGATAATATTAATGCCACATGATAAGGTTTTAAGGAAACTTTAACAAGTAAGAAACAAGGTATTGATTAGTAATATAATTGAAATAAAAAGGAAGGTGTTAATAACTAATAAGTATATGCTTAATAAAAGAGCGGAGATAATATGTGATAAAATCCATTGAGGTGGTATTGCACGGAAGAATATCAAAGAAAATAATATCAAAAATAAATAACTTAGCATGTAAGAGCTAAGTAAATTAAAATAATATGAATACTAAATCAAACTAACTGATTTAGTATTTTTTTTAAATATTTTAATAGAATTTGATTAGAAGATAAAAAGTTTAAAAAACTTATGAAAACCCCTTGAAATAAGGAAAATCTTCTGATATAATGGTTACTGCGTGTAGTTGCGTAGATGTGCGAGGTTGCTGATACACCCGGTTAAGTTGTTTTTACAAAACAAAGGATATCAGGTAATTCGTTCGGAGCAAGTCTATACCAGATATAGGCGAAGGGAGGATAATCTAGTATGTCAAACAAAATTCGAATTAGATTAAAATCATATGAACATCGTTCTTTAGACTTAGCTGCTTCAAAAATAGTTGAAACGGTTAAGCGTACTGGAGGTAATGTAAGTGGGCCTGTGCCACTTCCAACGGAAATTCAAAAGTACACTATTTTAAGAGCAGTTCATAAATATAAGGATTCACGTGAACAATTCGAAATGCGTACCCACAAAAGATTAATTGATATCGCAAGTCCAAGTAAGGAAACGATAGATGCATTACAACATCTTGACTTACCAAGTGGCGTTGATATTGAAATTAAATAATTATAGGAGGAAAAAATGGAAAGAAAAGGAATCTTAGGTCGTAAGCTAGGAATGACTCAAGTTTTTTCTAAAGATGGGAAATTGCTTCCGGTTACCGTTATTGAAATAGAACCAAACGTTGTAACTCAAATTAAAACCGTAGAAACTGATGGTTATGAAGCAATTCAGCTTGGTTTTGATACTAAAAGGGAAAAACTAAGTAATAAAGCACAAAAAGGTCATCTAGCAAAAGCTAATACTGCTCCTAAGCGCTTCTTAAAAGAGATTCGCGGAGTAGACGTTAGCAAGTATCAATTAGGTCAAGAACTTAACTGTGGAGTTTTTGAAGAAGGCGAAATGGTTGATGTTACAGGAATCTCTAAAGGTAAAGGGTTCCAAGGCGTAATAAAGCGTTATAATCAATCAAGGGGCCCAATGGGACATGGGTCACAATATCATAGAGGTGTTGGTTCTCTTGGAACAATGAGACCAATGCGTGTATTTAAAGGTAAAAAATTACCTGGGCACATGGGAGATGTTACCGTTACTGTTCAAAACTTAGAAGTAGTAGCGGTTATGCCAGAAGAAAACGTAATTTTGGTTAAAGGTAATGTTCCTGGTGCTAAAAAGTCTTTAGTTATCATCAAGTCAGCTATTAAAAAACCAAATGTTAAAAAGGAAAAAGTGGAATTGGTTAGTTATGAAACAGACGAACCTGAAACTTTAAATCAAGCTGCACCTGAGGTAAACGAAACATCACAAGAAACTGCTGAATAATAAGTATTTAAAAAACTAAAAGACTATTTATACTTGTGATGAAAGGAGGAACTACAATGTCAAAGACAGCACTTTTAAGCTTAAAAGGTGAAAAAATTAAAGACATAAAATTAGATGATAACATTTGGGGTATAACTCCAAATGATCAAGTTGTTTATGAACACATAAATTTAGCAATGGCTAATAAAAGACAAGGCAGCCATGCGGTTAAAACTCGTAGTGAGGTTTCTGGTGGCGGAAGAAAACCATGGAGACAAAAGGGAACTGGTAACGCAAGACAAGGTTCTACAAGGGCACCTCACTGGGTAGGTGGTGGAGTTGTATTTGGACCAAGTGCAAATAGAAACTACACTAAAAAAATGAACAAGAAAGAACGTCGTTTAGCTCTTAAATCAGCTTTAACTTATAAAGCTAATGATAAAGATATAGTTGCTATTGAAAAGTTTGATTTTGAAACGAATAAAACTCGTGATGCCCTAAAACTATTAGAGGGATTAAAACTTAGTGGAAAACTATTAATAGTTACTACGGAACTTACAGAAAATGCTATTTTAGCCACTAGAAACATTGCTTCTATAAAATTGATTTTAGCAAACGAATTAAATACTTATGACGTTTTATCGTGTGATAAGTTAGTTATTACCGAAGACGCATTAAAATATGTTGAGGAGGTGCTTAAATAATGAAAGATGTAATAAAGGCACCAATAGTAACAGAAAAATCAGCTAGTATATCAGCTGATGGAAAAAAAGTAGTGTTAAAAGTATCTAAAGATGCTAATAAAGTTCAAATAAGACAAGCGGTTGAAAATGCTTTTAACGTTAAGGTAACAAACGTTAACACTGTAAGTGTGCGTGCAAAGAAAAAAAGAGTAGGACGCTACGAAGGAAAAACTAAGGCTTACAAAAAAGCAATCGTAACTTTAGCCGAAGGTAGCAAATTAGATTTAAGCTAATAAGGAGGAAAAATAATGCCAGTTAAAAAGTTCAAACCAACTACAAATGCTAGAAGACAAATGAGTACTTTGGTTAACGATGAAATAACTAAAAATACTCCTGAAAAAAGCTTAGTAGTTAACAAAAAGAAGACAAGTGGACGTAATAACTTAGGCCGTATTACCGTAAGACACCGTGGTGGTGGAGAAAAACGTAAATATCGTATAATTGATTTTAAGAGAAATAAATACGATATAACTGGTAAGGTCGTAAGTATAGAATATGATCCAAACAGAAGTGCTAATATTGCACTTATAAATTATAAAGATGGTGAAAAAAGGTACATTATTGCTCCAAAGGGATTAAAAGTTGGAGATATAATTGTTAGCGGACAAAACGTTGACGTTAAAACTGGTAACGCAATGCCAATTGCAAATATACCGGTAGGTACCGTTATTCATAACATTGAAATGAGGCCTGGAAAAGGAGCTCAACTTGCACGTAGTGCTGGTTCTAGTGCTCAAATTCTTGGACGTGAAGAAAAATACGTATTAATAAGGTTAAGAAGTGGAGAAACAAGAAAAATCCTTGGAACTTGCATGGCAACCATTGGAGAAGTTGGAAATACTGATTATGCCTTGGTTAATTTAGGTAAGGCTGGTCGTACGCGTCATATGGGTATTCGCCCAACCGTACGTGGTTCGGTTATGAACCCTAATGATCACCCACATGGTGGTGGTGAAGGTAGAGCTCCAGTAGGACGCAAACAACCAATGACACCATGGGGTAAACCAGCACTTGGTATGAAAACACGTAATAACAAGAAGGCTTCTACTAAGTTAATCGTTAGCCGTAAGAAATAAAAGAAAGGAAGAAATGTAAATGGCAAGAAGCGTAAAAAAAGGACCTTATGTATTTCCTAGATTACTAGCTAAGGTTCAGAAATTAAACAAAGAAGGAAAAAAAGAAGTAATAAAAACATGGTCACGCCGTTCAACAATATTTCCAGATTTTATAGGACACACTTTTGCGGTTCACAATGGTAAAGATTTCATACCTGTTTATGTAACTGAAGACATGGTTGGTCATAAACTAGGTGAGTTCGCATTAACACGTAAATGTGGTGGACACGGCGAAAACAAAGACAAAAAGTAATAACTAGAAGGGAGATAGAAATATGGAAGCGAAAGCAATTGCGAAGACAGTTCGTATTTCCGCTTTAAAATCTCGTTTAGTTATGAGGTTAATAAACGGAAAAAGTGCAAGCGAAGCAATGAGTATTTTAAACAACATGAATAATAAAGCTGCACGTATTATAAAAAAGGTTTTAACATCAGCGGTAGCAAACGCTGAAAATAATCATAATCTTGATAAAACTAAGTTATACGTTAAGGAAGCTTATGTTAATGATGGTCCTGTTCTTAAAAGATCAGTACCAGATTCAAGAGGAAGAATTGCAAAGAATGATCACCGTACAAGTCATGTAACAGTGGTTGTTGCAGAAAGATAATATAAGGAGGAAAACTAATGGGTCAAAAAGTTAATCCTGCAGGTTTAAGACTTGGTATTAACAAGGATTGGACTGCTAAATGGTATGCACCAAGTAAAGATTTCTCTAAAACATTAGAAAATGATATGAAGATTCGTAATTTCTTGAATAAGAAATTAAAGAATGCTGCGGTTTCTAAAGTAACTGTTGAAAGAAGTAATAAAAAAACCGAAGTTAAAATAAACACTGCAAAACCTGGTGTTGTTATTGGACATGGCGGAGAAGAAATCGAAAAATTAAAAGCCGGACTAAATAAATTAGTAGGTGAAGAGGTGCAAATTTCCATAATGGAAGTTAAGAACCCTGATTTGGATGCACAGCTAGTAGCAAATAATATTGCAAGTCAAATAGAAAATAGGGGTTCATATAGAATGGCTCAAAAAAGAGCTATTAGAAATACTATGAAAGCTGGGGCAAAAGGAATTAAGACTTTATGTTCTGGCCGTTTAAATGGAGCAGAAATCGCTCGTAGCGAAGGTTATAATGAGGGTACTACACCTTTACATACTTTAAGAGCTGACATTGATTATGCAACGGCAGAGGCTGATACTACTTATGGTAAGATCGGTGTTAAAGTATGGATATATAAAGGTGAAATACTTCCATCTAAGAAAAAAACTGGAGGTGTTCGTGATGTTGATGCCAAAAAGAACTAAATATCGTAAACCTCACAGGATTTATTATGAAGGAAAATCAAAAGGTAATACAAAGGTAACTTTTGGTGAGTATGGTTTGATGGCAAAGGAAGGCGCTTGGATTACAGCACAGCAAATTGAGGCTGCCCGTGTTGCTATGACACGTTACATGAAACGTGGTGGTAAAGTGTACGTTAATATTTTTCCACACCTTTCATTAACTAAAAAACCACTTGAAACTCGTCAAGGTAAAGGTAAAGGTAATCCTGAAAGTTGGGTTGCAGTTGTAAAAGAAGGCAAAGTTATGTTTGAAGTTTCAGGGGTAACCGAAGAAGTTGCTCGTGAAGCACTTAGACTTGCAATGCATAAATTACCAATTAAGTGCAAGTTTGTAACAAAAGAAAATGGTGGTGAAGAAAATGAAGGTTAAGGAAATAAGAGAGCTAACCACTGAGCAAATAGAAGCTAAAATAGTAGAAGCTAAGGATGAAATATTTAATTTACGTATGCAACAAGCTACCGGAAATTTAGAAAAACCTTCAAGAATACACGAATTAAGAAAAGACGTTGCTAGAATGAAAACCATTTTAGTAGAACGTCGTGAAGCTTAAAGGAGGTTTACTAATGGAAAAGACAAGACATGAAGTTATTGGTAAGGTCGTAAGTGCAAAAAATAATAAAACAATTACGATTTTAGTTGAAACTTATAAAAAAGATCCAAAATATGGTAAGCGTGTTAAATATTCAAAAAAATATACAGCTCATGATGAAAATAACCAAGCTAAGGTTGGAGATATAGTAAGAGTTGTAGCAACTAAACCATTATCAAAAACAAAGAGATTTAGTTTAGTGGAAATAGTAGAAGAAGCCGTAATTTTATAGGCACTTTACAAATAAGAAGGAGGAAACATTTATGATTCAACAACAAAGTCGTTTAAAAGTTGCTGATAATTCCGGAGCTCGTGAGCTAATGGTTATTAGGGTCCTTGGTGGAAGTACTCATAAGACTGGAAACATTGGTGACATCGTAGTTGGAACAGTAAAAAAAGCAACTCCAAATGGTAATATATCAAGCGGTAAAGTCGTAAAAGCGGTTATCGTAAGAAGCAAGTTTGGAATGCGTAGAGATGATGGTTCTTATATCAAATTTGATGATAACGCATGTGTTATTATTAAAGATGATAAGACACCAGTTGGAACAAGAGTTTTAGGTCCAGTAGCACGCGAATTACGTGATAAAGATTTCATGAAAATTGTATCGTTAGCAAAAGAAGTGTTATAGGCCTTTTAAGGAGGAAAAATCATGAATTTAAAAGTTGGAGATAAAGTAATTGTTATTGCTGGTAAGGACAAGGGTAAAGAAGGAAAAATCATCGCTAAGAAAGGTGAAAAGGTTTTAGTTGAGGGCGTTAACATGGTTAAAAAGCACGTTAAGCCAAACGGACAAGACCAAAATGGTGGAATAATTGATAAGGAAGCTTTAATTCACGTTTCTAATGTTATGATTATTGATCCAAAGACAAAAAAACGTGCCAGAATAGCAAAAGAAATCACAAAAGACGGAAAAAAAGTTAGAGTTTCTAGCAAGTCAAAAAATAAATTAGACTAACCTGGAAGGAGGGTAACTATGAACAGTTTAAAGGAAAAATATACAAAGGAAGTTGTTCCTGAATTAACTAAGAAATATAATTATACTACTGTCATGGCTGTACCAAAGCTAGAAAAGATCGTAGTTAATATGGGAGTTGGAGATGCAACGGTAAATAGTAAATTATTGGACGTTGCAGTTTCAGAACTTGAAAAAATAACTGGTCAACAACCTGTTATTACAAAAGCTAAAAAATCAATTGCTGGTTTTAAAATAAGAGAAGGTCAAGCAATAGGATGTAAAGTTACGCTTCGCGGAGAAACTATGTATACGTTCCTAGAAAAGCTTATTAAGATTGTACTACCTCGTGTACGTGATTTTAGGGGTATATCATCAAAAGCCTTTGATGGAAGAGGAAATTATACACTTGGAATAAAAGAACAAACAATATTCCCAGAAATAGTTTATGATGAAGTAGTAAAAGTACGTGGAATGGACATTGTTTTTGTTACAACTGCAAAAACAAATGAAGAAGCATTAGACTTATTAAAAGGATTTGGTTTACCTTTTAAAAAGTAAGCAAGGGAGGAATAAAGTGGCAAAAAAAAGTATGGTCATAAAAGCTAAAAGACCAAAAAAATATAAAGTACAAGAATATACTCGTTGCAACAGATGCGGTCGTCCACATTCAGTAATGAAAAAGTTTGGTATCTGCCGTATTTGCTTTAGAGAATTAGCCTATAAAGGAGAAATTCCTGGGGTTAAAAAGTCAAGTTGGTAGGATTAAAGATACGGAAGGGAGGATTCATATGTTAGTAACAGATCCAATCGCAGATTTACTTACGCGTATTCGTAATGCAAATCAAATGCGTTATAATGAAGTTGTTATTCCTTCATCTAACGTTAAGTTATCAATCGTTAAGATTTTAAAGGATGAAGGTTATATTGAAAGTTATAAATTAGAAAAAAACGAAGTGCAAAATAACATTATTGTAACTTTAAAATATGGAAAAAATAAAGAAAGAGTAATTTCTGGTTTAAAAAGAATATCTAAGCCAGGACTACGTGTGTATGCTAAGGCAGAAGAAATACCAACCGTTTTAAATGGTCTTGGAATTTCAATCGTTTCAACATCAAAGGGTATTATGACCGGTAAGGAAGCTAAAAAAGAAAACCTTGGTGGAGAAGTTTTAGCTTACGTATGGTAATTCAAACAAGGAGGAACATAAAGATGAGTCGTATTGGAAACAGAGTGTTAACGGTTCCTGAAAATGTTACCGTAACTAATGAAAATGGATGCATCACTGTAAAAGGACCTAAGGGAGAATTATCATTAAACTTAGACGCAAACATAAGTGTTTTAGTAGAGGGTAACGAAGTTAAGGTTACAAGAAACAGTGAAATAAAAAAAGTAAAACAAATGCATGGTACTACTAACGCTTTAATCGCAAACATGATTAAGGGTGTTAAAGATGGTTACGAAAAAAGCTTAGAAATAATTGGTGTTGGTTATCGTTTCAATGTTAAAGGTAAAACGCTTGAAATAAACGCTGGTTATTCACATAAGGTTGAACTTGAAGTTCCAGCTGGATTAACCGTTGAAAGTGTAAGTGCAACAGAAATAACCGTTAAGGGAATAGATAAAGAAGCAGTAGGAAAATTTGCTGCTGAAATAAGAGAAGTTAGAAAGCCAGAACCTTACAAGGGTAAAGGTATCCGTTACAAAGGTGAACATATTCGCCGTAAAGAAGGAAAGAAAGCTTCTAAATAATAGGAAAGGGAGATTATTACAATGATAAAAAAAACATCACGTAATGAAGCTCGCATGGCTAGACATGCTAGGATAAGAACAAAAGTTAGCGGAACTAGCGAGTTACCAAGATTATGTGTATTTAGATCATTAAAAAACATAAGTGCCCAAATAATAGATGACACTAAAGGTGTAACATTAGTTAGCGCTTCATCAGTTGATAAGGATTTAAACATTAAAAATGGTGGTAACATAGAAGCAAGTAAGCTTGTAGGAGCAGAAATTGCAAAAAAAGCAAAGAAAGCTAAAATTAAAAAAGTAGTATTCGACAGAGGTGGATACTTATATCATGGACGCGTAGCAGCACTTGCACAGGCCGCACGTGAAAATGGATTAGAATTCTAAAGGAGGGTAACAAAGTGGAAAGAAGAAATAGCAAACCACGCGAAAAAGAATATAACGAGACCGTTATTTCTGTTAATCGTGTTACGAAGGTTACCAAAGGTGGACGTCGTCTTCGTTTTGCTGCAACTGTTGCAGTTGGAGATGGAAAAGGAAAGGTTGGCCTTGGAACTGGTAAAGCAAACGAAGTTCAAGATGCAATCAAAAAAGCAATTCAGGATGCAACTAACAACATAATTACGTTGGATTTAGTTGAAGAAAGAACCGTTTCTCATGATGCTATTGGTACAGCAGGCGCTGCTAAGGTTTTGATTAAACCTGCAAAGGCTGGTACTGGTATTATCGCTGGTGGTTCAGTACGTGCTATCCTTGAATTAGCTGGAGTTAAAGATATTATTTCAAAATCACTTGGATCAAACACAAAATTAAATACCGCAAGAGCAACCATTGATGCTTTAAAAAGTCAAAAATCAGCTGAGCATATTGCTGAATTAAGAGGAAAATCTAAAGAGGAGATTTTAGGATAATGAAGTTAAATGAATTAAAATATAACGAAGGTTCTAAAAAGGATATCAAGAGATTAGGACGTGGTTCTAGTAGCGGTACTGGAAAAACAAGTGGTAAAGGTCATAAAGGACAAAACGCTAGAAGCGGTGGAGGTGTAAGACCAGGTTTTGAAGGTGGACAATTACCTTTGTATAGAAGGCTTCCAAAACGTGGATTTTCTAACGCAATGTTTAAAAAAACTTATGTAGTTATAAATGTATCTGATTTAAATGCTTTTGAAGACGGTACGGTAGTAACTCCAGGGTTATTAAAAGAAATGGGTATTATTAAAAAAGAATTATCAGGTATAAAAATTCTTGGAAATGGAACCATTGAAAAGAAATTAACGGTTAGGGCACACGTGTTCTCTAACACGGCAAAAGAAAAAATAGAAACTGTAGGTGGAAAAGCTGAGGTGATTTAAAATGTTTAAAAATATTAAACAGGTTTTTTCACCAAGTAATAAAGATATAAGAAATAAAATTTTATTTACGCTTCTTATATTATTCATCTATAAATTAGGAACTGCTGTTAGAGTACCTGGAACGGATAACATAACCGAGGATTTAGGCTTCCTAGAATTGTTAAACGTAATGGGTGGTGGTTCTTTAAAGAATTTCTCAATATTTGCACTGGGTGTTACACCATATATTAGTGCTTCAATAATCGTTCAACTACTTCAAATGGATATTATTCCTTACTTTTCTAATTTAGCTAAGGAAGGACATTCTGGTAGGGTTAAATTAAATAAAATAACTAGGTATATGGGAATAGTACTTGCGTTTTTACAAGGACTTGTAATGTCGTTTTCATTCCTTGGAGAATCGGCAACTGCAATTGAATACTTAAGGGTATCCCTTATTTTAACTGCTGGTACTTGTTTCTTGTTATGGCTTGGTGATCAGATAACAAGAAAGGGCGTTGGAAATGGAATTTCAATGCTTATCATGGCTGGTATTTTAATAAGTACACCGTCAATGATGGTTGATGCATTCGGATCGTTTGTTGTAGCAGGTACTGTTCAAGAAGTTGCATTTGGTATCACCAAATTCGTGTTGTTTTTATTAATATATGTATCAATAATAATAGGTGTCGTATTTATTGAAAAATCAGAAAGAAGAGTGCCAGTGCAGTATTCAAACCGTACATCTACGTCTTATGGTGCAAAACAAACATATATTCCGTTTAAATTAAATTCGGCTGGAGTAATGCCTGTGATTTTTGCTTCTAGTTTAATCTCAATACCATCGTTAATAGCAGCTTTTATAAAAAAAGATAGTTTCTCACTTTTTATAAACAAATATATTAACTATAGTACGGTAACCGGATTTATATTATACGTTTTATTAATAATATTATTTGCTTATCTTTATACTTTTATGGCATCAGGTTTAAAGCCAAAGGAATTAGCAGATAATCTTAATAAAAATGGTGGTTATATTCCTGGTGTTAGACCTGGAGTAGAAACCAAAAGTTATATTAGTAAAGTATTATCAAGAACGACCTTTTTAGGTGCGGCATTCTTGATAATTATAGCAGGACTTCCAATCTTGGTATCAAACTTTAGTAGTTTACCTACTAGTGTTACCGTTGGTGGTACTGGACTATTAATCGTGGTTGGTGTGGCACTTGAAACTTATAATCAAATAGAAAGCACACTATCTGCTAGAAAATATGAAAGGGGTTATCGAAAATAATGAAAAATATAATATTTTTAGCGCCTCCTGCCGCTGGTAAGGGAACGTTATCAGAAATGTTAGTGGAAAAGTATGGCTATGGACATATATCTACGGGAGATTTATTAAGAGAAGAAATTAAAAATAAAACAGAGATTGGAAAACAAGCTGAAGCTTTAATGAAAGAAGGTAAGTTTGTTTCTGATGATGTTATTATTAGTCTTATTTCAAACCGAATAACAAAAAGTGATTGCGAAAATGGTTATATATTAGATGGTTTTCCAAGAACTTTAAATCAAGCGGAAAAATATGATGAAATGTTAAGTAAATTAGGAAAAGATTTAGGTGTTGTAATTTATATTAACATAGATAAAGAAATGGCGATGAAGCGTGCTTGTTCAAGGATAACTTGTCCTAAGTGCGGTAAAATTTATAATAAGTATTCAAATGAAATGAAACCTAAAGTAGAAAATACCTGTGATGATTGCGGTGTTGCTTTACAGCAAAGAGCTGATGATAGCGAAGAAACATTCGTAAAAAGGTTTGATGAATACGTAAATAAAACAATGCCGCTTTATGATTATTATAAAAATAAAGGGGTTTTAGAAGTAATAGAAGCTCACGAGAGTAAATTCGAAACTTTTGATGAGGCAGTTAAGATAATAGAACGTTAAAACATTAAGAAAATAAATTGTTGATTAACAATATTATCAGAAATTAACGGGAGAGTGATTATAAGTGGCTAAAGAAGACGTAATAGAAGTTGAGGGTAAAGTAGTTGAACTTCTTAAGGGTGGAGATTTTAAAGTCAAATTAGAAAATGGACACACTGTAGATGCCCGCGTTTCTGGTAAAATGCGAATGAATAAAATTCGTATCTTACCAGGTGATACAGTAGTCCTTGAAATATCACCTTATGATTTAA
>CAYOWI010000032.1:0-13196 GCA_964407685.1 uncultured Muribaculaceae bacterium
AAAAAAAGAAGGTGTAAGTTATGGAAATAAGAAACGTTGCTATTATAGCCCATGTTGACCATGGTAAAACAACGTTAGTAAATCAATTACTTGAACAATCTAATACTTTAAGGGAAAACCAGCAAATAATGGATAGAGCAATGGATTCTAATGATATAGAAAGAGAAAGAGGAATCACAATACTTGCTAAAACAACTGCGATTAATTATAAAAATTATCGTATTAATATTTTGGATACTCCGGGGCATGCTGATTTTGGTGGAGAGGTAGAAAGAATTATGCACATGGTTGATGGTGTATTACTTGTTGTTGATGCTTACGAGGGAACTATGCCGCAAACTAGGTTTGTTTTAAAAAAGGCTTTAGAGGCAGGTGTTAAACCAATTGTTGCAATAAATAAGGTAGATAAACCTTCAACTAGAATCCCTGAGGTACTAGATGAGGTATTAGAATTATTTATTGAATTGGGAGCAGATGATGCTCAACTTGATTTTCCTGTTGTATATGTATCAGCGCTTCAAGGTACATCAAGTTTAGATGCTGATTTAGATACTCAAAAACATACAATGGATCCTGTTCTTGATATGATAATTAATAATATACCAGCTCCATCAATAAATGTAGAAGGTGGATTTCAATTCCAACCGGCACTACTTGACTATAATGATTACGTTGGTAGAATTGGTATTGGTCGTATTGCAAGAGGTACTATTAAAGAAAACGAAAACGTATCATGTGTTAGGTTAGATGGAAGTATAAAACAATTTAGAATTCAAAAGTTATTTGGATTTTTAGGACTTAAAAGAATCGAAATAAAAGAAGCTCATGCAGGAGAAATAGTTGCGATAGCAGGTCTTCCTGATATATCAGTTGGTGAAACAGTTTGTACTGCAGGCAAGGAAGAAACTCTTGAACCCCTTAGAATAGATGAACCAACCCTTCAAATGACTTTTGGTGTTAACAATTCTCCATTTGCAGGTAAAGAAGGTAAGTTTGTAACCGCTAGAAAACTTGAAGAAAGATTAATGAAAGAAACCCAAAGGGACGTATCTTTAAGGGTAAAACCTAATGATACTGAAAGTTGGATTGTATCAGGTCGTGGTGAACTTCACTTATCTATATTAATTGAAAATATGAGAAGAGAAGGTTACGAGCTTCAAGTATCTAAACCAGAAGTAATTGTTAAAGAAGTAGATGGCGCTTTATGTGAACCATACGAAGATTTGCAATTAGAAGTTCCGGAAGAAAACGTAGGACCAGTAATTGAAGCTTTAGGTGTTCGTGGTGGTACTATGATAAATATGACTAACGTACAAAATCAAGTAAGACTTAACTATACAATTCCATCACGCGGGCTTATTGGGTTTATGACTGATTTTATGACTATGACTAAGGGTTACGGAATAATTAATCATACGTTTAAAGAATACATGCCAATGGCAGACGCGGTTGTAGGGGAAAGAAAACTAGGAGTATTAGTTTCGATGGAAAATGGTAAAGCATCAGCTTATGGGCTTGGGCAATTAGAAGATCGTGGTGTTATGTTTATTGAACCAGGTGCTGAGGTTTACGAGGGAATGATCGTTGGTGAGAATAACAGAGAAAATGATTTAGCAGTAAACGTTGTAAAACAAAAACAACAAACTAACACAAGAAGTGCTGGTAAAGATCATACCGTAGTACTTAAAAGACCTAGAAAATTATCTTTAGAGGTTTGTTTGGATTATATAAATTCTGATGAATTAGTTGAGGTTACACCAGAAAATTTTAGGATGAGAAAAAGAATTTTAAATACGGAAGAAAGAAAGAAATTTGATGCAAGAAAAAACAGCTAATTTTTTAGCTGTTTTTAAGTGCGTCAAGTAATATAACTTTACCATTATCTATAGATTCTTCAAAAGATTTAGTTATTTCTTCATCTATGTATATACCTTTTTCTAGTCTAATTACCTCGTTTAAGTCATATAAATTTTTATTTAAAACTTTGTTTAATACCCATAATTTATATTCTTCGTTTTGCATTAGGTATGAAAAAACATCGACAGAGTCTGTATTACCATTAATAGAAGGAATTATAATATTAAATTTAAAGGTTCCTCTTGCAAGTCCATTATCAAATAAAGGACATATTCGTATATTTTTTTTACTTTGAATTGTTCTAAAGTTATTAGGAAACCTATCTTCGTTTTCTGTTAGCATGTCGATGGTTAGCATTTTTCTTACAAATAAGTCTTGTTTAAGTTTTTTAGCTTTATCAGTTAATTCTCTAACGTTAACTTCATAGTTATCAAAACTTAAATTATAATAGTCTACTAATTTTTCTCCAATTCTTAAAAAGCTAGGAGAAACTAGATAGATTTTATTATCTAAAAGTCCAATATCATAGTTAGCAGATTGTATTTCTAGTTTTTTAGCAAGCTCTTTAAATAATAGTTCTGAAATAATTTCTGTATGACAAACTTCTTTTAATAATATTCTACTTCCATTTTCTAATATTAGCCAGTACGTATTATTATGACCATTTTTATTTTGAGCTTTCATCATAATAAAAGGAATATCATCTAATATTATATAACCCTCTTTATTTCTTTTAATATTTTTTGGAAAATGATTTTTGTTTGATACATTTAATTTGTACGTTTTTTTAAACTCTTGCATTTTGTTTGATTGTAAAAATTCATTTTCTAACATTTTGTTTTCTTTTAATACTTTATTAATATATTCCATAATCAACTCTTCTTTAGTGAGATATTTTATCATGTTTTTATAATAATATCAATGAGAAAATAGGTTGCGCTAAAAAAAATTTTTATGTTATAATTCATATGTATATTATAGAAGGTGATAGTCATGAAAAAGTATAAGGTTATGGATGGTAACGAAGCTTGTAGTTATGTTTCTTATTTATTTAGTGAGCTTGCGGGTATTTATCCGATAACCCCGGCATCATCCATGGCGGAAAAGATAGATGAATTATCAAGTAAGGGATTTAATAATTTATATGGTTCTCCGGTTAAGGTAGTAGAGATGCAAAGCGAAGCAGGGGCAATTGCTTTGGTGCACGGAGCTTTACAAGCAGGAACGCTTGCTACTACTTATACGGCATCACAGGGCTTACTGCTTATGATACCTAACATGTATAAAATTGCGGGAGAGTGTCTTCCTTGTGTTATAAACGTTGCCGCAAGAAGTGTAGCAACCCATGCACTTAGTATTTTAGGAGATCATCAAGACGTTTACGCGGCAAGAAGTACAGGTTTTTGCATGATGGCATCTTCAAACGTACAAGACGTTATGAATTTAACCGCGGTATCTTATTTATCATCCATTGATAACAGCATGCCAGTGCTTAACTTTTTTGACGGTTTTAGAACCTCACATGAACTAAAAAAAATAGAGGTTTTAGATGGTAAAGATTTACTTTACATGCTAAACAAAAAAGCTTTAGAAGACTTTAAAGATAGAAGCTTAATTGCAAGTAAGGTAATTAGGGGGACAACCCAAAACGATGATATATATTTTCAAAACACGGAAGCTAGAAACGAAGGCTATGATAAAATGCCAGACGTGGTAAATAGTTACATGCAAAAGATAAACGAGATAACTAAAAAGGATTATAAACCATTTAACTATTATGGGGATAAAAATGCTTCTAGGGTAATTGTTGCAATGGGCTCTGTTTGTGATACGGTAAGGGAAGTTGTTGATAACGAAGAGGACTTAGGATTAGTTGAAGTTCATTTATATAGGCCTTTTAGTAAAAAATATTTCTTTGATGTCATTCCTAAAACCGTTAAAAAAATTGCGGTATTAGATAGAACAAAGGAACCGGGTTCTGCGGGAGAACCTTTATATTTAGACGTATGTTCTATGTATCAGGGAAAAAGTTTAGCTCCTAAAATAATTGGCGGTAGGTACGGTTTATCTGGTAAAAATACTTCATCAGCGTGCATTAAAGCAGTGTTTGACTTCTTGGATGATCCAAATTGTTTTACTGGTTTTACGGTTGGAATAGAAGATGATTTAACTGGTAAGAGTATCCCAGTTAGAGATTACAAAATTAAACATAAGGGTACCAGGGAACTTTTAATATATGGTTATGGATCTGATGGCATGGTAACGGCTTCCAAGGACATAATTACCATCATGGGTAATTATACCGAGGCGTTTGTACAAGGTTATTTCCAGTATGATTCTAAAAAATCAGGTGGGGTAACTAAGTCGCATCTTAGGATAGCAAGAGAAGAGATAAACAGACCATATTACGTTGAAAAGGCAAATACTTTGGTATGTACTAAGGACACTTATCTTTTAAGGTATGATATTTTAGATAAAATAAAAAATAATGGTACGTTTATTTTAGTTACCGATAAAATTGGTGATGACTTAATAAATTTTTTGCCTAACAAGGTAAAGAAAGTAATGATTGATAAAAACGTGGTTTTTTATGTAATAGATGCTTTTGATATTGCAAAAAGATATAACATACCTAACAAGGTTAGCATGATTATGGAAACCGCGATATTTAAAGTGGGTAGTTTGGTTAACTATAATTTAATCATTGATAAAATAAAAGAGCAAATAACAAAGAAATTCGCTAAAAAAGGGACTGAAGTTGTTAATTGTAATTTGAATGCGATTAAAGAAGTAGATGATAAGTTAATAAAGGTAGATATTAATATGACTTCTTTAGGTGAGGAAAAAGATTATAAAAATCACTTAATTAAAGATGAGGTTATGGAGTATGTTTCTAACCTTGAAGGTGATAAACTAAGGGTTGGTAAGTTTAAAGAACATAAGGATGGAAGTTTTAAGCCGGAAACTAGCAAGCTTGAAAAAAGGGATATTGCAAACATGCTTCCATGCTGGGATAAAGAAAAATGTATTCAGTGTAACATGTGCTCTTTAGCTTGCCCGCATGGTGTTATAAGACCATTTATTTTAACCATGGAAGAAGCTAAAAGATATGATATAGAAAATAATGTTGCAAAAGTACCGGGTAAGGATAATTTATATTTTTACATGGGTATATCATGGAAGGATTGTACTGGATGCGGAGTTTGTGCTTCTGTTTGTCCTGCTAAAGAAAAAGCGATTGTTATGATGGATAAAGAAAAAGCACCTAAAAAGAACATCGAGGTTTTGTTTGATGACGACTTAAATAAAAACATCGTACCTAAAAACACCATTAAGGGGTCTCAATTTGAAAAACCGTTATTTGAGTTTTCTGGAGCATGCGCAGGATGTGGTGAAACCCCTTATATAAAATTATTAACACAGCTTTTTGGTGATAGATTAGTAATTGCTAACGCAACTGGTTGTTCTTCTATTTACGGAGCTTCGCACCCTTCTATGCCATACAACGTTTCTTGGGCTAACTCGTTATTTGAGGATAACGCGGAGTTTGGTCTTGGAATTAAAATGGGTGATATGGTTCAGAAGGAACGTATTAAAAATATTTTAAGAAGCAGTAATTTATCAGAAGAAAATAAAATGATTGCGGATAACTGGATTGACAATGACGATGATATAAAAGCAGCAGAAGATATGCTTCGTAATTTTGATTTTAGTGAGGCTATGAAAGCTGAAAGGTTAAAAAAATATATTATGCCACGCTCTTTATGGATGATAGGTGGAGATGGCTGGGCTTATGACATTGGTTACGGTGGGTTAGATCACGTTTTATCGTCTAAGCAAGACGTTAATATTTTAGTATTAGATACCGAAGTTTACTCTAATACGGGTGGACAAACGTCTAAGTCAACTAGAAGTGGTGCAACGGCTAAGTTTTCATCAAACGGAAAAAAAGGAGAAAAGAAGGATTTAGCTAGAATGGCTCTTGCTTATAGTGATGTTTATGTTGCACACGTTAGTTTAGGTGCTAACATGCAGCAGACGATAAAGGCATTTGAAGAGGCTGAAAAGCATAAAGGACCATCAATTGTAATTGCTTATGCTCCTTGTATAACACACGGTATAAAATCTGGTATGAAAGACAGTATCAAAGAGGAAAAATTAGCAGTAGAAAGTGGATATTTTCCAATCTTTAGATATAATCCAGAGGGTGATAAGTTTAACTTGGATTATAAGAATCCTGATTTTGATAAGTACGAGGAATTCTTAAGTAGAGAAAATAGATATGCCATGACTAAGTTAGTTAATGAAAAAAGAGCAGAAGAGTTATTTGAAGCTAATAAAGATCATGCTATTAAACGTTTTAACTTTTATAAAGAATTATCGGAAAAGTAAAAATAGGTTTACAAAGACTTATTTTTCTTTTGGCTATAAATACATAATAAGGTATAATTAATACAGGTGATAACATGTTAGGAACTATTAAAATAGATGATGTATATGAAACTGAAATAATTGGTTTAGAAAACGAAGCACAAGGTGTTTGCAAAGTACACGGGATGATTGTGTTTGTACCTAAGGCTTTAGTAGGTGAAAAAGTAAGAATTAGAATAACTGAAATAAAAAAGAATTTTGCTAGGGGAAAAGTAATAGAAATAATAGAAACTAGTGATAAAAGGGTTGTTTCTAGATGCCCTTATTATGATGAGTGTGGAGGATGTGATTTAAGACATCAAAATAAGGAAGAAAACCTAAAGTTTAAAAAGGAAAAAGTTGAAACTGCATTAAAGAAAATTGGTAAAATTGATACTGAAGTAGATGATATACTTCCATCTTTTAAAGACGATAATTATAGAAACAAGGTAAGTTTTAAAGTAGAAGATAACAGAATTGGGTTTTATGGAGAAGGAACGTATCAATTAATAGATATAGATTATTGTCTCTTAGCGCAAAACGAAATAAATGATGCGTTAACTGTTATTAGAAACTATTTAAAAGAAAATAATAACGAAATAAAATCTATTACTATAAAATTTGGTAATGCTATGAATGAATTATTAATTGATATATATTCACTTAATAATAAAGATATAGAAATATTAAATTATTTAACTACTAATATTAAAAATTTAAAAACGGTAGTTTATAATGATAAGATAGTATATGGAACGGGATACATAAAAGAAATATCGAACGGGCTTATGTTTAATGTATCTTCTAAATCATTTTTTCAAGTAAATGGTACTCAGGCAGAAAAACTATATGAAACTGCTATTAATTTAGCTAAGCTAAATAAAAATGATGTAGTACTTGATTTATATTGTGGAACGGGAACTATTACTAGCATAGTAGCAGGTCATGCAAAAAAGGTAATCGGTATAGAAATAGTAGAGGATGCTATAATTGATGCTAAAGAAAATTTAAAAATAAATAATATAAATAACGTTCAGTTTATTTGCGGAGATGCTGCTAAAGAAATAACTAAGATAAAAGAAAAAATAGATGTTATATTTGTTGATCCTCCGAGAAAAGGAGTTGACAGAAAAGCCATCGCGGTAATGAAAAAATTATTACCTAAAAAAATAATTTACATATCGTGTAATCCAGTTACTATGGCAAGAGATTTATCTTATTTAAATGATTTATATAACGTAAAAAAAGTGGTGCCAGTTGATATGTTCCCTAATACGGCACACGTGGAGTGTGTATGCGTTCTAAAACTTAAATAAAGCCTTATATTCCAACGAAAATCAACTGTTCAGTGCCTATAAAAAAAAGCATATTTTTGATAAAAAAACACTAATTTTCATCAAAAAAATAGAAAAAATTTAAGGAGGTTGTTTGAGTAGAATATGTTTCCCAATACAGGGTTAGTAGTATGTGGAGAATAGTTGAATTATCAAATGAAACAAAATAAAAAATAATATTAGATATAATGTCAAAAGTTAGGAGAGTAAGAAATGAAAGTTTTAAGTTATAATATTTATGGTGTTAAAAATACAGAATATCCAATACCTAAATGGGAGGTAAGACAAGAAAATTTAAAAAAAATTTTAGATGATTTATTGAAAGATTTTGAAATTAAAGTGTGCTGTTTTCAAGAAGTAAATCAAAATAACATAGATTTGTTAAATGAAATATTAAACAACAATAATTTTAAAATGTTAGAAAAATTTCCAATGAAAACAGAGTCATATAATCAATATAATATAATTGCTATTAGAAATGAAAAAGCAATAAATATAAATTTTGTATATTGTTTACCTCATGGAAAAGATATGGAATATAAAAAAATTGAAAATCAAATAATTGATTATAATATGAGTGATTATAGGACAACTGTATTTGTAAATTTTGAATATAATAGCAAAAAATATCTTATTGGAAATATTCATACTGATTATATTTCTACAGAAGGAAAAATAAAAGGTACAATTAAGTCATTAGATTACATGGATTCAATTAATTGTGATTATAAATTTATTGTTGGAGACATGAATATGATTTCTCATATGTCAGAAGTATATAATATTCTAAAACAAAACAATAATTATACCACTATTTCCCGAAATAAAAAATTTAATATTCTAGATAATTCATGGCAAGGATACGGAACGAAGGAACAAGTTAATGTAGATTTTGCTTTTATAGAGAAACGTATTAAAGAAAAATACGATTATAAAATAATAAAGCAAAATGATATGTTAAATGAAGGCTCAGATCATAGACCAATTATATTAACTATAGAATAGAATAAACATGAAAATTTTATCCTTGATTTATATATAATGGATATTTCTTAATAGTAGTATGCTCATTATGTAGTAGTCAGTTATACCCAAACATATAAAAAGTAACTGTTCATAATTAACGGACACGGCATGTGGAAACAGTTTGTGTTTTGGAAAGGAAGTAGTTTATGAAAGAAAAGGATTGGAGTAATTATCAAAATAATACTTTAAATGATAAAGTCGAAAATCTATTGCTAGAATTTTTAGATAAATATAAAGATATTAATAATGTAGTTGATTTAGGTTGTGGAGCAGGAAATGAATCAGTTTATTTATTAAAACATGGATATAATGTCATTTCTATTGATAGACAATTAAATAAATCATTTATATTAGATAGACTAGAAGAAAGTGAAAAAAGAAAAATTCAGTTTATCAAAAGTGATTTTAAAGATGTAGTAATTCCTAATTCAGACTGTGTAATTGCAATGTTTAGTATTCCATTTTGTAAGAAAGAAAATTTTAACGAATTATGGAATAAAATATATGATTCTTTAAATGATAACGGATATTTTGTAGGACAATTATTTGGTGATAGAGATGCTTGGAAAGATACAGATTGGGTTAATACATTTTCTAAAAACGAAGTATTAAACAAGCTAGAAAAATATGAACTATTATTATTTGATGAAATAGAGTACGTAAGAGAATCAGATGATAAAAAGTGGCATTATTTTAATATAATTGCAAGAAAAAAATAGTATTTGGAAACATATTAAATTAAGGATCAGTCAACCTTAATGACCTATACATAGGGCACAGTCAAGTTATTGCAAAAGTGTTGCTTTTTAGAGAGAAGAATATTTCTATAGTTATTGTATCAAATACATTTGTTTGGTATAATTTATATGTATTAATTAAGTTGCTAAGTATTAATATGACAATTTGGTCGACTAGGGTTTATAAGTTTTATGCAACTAAAACTTATTTGCAAGCATGCGGAGATATACTTTTATAAGTATGTCTCTTTTTATTTTATAAGGAGGAAAAAGATGAATGGAGTAATAGAAAAAGTAAAAATAGAAAATTTAATATACGAAATAAGAGGTGTAGAAGTAATGTTAGATTCTGATTTAGCGAGGCTTTATGAATGTAAAAATGGAACTAAAGAAGTTAATCAGGCAGTTAGGAATAATATAGATAAATTCCCTGAAAGATATAGTTTTCAATTAACTGATGATGAATGTAAAAATTTGTGGTCAAAATTTTTGACCGCAAATATCAGTTCTAAATCTAGAAGTAATCCAAGAGTATTTACTGAACAAGGAGTTTATATGCTTGCTACAATTCTAAAAGGAAAAAAAGCTTCACAAATGACACTTCAAATAATGGATGCATTTGTTTTAATGAAAAGGTATATATCAGAGGGATTAATAAATAGTAGAATATTAGTAAATCACGAAGAAAGAATACTGAAACTAGAAGAGTCTTTTAATAAATTTTCATCGAAAGAAAAAACAATTATTTATGAAGGAAAAATATATGATGCTTTTAGTGTTTTAATAGATATCTTTAATGAAGCTAAAAATGAAATTATTATAATAGATAACTATGCAAATAAAGATTTATTAGATATGTTAAGAAATATTAATAAAAGAATAATAATTATATCTAAAAATATTGATGAATTGCTAATAAAAAAATATAAATCCCAATATCAAAATATAGAATTTATAAATACAAATCCATTTCATGATAGATATATTATTTTGGACAGAAGTATCGTTTATAGTAGTGGAATGTCTTTAAAAGATGTTGGAAAAAGTTATAGTTATATAAATAAAGAAAAAGAAGAAATATTTATTCAGGAATTATTAAAAAGACTTAATGATATGTTATAATAAACATAGTGGAAGAAATATAAATTAAGGTATGTTGTCGAACGGCAGGCAACCTAGTCACTGTGTTGTTTGACAACATATCTACTTAATACTGCACGTACCTTGATGATCTATACATAACCCGTTGTCAAGTCATGTTGAGTGTGTGGCTTTGTTGAAAAATAAATAAATTTTAAATAGTTATTTTAATATATTTTTAGAAAAAACAAACTAAGTTTTAACTTATGCAAAAATTACACATGTTCCATTTTGGAACATGTTCAAATCGAGTATAGTGAAAGGGTAAAAATATTATGGAATTGATATGGTTATGTCTATAATATTTATGTTGTTTGAATTAGATAAAAACTGATTATTTTGTATAAAAAAGGCTTTTTGATGATAAAGTCAAAAGGCTTTTTAGTTATATATTTCATATAATCTTACGTTTTTTAAATCTTTGTTATAATATCCTAAACCATATATTTTTTTGTTATCTATGTAAAAATCAAATATGTTTTTTATTTCGCTTTTATGATTGGTTTTTAAATCATAAATCATTAAGGTAAAGTCACTAGCTTTTACGTTATTTTTACTATTATCATAATTAACGTAATATAGTTTTTTATCCTTTAATTTTATTTTATCAAGGAATGCATAGTTATTATTTTTAAATGTATTTATGGTATCTATAATTTTTCCATTTTTATTAATAATTGAAATATTTTCCTTCATATTGTGTCTATAATATAAAGCGTATTCATTATTGTTATATGAGACACTAAATGGTATAGCATTATATAAGTTTGCATTTATAACTTTCGGCTTATAATTTTTATCCGTGTATTTATCCAAATTAAAGTGAATTATTTGAAGTACACCGTTATAACAAATTGAAACTAATAAATTATTTTCTTCAACATTTAGTGTGTTATATGGCAAATCAATTTCATGAATATTAAGCTCGTATAATGTGCCAATTTCGTTACGTGGAATATCATATACGTTTAAAGAAACATTTTTATTTTCATAATCTATTACCTCATAATATATTTTGTCTTTATACAAACCAACGTTAGCTACCTGGGGCTCTTTTTTATTATAAGGTAAACTTGTTAACTCGTATGTTTGATTTTCCTCTTTGTCATAATAAATATAGGATAATTTTCCTGATGAATATTCGCTCCATACGGCATACTTTTCATTAGCCATGATGTTAATTATTCTAACGCCGTCTACTTCATATACTATATCTAGATTTTCTGGCTTTTTACTAATTGATAGTTCATAGTGGTCTGAGTTGTATTTGTTGGTAAATATATACCACGAATCATTAGTTTTCGTAATTAGTGAGGGTCTATCTATTTCATCATAAACAACGTTAGCTACCTTAGAATATTCATATAAATATTCATCATTTCCAATTTTATTATTTATTAAAGAGCCTAGTATAAATGCAATTATATAAATTGGAATTGAAATTAAAGTTTCTTTAATAAAGTTTGATTTCATTTTTCCAATCGTTTTATCATGAAGTACGTCTAAAGCAATTGCAATATCTAATAATGTCATTCCCATTAAAAAGATAACGTTGCTGCTGGTTCCTGCTATTGCTATTAATAATCCTAAAAAACCTAATACTAAAGCCATTATGAATGATTTTCTATCTTTGTATTTGTATATTATTTTTCCATCTTTTGGTTCTGTAACATGACAGAACACAAGTAATCCTGCTCCTATTAATAATATTATAACGGAACTTAGTAGCCAAAAATCATCCATTTCTTTTTTCTCAAAGTAATCTAATGTTGTTATAAGCCATGTTATAGAAAATGAAGTTATGAATATTCCTAAACTAAATATTTTTGCATTTCTATTTTGTCTTTTTAATATTTTGTTATAAATTTCTTTATCATTTTTCTTATCGTAATTTTTATCGCTAGATTGATAAATTATAAATTCTGCATTATTGTTTTTTAATTCTTCTTCCATGTTATTACTCCTTAATTTATTAGTGTATTTATATAATAAGTATATCATGGGGTTTGTTATGTGTAAATTAATTACTTTGATTGTGAAAAAATAATTTTTATGATATTCTTTTTTGGCTATTAAAATTAGACAAAATTCTTAAATGATAAATATTAATATATTAAATCAAACAAGGAGGATTTTGGATAATGAATAAAACTCAAGTTAATGAAATAAAAACTTTTGAAGAAATAAAACATATAGATGAAAACGGTAATGAATATTGGTTAGCTCGTGAATTACAATTGGCTTTAGAATATAAACAATGGCGTAGATTTGAATCTGTTATTGATCGGGCTAAAATTTCTTGTAAAAATAGTAATATTAAAATTAATGATAAATGTAGGAAAAGGAGCAAAAAGATCAACTATAGATTATAAGTTATCAAGATATGCGTGTTATCTTATTGTTCAAAATGGAGATATTAGAAAAAAGATAATTGCCATTGGTCAAACGTATTTTGCAGTTCAAACAAGAAAGCAAGAATTAACTGAGAAAGATTATAATATGTTAACCGAAGATGAAAAAAGGTTTTATCAAAGAAATTTAACTAGAAAAGGAAATTATTCGTTAAATATAGCAGCTAAAAATGCAGGCGTTAAAAATTTCGATAAGTTTCATAATGCAGGTTATAAAGGATTGTACAATGGTGAAACAGCAAATGATATTGCTAAAAGAAAAGGTTTAAGATATAGAGAAG
>CAYOWI010000033.1:0-12441 GCA_964407685.1 uncultured Muribaculaceae bacterium
AATGGAAATTTTCTAAACAAGTTCATAATTACACCTCAATTTCAAATTACTATTTATTGTTGCATTTAATAATTTGATTATACTACATATTTATTCTAAATCCAATCTATTATCTTCGTTTAACTTTCTATACTCGTCAAGATTAAAACATTTAACTTTGTTATTCTTTTTATTTTTAGGTAATGTGGCTAACTCATATTTAATTGGGTATTTCATAATAGGATGTATTCTAGCTTTTATAGGATACATTCTTGATTTCATAAATATAGCCTCACCAAACTTAAGACGCATTAATTCATCAGATGTTAGAAGTTCGCGTCCCATTAATGATTTATCATTTGAAATATTAAAATCAATTTGTTGTAATCTAGAAGAAGTTGAAGTTCTAGAACTAGAAATAGTATATTTTCCTAACCGTTCACTAATTTCTTTAGCTGTTTTAGGATCTGATGTTAATAAATATATCCAACTAGTATTAGATTTAATTGTTTCTGCTGACTCTTTGTATTTTTCTTCTAATTGCTTGAAGTTTTGCAATACAAATGTAAATCTAACATTTCTAGAGCGAGATACGGTTACTTTGTTAGATATAGATGGTATAGATGGCATATTACCAAATTCATCTAATATAAAATTAGTTCTTATAGGTAACTTTCCATTAGAATAAGATTGAGCAGTATTTATTAATGCTTGATAACATTGGTCAATAAATAAAGATGCCAATTCGTGCCTAGATTCTTTTTCATCAGGTATTATTAAAAATACTGCAGTTTTCTTTCTTCCAATATCTTCTAATTCGAAATCGGTTGAAGAAGTAAGATTAGCAATACCAGTATCACTAAACATCTTTATAACTGTTGCAAGAACAGAGAAGAGTGTAGCTCTTGTTTCACCTTTAGCAAAAGAACCAGTAGCATAACTTAATTTTGATAAAGTACCTTGTGGTTTTTGTTGAAAATATAAATCTAATGAATTTTCTCTACCAAAGTATTTAGATCCGTGTTCAACGAGTAAATTATATATAGAAAAAAGATGTACCTCTTTTTCAGAAGTAGCATCTTCCATTAATGCATAACATAATGCAGTTAGTACAGCGTTAGCTGATTTTTCCCAATACATATCTTTACTAGATAAATTTTTTGTTAATGATTTAGAAAAGTTTTCAATCATATCACCAGCCTCATCAATTTTTCCTTTTTTATAATATTTATATGGTAAATGTAATGGGTTCCATTTATCACTATTAAAGGCATCTCGTAAATTAATAACTTTTATATCATAACCACGTTCTTTTAAAAAGCCAGCAGTAGTAGAATAAAGTTCTCCTTTGGTATCATTGATAACCATACTTTCATTTGCATAACCAAGATTAAATATTAAAGGCATTATTTCACAAATTGTTTTACCTGAACCAGTAGAACCAATAATTAGTGTATGGTCAAATTCATCCGAATAATAATATTTATTATCAAGATAAGTTACAGGTATACCACCAGTAGAAAGGTTACTACCGATATCCCATACTTTAAACATTGATTTTATTTCTTTATTAGTAGCCCATCTTGAACTACCAAATTCTAAATTGCCATCTTCTTTTGGTAATTCCTTTTTTTTCTTAAATTTTATTTTTAAATTATAAGTATATTTAACTACAAAAAGCAAAGATAATATATAAAATAATATAGTTCCAAACAATAGTCTAATATCAATTAAAGCTGAAAATATTTTAAATGGATTGAAAGTCCATTTAAATATTAAATCACTAGTTATTATATTAGTTAGGTTAAAGCAAATGTTAGCCGAAACATAGAATGTTAATACTACTATAAAAAAGTAGTTAATATATTTTCTTAATTTAATTCCTCCTTATAAAAAATAATAACAACCTAGTGATTGTTATTATTTATTTTTCGTTAGTTTTTTTACTTTTGCTTTTTCTTGTTTTATAATTTCTTTATCAATCCCTTTATTTACAAATCTGCTGATTTTGGGTTCTTTTGTTGTTTTATTTTTGCCAGTTTGTAAAATTGATTTAGCCTCATCTAAAGAATAATGAGTTATTGGGAAATTATAAATACTTGTTTGATATGTACCTATGTCTTCCATTGCTGATTCTATTGCTTTTACATTATTTATTCCATTATCATCTTTATAAACTATTATACAATTATTTAATATAATTGGGATGTATGCATTAAGTATATCATCCAAAGGATAATTATCTTTTAAGAAATTGCGTAAATTATCATTTAACCTGTTACTTCCTTTAATACTACATTGTCCCCATTCGGAAACTAACTGATTATGATTAATATTGGTATAGTTTTTAAAGAAAAAATCTCTAACTTTATTTATAACTTTATATTCTTCAGGAACAAGTGGAGTATTATCGTAAATTCCACCTTCAAAAGAAAACTTTTTTTCAATAGAATCATCGCTATAAACTAATTCTCTTAATTCATCTAAAGTAAGAACTTTTTCTTCTTTTTGTGGAACAATAGCTTTTGTAATTAATATAGCATCATCATTATTCTTTACTGCATATTCTTCCAAAATGATACCATCAGTGATAATTATATAAGGTTTATTAAATTCTAATAATTGATTAGTATATCTGATTATGCCTCTTGCTGTAATCATTTTATGTTCTGGTATATTTGAGTAAGGAAATTTTTCCTTCCTTTCATCAGTTAAATATTTATTAATAGTTAAATGAGAATCTTTTTTTCTATGGAACATAACACCTTGTTCATCCACAATATTAATAGCTTTTTTATATGGAAACATTACTTGCAAACATTTATCGCCAACATAGTGGCTTCTAATATTACAGGCATATTCATATTTATTATATTTTTTCATACAAAACCTCCTTTAATAATTTCATTATATCATATTTTTATTAATATTCATTTATTTCAAACTCTAAATTATTTATTATTTCTTTTTCTTCTTTTTCTAACTCATACATAAGATGACTAATAGCAGAATCAACAAATCTTTTATAATCTAATTGTCTATAAAAATTTTTAGTTCTTAATTTATTATATCTTTCAGAAGAGTAACCAAGTCTATTTAATGTTTTATATAAATCTTGAGTACTCATTTCTTTATTAGCAGTTGGGATTGATGCTAATAAGCTATCAACGTTAATTTTATAATTTGAATTCTTTATCCATCTTTGAAATACCTTTTTTATCTGTCTATCATTTAAGTCGACTAAAAAGCATATTTGGTATAAATCTTTTGCAATACTTATAATCGTTTCATCTTTTTTATAATTCCTACTTTTAAAATTAAAATCCATAATATACTTTCTTAAAAAGTCTTTTTCTTTATCAAAAAAGTTCATACTTTGATATACTTTAAAATTATGTAATATTTCATTACTAATTTTAGTGTATAATTTATTTTTTTGATCGTTGAAATATTTTCTATTTTTATTAGATTCTGACATACCATATAAGGTATTTAATTCTTTTTGATGTTCATTAAGTAACCTTATATATTTTGCATATTGGTATTTTAAAGAATCATGAGTAAGAATGAACTCTATAATATTATCTATATCACTTTTAAATATACGTAAATTTTTAGAGTTATATTGTAAACGTCCTGTTTTAGGTAACTTAGAATAAAGATTTAATAACATATCATTTAATTGCTTTCTATATTTATCACTAAATAATCTTTGCGATTTAACTTTACTTAATTCTTTAATATTAATATTTTTAGTAATATCATTTAAAGTATTATCTCTTAATTTATAAAACTTTTCATAATCAACTAGGTACTTTGCAACGTTACTTTTAAAGTTATTTATTGTAAAGAGTGGAGCTTTTAATTCCTTTCGTGTTTCTTTCTTTTCATAAATACAAAAATGAATATGTGGGTGGGTCGGAGTATTTCTATGCAAACCACAATACCACTCGACATTATTAATATCAAGCCCCATATCAGCAATAAATTTTGTGATAACGTTAGTAGATAAACCATAATAATCACTTTTAGTTATAAGCCCGTGATTAATTGCAAAATCCTGTGGAAAAGATAAAAAGCCTCTTAAAAATGTACCTTTATCATTAAATGGTTTGAGTTTATCAATAGCATCCTTTTTTAATACATCACCATTTTTATTCCATAAGTAAGTCTCATCCTTTTCAGTCAAGTACATATCTTTATTAGTGAATAATGCATAATCTTTAAGAACATTATATTCATCAATACTTGAATCATCAGCCTTATTTTTATCAGTTACATAATTAATCCATCTAGTGATAGCTTTACCTTTTGTTTTAGGAGTTTTATATTGTACGTTAAAAACAATATCACTCTTACTCATCTTCTAACTCTCGTTTTCTTGCGGACATCTTTCTTAAGTCTTTAAGTACCAACTCCTGTGCCTTTTCAGTAATGGGGTGACCGATAACGGAAAAGTTAAGGTCATCTTTAGTTTGTGGTATTTTTAAGTGTTGCATAAAAATATCATTTTGTTTTAATATCCATTTTGTATTAAACTCTGTTCTATTAAGTACAACCATAAGTTGCTTATGAAACATATCATAAACATTTTTAAAAGCCGTATCAAATAAATTAATAAACTGGGATTGACTATCACTTAATTTATTGGTTTCCATTTTTTCTTTCACTGCAACGTACACAAACTCAGATGCGTTCATATCATTTTTACTAGCATAGTTTATAATGTCATTTTTTTCTTCTTTACTAAGCCTAAAACTTATTCTTTCATCTTTATTTATTTTTTATCATCTTCTTTTGGTAATAATATATCAAGATTTTTAAGTACATAATCACGTACCTGAATTTCAACAAATTCTTGTAAGGTTATGTTTTGTTTGTTAAGTATTTTTCTTAATGCGTTATTTAATTTTATATCAATTTTTCCTTTAATTATTGAATTATCATTATTTATAATATCACCTCCATATTAATTAAAGTAGGTACGTTAAATTTAAGAAAACTAGTAAAAAAAGGTACAAATTCATGTGCGAGTTCAAAGCAGGATAAGTGTGGCTGACAATCAACATCGCCAGTGGCGAGTTAGCCCATAAAACAAGGGCTTACAAGGTTTATGAATGTCGAACAAATTTAATTATGTCTAACAATTGGAATACATTATTTAATATAAAAAATAGCAAAAACTAGGGTTTGTCGCTCAAATGTTATAACAAATATAGATATTTTTCCACAGGAAAAAAGCTAATATGTACATTTTATATTACTTTAAATCAGTCAATAATTCTCTTGGATTTATTAGATTCTCTTTAGTGAGTTTAGGGTTAGGGGACATAATAGAAAAGTGTAGGTGGGTACCAGTGACTTTTCCAGTAGCACCGATAACTCCAATTTTATCTTTAGCGTGTACTTGTTGACCAACTGAAACAACGATGGAATCGTTAGCCATATGGCCATATGCAGTATAATAAATTTTACCATCTATGTTATGTTCTATATAAACATAGTTACCAAAATTTTCAGGAGCGTATCCAGTTTTGATTACATAGCCATCGCAACTTGCTAAAATGTCTGTACCCTCGGGAGCAACTAAATCAATACCAGTATGTAGTTTTGTTTCTTCATTTGTTAATGGATTAGTCCTATAACCAAATTCAGATGAAATACTATAATTAACTTCATCAGAAAAAGGTACGTAAAAAGTATTAGGTTTTACCATTTCATTACTACCAACCGATACGTTACATACTAGAAGTACTAAAAAGATAATAAATAAAAGAATTAAAAATGGAAAGCCAAGAATAATAACAAACTTGGCTTTTAAAATTTTCTTTATCATCGACCTCCACCATTACCAAATAAAAGTTTTTCTTCTTCACGAAGATGTACTTGTATTGGTATCCTGGTGTCTTGACTTATAATAAACAAAGCCTGTCCTTTTTCTGCTGTGGACAAGAACTGAACTTCAGATTCACTTAACTTAAGCATTTTTTGTACGGCTTCAATTTCTTTTTGTCCCTGTGCCATAACAACTATGTACGCACTATTATCAATTATTACTTGACCGAATCTTTCTAGTCCATCAGCAGTAAAGTCGATGAAGTTTTGAGAAATGGTTATAAAAGAACCATTATACTTTCTAATTCTTTTAACCGTACGTTTTATGAAATCCATCCCATCAGGATTTTTAGGGTCAATGATTAGATGTGCTTCATCACAAATTAATATAACACGTTCATCTCTGTTTTTACTTATTTCGTGCCAACACCAAGATAATATATTAAAGAATTGTGTCCTTAAAATTGTTTCATCAGAATCGATTAAACTATGTATATCAAGTACAATAAAATCCGAATCTTCATCAACTTCAATTGATGACTTTCCGTTAAATATTTTAGCATCAGCTCCAATAGTTGCACGTTTGATTAACGAACATACCTTCTCAAGTGATTCAATAACATTTTTAGCATCCTTTTCCTTTTTAGCTTTATCAAGTTTTTCTTTTAACTTGTTATATAAATCTTTCATAATAGGATAGTCATCACTAGTTAACTTTGATATGTCGGTATTAAATGTTATTCCTTTTTCTTCGTATACCTCTAGTAATACTTCCTCGATTTTAGTCATTTCATAAGCAGTTAGATCTTGAAGATAATACTTTATAAAAGTTCTAAATGTTTGAATATGTCTAGATAAATCATTGTTATCGCTTTCATCATCACTTATACTAGGTCTTACTTCTAGTGGATTAATTATTCCTGAAATACCGGTTCCACAATCTATCCAAGAACCACCAACACTTTCGCATAAATCCTTGTACTCACGTTCAGGGTCTATAATAATTATTTTATTACCACGACACCACTGGCCACGAGCTAACTTTTTGACAAGAGTAGATTTACCTTTACCTGATTGACCAACTATTAAAGCATTTGAATTATTTCTTTTAGAGTTACGTTTCCATATGTCGAAAAGAATAGGGGAGCCAAGTGCATCATAACCAAGCATAATTGCGTCTTCTTCATCTTGTAAATTTTGAAAAATAAATGGAAACGATGATGCAAGAGTCATCATAGGTATTGGTAACCCATATTGTTTTTCTAAATCTTGATACATATTAGGTAAGCACATTTTAAATGATCTTTCTTGTTCAAACATTAAGTCAGTTCCTGCAAGTCCGTAAGCTGATAATGTAGACTTTAATTCTTTTTTAACCTTATCAAGTTCTTCTTTAGTTTCTGCATAACATAGGAAATTGACGGTTAATAATATAAACTTTTCGTGTTCTCTATCAATTCTATTAACTAGTTCAGTATAGTCTTGAAGTTTATTATTTAAAAGTATTTGGTCATTATAATCATTAACGTTTATTATTTTAGATTTAACTTCGGACATACTTTTTTTAATGGTGTTACTTATATCTTGAGAATTAAGTGGACTTACGTTAATAGTCATTCTAGTGTTTCTAATATTAGCAACTGAACCAAGCCATCCTATATCTACTAAAGACGGATAGGATACAAGAGTTAAACAACTAACATAAGCATCTCCTAAATTTATATTTCTTTCGCCAATTTTAAGCCCGTGTGGAGCGATTCTCTCCTTAAACGACTTAGTTATAGTGGTAGCATCATTTTTAAACACGTCAAGCGAAGAAACGGGATTTAATAAAATAAAAAGAAGATTCCTTAAATCTTCACTCATAACTTGTTCACAATTTAATCCAACACTAGAAAAAGCTTGTATTAAATCATTTATCTTTTGTTTCATTAATGATTCATTATTAGAATCTTCTTCTATAAATAAGTAAAATTCTCTATTGACGACTGACTTTGTATCTTTTAAGAATGACATATAGTCATAGTCTTGTTCTAATAATAAACGTTTGTTTTTATTAGTTTCAAGTTTTACTTTAGAATTTAAAACATTTAAATTACTATCTAAATCTATATGTTTATCTATACTAAAAATTTTATATGGATAGTCAATTGAATTAAGTGCTTTCTTTAATTGAAATACTTTTATTTCTTGTTCCTTATCAAAAAGTAATGAGATATTAATGCTACCAATTTTTATTGCACCTATAATTCTATCATTATCTAAAAAAATGTAGTTATTCCATATATCTTTAAATGGAATAAAATCTAGCATAGTTTTAGGTATTTTATTCTGTTTAGCTTTTATATATTTTATTAAACATCCCTCCCAATTCGAACTTTGGCTTTATAAATATCTTTCATACATTTATCAACCTTATTAATACATTGATGTATATTATTAGTTCTATTATCAATAGTAATTATTTGTCTAATATATTCTGACAAAGTTAACTTATTTTTATAAGCATTTTTCTTAATAGTTTCTTTTTCTTTTTTATCTAATCTAATTGTTATTCTAGAGTTATATAAATGTAAGTTATTTTTCATTATTTTCTCCATATCCATTTACTATTTCAAAATGCCTCTCAACACCATCATTATCATATTTACGCAAGATTCCTATATTAAGAGTAGCGATAGGTATATCAACGTAATTATAATTAATAACGGAACATACTTCTCTTATGATACGTAATTTAATAAGTTCTTTTAAAACCCCATTGTTCTTTATTAACGGGTCTAAAAAAACACGACCTTGCTCTAAATACTCATCTTTTAAATCTAAAGTAAGGTTGTGCTCTTCATTTTTATTTTTTAATTTAATACATAGTCTTTTGTTAGGATATGTACTAACTTTTATATAGTAATATTTATTGAATAATTTTATTTTCTTTTTATTTATAATCATTCCTCCTTATATATTAATTTCAGGTGCACACATATCTAGTTCCTCAAGATAATTTAAAAACTTTTCGACACCTGCTTTATCAAATTCTTTTAATTTATCTAGGTTAAATTTAACAAGTTCATAGTTACCATAACCACAACTTCTAAAACCATAGGATTTTTCTATAAGTCCAATGTCTTTCATTTGTTTAACTAGTTCTGGACTACAATCATTAGTAACGGAATTTATAAAAGCTTCACCTATATCATTTAAGGGATAAGGTATGTTTGTTGTTATATCACCATATAATTCTCCATCTGGTAAATACCCTAAAATTGCTAATCTTCCGTTTGTATTATAATTAAATACTTCAAGGGTAATGTCTCCAAATTTAGTTTTTAATGTTTTCATTTTGTTTTTCCTTTCTTTCTTCTAATCTTGAACATCTGCTTGATATTACACAAGCGCAATAACAAAATAATAATATTAAAATCATAATTGTAATTCCTATTGTTAAAAGCATTATTTTTTCCTCCTTATTATATTTTTAGAATGAAAAAAGAACAACTTATTGTTGCCCTTGATTATTTTTTAATATCTATCATTAATTATAGAATTCGGTTTTAATTTTAATTGCTTTGCTATTTCAGTATTTTGTTTGGCTTCATTAAGATCACGATTTAACCCAGATAAAACTATGTGACGACAAGATGGAATTATTGTATCATTAGCTCTTTCCAATTTTTTAATATCAATTCGTTTTATGGATTCTAAATCACAATACGAAAAAATTTTTTTAAAAAGAGATATATCAGAATATTGGCTTATTAAGATATTTAATAAAAATTCATCATCTTTTAAAGTCTCGCAAAGATGTAAAAAGCCTTCTGAATCAACTAAATAATAATCTAATATATCTTTTAATTCAAATTCTATTCCCATAACTGGTTCAGCAGACTTTTCTTCTAAATAAGTTTTAGCAATATTTGAATTTTTTTCAATATCCGCAATTTGATCTAATGAATAATACGGATTCAAAATATTTTTCATTACATACAATGAGTACGGATTATCATATTTATATATTTGTGTATAATTTTCACATTCATATTCTTTGTATTTCTTCCCCTTTTTTAGAGATTTTTTTATGAATTCTTTTCTAAGAGGAGATTGATGAACTTTTCTTATTCCATACATATTTGCTTCTATTTTATTTTCATTTGAACTAATAAAGTCAGAAGCCCAAAATATACTTTTAGGATTTGTTAATTCACTTTGCATAATATTAAGAATTATATGTGAATTTTCTTCATTTATTTTCAACTCATATTTATGAGCATATTTCCCATTATCTTTATCTAATAACCACATTTCAAAACCTCCCATTTGTTATTGGTATTATAACATATTCTATTTGTATTTAAAACGTTTTTGTCTTTTTTGATATCTTATAAACTTTCTAAAGATTATTAGTGGAGTTGCTCCATTAGGTAAGGGAAGTATTAAAAGAAAAGCAGTTAATGGAAATATAAAAAATACAAATATCTTTATTTTTATACTACTGAATAGTGATTGCAATATAAATCCTAGAGTTAAACTAATTGAAATAAATATTAATTCAATTATACCAATGCCTTTAAATATTTCTTTTTTTACTTTTATGTTTTTAGGAATTAAATACATTATTTACCTCCACCAGTAAAGAAACTATTTCTATTGGTATATTGGTTTTTCATATTATTATATTTCATATTGTTTGATTTATTAAATCCATTATTCATATTACTATTATAACTACTAGAGTTTCTATTTGTATTTTGATTAGTAAAATCTTTTGTTTGTCTCCAAGCCTTGCTAGAGTTATGTCTATTCATACTATCTTTAACTGTTTGTTTTTGTTCTTCATTAAAGTAGCCTTTACTATTTCTAAACATATTTGAAATACCTCCTCCTATTTTATTTGCACCACTTTTAGCTACACCTCCAACTTTAGATGCTACCGATAAACCAAACTTCGCAGCATCACTTGCAACCGAAAGACCACCTTTTAATCCAGTACCCATCGCAACTAAAGATTGCATATCACCATATCCTGCCATAGCTCCTGATTGCTGACTTAATAAAGAACTTACTATTTCAGGTGTATTAATAACAAATAATAATGCACCAATTATTAAAAATAATCCTACTAGTACATTCGGTTGCGTAAATGCAGTACCAAATAAGTTAAACATAAGACCTATTGATACGAATTGTGCAACGGTAACTAAAAATGCACCCATCGTACATTTAGCCCAAGTTTCAAATGCTCTTGAATTAGATGTAAGAGAAGTGCAACAAAACGGCCCTATAATTTTATACAATGAAATTTCAATGACTCGTTTAGCCATTTGAATTGCAATAAAAAAGAATAGAAACGTAACTACAAATGAGAGAACTATTAATATAAAAAGATTTAAAGAGTATTTATATACCTCTATGCCATCATTATTTATTTCAGTATCATTTATTTCAACATCTTTCCAATTTTTACTTACGTATAATACATCTTCTTCTTTTGTTGAATCTTTGCTTACTACCGAAGAAACAATCACATTAGCAATACTTATTTCAGATGTGTTAGCACTTTCGGTAACATTTACTGATTTTACTGCTTCAGTTAACCTTGTTGAAAAGTTATGACCAAATTGAAATAAATATGGAATTAAGAACATCATTACTATTGCCAGAACAACGCCTCTATAAATAGTTAAAGGATTCCCTTTACCATCATTTTTAATTATGTGATTTATTACTAGTTCTAAAATTACTTTTAGTACTAGCCAACTACAAGCAACTATAATAGCACCCGAAAAGACTTTATCAACATAAGGACTATCAAAGAATTTAAATTGCCATATTTTATCAATGATATCAAATAAGCCATCTAATAACAAAAGAAGTCCTTTTGAAATCTCCCAAAATACACTTCTTAAAATATCAAGATACCAATGTTGATTAGTTTGATTTACTGCTAAAATTTGTAATATTAATAATCACCTCCTAATATGAAAGTTTATCTACTAATGTCGATATAACTATTAGTTGTTTTCCCTTTTGTTGTTGATTACAAGTTGTTAATATTAAAGTAGAATCGTTATTTTTAGAAAAAGATATTTTTCCAGTTTTATCTTGATTATATATACCTGTTACTTTATAAACGTATTTAATATTATCATAGTAAATATATATAAAATCATCTTTGCTAACCTTATATAGATATTTAAAATATGAAACTCTTGAATTACCAGAGTGTGATGCTAAAATAATTGTTCCACCAACAATGTCGGGTGTATCACTAGTAGGTAACGTTTGTATATTTCTATTAACGTTATTATTTTTGCTATCTATGTTAACTAATCCTTTTTTTAATGAAATAGCTGGTATTTCTAAAATTGCATAATAAGGATTTTTATAGTTTGATGATTTATTATGCGTTGTAGTTTTAGTAATATCTTCTTCTAAATCATCGGTAGGTATTTTTTCTTCAAAGAAAGAATCTACCATAGCGTTGTCTTTATTATTTAAATAAGCGTTATATATACTTTTACCAAAGGCGAGTAATAAACCAAATACAATTAATAAAGAGCCGATTATTAATCGGCTGAAGTGATAAAGTAAAAGTAGACACATAAAAAGTAAAATGTGATCTACTTTTCT
>CAYOWI010000034.1:0-11931 GCA_964407685.1 uncultured Muribaculaceae bacterium
TCTCCATAAAAAATAATTAATACTATATTAAATATAACATAATTTTGGTATAATTGATTTATGAAAGAAGGTAGTAAAGTGAAAAAGAAAAACATTTTAATATTTTTAATAGTAATCATAGTATTATTAGCAATAGCATTAGGAGTTTATTTAATAACAAATAAAAATGATAATAAGGTAGATGGAAAAATAACAGAGGCAATTAGGTTTAAGGAAGAGTATGAAAAGTTAAATGGAAGTAAAAATGATAATGGATATACATATCCTAAAGTTAGTTTAAAAGAAAACAATCCGTTTGTTTATGCAGATTCTAAAAAAGTAGTAGAAACATTAAAAAGTGGTACCGGATTAATATATTTAGGATTTCCTAAATGTCCATGGTGTCGTAACGCAGTAAACGTTTTACAGTATGTTAATGCTGGAGAAATCTTATATTTAGATATGTCAGATGAAAGAGATGCATATGAAATAGTAGATGGTACTTTAACTAAAACAAAAGAAGGTACCAAAGAATATTACGAGATGTTAGAACTTTTAGATTCTATTTTAACTGATTATGAAATAGATGATATAAAGGTAGGAGAAAAAAGAATTTACGTTCCTTTGGTAATTGGAGTTAAAGATGGAAAGATCGTTGGATATCATGCTGATACAACTAATTTAAATGAAGGTCAAACTCCATATGATTTATTAACAGATAAACAAAAAAGTGATTTGAAATTAATATATGATGAAATAAATACAGAAGTAAATGCAGATGCTTGCGGTTTAGAGGCGGGTCACGGATGTTAGTATAAGGAGAGTAACATGAAACAGTTGACTAATGATAAAATTTCCTTTAATGATATAATTTTTAAAATGAATCAATACGTTATGCAACAAAGTAATTGTTTTGATTCTGACACTGAAAAACAAAAAGAATTAGTGGAATCTTGTTTAAAAAAATATACTATAGAAAAATTACAAGAATTAAATTCTAATAAAATGATTAGTGATGACGCTGCAAAAGAATTAAGCATGATTGATCTTTTTGAAGAATTAGCTGGTATGATTCCAAAAGAAAATCATTTTGACACACTAAGATTTTATACTCATTATATTTTAGAAATAGCAGGTTCCTTACAGGGATGGAGTATTACTTGGTGGAACAATGATGATCAAGAAGATTTAGAAGTTTTGTTTAATATGGACGGAAAGTGGGATAAATTAAATACTCCTTTAAACGAAGATTATGTTAAAACTTTTGAATTTGTTTATGATATCTTTCAAAATAGTTTTATGGTAAAAAATTCAGCAAAGAAGATTACTAGCAAATCAGAAAATAATTAATAGGAGAAATTAATATGCAAGAAGAAATTTTTGATGTATATACAAGAGATGGTAAATATTTAGGAACAAAATCTAAGTCATTTTGCCATAGCGAAAATCCTGGTGTATACCATAAACCAGTATGGATATGGATTGTAAATAGCAATAATGAAATATTAATTCAAAAGAGAGCTATTACAAAAAAGAAAAGTCCTAACTTATGGGATATGCCATCGGCTGGTCACGTAGTTACTGGTGAAACATCAGTAGAAGGTGCAATAAGAGAAACTAAAGAAGAACTTGGCATAGATACTAAAGAAAGCGATTATGAATATATTGGTGAATATATATATGATAAGAATTTTGAAATTGCACAAATTTATCTAACTAAGTTAGATATTAAAATCAGTGATTTTAATTTATGTAATGAAGAGGTGGAAGAAGTTAAGTGGCTATCATTAGATGAGTTTAAAAAAGTATTTTATTCAAATGAATTTTGTGGTTTTGAGATAGAATATAAAGATATGATAGTTAAATTATTAGAAGAAAGATTAAATAAATAAAAGAGGTTTTTATACCTCTTTTATTTATTTATAATTTCAGCTTTACATAATGATACAAATGCTGGATTACTATTATTATTTCCGACTATTACGACCATTCCGTATTCACTTCTTAATACGTCACCTTGTGCAACCGTTTGGCCTCCAGCGTTAATATCAACGTTTGGTGTTCCAGCTGGTAAATATGCTCTTGCTGCTGCTTCACAGTTTGCATCGCATCCAGTTGGTAGAGAATCAGGAGCTGGTAAATAAGTTATTGCTTCATTATAGGTACTACTTGTAACCGTAATTGATGCTATTCTGCATATTGATAAAGCTTCTTCAGGAACTCCTTGTGTATTTACTAGTTGGAATATTCCAGAATTAGGATTACTATCAGGCCCAGGTAATAAAGAACCAGGTCTTCCACTAGCATTATTTCCACTTTCCATTGCAACTGTCAAGTTATCGTTTGGATATAATGTAATCATTTGCTGAATTATATTTCTCATTTGATCTACGCAGAAGCATGCTGCACTAGAGGCTGCTGGGCCTGTAGGACCTGGAATAAATCTTGGACAGCAACATTTTTGGTGTTTCATTTCTTTTAGTGCATTACCTAAAATACTTCCTTCATAACAGTTATTCTCGTTATTCATCTTTTATCTCCTTTCAAGGTGTTTTATGTATAATAGGAAATAAGACTTATTTAAAATGGTGTATAAAATATGTTATAATTTTTATAAATTGGAGGTTTTGTTATGCCTGACGTATTGTTAGATAAAAAAGAAGAATTAGAAAAATTAAATAAAAGTTATGATAAGATGCAAAAAAAATATGGTGCTAAAGAATTAGACTCCATTTGCAATGGTGGAAAAATAGATAATCCTGATATTTGTTTTGTATTTATGAATCCAACTGGTAGAAATTTATCTAGTGAAAAATCATGGACTGGTAGAAAATCTCCGTGGTTATGTACGAAAAATATATGGAAATTATTTAATAAGGTAGGACTTATGGATGATGATATTTATAATGAAATATTATCTAGAAAACCAAAGGAATGGGATTATGATTTTTCAGATAAAGTCTATAAAAACGTTGAAGATAATAATTATTTTATAACTAATTTAGGTAAGTGTACGCAAGTAGATGCAAGGTCACTTCCTAATGAAGTTTTAGGTAGTTACTTAAAACTATTATTAAAAGAAATAGATATAATAAAACCAAAAGTTATAATTACATTTGGTAATCAGGTGAGCTCTATAATTCTTAATAAAAAAATATCCGTGTCAGAAAATAGAAAGACTTACCATGAAAAGAAAATAAAGGGAAATACTTATAAGATATTTCCAGTTTATTATCCGGTTGGCAATGGTATATTTAACATTGATAAATCCATTGAGGATATAAGATGGATAATAGATAATTATTTGTAAATAACAAGTTTATGTTTATAAGCTTGTTATTTTTTATATCTTAGTTAAATATAATAGTTAATAGAAAGAAAGGAAGTAAAAAATGACTGAAGATTATATTTTAGATTTCGTGATACCTCAAGGTCCCACTGGCCCTACCGGTGCAACAGGTGCACAAGGTATCCAAGGCGTTGCAGGTGCAACTGGTCCTACTGGACCTCAAGGATTACAAGGTGTAATTGGACCAACAGGTCCAACTGGTGCAACTGGCGCTGCCGGAGCAACCGGACCAACTGGAGCAGCTAGTACTATCGCAGGACCGACAGGACCAACGGGCCCTACTGGATTAACAGGCGCAACCGGTGCAACGGGGCCAGCTCCAACACTAGCTACAGGAACAGTTACAACCGGCGCACCAGGAACGCAAGCAAGCGTAACAATAAGACCAGCAACACCATAAACTAGGAAGGAGAATCTAATACGGAATACTTAATAGATTTTACGATACCTCAAGGGCCTACCGGTCCAATAGGACCGACGGGACCAGCTACTGGACTTAATGCATATGGTGGTAAATATAATAATACAACGCAGACAATAAACCTAGGAATAGGAACTCAATCACAGATTAATTTAGCTACCGCTATGCCTAGTTTAAACGTTACTAACACAACTACTAATAGTGTTGTTGTAACGCAAGCTGGAACTTATGAAATTAATTATTTTGTTAACTTAAGTGCTGCTGTTGCTACTACTGTTACGATGGCTGTAAGAGCAAATGGAACTAACATACCATCAACCGTTATATCAAGGGCTTTGTCTGTAGGAACAAACTCTATATATAGTGGAAGCACCGTCGTAACACTTTCAGCTGGAACAACTTTAGATATGGCCGTATCAGCCCTACTTGCAGTAGGGATAACCTTAGGTAGCGGCGTTAACGCATCATTATCAGTTAAGAAGTTAAACTAATTAAAAAGTTTTTTATACATAAGTTAAAAAATTAAGAGCTAAGCTATATAAAGCCTAGCCCTTAATTTTTTTTATTATTTTTGTACAGCTATTAAGTGTTTTTTCTGTAGGTGTATTAACAAGTTCATCATAAATTTCTAAAAATAATGAGTTTGGATTAGTTAGCACATCATATATTTGTATTATAAGTGATTCTGGAAGCATTTTAATATAAGGTTCTATTAAAGATTGTATTTTAGTATACAAAGTTTTTATATATTCAATTTCTCCATATCTACCCCAAGAACTAAAAAGGGCAATATTTCTTAAAAATAATCTTATGAAAGTATCTAAAAAGTTTTCTATCTCGGCATCTTTTACTGTATTTTTATAAACGTAATTTAACTTTTTTAGTGCTGATACTTTTTTATCAGTATTATTTTGTTGAAACATTATTTGAAGCAAAAGATTAGAAATATCACCAACTGGTTTTAATGCTTGTACATTAAATTTTGGAAAATAAAAATCTTTTAAAGTTGAAAAATTATTTTTTTCTAAAAATTTTTCAACTGAACTTTTACCTTGTAAATTTATGAAATCAGAATTTTTATAACAGTCTAGAAGTATAAGGTTTATGTCTGAATAACAATTAGAAAATATATTATTATGTTTAGCAAGTGAAGCATTAAATATTCTAATAGTATTAAATTTTTTTATGAATTCTAAATTTACTCCATCTATATTTTTTAAATGTTCATACATATCATCGGAAATATCTTTAAGAACGCTATAATTTTTATTTTTACTTTTTAAGGGGTTGTAAATACAAGATATATCTAAATCAGAAAATGTAGATATATAACCATATTTTTTATATAAACCATAAGATCCTTGAATAAAACTTTGTTCACAATGATATGTTAGACTTTCAAGCATCATAGAATAGATATAATCGTCCAAAAGTAGTTTTGTATCTAAACCATATAATTTTTTTATAGATGCACACGAACTTTCAAATTGTTCTGAATTAATAAAAAGAGGTGTTTTATTATTATTTGGTTTAGTGGTTTTACCGATTAAAACAGGTATAAAATCTTGCGCTTCACCTGTTACATTTATGTAAGAATGAGATATGTTATCCTCCTTTTTATGGATATGACCGTGATAGTTTTTTGCATTGGTGCAATTGATAAATTCATTTAATATACCTTGAAAAGTTATATCTTCTTTTGCTCCCTTAATTAATGGTTCATGAGAAAAAAAGTTATCATTTATTTTAATTGGAGTTTTATAAACTCCTTCGAAACCTAAAGAATGATATTTTTTTTCTATGCCTTTTTGGTCGTGGTTACCTAATACTAAGTATTTATGCCCGTTCATGTTTTTGCAGCTGGGACCTACTTCAGAATTTCTAAGACAAAAGTCTCCTAAGAAAAGTACGATATCATTTTCTTTAACTACTTTATTATGCATGTTTATGATGTATTCGTTCATTTCATTTACACTTTTAAAATTAGTTCTGGTATAACCAATTATATTATTATGAAATAAGTGATGATCCGAGCTTACATAGATATTACTGTTAGGATATTTTCTACATAGCATATCATATATGTCCTGGCAAAAAGTCATATATAATTCCTCCTTTAATTTGATAGATATCCTACAATAAATTTTATAAAAAGTCAAAAATTTTACCTAATCTAAAAGGAGTATGGAAAAACTTTGCTTTATATAGTATAATTTCTATTAAGAAATGATGTGGATAACTAGTAATGTTTGAGAAATAGTAATTGACAGGTGATTTAAAGCAGCAAAGTATAAGCCTATTGATATTCATACTACTTTATAGTTATGGAGTAGAAATAGATTTAAGGAGATAATATGAACTTTATAAAAGAAGAAAATAGAATTTTAAAAAAATCTGATTTAATTTTGAACGAAAGTATAGAATATTTTAGAAGTAAATATAATTTATAAATATGAATCCCATTATTCCTAAGCTGTATACGGGAGAGTAGAATATAAAAAACAGGCTCAATATGAGTCTGTTTATTTTTATATGGAGCGAGTGTCGTAGTTATCTACAACTTTTATCTCTTTATAACGATTTGATATATAAAAATATCAATCACTATACAAATTATAACACATTTTTTTAGTTATGTGTTAAAAATTTAATTAGAAATGTTAATTTTATGGTACAATAAATATGAAAGTTAGGAGTAAAAAAATGAGCAAAAAGAAAAATATTTTTATTATAAGTTTTATTATAATTATTTTATTAGTATTATTAGTTATATTTTTTATTAATAAAAATGATAATAAAAATTTAAATGATATAACTGGATTTGAATATTATTCAGGTTCTAGTAGTGTTGCCGAAAGATTTAGTGGTATTAGAAATGGAAATATAATAAATATTAATTTCACTGAATTTAATAGTGGAGAACAAAATGTTAATAAGATTACAATAACTTTTAATGACTTTAAAGAATTGTTAAATGAATCAAAAATAGAAAATTGTAAAAAGCACACTTATGATTATCAATGTGGAGAACATGATGGTTGTGCTTATTCTTCTTTTTCAGTAAGTTTTGAAAATAGTGATGATAATGTTTGTTATGAAATTGATTACAACATTTCTGATTTCTTTAAAAATCTAACAGAATTATATAATGAAATTAATTATTTGACTTTAAGTGAAGAAGAAAAAAACTCTATAAATTTGATTGAATTATTGGAAGATATAAAATCAATTAAAGAAAGTGATAAAATTATAGAAATAGAAAATGCAAAATATAATGATAATTTTGCTGCGGATGAATCACTCTATGATGGAAAAGGATATACAATTAAATTAATTTATAATGGTGATAAAACAAATTGTTTAATTAATAGTAAAAATGGAAATAAAATTTGGTATGTTGAAAAATAAAAGGTGAAATATGGAAAATAAAAAAGAAACAAAACAAAATGAAAAAGGAATATATGAAACTATTGAAACTATAGAAACAACCCCAAATGATGGCGTTGTTCCTGAAAAAGTTATTCGTCATGTAGATATGGATACAATAGGAAAATATCATAAAGGATATACAAAAACAAAAGTATATAGCACAAATGACCCAAGAATCACACGACCTTTTGTATATGGTGTGTGTGCAATATTTTTTATAATTGGAATTTTTATGTTATTAGGAGGTAATTTATTCTTTGGAATTATATTCCCAGCTTCAGCTATTTTAGTATTTTTTAAAGCAAAAAAAGATATTGATGAAGTTGCAAAAAAATTAGAAAGTAAAGGTCAAGATGTTACTATTGATTTTGAAGAAGAAAAAAATCAAATAAAAGAAGAAGTTGTCGAAACATTCAAAAAAGATTTAAAAGATGTGACATCAAGCACTTTTACAAAAGATAAATTTAAGTGGTTTGTAAAAATAACTATTCCTATATATTGTATAATAACTATAATTATAACTCTACTATTAGGGTTGTTAAATAATATTTTTTTAGGAATATTTGTTTTTATAATATTAGCTATTGGTGGTTTACTTTATTATTTTATATTGTCTAAAATATGTAAGCATTAAATTTGGTTAAAAATGCAATTTGCATTTTTATAATAAATATAAGTATGGAGGTAAAATAATGAAGAATGGTTTTAAATCTTTTATCGTAATTTGTATTATGTGTTTGATACTGACTGGATGTATGACTCATAAATCATATACTTATGATGTAACTACTGGAGATTCAATAAAAGTAGAATTAAATACATCTGATGGACATGATATCACATCTACTTTACCATTTACTATTTCTAAAGACGATAAAACATTAAGTCAAGGAACATTTATTACTATTGATGGTTATAATCACTATTTAGATGCAGTTAATGGAGATGCAAAAGCAAAAATAATAGATAGTGGTAGCAAAGATGGAATTACTTATACTTTCTATTCTTACAATGATTCAGAATTTAATTATATAATTAAAATTGATGGTTCAAAAACAGGAATATTGTTAGGTAATCCAAATTCTCAAGCAGAAGCTCAAGAATGTTTTGATAGATTAAATTTCAGCATAGCTGAATAAAAAGGTGGAGATTACAAACTAAAATCTCTACCTTTTTCTTTCTCTTTATTTTGATTTGTATCATATCTTTTGCTTATATTATACTTTTCTTTACGCTCTTTAATGTAGAATGGTTTATTACTAATCTCATTTACTTTATATTCAAGTATAGTAAGAGTGATAGGATATGTAATTAAATATTCAGTAGGTTCAATAAATTGTAAATTAGTATGTAGAAGAACTTTAACTTTTCCTTTTTTAGTTTTATAAGTATAGTTTTTAATAAGTTCTAATAGTTTAGGATTAAGTTTTAGTTCTTCAATAGTATTAAATTCAAGCATAAAAAATGTCCTCCTTCCTAGAAAGAGAACATTTTAGTTTTATATAAAATAAAAACTTACGAACTTTATAGTTTCGTAAGTTGTTTTCAAATGGAGCAGGTGAGGAGAATCGAACTCCCGTATACAGCTTGGAAGGCTGTGGTTCTACCATTAAACTACACCTGCATCAAGTAGGCATTTTTAATTATACTCAAAAACGTTCTATTGTCAATAGCCTTCCAAGAAAAAACTATAAAAAGTTGGGAAGTTATTTACGTATATATTATATGCATAGTATTATTTAATTATTAATATTAATTTAAATATGGTACAATTTATATAGAGGTGTAATGGAAAATGATATTTAACATTTTATTATTAGTTATATTAATTTTATTAAATGGAATATTATCTGCAAGTGAGCTTGCGTTCTTATCAATAGAAAAGTTTGAACTTGATAAGATGGTTAGAAAAAGAAAGAAGAATGCTAAAAAAATAAGAAAAGTATTAGAAGATCCTAGTAACTTTTTATCAACTATCCAAGTAGGTATAACATTAGCAGGTTTTCTATCTAGTGCGTTTGCAGCATCAACTTTTGCAGATAAGATAATGGATACTGGCTTTAAAATAATTAGTACTGGTTTTACTAATGCGTTTTTAGTTGTTATCATAACGGTAATTTTATCTTACTTTACACTTGTGTTTGGTGAATTAGTTCCAAAGAAAATAGCACTTGCAAACCCATTTAAGGTGGCTAGTTTCTCAGTTACTTTAATAAATATAATGCAAGTAATATTTTTTCCACTAATAAAGCTTTTATCAGCGTCTACTAACCTTATATGTAAAATACTTAAGATAGAAGAAAAAAATAATGACTTTACTGAGGAAGATATTAAAAGAATAATACTTACTGGTACAAGGGACGGAATAATAGAGAAAAAAGAACAAGAATACATATTTAACATATTTCAGTTTAATGATACAACGGTAGACAAGGTGATGACTCCTAAAGAAGATTGTGAATTAATTAACGTAAATATAAAGTTTGGTTCACTACTTAAAAAACTTAAAAAAACTAAGTTTACAAGATATCCAGTATATGATGGGGATACCAATAACATAATTGGTATATTTAACGTTAAAGATTACATTATGTATAAAAAAGACAATGATGATTTTGATTTAAAAAAACTTTTATTTAAGGTTAGAAAATTTGATTATGATGAAAAAATAGATGATGTATTTGCAACCATGCAAAAAGAACACATACAAATGGCTGCAGTATACAAAGATAAGAAGTTTATTGGTATAGTAACACTTGAAGATGCGGTTGAAGAAATACTTGGTAATATATATGATGAGTATGATGAAGAAGATGATAAATAGTCATCTTCTTTTAGTTTATAACCCATACGCTAAAGCCCTTAGATGTATATAATAGGCTAGGAGGTAAGAAAATGAAAGAAAGTTATTCTAATTATGGCTTAGATGATGTTTTTATGAGAACTTTTATGATACCTGCGGTAATGCCAAATTCCCTAACTAATAATATAGGGTTAAACATGCTTAATAATACTCAAATGGGTATGCAGGGTAATAATAATCAAAACATAATAAATCAAAATAAATTTGTATCACCTGGGGAAGGATTCTTAAGAGGAAATATGGAAGGGTTAACATATATTCCATATAAAAACATGACGTACTTAAGACCAAATATGTTAGGTGAAAAAGAGCGTGATTTATATAAGTTACAGGAAATTGCTTTTGCAGCTCATGATATTAACTTATATTTAGATACTCATCCAAATGATTCTAATGCTATAAGACTATATGGTGAATATAATAAGCAAGAGAAAATGCTTAATGATGCTTATGAAAGGAAATATGGACCAATAGATTTATCTGATAACGAGGGTCTTAGTATGACACCTTGGGCTTGGATAAAAGAACCTTGGCCATGGAATGAGTAGGTGATATTATGTGGAAATATTCTAAAAAATTACAATATCCAATTGATATTAAAAGAAAAAACCTAAAAATGGCTAAAGCTGTTATAAGTCAGTATGGTGGAGCTCAAGGAGAACTTGGTGCAGCACTTAGATACTTAAACCAAAGATATACGATGCCAGATAGTAAAGGACGTGCATTATTAAATGATATTGGTACTGAAGAGCTAGCTCATGTTGAAATGATATGCACGATGGTATATCAAATGATGAAGGGTGCAACACCAGAAGAATTAAAAGCTGCTGGTTTAGAGGGACATTATACCGAACACGGACTCGCATTATTTCCAATGAATTCAGATGGTATGCCATGGACCGCAACTTATATTTCAACAACTGGAGATCCTGTTGCAGATTTAGAAGAAGATTTAGCAGCTGAACAGAAGGCTCGTGCAGTTTATGAGCACTTAATAGACTTATCTGATGATCCAGCCATTACAGGACCTTTATTATGGCTTAGACAAAGGGAAATAGTTCACTATAATCGTTTTAAAGAATTAGCTGATGAATATAAAGCTAAATATTATTATAATAAGTAATAAAAAACTTACGATTTTTATTTCGTAAGTTTTTTGTTGTACAAATCATTTCAGCGTGTTCTAATTCATTGGTACCAATATCATTTAGTAGGCAATCCACTAATAAGTAGGTGGATTTACCATAATATTATAATCTAAGTTTTCTATTTGACCTAACGCTTTAAAATCTTCTAATATTTTTTTATTATCTATTATTTTGTTTTCTTTAACGTACTCAAAATGATATATTATAAACTCTTTTAAGTCTTTAAAGTTATAGCTAGCCATTGGATCTATATTTAAAGCAAGTGCTACATCTTTAACTAATTTTTTTATTATTTCTTCATCTATTTTTTTATCTGCAATAACGGTTAAAGTGCCATTTTGTTTTTGAAAGCATACACTTAAATAACCATTTATTTCTTCACCATTAATCTTTGTAATATTTAGCTCGTAATTCTCTTCTTCACCCGGTTCTACGTGCACTTCATATTCTTCGTTAAGTACCGTAAACACCTTAGTAAAATTACTTATGTAGGCTTGTTCATATTCTGCTGTTAACATATTTATCACCATTACTATAATACTCAAAATAAAAAAACTTATGAATAATTCATAAGTTTAATATTGTTTAGCCCAGTATATTTTTGTAGTAGCTTCTTTACCGCAGCATACACATTTTTTATTTCCAGTAGGTTCTGCACCATCAAATGGAATACATCTTGATTTTAATCCTAAATCATCTTTTATTTTGTTTTCGCAAAGAACATCACCACACCAGTTAGTAT
>CAYOWI010000035.1:0-11869 GCA_964407685.1 uncultured Muribaculaceae bacterium
TTTCTTAAGTTTTGAACCTTAGAAATTAACTCTCTTGCAATACCTTCATTAATTAATTCATCCGTTAAGTTAGTGTTTAGAATAATGAAGTTATTTCCTTCTTTTGCTACGTCATAGCCCTCTTTAGCTGATACTCTTATATCAACCATTTCAGAAGTTACGTCAAATAACTCACCATCTACTGTTATAGTTACTGGTTCTCCATTTTGAATAAAGCTTACGTCTTCGCTAGTTAATTTAGTAAGTTCTTCCCCATATAACTTAATCTTTGGTCCAAATATCTTACCTACTATTTTAAAGTTTGGTTTAACTTCAAAGTTCATGTACTTAGATAGATCATTTATGTAAGTTACTTCTTTAACATTTAACTCTTCTTTTATAAGTTCATCTAAGTCACCAATTAAGTCTTTGTTCTTACCATCTAACAATACTTCACTAATTGGTTGTCTTACCTTTATCTTAACTTCCTCACGGGCGTTTCTACCAAGTGAGATTAAATCTCTTACTAAATCCATCTTGTTTTCTATTTCTTGATTAACAAGTGATAAATCTGCTTTAGGGAAATCAGCTAAATGAACGGATTCCTTACCAGTTAAAGCAGTATATACTTCTTCACTTGCAAATGATGCGATTGGTGCAATCATTTCACATAATCCTACTAATACTTCGTAAGTAGTCTTATAAACAGCTTTTTTACTATTATCTAAATCATGTGCCCAGAACCTTCTTCTATTTCTTCTTATGTACCAGTTAGATAAATCTTCTGAAACAAAGTTTGTTACGCTTCTAACTACCTTTGTTAAATCATATTCATCATAAGCTTTTGTTACATAATCAAGTAATTTATTATATTTAGAAATTAACCATTTATCAATTTCTTCTCTTATCTCATATGGAACATCGAATTCCCTTGGATCCACGTTATCAGTGTTTGCGTATAGTGCAAAGAACGAATAAGTGTTTTTAAAAGTACTAAAGAATTTAGAATATACTTCTTTTAATCCTTCTTCATCAAATTTAATTGGTGTCCATACTGGAGATACATAAGGTAAGTACCAACGGATTGTATCTGCCCCATTTTTTTCCATTAAGCTAAATGGTTCAATTGCGTTACCTCTTGATTTATGCATCTTTTGACCATTTTTATCAAGCAATAAATCGTTTACTAATACGTTTTTATATGGGCTTTTTCCTGTTACAAACGTAGATATAACAAGTAGTGAGTAAAACCATCCTCTTGTTTGGTCAATGCCTTCTGCGATAAAGTCTGCTGGAAATTGTTCTTCCCATAGCTCTTTATTTTCAAATGGATAATGATACTGTGCAAATGGCATAGATCCTGAATCAAACCAACAATCAATAACGTCTGTCGTTCTAGTCATTGCCTTACCACAATCTGGACATTTAATGTGTACATCATCAACGTATGGTCTGTGTAAATCGATAGATTCATCAATTTCTTCTAGCGCTTTTAATACTAATTCTTTTCTAGAACCTATCATTTCCATATGACCACATTCACAGATCCAAAGTGGTAGTGGTGTTCCCCAGTATCTTTGACGAGATATAGCCCAGTCTTTTAATTCTTCAAGCCAGTTTCCAAAACGTTTTTCACCAACGTATTCCGGATACCAGTTAACTTTGTTATTTTCTTCTATTATCTTATCTTTGAACTTAGTAACTTCTAAGTAGTAAGATGGTTTTGAGTAATATAGAAGTGGTGATTTACATCTCCAGCAATGTGGATAGTTGTGAACCATTTTTTGTTTTTTAAATAACTTATCATTAGCTTTTAACCATTTGATAACTTCTAAGTCAGCATCAAATACTTTAATACCTTTCCATGGACCTTCAGTATAACATCCATCTTCTCCTACTGGATTTAAGTATGGTAAGTTATATTTTTTACCAACAGCAGCATCATCTTCACCGAATGCTGGTGCGATGTGTACAATACCTGTTCCATCTTCCATGGTAACATAAGTATCACACGTTACAAAAAACGCTTTTTTATTAACGCTTAAGAATGGTAATAATTGTTCATATTCTTGATACTCTAAATCAGTACCTTTATATTCTTCAAGTACTTTTATATCATCTCCTAATACCTTGTTCATTAAGGCTTTTGCTAAGATAAACTTATATCCCATAGATTCTACTTTAACGTATGTTTCGTTTGGATTGACACATAATGCCACGTTTGATAAAAGGGTCCATGGTGTTGTTGTCCAAACTAAGAAATATGCATCGTCATCCTTTTTCTTCATTGGTACGATAACGGTATCAACACTAACTTCTTTATATCCTTGGGCTACTTCGTGTGATGCTAAGGAAGTACCACATCTTGGACAATATGGTGTTATTTTAACGCCTTCATAGAATAATCCTTCATCAAAGAATTTCTTTAAGATCCACCACTCTGTTTCAATGTAGTCATTATCATAAGTGATATATCTATTTTTAGTATCAATGAATTGACCCATTTCGTTAGTTAATCTAGTAAATGCCTCTTCATTTTTCCAAACCGCTTCACGACATTTCTTATTAAAGGCTTTAATACCATATTTTTCGATATCTTTTTTTCCTTCGAAACCAAGTTCTTTTTCTACTTGTACTTCAACGGGAAGTCCATGAGTATCCCATCCTATTTTTCTAAGTACTCTTTTACCTTTCATCGTTTGATACTTACAAAAAGCGTCTTTTAAGAATTTTGCAACCATATGGTGTACACCAGGATTACCATTAGCGGTTGCAGGGCCATCATAGAAAACAAAGTTTTCACAAGTTTTTCTATTATCTATGGTCTTTTTTAAGATATCTTCTTCTTGCCATTTTTTTAATATTTCTTGTTCGGTTTCAAAAACTCCTTTTTTTGATAACTCTTTAAATAATTTTGTCATTTATAACCATCTCCTTTTATATATTAAAAAACTCATCCTAACTAAAGGATGAGTTATATACCCACGGTACCACCTTAATTCATATCTTTTGATATGCACTTAATCGTTTTAACGCTTCTTAAGCGGTACTATTCTAATAATTTCAAATAGACACATCAGAAGTGATTCGTATAATTTAAATTTAGCTTACATTTCACCAATTAGTAAGTTCTCTAATAAATTACCATTATACCGTCTTCCTCATTTGTTTTACTAACGTATATTCTATCATATTAAAAAAAATAATCAAGTACTAAAAATCTTCAGATATATTTTTTGTTCTGCTTCTTTTTGGTTCTTCTTCCTCAGTCATCTTTCCCTGGACATTAATATTTTTAGGTGCGCATAAGAATATACCATCACCCAATTTTTGCATAGAGCCTCCTATTGCGTATAAACATCCACTTACGAAATCAATTATTCTTTTTCCTTGGTCTGGTGTTACTCTTTTTAAGTTAACAACAACCGTATTTCTTTTTTTCAAGTAGTCTGCAATCTGCTGAGATTCAGAGTATGCTCTTGGCTCAAGAAGAATCATTTTACTTCCCTCGGCTGTTTCCTCCCTTGTTGCTTCCTCAACGCTTAAAGTATAATATTCATCTTCACTAGAAATATCACTACTACCAAACAATTTCTTTAAATTTAAAGCCATTTTATCCCTCCATACATAAGTGCAATATACTATCTATAAAAGTATTTTAACATAAAATATTTAAAAATTAAATATATATAACAAAAAAAGAAAAATTTTTCATTTTCTTTTTTATCTATCATTACCCAAACTATTTATTCTATTATTATATTGTCTAAGATTTAGAACTTTTTCTTTTTTTATTTTAAATTCTTCTAATTTTTCTTTTTCTTTATCTAAATCTACATAATTACTTTTTATCTTATTTTTATTATCGGATATATATGTGTTTCCAATTACATAGAAAGTAATTGCTATCCCAATACATATTATAGGATTAAAATGATAAACTGCATAAAGATAGGCAGCAGTAAGAATACCACCAATTAATATTAAAATACCCAACTCATCTTGTTCTAATGATTCTAAATCTTCCTCAATTGCAGATATGTTTTGTTCTGTTTTATATATTTCCATAGCTAAATAATCATAATTTCTTTCAAGAGTTATCTCATCAATTGGAAATAATTTCTTAAGGCAATCCTTAACGTATTCTAATTCTTTTAAAGACATATCTTTTTCTTGCTTTATCATCTTATCTTCCTTTCGTGTTAAAACAATATATCATAAATAAAATGCAAAATCAAGCTTTTTATCCCGAATTCAATAAACCATACAAAAAAGAAGCTTACTTGCTTCTTGATACGTATTTACCATCGCTAGTAGATATAATAATGCTTTCCCCAGTATTAATAAATAAAGGTACTTTAACAGTCATTCCGTTTTCTAGTGAAGCATCTTTTTGTGCCCCACTAGAGGTATTTCCTTTAACAGCTTGTTCGGTATCAGTTACTACGTAGTCTATTTTCTCAGGTAAATTAAGACCAATTAATTCTTCACCAAAATACACTAAACTAACCTCTAAGTTTTCTTTTAAGTATTTTAAGTCATCGCCTATTTGATCTTTAGTTAATTCAACTTGCTCGTAAGTCGTCATATCCATAAAGCTATAAGCGTCACCTGCTTGGTACAAGTACTGCATTGGTTTTCTTTGAACGTTTGCTTTGCCAAGTTTAATGCTACTGTTATACGTTTTCTCAACGATGGCACCAGTTCTTAAATTTTTAAGTTTAGCCTTAACAAAAGCTGCTCCTTTTCCAGGTTTAACATGAGAAAACTCAAGTACTTGATAAATGTTTCCCTCATCTTCAACGGTCATTCCGTTTTTAATATCATTTACGTTAACCATTATACTGCTCCTTTCACTTGTGATAAATAAGCATTAAGCTTACTAGTTTTTAGTTTCTTTGTGATCAGTGTGACATCTGCATCTTGGGCAGAATTTACTAATTTCCATACGTTCAGGATCATTATGTTTGTTCTTTGGTGTACGATAATTTAGCTCACCACACTTAGGGCATTTTAAAGTAACATTAGCTCTATTTTCATTTTTCTTTGCCATAAATATTTCCCCTCCTTTTCGAAGATAACTATGGGTATTATATCAAATTATTCATAATTTTCAAAGAAAATATTACAAATTCTTGATACAATTCGTTTATTTACGTTAGAAGTGTATGTTGAAGAGCCTTTTTTATGACTAACATGTGGTGATATTGAAACAATACTCATAACCGGATCATTATAAGGAGCATAACCAATAAATGACTTACTATAAGTTTCAGTATCAACTTTTCCATCTAAATCTGCGTCATAGAAACTTTCCGAAGTGCCAGTTTTACCCGCCGGACTTGGGCTATTTCCCATGTAGCCTTTTCCTAGGTAACCTTCCATTACACTTTTAAATCCTTCTTTTACCCTTTCAAAGTATACTTTGTCTATGTCCACCTCATTTAATATTTCTTTTTCATAACTTTTTTTAACAGGCCCTAACTCATCAGTTTTAGTTGCCTTTCTTATCTGGCTTACCAGGTTAAGTTTAAGTCTTACACCATCATTTGCTAAAGTATTAACATAACTCGATAATTGTAGTGCTGAATAAGTATCATATTGTCCAATCGAATAGTTTAAAAGTAGGCCAGCATTTGAAGTTTTTCCTTTATAACCTTCCGTTTCAAAAGGAAGATCAACACCAGACTTTACTCCTAATCCAAGGGATGAAAAAATCTCTCTATAAGTGTTTATTGCGGCATCATCAATTTTAATTGGCATGTTATAGTAATAATTAATACCCGCCACCTTTAAAGCAAGCTGAAACTGGTATGAGTTTGAAGAAAATTTAAGCGCCGTAATATCATTTAAGGATCCAAGTGAAGTACTCCAAGAACACTTTTGAGGAGTATTTTTAAACTTTATACACTTATCGTAAAACACGTCACCTATTTTTAAATTACCTGTTTTATATCCAACAAGCATCGAAGCTCCTTTAACGATTGATCCGGGAGTATCGCTTCCGGTAAGTAAATTAGTTGTATAATCATTTATCTTATAACCATCATTAGTAGTAGTTATCTGCTTTGAGGCAAGTGCTAGTATCTCACCAGTTTTAGGATTTGTAATAACAACTGACGTATGATCGTAATACTGTGTATTAGCCTCCTTTTTAGCATTCAATAATTCTTCTTCTATTATTTCTTCTAACTTTATTTGAAGATTAATATCAATTGATAAAACAATGTCATTACCCCTACTTCCTTTTTTTACTAACGTCTTTTTTCCGTTTTTAACTTCATACTTATCTTTTATTCCCTTAAGTTCATCTTCATATTGATATTCCAAATAACTAAGACCAACCCGATCGTTTAAAGAGTAGCCTTTATTTAAATACTCTGCTTTATATTCCTCTGGAATCCCCGTTTTATAGCTAGAAACATTACCTAATATTTGCCTTAGTGTATCACCATAAGGATAATTTCTTTGCCAAGAAGTAGAAATCGAAACACCTTTTAATTTGCTTAAGTTTTGCGCAACAAAAGCATATTCTTGGTCACTTGCATTATCCTTTATTACTTTTTCATCATAATAATAACCATTGTTCATCAAATAATACACGTACGCAGCTTCCTTATCTATTTCGGTATATACTCCTAGTTCTTCATCTGTTATTCTATTAATTTTTAAATCTTCAATCTCAGAAGCTTTAAGCTTTCTTCTTTCATATAATTGTTCTTCTTCCTTTGTTATTTTTTTCTTTGCTTTTTCCGCATTATTTACAATCCAAAATTCTTTTAATGCGCGATTTGTAAGGCTTTTATAATCCACTTCCAACTTTTCAGCCAATGTGTATGCAAGTGCTATTTCATCTTTCGTTTTCATACCAGTTTCTTTTTTATAACTTATTAAATTAGTACCTATGTTATCTACTATTACGTTATAATTACGGTCATATATCCTTCCCCTTGGCATCGAAGGGCCATATACTGTTTTAGTTGATAATTTATTAAGCTCCGCTAAGGATGCCTTTGCGTTAAACAATTGTAAATATCCTAACTTTAAAACTATTATTGCAAAGCATATAACGATAAAAATAGCTAAAAAAATAATTCTATTTTTAGTAATAACCTCTGGGTTTTTATTTTCTTTCAAAACGCACCACCTCATGATTATTATGTTAATAAAAACACTATGATATGCATATAATAAGTAGGAGTTGATTTAAATTGTATGAAGTTATAATAAAAGAATATCTAAAAAGATTATCATTAAAAGACATAAATGATTTTGCAAACAAAAATAATATGTCGCTTGAAAAAGGTGAAGATAAGGTTATTTACGATTTCATCATGAATAACTGGAAAGAAGTTTATAAAGGAGATGCTATAAAAGCAATAGGCACTTTAAGATCAAAAGTATCTGATAGAACATATAATAACATATTAAAATTATTTAATGAATTTAAGGATAAAATAAAATAAATATCAAATTAAATTTCTTTAAGATGACACCAATTGGTGTCATTTTTTATAAATAGTACTCTTAGAAAAAAATAAAATGATGAAAATCTATAATATAAACGTTCCAAAATATACTATCATTTATAAAAAGCTATATTTTGAATCATTTTACTAAAAAATAAGCTGTTTCAAAAAATTTTATGTTATCATATATAAAAAGAAAGAAGGAATAAAGTGCAAAAAGTTGGCGTAATAGCAGAATATAATCCGTTTCATAACGGACATATCTATCACTTAAATAAAGTAAAAGAAATGTTTCCTAAAGCTAGTTTAATCCTTATTTTAATAGGGAATTTCACGCAAAGAGGAGAAATATCCATAATAAATAAATGGGATAAAACGGCTATTGCTTTAGAATACGGATTTGATCTTATAGTTGAACTCCCCTTTAACATATCTACATCTTCTGCCAATTATTATGCACGGGGTGCAATTGATATATTAAATGAGTTAAAGTGCGATTACTTAGTATTTGGAAGTGAAACAAACGACGTAGATTTATTTGAAAAACTGGTTAATATAACAAATGATAATAAAGAGTATCAAGCTAAGATAAAAAAATACTTAGATCAAGGATATAATTATCCCAAATCTTGCTCTTTAGCACTTAAAGATATATCTGAAATAATAATTGATAAACCAAATGATGTTTTAGCCTTAGAATACGTAAGAAGTATAATTAATACTAATAGCAATATAAAACCAATTAGTATTAAAAGAACAAACGATTACCATGAAGAAGAAATAAATAAAAATATAACTTCTGCAACATCAATTAGAAAAAATATAAATAATATAGAATTATTAAACAAAGTAATGCCTAATAACGTTATTAAACATATAACCAAAATTGATTATAATAAATACTTTAATTTAATAAAATATCAAATTATAAGTAGCAATAATCTAATGGATTACCTTGACGTTGACGAAGGAATTGAAAATAAACTAAAAAAAGTAATAAACGGAGCTAAAGATTTAAACGATTTAATATTAAAAGTAAAATCCAAAAGATATTCTTATAACAAAATACAAAGAATGCTTCTTCATATTGTTTGTAAAATTAAAAAACAAGATAACGACTTAAAGATAAGATACATAAGGATTTTAGGATTTTCTCTTAACGGAAAAAAAATCTTAAAAGAAATAAAAAACGATATAAAAGTGCCAATAATAACTAAATATAAAAAAGAATATAATCACTTATTTAAAATGGATATTAAAGCAAGTACTATATATTCTTTATTAACAAACTATGATACTAAAAATGAATTTAGATCTAGTTTAAAAAAATAAAATATCGTAATTTAAAAACTCTTTATTATTTATATATAACAAAAAAGTAGGTTTTAAAACCTACTTTTCTCTAATTAATTTTAATATCTTCTTCCGGTTTTTTTACTTTTTTCTCTATCATTAAAGACACTGTTAACAGGATTTTTAGTATCTTCCAAATAACTATTTCCTAGAATAGACGCATCCATTAAACTTCTCATAATTTCATCAATAGAAATATTCATGGATTTAGAAGTTTTATTAACATTAAAACCATTTTCCCTCATCTTAAGCAAAATATTAGTCATTAAAGGATCTGTTTTACCAGCCAAAGTAATAAAGTTTACGTCGTTAAGTAAGTTTTTATAATAAGTATAAAAGTTCATGTTTTCCTGATTATTTTTATTTAAAGGTTTGTTTATTCTTGATAAATATATTACTTTACTTAAGGCGTTTTCTAAATTATACTTAACAAGTAATGGTGGCATTTGAGTTAATAAGCCCATTTGATTTATATCAAGTTCTTTTCCATTAAGACCTAAGTGCATGGCCACTAAGCTTCTTTCATCAGGTGATAACATGTTTAAAATCGCCAAAAGTTCTAAATTAGTTAAATTATTTATGGTTAAGAACCTATCTAAAGCACTTAATTTTTCTTTTTGTTTATTTTCTTTTGCTTTAGTAGTAGGCTTTATTTTACTTACTATACCAGTTATCATTTGATTAATTTCATTTGGAGTTTTACCATATTTTATTGATAACTCTTCTAAGCTTTTAGAAAACATACCATCTCCAAAATAAGATTTTACTAAACTTTTAGTATAAAAATCTAAGTTATCAACTGCCTTATTAAAATCATCTTTCGTAATTTTATATTTAGAAAGTAACATATTAAGGCTTAACTTATCTATTTTTACTGGTTTTTTAACTATCTTATCTTTAGCTTCTTCTATTATTTTTTCTATTTGGGTAATACTCTTACCGTATTTAACAGCAATGTCACTTACCAATAAAGCATTAGTTTGAAACCCAAGGTAGCTAGCTAAAACAATTTTACTAAAGGAATCAAGGGTTTTAAACCTTTCATAAAATTCTTTTTTACTAAGTTTATTTTTAAATAAAAAATCATTTAAAATACTTTCATTTTCTTTTTTATTTGAAGTTTCTTTAGGTTCTGCCGATTTTTTTAGTGGTGATATAATATCAATCATTTTATCAGTACACTCATTTATTAACTCATCTGCCCTTTGTTCTTCAATTCCTAAAGTAGTTGCTATATCTTTTTTATCATGCTCGTTTAAAAGTGAGTCTACCACAACCATTTCAATTGGTGCTAACAAAGGAAACACCTTAATTAAAACGTCAGAACTTATTTCATTTTCGTTTATAAAATCTAACAATCTATTATCCCTTTGTCTATGTTCTTCCTTTTTGTTTTCCTTTGTTTTTTCATTTAGATTTTCTTTCTTATTATTTTTTTCCAAATTAATTTTACCATTTTTAATGAGGTCAATAATTTTGTCCTCGGCATCTTCTAAAATGAATAAAACATCGTCCAAATCCTTTTCAAGTTCATCTTTTATTTTCTCTAATTCTAATGGCTTTTTATCAATACCATAATAAAGAGCTATGACGCTTTTACTTAACGGTTCTAAGAGTTTAAAAGCCTTATAAAAGTCATTTTTATTTAAACTATTCTTTTCTAAAAACAGTTTAAGTCTTAAGTTTTTATTTTCTTCTTTTAACGATTTATTTTTTTCTTTAGGTTTTTTATCTTTTTGTTTTTCTATATCATTAACTTTATTTTGTTTATTTATTTCTTCTTGCTTTATGCCTTTCTTTGTCTTATTTTCTTTTACAAATTCTTCTCTTACTTTTTTATCAGTTTCTTTTTTTTCTACATTCTTTTTTTCTTCAAAGCCAGCTTTTTTCTTTTCTTTAAAACTATCTCTTTTATATTTTTCTTTTTCATAGGTTTTATTTACTTTAATAATAATCGTTAAATTATTTATAGCAGTTTTAAAAGTTTTGTCTTTTAAAGGTTTTGCTTTCTTTTTTAAATCATCACCAAAAACCTCTTTTATGGTTCTAATTGAATTATGATCCATTTTTGATAACATTTTAACGATAAACTCATTACTTAAACTATTATCTTTACATAAGCTTCTTATGTAATCAAAGAAATTATGTTGGTAAGCTTCTTTTTCAATTACGTTACTTATAATTTTAGGAATGTTGCAATCATCCCTTTTTTCTAACATATAACTGTATAATTTTATTAATATATCTTTTTTATCATAATCGTTAGTATTTAATTCAAAAGTTACGTCACCTTTAATGCCAAACAGATAAATAAACTTCTTTTTATCTTCATAATCTAAATTAGCTACGGCATTTATTATTTCTTCTAATGAAAATGAATCAAATAAATCATATATCGTTCCAAACTCTATTTCTTTTTTTTCTTTTACTTTTTCTAAAAACATGTATATGTAAAAATCGTTTAGATCATTAGCATCATAGGTATCAAAATTAACGTTTTTAGTACTATACGAATTATAATAATTTTCTACCTCATGCTTATCAAATAGCTTTAAAAGCGTTTTATCAGATAAATTTATCATGTTATATGTATCATTTATTTCTTCGAATAATTTATTTAGTTTAAAAAGGCAATTTAAATCAAAAATGGTTTGATTATTAAAAATATCTATGTCCTCACCAAAGTTATCGGTTAAAAGCTTAAAATCATGAACGGTAATAAATAAAAGAGAAAAATAAAACTTTATCTTACTATCAAATATTGGCATTAATAAATTATCATTTAAAACTCTCATGTTCTATTACCTTCTTCTACATAACACTTACTAAATAATATATATCAAAACGGTTCCTTACATAAGCATTATATCATAATTTTTACATTTTTAAGCTTAAGTCATTTATCTTATTTTAATGTTGCAACAACTACATATATTTGTATTCATATATTAGATTTTATATATAAGTATGTAATTTTCTTATATATATAAAAGATACAAGTTATAACATAAACTTGAAGTTGTAAAATGAAAGTAGACACAAAAAAGATGTGTTTACTTTTTCTTTTG
>CAYOWI010000036.1:0-10208 GCA_964407685.1 uncultured Muribaculaceae bacterium
ACCTGCACTTTTGCATTTTTAAGTAAATCTACAATTTACTTTTGAATTTCACCTGTTTTTATACATATTTTGTAGTGTATATAATATTACTTAGGTTATATATTAAAATTTAATTACAAAAATTTTTAAAATACATTAATTTAATTTTATTATTTATATAATTTTATCAATAATGTATAATTTAGTTAGTGAGAGCATTTAACTTAAGGTTAGTAGCTTTCCTTAAATGGGTTAAGGAAAAAGCGTACACCCCCTGGGTAAGCACGCTTTTTTCTTTTATATTTTAATAATTAGTATGGCTAATAACAAAATTAAAAGAATTATTATTACTCTTTGAAACTTAGTTTCCTTTTTCATAATATCGCCACCTTTCTATTTTTATATAAAAAGATGTGAAGCTACTAACCCATTTTTAAGTCCTCTCATTTTTATTATTAAACAAAACTTTTTTAATCCCTCTAAAAATAATATAAAAAGAAGCTAATCAAAGCTTCTTAATATGAGTCTATGTTAATATTTACCCTTTTGTTATCATTTACGTATGAGCTTGCTTGAACTATTGTTCTAATAGCTTTTGCCATCTTTCCTTCTTTACCTATTACTCTTCCCATTTCACTATCTGGAACCATAACTTGGATAATAATTTCCTCTTCGTTTTCACTTGGAAACTCTTTTACAGTAATAGATTCTGGATCACTTACAAGTTCTTTTACGATTAACGTTGTTAATTCTACTAACTTCATAATTACTTACCTTGTTTTTCGTTAGCAAACTTAGTCATTATTCCAGCTTTAGAAAAAATATTTTTTACAGTATCAGTAGGAGTTGCTCCATTTCTTAACCATTTCATTGCTGTTTCTTCATCTATCTTAGTTTCTGCTGGTGTTACTAATGGGTTATAAGTTCCAATTGTTTCAATGAAACGACCATCTCTAGGACTTCTTGAATCAGCTGCAACAATACGATAAAAAGGTTGTTTCTTTGCTCCCATTCTTTTTAATCTTAATTTAACTGCCATTTTTCTTCCTCCTTCGTTATATAAACTAATTTTAACATAGCCCAGAACATGTGTCAACTATTTTTGTTAACATGCCGTTTTTTTATATTTAAAAAGGATTCTAAATAAAATCCTCTTTAACTTCTTCATCAATCGTTTTTTCTACCGTTTCTTCATCATCATCAAGTGTATCCCATGGTTCTTCATCCTCTTCAATTGCAATTTTTACTTTTTCATCATTTACCACTTCTATTCCTAGTTCTTTTTCTATATCAAATTCTATTACATCATCTTTTGCTTTTACGTTACTACAACTTGGTTGTTTAAGAGCTCTTACGATTATGTCGCTTCCTAAAAGTGATGACCCAGCCTTTGTTTTAACATTAACCGATTCACTATATGATATATTTTTACTAGCAACAGCTGTTTTTTTATCATCATCATAAGAGTACCATATATTAATGTCAAAATTTCCATCAATCACCACTTTATCACCACTAACCGTACCTTTAAATTCATGATTAATTACCCAACATCCAAGAATCGTATTAGCATTATTCTCTGCTAAAAGATTGTAACTATTTTTGAAATACTTTTTACCTTTTCCAATAACTGCCTTAGTAACTATTTCTTTAAACATTAGAATCCCCTCCTCGTTTTAATCTATGCTAAAGAACTAAAAAAAGTGCTAAAAATAGCACTTTTTTATTTAGATTCTAACTTTTCTAAAACTTTCTTTGTAGCTTCTATTGCTTTTTCTTTCAATGCTAAGGCGGCATCTTGAACAACTGGAGTAGCCTTTTCTTTGGTATAAGCTACTAACTCTTCAGCGCTCTTTTTTAAGTCAGATGCTTTTTTCTTAGCAATTTTTAATGCTTTTTCTTTATCTAAATCACTAATTTCCTCCATTATGTTAGAAACTTTTACCTCGATTGCATCCCTTACTTCTTTAACGTTAATTTCCTTTGCTTTATCTATTAAATCATTAGCCTTTTTTTTAATAACTTTTCTTGTTTCCTTACCTGATGAAGGAGCAAATAGCAACCCTAAAGCAGCGCCAACGGCAGCCCCTAAAACAAACTTTCCAGTATTTTTCTTCTTATCCTTTTTTTTACTCACTTTCTTCTTCCTCGCTTTCTTCTTTTTCTATCTTTTTTCTTTTCTTTTTAAAAACACCTTTGATAAATAAAATTATTGAATCTGATATTACCTCAGTTAAGGCTGACAACTTGTCAGTTACCGAATCTACGATGTTAAAAATTCCATTTAATGACTTTACTTTATCATCAACATCATCAACAATTCCTTCAACTCTATTCATCGTCTTAATTACTTTAACACATATTATAATTAGTAAAATAATTAAGATACATAATAATATATATATTAAAATCGGCAAATATTCACTCAAAAACCCTTGCATTAGTCTTCCCTTTCCTCTTTCTGATACATAGAATCAATTAAGTTAAATAAATCTTGTTCTTTAGTATCATCATCGTCTTCTTCATCAATTATTTTTTCTTTTTCCTCTATTTTCTCATTTAATTCTTTAGTTCTTTCTTTATCAACATCAATTTCTTTAAAATTAACGTTTGGCAAAATCATGTCGTCTTCTTCATCATCTTGATTTTCTAAAACAACAATTGGCTTTTGCTCCTTAACCTTTTTAGCTTTTTCCTTCGCCCTAGAAAGTTCCTTTTCTTCTTTTTCCATATCTTTTTCCGCTTCTTCAATGGTTTTTTTACTTAAGCGTTTCATTGTATTTTCAAGTTCTTCATCTAAACTACCATATGCCTTTTTTCTAACAACGTCTAAAGATACCTCATCATTATACTTATCTTTTTCTTGCTTTGCTACAGTGTCTTTCACCCTGTTTCCATCTTTATCTAACAAACCATATATTGGAGATATAATAGGGCTTGGTTTGAATTTTTTTTGTTCTTCTTTTCTTTTGCTTCCTTGATATAAAATTGGCTTTGAATCTTCTTCCTTTACCGAAATAATAGGTTCTTTTTTAGTTCTGGCAACCATAAAATCATCGTCATCAAACTCTGGAAACTTAAACTCTTGTTCATTTTTTAAAGCTCTTGATTTTATCTCTTTAGTTTCATCTAATTTAGGTTCTGAAACATCCTCAAAGTATAATTCTTCAATTTCTTGAGTTTTTGATAAATCTTCTGTTTCCATTGCCGTTTCAGTTTTCTTACTTTCCTTCTTTAAAGATCGTTTAGAAAGCCTTCTTTCTTCTTTTTCATCATCTTCCTCGTCAAATAAGAAACTTTTCATTTTATTTAACTTACTTTTTAATCCCATAGGAACATTCACACCTTTCTCTTACTCGCTTTTTAAAACACTAGTGTTTTCGGTACTAGTGGTAGTCTGTTTTTTTGAAGTAGTAGTTTCAATTTTCTCTTTTTCTTCTACTATAATTTCTTCTTCCTTAGTTTCATTTTTACTACCATCGTATTTATCATATTCTTTAACATATTCAAGGAAGTTCCCTTCTTTTTCTTTATTATCAAAAAGTTTATATACTTCTTCTTTCGAATCAAGATTTCCTGATTCATACATTTTCTTTAATAAAGAATCATTAAAATTAATACTTGATAAAATATAACTAATATCAATAACCGCGTTTTTTAAGTTAGATTCTTTTATATACGTTTCTATTTTAGCATAATTATACACCATTTGAACATATAATTTATCATCATTTTTCTCAATGTTTATGTAGCCATTTTTACTTTTGCTACCTAGTTTTTTATAAAAATATGATTTATCATTTTTTGGATAACTAATTTTTGTTTTATAATAATAACTTACCACGTCAACATATAAATAATAAGTATTATCCCCACTTTTTAATACGTCGTTATATTCTTTTGCATCAGTTCTAACAATACCATGTGGTGCATAATACTTATAACCTTTGCCCACCTTATTATAGTTTTTTATATTTAGTGATAATATCTTGTCCATTATTTGTTCATAACCATAATTATCAACTTTTGTTATCGTACAACCAGATAATAAAAATAGCATTAAAAGTATTAATAAACACTTTTTCATTAAGTTTCACCTACTTTAAGAACATTATAACAAAAAACAATAAAAAATAAAACCTTTTCATTTAAATCATGATATAAAACATGCCTATAAATAAATAATATTGTTTTATTTTCCTTTCATATATCCTAATTCTTACAAGCTTTTACCATACAAATTTTAACACCTTTTTCAGTAAATCTTTTTTCATACTCACTTTTTGGAGTTTTTAATCCTTCGTCATTTTCCAAATCCATCGTAACATGTTCTAACGTATAACCATAAGTACTTAGGGATTCCAAAGAAAAAGCAAATAAATAAACATTATCAGTTTTTTGTTCTATTGTCTTTTTATCTTTAAATACTAAATCATATTTTTTTAAAAACTCATGGCTAGTAATTCTTCTTTTAGCATGTCTTTTTTTTGGCCAAGGATCAGAAAAGTTAAGATATATTGTTCCAACTTCCTTTTCAAAAACATCACTTATGTAATTTGCGTCCATTCTTATTAATTTTAAGTTAGAAAGATTTTCGTTTTCAAGTTTTTCTACAGCTCTTACTATAACACTATCATACATTTCTATTCCAACATAATTAACGTTAGGATTTTGCTTAGCCATCTGAATTATGAAATCCCCTTTACCCATACCTATTTCAACATCTATTACGCTATCATTTTTAAATATTTCTTTCCATTTGCCTTTATGAGTAAAAGGATCTAAAATTATATATGAAGATTTGCTTATAATTTCCGAAGCATTCTTAACATTTTTAAGTCTCAAATTAATCACCTACTTATAATTATACACCAAAAACACAAAGAAACATATAATTAAATGAAAGCTTTTTATTAGGAGGAATATATATGAAAAGTGATAGAAATAATCCTGGATCACAAATGATGCCTTTCATGCCAACTATGGGTATGCCGACTAACATGATGATGTTTCCAAATTTCATGAATGATAACTATTCTAATTTAGATAACAGAGTAAGTGCTTTAGAAAAAAAAGTAAAGGTCTTAGAAAACAGAATATCAAGACTAGAAAATCCATATCAAAATAATAATACTCAAAATTATCAAAACCCGGGCGTAAGCATGCAAAACCAAAATAATCAGGCAAACCAAAACCAAGTTCCTTATCAAACAACCCAAAATAGCGGTAATTATAACGGCGAAATGTACATGATGTAAAAAAATCTACAATTTGTAGATTTTTTTATTTTGAATAATTACCATCGTTTAAAGACGTGTTTACTTTTTTATATTCATCTATTAAATTTTGAGGAATATACCTTTCAAGTGCATCAATGTTACCATTTTGAAATTCATTTATCAAATAAGCTTTTTGTCTATCATTAAGACTTGCTCTATTAATTTCACTAATGATCATATTAGTGAAATTATTTAACACGTTTTCCCCATAATTTACCATACTATTTCTTTTAGATATCCAATCATTTGCAACCTTGTTGGCATAAACACTAATTATTGCGCTAGGAACACTTGATATCATATTTAATTCTTTTGACATCTCATTTAGTATCTGCTCTGGGTTTCTTTGAGTAACGTAAGTTCTCGTGCCATTTTTTGAACTAAAAACATAAACATGTTTATTATCAAAATAATCGGATAAGATTATTTGAGCAAACTTAATTACCTCATTTTTATCTCCAGAATTAAATTTTTCTTGATAATAAGAAAGTGTTTTTTCCATTACCTCGTTAAACGATTTAACTTCAACATTTTCTTTTTCTTCATTATACTTATTTTTTACATAATCATCTACAATAACATCTGTCACCGCATCAAGTAATTTATTATAATCTAGCATAACATTTCCATTATAAACTAAACTTCTTATTTCATTATTAATACTTAAATTATCCTTTTCACTTACGTATCTATGAGTATTAGTATCACCATCTTTGCCTAAATATGCTTCCCCTAAAAGCCATCTCGCATAAGCTTTTAATTTTTCTTCTTCTTTAAATGGGAAAATATCTAAATCCATTTTTATAGTTTCTAATAAACTATTTTGCATTTATATCACCTCTATTTCAATTCTAACATATAAATCTTTATTTTTTTAACTTTTTAAGTAATTTACCACCAAAAATATCACTAAACACACCATTTTTTATCGTGATTCCAAAATATATGATAGAACCTATGATAGCATATAATAAAATGGTTATAATAGCAGTAAACCTATTAGTCAAATTAAACGGTAAGAATTCCTTCATTATAATTAAAACTATTACCATTATAATAAGCGGATAAACAAACTTAAACATCTTTTTAAAATATTCTTTTAAATCCAAGTCAACTGTTTTATTTATAATAATTAAATTAGTAACAAAAGAAACCGTAAGACCAATTAAGGTTGCACTTATAGATCCATAAAATGGATATAAACCTATATTACTAACCAAAGTCATTAATGGTATTTGTAAAATAAGTTTAACTAGTATACCTGCTATTATACTTAAAAAAACATTTTTAAATTTATTAAGCGATTGTGTAATAGACACAGAAGTGGTAAAAATACATCTAAATAAAGCAACAAAAATAGAAAAGCAAAATACCTTTGACCCCCAATTACTAGTTCCATAAAAGGCATAAAAAACTGGTTTTGCCAAAATACTAAGACCAAACGCCATTGGCATCGTAACATATAAAAGCATTAAAAACGATTGATTAACCTTTCTTTTAACATCTTTGTTATCACCCTTTACAAAACTTGAAGTTATGTTTGGAACAAGGCTTGTCATAAGCCCAGTTGATATAGCTAGTACCACGCTGTTTAATTTATTGCCCGTAGTATTAATTACTCCTAAAACACTTTCGGCATCAACCGTTTTAAACCCCAAACTTGTAAGAGCGTTAATCATTGTTGTCATATCAATGTAATCATATACTGATAAAGCAAGACCAAATGATATAAAAGGAACTGAATAAATAAGAAGTTTTTTTATAATAGATTTATTAGTTATTTTCTTTTCATCCTCTTTTTGTTTAATACCAGTAACTAATACTTTTCTATTTTTCTTGATCTTTATTAGTAAATAAACCAAAGCGAAAAAAGCACCAACGGTAGCCCCAAAAACAGCAATTCCTATTGCGTTTGTAACGCCCAAATTAAATACCCTCATGCATAAATAACTACCAATTAATATAACCGATATTCTAATTACTTGCTCTAAAACCTGGCTTACCGATGACGGGGTAATTATCCTATGTCCTTGCAAATATCCCTTAGTAATACTTAAGTATGGAACAACCAAAATTGCAGTTGATATTATTCTTATAACAAAAGTTATACTTTCCTTTGAGTTTCCACCAGTATTATCACCCATTATTTGATTAGCAATAACCGGAGCTCCAAAAAACATAATAAAAAATAGCAATACCCCAAGTCCAATAAGTAATAACTTGCCTAGTTTATAAGCCTTTTCCTTGGTATGTTCATAACCCAAAGTATTATATTCACTTATTAACTTACTCATAGCAGGCGGTATCCCAACGGTTGATAATGCTAAAAATAAATTATATATAGTGTATGCATAACCATATAAAGCGATATTAGCTTCACCAATTATCGCATAAAAAGGTATTACGTATACAATTCCTAAAAATTTAGTAAGCACTATTCCAATCGTGGCAATTAATGCACCATTTACAAAACTATCTTTTTTCATTTACATCAAATCCTATCTACATATATAACCATTGCTGAGAAACAATATAATTGTTCTTCACCACAAGTTGCTATTGATACTTGATATTTAATATCAATAATTTCTTTATTAGATATAAAATCATTAATACATTCTTCTAAATCTTTTTCATGATCACAATCAAATACTTTAACTTTCATATTATCACCAAAAATAATAATATAAAAATTAAAGTAATTATATTGTCTTCTTTTATCATTATATCAAAATAATTATAAAGTTTATAAATTATTTAATATTTTTACACAAAAAATGGTTAACGCGTTAAGTGTTAGCCATACTTTTAATTTGTTATATATATAACTTAAGAATAATTTATATCCTCTATTTTTTTATCTTTAAATTTTTAGAAAATTTTTCAAAATCAATATCTAGCATAGCACTTATTTGTGTCCTATTAAAATTTTTAAGACCCGTACATGCTAAGAGTTCAAATAAATTATATTGAAAAGCATTAAACAATTCCTTTTCATGCTTTATAAACTCAAAATACTCTTCGTCTATTTCTTCTATAATCCTTCTAAATTCTAATTCTACATCAGTATAATTATAACTTTTATTATCATTTAAAATAGATGAATAACCAAAAATATTATTATCACCTTTATTATATTCATAAATAAATTCTCCAAAATTATTAACAATCATTATATTAGTATCTTTGTTTCTTTGATAAAATTCATTATTCCTATATTTTACATAATTATTAGTTTCTTCATTATATATCACAAACTTATTATTTAAAGTATCAAAGGTACATCTTGTAATAAGTTTTCCATCAATAAATAAAGCTATAGAATTTTTTACCATTATATCATCTAACTTAATACCTTTTTTAGTTTCATACTTACCTACGTATTTTTTTCTGGTTTCAGCTTCTTTAATAGAATATTCATAGCAATAGGTATCATTTTGTATTTTTCTTCCAATAGCACTTATATAATAATCCTTAAACATAGCTTGAACTATTACGTCCTCATTATCAACAAACACCCTACCAACAGAATTAAGAGTATCATCATAAAGAAATACAAAACCATTTTTTTCTAAAACAGAACTTAAATTATCATAATCCTCTTTCAAAATATGAATATTAAATAAAGATAGAAATTTATGTAGCATTTTTAAAGTTATGTTATTTTTTTCCATAATTCCTCCATATAGCTTCAATATTATAAATTTTATAAACAAAAAAAGCAAGATTTTTTTCCTGCTTAATCAAAGTTATCTAAAAAGTCATCAATGGTCATAAACTTATCATCAATTTCTTTTAGAGATACTTCTTTTTTTTCTTTAGCTTCTTCTTTAGTAACCGGTTTAGATATTTCTTTTGGCATTTCTATATTATCACTAGTTAAGTTTGCTATGTCAGATACCAAATCTAGTTTTGATTTAGAAATACTGCTACCAGTAGAATATCTATCCATAATAGGAATCTCAGTTAACTTAAGTTCTTTATCTTTACCACTTGTTTTTAATAATATGTTATGTTTAGCATCTCCTACGAATACTTTTATGATTTCCTGTGGATTACTTTTTACTTCTCTTAGTAATAATAACCCTCTTTTTGCACGTGATGTTTTTTCAAACTCAGAAAGTTTAACACGCTTTGCAAGTCCCTTATAAGTTATAACAGTTACGTATTCTGCTTCTCCATCAAACACGCATCCACTTGCTACTTCATCGTCCTTTAGATTAATTGCTTTAACTCCCGCAGTTTTTAAACCTATTATAGGTATCTCTGATCTATCATACCAAAGCCCATAACCTTTTTTAGTTGCGATAAACACTTCGTTATAAGCTCCCATTGTAACATCTACTACTTCATCATTATCCTTTAGCTTAATAAAAGTAATTGGTTTTGAGTAACGTTGCACAACAAAGTCAGATAAAACAGACTTTTTAGTCATACCATTTTTAGTAAACGTAATTATTTCACGATCATCAAATTTAGATATTGGAAGTGCTTTTATTACCTTTTCATCTTGGGTTATTGGTACTATGTTACTTACATGTTTACCAAGTTCTTTCCATTTAAGCTCTGGTAATTCATGTACTGGTATATATAAATAATTACCTTTGTTAGTAAATAAAAGTAGTGTATCAAGAGTATTTTGTTCAAATAATCCAATTACAAAATCATCTTCCTTAACCAGTGTTGCTTCTCCATCTGACGCAGCATAAGATTTTTTAGACACACGTTTTACGTACCCTTCGTTTGAAATAGCAACAATAACATCCTCTTTTGGTATCATTGCGCTCATATCTATCTTAATTTCTGTTATCTCATCTTTAATAATGGTTTTTCTAGAAATAGCAAATTCTTTCTTAACCGCTCTTAATTCTTCTTTCATAACCTTTTTAAGTTCGTTTTCATCAGATAAGATAAGTTCATATTCTTTTACCAACTCTTCTAAAGCTTTCA
>CAYOWI010000037.1:0-8749 GCA_964407685.1 uncultured Muribaculaceae bacterium
ATTTTAGTAAGTGGTATTATATTTTTATATATAGCAATCGAAGATGAAGATATAGACGTAGAACTTGCGTTTAATTAATAAAATTATTTTGAATATAATTAAATAGTAGGGAGGGATTTTATTTTGTTACCGAATATTCCTCCTAAAATATTTTCTTTATCTGCGATTGTAGTAGGGTACATACTAATTGATGATATGACTGCTAATGAACAAAACGCGGTAAGTAACTGGCTTATGCTTGTTGCACAAGTTCTAGCAACTAATGCGTTTTATAGATCAGTAATGCAAGAAAGAGGACTAGAACAAGTAGGGTCTACTGAAACTGGTAGAAATAATGCTTATACTTTTTCCGGATCTTATGGACAAAGTACTGGAAACGTAAATATTAATAAGGCTTCAGATAACGAAGAAACCTTAGCAATGTTAGAAAAGATGGTAAGGGCTATGCAAACAGAAATAGAGAATATAAAAAGAAACTTATAATGATTTTATAAGTTCATCAAGGGCTTCTTTAATATCTTTTTCAAAAGGCGTGTTTTTAGAAAGTGGTATGAAATATTTTTTTGTTTCTTTGATATATTTTAGTCGCCAGTTTTTATCTGCGTAAACTCCTTCAGTTAAGTTATGTAATCTATCTGATAATTTAACCATCTTAGCAAGTTCGTTTTTTTCTATGTTAGATATGTAATTTTTCATTACATATCCTTTTTCTTTAGTAAGAAGTTTAACAGCATTTAATATATTATTGTTTGATAAATTTTTAATTTCTTTTTCTGTTACATTAGTGTCTTCTAATAAATCATGAAAAAGAGCTGTAACATAATAATCATAACCAAATCCTTTGTCTTTTAAAATTTCAGCAACTGAAATAGGGTGTTCATAATATGGTGTACCTTGCTTTCTAGTTTGCCCAGCATGTTTTTCTTTTATAAAGCTTTTAAGATATTCTAAATTTTTATTAATAATAAATTCTAAAACTTTTCCATATTTTCCTATAGCAGTTCTTTCTTGTTTACTAAAAATTCATTAAAATCTACTAATCGTTTTGTTATGGTATTATCTAAATTTATTATTTCAGCGTTTATTTTACCACCTTCTTTTTCGAATAATTCTAACACTTCTTTTGCATTTACTTTGACTATTCCAATTACTTTGTTAGGATCTAAATTAAACGCAAGGATACTATCTATTTTGTATGCGAAGACGTTATTATTAAATATTATTCTTTTTCGAAGAACACAAAAGAGAATTTAGAAGAATATTCTAATATGATGTTGTCTTATGAATGTATGGAAAAAGGTTTTTGTAATTTACCTGGTTTTTTTGTAAAAGGTTATTGTGATAATAGAAAGTCTGTTATTTGTATTGAAAGAATATTATATAGATATTTAAAAAATGAAAAATGTGAAAATAGAATATTAGATTATCCATTAAATACACTCATGTCGGATGAATTTTTGGAAGAACTTTTGCATGTTGCAGAAGCTAAAGAAAACAATAAAAATTATATATCGTCTACAGGTAGTAATAAAAAATTAGAAATTCCTTTTGGAAATGTATTAACAATGAAAGAATTTAAATATAATCCTTTAGTAGGTAGAACTAAAGAATTAAGAAAAATGAGCGCGTTTCTTATGGATGATGAAAAATCTTTAATTATATATGGAAGTCCTGGAACAGGTAAAACAACGCTTATAAAAGGATTAGCATATAATATTCAAAATAAGAATGTTCCAGATACATTTCTTAATAAAGAAATAGTTGAGGTAAGTGCTAGCGAACTAATTAGTGGCTGTAGTTTAGTAGGTATGGTAGAAGAAAGATTGCTAGGCATTATAAAAAAATTAATTGAGAATGAAAACTCAATATTATTCATTGATGAAATTCATACTCTTATGGGATTAGGTCAGGGGAGTCACTCTAATAATGATGTTTCAAATATATTAAAACCATATCTTGGTGATGGAAGAATAAAAATAGTAGGCGCAACAACCACTGATGAATATAAAATCATAAAAGATAACGGTGCATTTAGTAGAAGATTTAATAATCTTTATCTTCCGGATTTAACAGATGATGAAATGCTTAATCTTTTATTGATTACTTCAAATAGATTTGCAGAAAATAAACAAATTAGTATTAATTATGATGATAATACTAAGAATGATTTATTAAGAGCTATTTTAAATTTATCAAAAAGGGCTATAGAGAAATTTAATTTAAGTAAATATAACCCTGATTTTGCTTTAACTCTTTTAAGAATGGGGTATGATTTTGCAGCGCTAGATGGGAAAAAATATCTAGATGCTGATTATATAATAGAAGGAATAAACAATGAAGATTCATTAAATGATGAATTAAAAGAAGAATTTAAAAACAGCGTATATAAAATAACAAAAAAATAGTATGAGGGATCATATTGTTTTTTCTTATATTTGCTTATTTTAAAGTAAGACTTCTTTATTATGAAAGGTCGTGGGTAAAATAAAAAACTAGATATCTCTATCTAGTTATTTTTCTTGGTAGCGAGAGAGGGGATCGAACCCACGACCTTTCGGGTATGAACCGAACGCTCTAGCCAGCTGAGCTATCTCGCCATGAACTGCACTAATATAATAGCAAGAAAATAGGGTTTAATCAAGTGTTTTTTGAAAAAAAATTGATTACTTTTAAGACTTTTGAAAAATGTGAAATTTTATGTAAAATTTTGTTGATTATTGTAATTTTAGACGTTATAATAAATAACCATACATGGCGAGTTAGCCATATAAATTATTAAGTATGGTGGTGTTGTTATGAATTATGAAACTGTTGAATTAATTACTGATAGATTAGTGTTAAAAAAGGGTACTAAAAATGATTTTTTAAAAGTTTATGAATATGATTTTAAAAAACTTAGAGGAATTGATGGGGAATGTGAGCTTGTTAAGGGTGAAAATGGTGATATAGAATCTTGGTTTAAAAAAGGTCAAAGAAAATATTATGAAAAGACAAAGAAGGCTCATATGTTTGATTGGATTATTTATTTAAATGATGAACCTATTGGTAATATTTTAACAACCACTGAAGATTTAGAAAATAAAACAATAGAAATAGCATATAATTTACATCCTAATTATTGGGGAAATGGTTATATGCTTGAAGCAACTTCCCGTGTAATGGATTATTTATATGAAATTGGTTATGATAATATCATCTGTGGTTATTCTGATGGGAATACCAAATCAAAAAGGGTTTCAGAAAAGCTTGGTTTTAAACCTTATAAAATAATAAAAGATTCATGGAAAAGTGAAAAGGGAAACATGATTGATGATTATAAAACGATAATGTCAAAGGAAGATTGGCTTTCAAGAACAACTAAGATTAGTAAAATAAAAGGTTCTTTATAGAATCTTTTTTCAATTATCTGTTATAATTAGAATAGAGGTGATTAAATGAAAATATTAGTAACTGGTGGTACTGGTTTTATTGGAAGCCATACATGTGTTGAATTATTAGAGGCTGGATATGACGTAGTTATTATTGATAACTTATCTAATTCTAAAAAAGAGGTTGCACGATATATAGAAAATATAACGGGTAAAAATGTATGTTTTTATGAAGGTGACGTTTGTGATAAAGATGCTTTGAGAAAAATATTTAAAGAACATAAAATTGATGCGGTAATTCATTTTGCAGGATATAAAGCTGTAGGAGAATCTGTTCAAAAACCAATAATGTATTATCGTAATAACTTAGATTCTACGTTATCATTACTTGAGGTGATGAACGAATTTAACGTTAAAAAGATAGCGTTTTCGTCTTCTGCAACGGTTTATGGGAAACCAATAAGTTTGCCAATCAAAGAAGATTTTCCTCTTTCGACAACAAATCCTTATGGGACAACAAAACTTATAATAGAGGGCATACTAAGAGATTTATATAAATCTGATAATGATTGGAGTATTGCAATACTTAGATATTTTAATCCAATTGGTGCCCATAAATCAGGACTTATAGGTGAAAACCCCAACGGGATTCCTAATAATTTAATGCCATATATTATAAAGGTAGCAACCGGTGAGTTAGACTGTTTAGGAGTGTTTGGGAATGATTATGATACTCATGACGGAACTGGTGTAAGAGATTATATACACGTTGTTGATTTAGCGAAAGGCCATGTTAAGGCAATCCAAAAGGTTTTAAAGGATAAGGGATGTGATGCATATAACTTAGGTACTGGTAATGGTTATAGCGTCCTTGACTTGGTTAATACATTTAAAAAAGTTAATAATATTGATGTTAAATATGAAATTAAGCAAAGAAGACCTGGAGATATTGATGCGTGTTATGCTGATCCAACATATGCGTATGAGAAGTTAGGGTGGAAAGCAGAGAAGAGTATTGAAGAAATGTGCGTTGATGCTTATAATTATGTGAAAAAAGGGGTAATAAAATGATAGATGAGTTAAAAAGTAGATTAGAATATAAATTTGAAAAGGGAATGTATGACAAAATATTTGATGATGATTTGGTAATGTCAGAATTAGATAATCTTTCTATAAAAAATTATGATTTATTTTGTAAAAAAATAATAAATATTTTAAATTCAGTAAGAATAGATAGAGATATTTTAATAGAGGAAAAATTTTATCCTTATGAAGAATTATTTGCAAATGATTTTTTTAAGTATATTAGAGAAGCTTTGATTAAAAATGAAGATTTTGATGAATTGCCTGATGATGTTTTTGAAAAATTAAAATTATATTATCATATGATAAAAAATATAGGAAACGTAAGTAATATTTTGTATGAGGAGGATGCAAATGAAAAGGTTAAATAATACTTTAATATTTTTATTTACACTTGCTTCGGTTTGTTTCTTTGTTAAAGATATAAATCAAATGGTATATGATAGATTACTTGGGGATATAACTGTTGGTCTTGTTCTTTTGTTGCCAAGAATAATTACTAAAATATTTAAGATTAAAATAACGGATGCAATGGAGTTAGTTTATATATTATTCATATTTTTAGCACAATTTTTAGGAAGCGTTGTTAATTTATATAATTTGACTTGGTGGTATGATTTATTTGCTCACTTTTTATCTGGTATATTAACTTCCGTGCTTGCTTTAGTTGTTATGGACTGGTTTGGAGTTTATAAAGAAAAAAACACGGGTTTTAATGTATTATTCATAATTAGTTTTACACTTATGGTTGCATCGTTGTGGGAGTTTATAGAGTTTGGAGCTTTTGTCTTTTTAAAAATGGACGTTCAGCATCATCTTACTACTGGTGTTTTTGATACGATGGAGGATATGTTAGTTGCATTTTTAGGAAGCGTTATTGTAGCAATTTCTTATTTGATTGAATCTAATGCAAGTAAAAATGGCTTTTTAAAGAAAATAGTTAGTGATTTAAAATAATCATTAACTTTTTTTGAATAATCGGTATAATAATTCTGGGGTGAGGAAAATGCAAAAATATTTTAGTTGTGCCAATAAGTATTTTGATGAAGTAGGGGATAGATATATAAACTCATCAGAACAATTAAAAAATATGGATGATACATATTTATATTTTAGATGCTATGTAGATGACTTTTTATTAGCAGTAAAGGAATTCCAAAAAGTAAAGAATAAGGAAATATATTACTTTATTAATTTTTCAGAAAACATAACAGTAAATAATTATGAAAACAGTTTTGATGTTTTTGTGGATTTAGAAAAATATAATGACCGTATCTTGGGTCTTGAATTGGGGTTATCAAAACCTGTAGACCCAACTGATTTTAATAAGCTAGTTAAATTCATAGATAGTTTTAATCACAATTTGGATTTAAGATTAAATATAGGAAATTTATCTGTCTTTAATAATGAGCAGTTATACACTTTAAAAGAGGTATTAAAAAAATTTGATGTAAAATTAAATATTAATCAAGCATATGATGGTGCTTTTGTTGAAAATAATGATAGAAACAACAATTATTCTTTTGATGAATTAATTAGTTTAAATAGTAAAGTTGATGAAATAATAAAAAAAGTACCAAATAATTATTCTGATATTAAAAAAGTTTTATTTGTTTATAAATATTTAGGAAAAAAAATAAAGTATGATCATGTTATGGCAAAAATGAGTAATAAAGAAAGAAAAATTAACGATCAAAAAAGCCTGTACAGAATTTTTTTTGAAGGAAAAGGAGTATGCTCTGGAATAGCCCCTGCTTTTAGAATTTTAATGAATAAGTTAGGTATAGAATGTAAGAGTATACTTTCTATTGGTCATGAATGGAACGTAGTTAAAATAGATGGTTTATGGTATCACCTAGATCTAACATGGGATTTGGATAATATTCATAATGAATATGATTTGTGCTATTTTTTGAAAAGTGAAAATTTTATTTTAAAGGATAAAGATCATCAATTTTATACTTATTATTCTGATTCAGAAGAAATAGCAAAAAGATCAATTATAAAGACTAAATATCAATAAAAATATTTAGTCTTTATTTATTCCATAAGTTAAATTTATTGGATCCATAAATAACTTGTTTTGTGGTGGAAAATAAGTTAATATTCCAAAAATAATATAGATGACAATAGTAAATATGATTGCCATGTTTTCTAATTTTAAGTCATTTTTTTTCATTATTAAGTATGATATTATTTCTGATATTATAATTGTAATAAACATAATAATAATGGTAATTGTTAAATTTTCTCCAATTGAACTATAAACTGGTAAGTAAATTACCAAGAATATTGGAATAGATGTTAATGCTGCGGTAAAACTAGATATACATACGTTATTTATCCCAAGCTGTTTTATTTTGACTATTATTTTTTGAACAATTCCGGATATTAATATGCTGCCGAATAATATTTTCATATGTTCTGCTATGCTTTCATTAACGGGTGCTGTAATGCTTGTTATAAAAGAAGGAATTTTATCATATAAAAAGTGCATTGGGAAACATAGTAAAAAAGCGATGATAACACCTAAAATTTTTATCTTTTTAAGATTCATGTTTTTAAACCTCCTATTAAATAATATGGCATGATGATGTTTTTAAATTACTAGATTTATGTTAAAATTATTAATATTAAGTGAATGGATGTGTTTTATGGAAAATTATAAAGAGATAGAAAGAAGCATAATAGTTAGGTTTAGAAAAGAAATATGGAGAGAATTTACTCGTGCTGTTAGAGATTATGAATTGATTAAAGAAGGCGACAAAGTAGCAGTTTGTATCTCCGGTGGTAAAGATTCTTTTTTGCTAGCTAAATGTATAGAAGAATTACAAAAGCATGGAAAAGTAGGGTTTGAAGCTAAATACATAGTTATGAACCCTGGTTATAATGAAGCAAATAAAAATAAAATCATAGAAAATGCTAAGTTAATGAACATTGATATAGATATGTTTGACTCGGATATATTTGATAGTGTATATAATTTGGAAGAAGGATCTCCTTGCTATTTGTGTGCTAGGATGAGAAGAGGATGTTTATACTCTTATGCTAAAAGTATAGGCTGTAATAAAATTGCTTTAGGACACCACTTTGATGACGTTATTGAAACTACTTTGTTAAGCATTATATACGGTGGTGAGATAAAGGGCATGATGCCTAAGCTTCATAGTGATAACTTTGATAACATGGAACTTATTAGGCCACTTTATTTAATAAGAGAAAAAGATATTAAAGCTTGGGCTAAGTACAATGGTTTAAACTTTTTAAATTGTGCTTGTCGTTTTACAGAAAAGAATAATGATACTCATAATGAAAATTCTAAAAGATTAGAAATAAAAGAGTTAATAAAAAGTTTAGAAGAAAAAAGTAAGTTTGTGCCATTTAACATATTTAGAGCAACTGAAAACGTTAATTTAGATATGATGAGGTGTTATAAAACTGGTGGAAAAAAATATGATTTTTTAGATACGTATGATGATAAAAAAGGAAAGGAATAATTAATTATGAAAAATTTTAAAGTAGCAGGTATTTATTCTTTTATTGCGGCAATATGTTTTTTGCTTTCTTATTTTATTGGAGGAGAGTTAATTAAACTTATTTTAGCATTTGCTTGGTTTTGTATAGCGGTGGCTAATCTTATTAAATTAAGAAATAGTAAAAAGTAATTTTGCATATATTGATAAAATAATTTGTTTATGATATTATGAATACAGATGAGGAAATCTCATAAAATAAAAGAGGAACACTTAATATTGTCGTGCCTAAGTGTTGCCGTAATATATTACGTTCACCTAACTACGTGTTAGGTGATTTTCTTTTTATATCAAGACTATGAATAGTAATAATATAAGAAGGAAAATAATGATTACTAAAGCAAAGATTAGCAAATCTTTCTTTTTCATATTAACCTTCCTTCGTTTAGAAGTTTGGCAACCACCCAACTTATTAAATGTTCCAAATGCATAATAACATAGGTAAAATATTAATGCAAACAGTGTAAAATAACGATTTTGCTAAATAAAATTTACAAAAATAACTTTTTATTCATAGCAAAAATCAATTTTAAAATAATATATCTGATTTAAAAACGAAAAAAAGTTATATTAATAAATTTAAAAAAATTATAAAATTCTCTATAATTAACCAAAAAACATATCTTTTAGTGGTACAATAAAATTATAAACAAACTAGGAGATGGTGTTTTTTGAAAAGCGTAATAGAGATTAAAGACTTAACTAAAAAATATAAAGAACTAAAAGCAGTAGATAATTTATCATTTGAAGTAAAAGAAGGAGAGA
>CAYOWI010000038.1:0-7788 GCA_964407685.1 uncultured Muribaculaceae bacterium
CTTTAGTTATATTGTAAAAACCTTTAATGTATTTTTCAGCTAAAAAAACTAATTCTATATTATTATCTTTTAATTCTAATTTTATATCAGGATTAGAATTATATGCTTTCTTCTCTCTTTTATTGTGTGATCCGATTTGACTTAAATCTTTTAATGTCTTAATTGGTTGACATCTAAATATTGCATAATTCAATTATCTTTCCTCCATTTCTTTATAAATGCAAAAAAACAAATATTTTTAGTATTTGTTTTAAAAAATCACACACTATAATTAATGGATACAATCTTATTTAACTTTTAAATTTTTATTTAGTACTTTTTTGTGTCTAGACGTATACACCTTCTTCATTTTTTAAAATTATTTGTTCATGATTATTAGTTTTGTTTCTAAGTGAAACACGATAATTATCTTTTTTCTTATAAGATACGGTAACATCATACTTATAAGAATCTTCATTATTAATTAGTTCCATTTCTGCTTCTAACTTATATCCATTAACATTATTAACCTTTTTAAAGGTTTTATTCAAAATCGTTTTTTTATCTTCCTTCCCACAACCAGTTAGACACATGGCAAAAACAAAAACCAATAAAATACTAAAAATTTTTTTCATTAATCCACCTCTTTTATTTTCATTTAATTATATGGTTTATTTTTATTAATATTCGTGTATAAAAAACCTTTTTTTGATTATCATATAAGTATAAAAGGAGGAAAATTATGAAAACATTACAGATTATATCGCTAACCGTTATGATTATCGGGGCATTAAACTGGGGACTAATAGGATTATTTAATTTCGATTTAGTTGCAACTATATTCGGCGGTACTGGTGCCTTAGGATCTAAAATAGTATATATCTTAGTTGGTATTTGTGGATTAATAAGTATTAAAACACTTGCTGAACTAATAAATGACATTAAATAAAACAGTTTTCATGATGAAAACTGTTTTTTATTAATATTCTACAAAGGTTAGCGTTAATCCATTTGCAGGTGCCATAAACGGAGCACTTTTTCTGTCCTTCTTATCAATTAAAATTGGTATGGAATTTGGTGCAATCTTTTCTTCACCTATTTTTATTAATGTACCAACCATACTTCTTACCTGGTACTTTAAAAAGCCTTTACCTTTAAAGGTAATAATGATTGTATCATCTGTCTGGTCTAATTTTGCCTCAAAAATTTCCCTAATCTTATTTGTTCGTTTATCTTGTGCTGATGAAAATGATGTAAAGTCCAAGATGCCTTCAAAATCTTTTATTGCCTTTTTCATTAGTGATACATTAAGTGGCTTGCAATACTGATACACGTGGCTGCGAAGTATAGGATTATAACTACCTATGTTTATCCTATATTGATATGTTTTCGATTTAACCATGTATCTAGCATGAAAACTATCACTTACTATAGTAACTTCATTAACGTGTATATCATCTGGCAAATAACTATTTAATGCGCCTTTTAATTTATAACAAGGTAAATGAACGTTTAAATCAAAATGTGCCTTTTGATGAAGAGCGTTTACTTTGGCATCAGTTCTTCCGGATGCACAAATCACCACCGGAGAATTATTTATGCTTGTTAAAACCCGTTCAAGTTCTTCTTGAATAGTTCTTAAACCCTTTTGTTTTTGATAACCACTAAATAATTCTCCAGAATATGAAAAATCTATTAAATATCTCATTATAACCACCCTAACCATATTACAACATAAAGTAGTACTATATCAAATAAAATAAGTGTTTTATCAAATTTAGTAACTTTATTTTCATGATAATTAGTACGTTTTTTAGAAGAACCATAAAATCTTAATTTCATCGCCGCAATAGTTCTAGAAGATAACTTATATGATAATCTTATAATAGGAATAGTCATCTTTTTAAAAGCCATAATTTTATTTTTTTTATAAGCGACCCCACGATAAGCCATGGATTTCCTTACTTCTTTAAACTGATCAAATAAACTTGAGAAAAACTTAATCGCTAAGGCTATTTTAAGAGATATACTACAAACCGGAATACCAATCTTTTTAAGTGGAGCAAAAACACACTCAAAGCCCCAAGCAATCTCACTAAGTGAGGTTGTAAAAGTTAAAATCAAAAATAAAATAACAATTGATATAAACTTCAAAGTAATTAAAAAACATAATAACAAATCAAAGGTCATTAAAAAGGATAAAACTATTAAAAAGCAGTATACCGGCCAAAGAATAAGTATATTAGATATATATACGTCTATCTTTATTTTGGTTTTCATCATCAAATATAGCAAGAATAAATTAAATATAAAAAGTGATACATAGTCAAATATAACAAATGAAATTAAAAGAGATAGCAAAAACCATATAATTTTCATCTTTGAATTCATCATATGAACACTAGATTTTTTTGGTATGTACTTAAAAAACGAATAGTTATCTTTCATTAGCAATCACCATCCCTTTTTTATCTATATGTTTACTTGCAATAGCTCTTACAAGTGCATTTAAACTTTGAACTGAACCTAGGTTGATTCCCTTGCGGACCTGAACTATTTTACAAACCCTAACGACGCTAGGTACTGGAGCTTTATTATCGTCTAAGAGTTTAACATCTTTAAATACCTCTGTTTTGCTTCCTTGTTTTATTACCCTTCCCTCGTTTAATACCACTACATCATCAACTATTTCATATAACATATCTACGTCATGAGTGACAATTATCACTGTTTTCCCGTGTCTAGTCTTTAAATTTTTAAGAAGAGCCATTAATCTTTTTTTACTATTATTATCAAGACCAATAGTGGGTTCATCTAAAATTAACAGCTTAGGGTTTGATATCAAAACTGAAGCAATGGCAACTAGTCTTTTTTCACCACCATTCAAACTAAATGGGTTCCTTTTAATATAGGTATCATCAAGGCCTACCATCTTTAATACTTTTTTTACTTTTTCTTTAACATTTTTATTTTTAGAATCAAAAACTTTACTAGAAAAAGCAACTTCTTCTCCAACCGTCGAACAAAAAAATTGCTTTTCTGGGAACTGATACACAAGACCAACATCATACCTAAAATCATTAAAATCAAAATCACATTTACCACTGGTCAACTCATAATTACCAACCGCTATTTCTCCAGAAGTAGGTTTTGTTATTCCATTCATGAGTTCTAACATGGTAGACTTTCCACTTCCTATTGGCCCAATTATACCATGTATTAAATTACCTTGTAAAAATACGCTTATGTTATTTAATGCTTTTTTTTCGTTTTGCATTCCAACATTATATGAAAAGCTAACGTTTCTAAAAATCACTTCCATACTTCATCAACCAGCCTTTCAAGATCTAAGTATAAACTATCCACAAGTCCATAAATCCTTAGTTTTTGACTTAGTTCAACCGAAAATGGAACTTCCAAACCAATTTTTCTCATGACACGCTCTTCGTCAAACACTTCCGGAAAAGAACCATCAACTATTAGTTTCCCCTTATTTAACACAACTAATCTATCAGAGTATATAGCCTCATCTAAATTATGAGTAAAAGAAATAATTGTTACTCTTTTTTTCTCGTTATATTCTTTCAAAATTTTTAATAATTTATTTTTTTCTTTAACATCTATCATCATGAAGGCTTCATCTAAAATTAAAATTCTAGGTTCTAGCATAAGGGCGCAAGCAAGCGCAACCTTTTGTTTTTCACCACCGGATAAAGCATACGGATTTTCCTTAAGTAAATGATCTAATCCCAAAAGATTAGAAATCTCATTTATTTTCTTTTTTATGGTAGAAGGCCAAACAGCCATGTTCTCTAGTGAAAATGCAAGTTCATCTAAAACCGTTTCACACGCAAAGAAGTTATCTGGATTATCAAATACAAACCCGATATCTTTTCTTATGTCATAAATATTTTTTTTATCAACTTTTTTTCCAAATATCTTAACGTCAGAATAATTCTTTACTAAGCCTGCTAATATTTTAACTAAGGTAGTCTTACCAGCACCATTAGGTCCTGCTATGGTAACCCAAGTTCCGCGTTTTATACTTAAGCTAAAGTTATCATAAATAAAGTTATTATCATATCTAAACGTAAGATTATTTATCTCGATTATGTTCAACTTAGGTCATCTCCTTAAAAGTTAAGAAAATATTATATAACAAAATATAAAAAAAACCAAATCTTAATTGGTTTTTTTATAGTTTTTGCAGTCATTTTCTGTTGGTTTTTCACTTTCACTAGTTTCATACAATCCCGGGCAACAAACATGGCCAGAAAAATTTAATTCAGAATCAATTTCTAAGTATCCTTCACAATTACCATTACCATTAGGATTCTTAATGGTGGCATTTTTTAATCCATAATCAACTAAATCATCAAGATAATATTTTCTATCAGATTCTTTATTAGATAAATATACATCTGACCCTAAATCGGCAAGTGTTTGTTCTATTTTTTTTGCTTCTTCTACATTAGCTTTTCTTTTTTGATCTAACACAGTCGTACCAACAACAGTCATTATGATTCCTAAAACAACTATTACCGCTAATAATTCAATAAGTGTAAAACCTTTTTTATTCATATTTATTTTTCCTTTCTTTTTTGAATGTTATAATCTATTTTCATTTGTAACTTTAAAGGCGCAATATGGCACGCAATTGAACCTAACTTAGGTAAGAAACCAGGTATTATTACTAACTTGTTTTTAAACATTTTTTTAATAGCATAATTAGTTACATAATTACTTGATAAACCCTTAACAGCAAAATTAACGTTTGCAACCGTTTGGAAATTAGTATCAACTGGTCCAGGACATAAAACTGAAACTTTAACATTTGACTTTTTTCTTCTTAATTCCTCAAAAATAGCCGCTGTAAGCTTAAAAACATAAGATTTAGTTGCATAATATGTACTCATTAAAGGACCCGGCAAAAAGGCCGCTGATGAAGCTACGTTAAGTATTCTACCTGTATCTTTTTTTATCATGTCTTGTAAATATAATTTAGTTAGCACGTGAAGAGATTTAATATTTAAATCTATCATTTCTAATTCTTTATCAAGGTCTGTTTTATCGAATTCACCAAACACACCAAACCCAGCATTATTTACTAGTAAATCAACATCTTTATACTTGTTGTATAATTTCTTACAATTATCTAATATAGATAAATCGATACTTTCAGTTTCTACATTAGTAAGACACTGTTTTTTTACTTCATTTAACTTTTTCTTATTTCTTGCGACTAGTACTAAATCATATCCCATTTTGCTAAGATTTATAGCGAAATCTTTCCCAAGGCCACTAGATGCACCTGTTATTAGTGCTTTCATTTATTATCACCTATTATAAATATAACATGTATTAAATAAAAATACAAAACAATATTTTAAATTTACTTTTAATATAGAAAAAATACTCATCTAATTCCTTAAAAGCAATTAAAAAAAGAACCCATTTTAGGTTCTAATTTATTAATCTACTAATTCTAAAACAACCATTAAAGCATCGTCGCCTTTTCTTTCAGTTAATTTTAATATTCTAGTATATCCACCGTTTCTGTTTTCATAACGCTTAGCTAATACATCAAATACTTTTGTTACAGCTTCATTGTCGTTATGTAAAAAAGCTAGTGCGTTACGTCTAGAAATTAGGCTACCATTCTTACCATAAGTAACCATTTTATCAAAACATTTACGTACTTCTTTAGCACGTGTTTCAGTTGTTTCAATACGTTCATTTTTAATTAGGGCTTTCGTTAAATTAGCAAGCATAGCTCTTCTATGTTTATTTGTTCGTCCTAATTTTCTATATGCCATTGTTATTCCTCCTTACTATTTAGTCATCGTTTCTAAATGAGAATCCCATTTCCTTAACCTTATCAATTACCTCTTTAAGTGATTTTTTACCTAAATTACGTATTTTCATCATTTCGTTTTCACTTTTTTGAGTTAAATCTTGTAACGTGTTGATGTTAGCTCTTTTTAAACAGTTATAAGCCCTTACAGAAAATTCTAATTCATCAATTGACATTTCAAGTGCCTTAGTCTTAGAATCATCTACGTTTTGCTTCATAAGTCCTGTTTCATCTGCTATTTCATCTAATTTAGTTAAAATTTCAAAATGCTCTATTATTATTCTAGATGCTAAAGCAATTGCTTCTTCAGGTTTCATTGAGCCATTAGTCCATACTTCCATGGTTAATTTATCATAAGTATCATCTTGACCTACACGAGCACCCTCAACCTCATAATTAACTCTCTCAATTGGAGAAAAGTTTGAATCCATTGCAATAGTATTTAATTTAACATCACCTAATAATTTCTTATTAGCCTCAGCTCTAACATATCCACGACCACTACCTATTGTCATTTCCATGTTTAGTTTTCCGCCTTTAACTAACGTAGCAATTTCTTGTTCAGGATTAATAATCTCAACGTCAGCATCTTTTTCTATATCAGCTGCTGTAACAACGCCTTCTTTACTTACGTTTAATTTAATAGTCTTAGGTTCGTTAGTATGATTTTTAACAACCACACTCTTTAAATTTAATATGATTTGTGTTGCGTCTTCAATAACTCCATCAATTGTTTGAAATTCATGAAGAACGCCATCGATGTGAACGCTAGTTATTGCATCACCTGGTAGCGATGATAGCATAACTCTTCTAAGAGCGTTACCAAGAGTTGTACCGAAACCTCTTTCCAAAGGCTCGATTTCAAATTTTCCATAGTTTCTACTTTCTACGTATTCTGAAACTTTGAATTGTGGTTTTTCGAATTTTATCACCTAAAATCACTCCCTTTTTTAAAATTATCCACGTGGACGTTTTGGTGGACGACAACCATTATGTGGTACTGGTGTTACGTCTGTAATTGAAAGAATTTCTAAACCTGCAGTTTGAAGTGATCTAATTGCAGTTTCTCTTCCTGATCCTAAACCTTTTACAAAAACATCTACTTTTCTCATACCAGAATCATATGCTGCTTTTCCTGCTGCTTCAGCACTCATACCAGCAGCAAATGGAGTTTTCTTTTTACTTCCCTTAAATCCTGAAGTTCCACTTGTTGCCCATGATACTACGTTACCTTCTTTATCCGTAATCGTTACAATAGTATTATTAAACGTTGAGTGAATATGAGCTTGTCCCTCAGGGATATTTTTCTTAACCTTACGTTTTCTTGCTTTGTAAGCCATTATTTACCCTCCTTTTTCCTACTTCTTCTTATTTGCGACAGTCTTACCTCTACCTTTACGGGTTTTCGCATTACTTCTAGTAGATTGACCTCTTACAGGTAATCCTTTACGATGACGAATTCCTTGGTAAGAACCTATTTCCATCTTTGTTTTAATATTTATAGAAACTTCTCTTCTTAAATCACCTTCAAGTAAGTAATTATCTAATTCACGACGAATCTTAGAAATTTCTTCTTCAGTTAAATCTTTTGCCTTAGTATCAAGGTTAATATTTAACTTAGTTAATATCTGTCTTGATAATTTTCTACCAATACCATGAATGTAAGTTAAAGCAACTTCAATTCTTTTTTCGTTTGGTAAATCAACGTTTTTTATACGTGCCATTTGCCTTTGCACCTCCTATTATCCTTGTCTTTGCTTATGTTTTGGGTTTTCACAGATAACCATTACTTTCCCATTGCGTTTAATAATTTTACATTTGTCACAAATTTTCTTTACTGATGGTCTAACTTTCATATTTATTTCCTCCTATTATTTTCTATAGGTTATACGCCCACGTGTTAAATCATAAGGTGATATTTCAAGGACTACTGTATCACCTGGTAAGATACGAAT
>CAYOWI010000039.1:0-7531 GCA_964407685.1 uncultured Muribaculaceae bacterium
ACCTGCACTTTTGCATTTTTAAGTAAATCTACAATTTACTTTTGAATTTCACCTGCTTTACTAATAACATACTTATTTTACATTACTAAGGCGTAATTCTATTTGGCCCTCTAAATAAGAACATGGTTTCTTTAAGAGATGGAAGCCCTAATAGAAGCATTGTCATTCTATCGATTCCAAGTGCGAATCCTCCGTGAGGTGGACATCCATATTTAAAGAAGTCTTTGTAGAATTTAATGTCTTCCCCTAAACCTTTTTCGTTTGCTTGTTTTTCCAACACATCATATCTATGTTCTCTTTGCGCACCAGTTGTTATTTCAGTACCTTTCCATATAAGGTCATAACCTTGAGGAATATCATCTTTTCTCATATGATAAAACGCTCTTTTTGTTTTACTAAAACCAGTTACAAAAATGAATTCGTGTCCATATACATCCATAGCATACTTGCTGGTTAATTTTTCTGCTTCAGCGTTCATATCACCAATATCATGATCAGGCACTTTATAACCATATCTCTCACTTAATTCTTTATATAAATCTTGTAAATCTATTCTTGGAAAAGGTGTTTTTGGAACCACTACTTCTACACCATATAATTCTTTTATTAAATCCCCATATTTTTCTTTAACAGCGGTAAGACCCGCTACTAAAAGTTCTTCTTCAACCGCCATTACATCTTCGTATGAGTTAATGTTAGCGAATTCTAAGTCAAATGAAGTAAATTCTGTTGCATGTCTATTAGTATTTGAATTCTCGGCTCTAAAGCAAGGAGCTACTTCAAATACTCTTTCATATCCGGCTGCTATTGCCATTTGTTTATAAAATTGTGGTGATTGCGCTAAATATGCCTTATCTCCAAAATAATCTACAGTAAATACTTCACTACCTGATTCTGATGCTGCTCCAATTAATTTTGGAGTATGAATTTCAGTGAAGTCTTCTTTATATAAATACTGTCTCATCGCTCTTACGAATTCAGTTTGTATTTTAAATATATGGAAGTTAACATCGTTTCTAAGGTCAATAAATCTATTATCCATTCTAGTATCAATTGCTGCTGCATCCTTATTAGTTATATTAATAGGTAGTTCAGGCGCTGATGCGCTTGTTACCGTAATAGAATCAGGGATTAACTCCATACCACCCATTTTAACTTTTTCATTTTCTTTTATAGTGCCTGTTACAGTAATCGTTGATTCGTTTGTTAAATTATTTACTATTTCAACCATTTCTTTGTTTTTTTCATCAGATTTTTCGATTGTAACTTGGATTCTTTTCCCTTCATTTCTAAGTACGATAAATTGTACCCACTGTAAATTTCTTACCTTTTCAGCAAAGCCAGATATTGTTACTTTTTCGTTAATACATTCTTTATAATTAATCATGTTTAATCCTCCCTTTTACACTTGCAAGAATCACCACAACTACATTCGTGATCATCATGTGAGCATCCACATTCTTCATCTTCTGTTATATTTTCATCTAAATAATAAATTAATGCATCTATTGATACTATTTCTTCTTCTTTGGTTTTATTATTTTTAATTTTAACCTCGTTACGTTCTAAATCTTCACTATTAAGTACAATAGTGAATTTACTATTTAACCTATCTGATTGTTTAAATCCTGCTTTTAAGCTTCTATTTAAATAATCAGTTTCTACAACAAATCCATTCATTCTAAGTTCATTAGTTAAATAAGCAGCGTATTTTTTTTCATCTTCATTTACATATAATAAGAATAAATCCACGCTTGTATTTACAGGTATATTTACTTTTTCATATTCTAAAGCAAGCATCAATCTATCAAAGCCTGCTGCAAAGCCAATCGCTGGAGTACTAGGTCCACCTAACTGTTCTATCATGCCATTATAACGGCCACCACCACCGATAACGTTTTGCGCTCCAAAACCTTCAACACTAGCTTCTACTTCAAACACGGTATGATTATAATAATCAAGACCCCTAACCACTGATGGATCAACTATGTATTCAACACCCATAACTTCTAAATACTCTTTTACTTTTTCAAATCTTTCTTTAGACGCTTCATTTAAGTAATCAATTGTAATAGGTGCTGTTTTCATAATGTCTTTGCCAGCGTCTACTTTACAATCAAGGATTCTAAGTGGATTTTTTTCTAATCTTTCACGACAGTCAGAACATAACTCCTCTATATGTGGTTTAAAGTGATTAATCAAAGCTTCTCTATAGTTATTTCTAGATTCTTTATCACCTAATGTATTAATATTAACTTTAATTCCTTTTAATCCAAGTATTTTATATATGTTAACAGCAAGTGATATTACTTCAGCATCTGCTAGCGGATCATCACTTCCTATTAACTCATAACCAAATTGAGTAAGTTCTCTATACCTTCCTGCTTGAGGTCTTTCATAGCGATACATAGGGCAATTATAATAAACTTTAGTTGGTTTATTATCATCACCATACATTTTATTTTCAATAAAACATCTAGCAACCCCTGCGGTACCTTCTGGTCTTAGTGTCATGCGTCGATCACCACGATCAGTAAAATCATATGTTTCTTTTGTTACTATATCAGTTGTTTCTCCAACGCCTCTATGAAATAATTCACTCGCTTCAAATACTGGAACACGTATAAAGTTATAATTATACTTTTCCATTACCTCGTCTATTACTTTAGATACGTATTGCCATCTTTTAGCTTCCACTCCATAAATATCTTTTGTTCCTTTTGGTTTAGTTATCATAATATCTTCCTTTCTATAACTTACTTATAAAGTAATCAAATATTTTTTTATTATCAGGATCCATTATACTTTCTGGATGCCACTGAATTCCTATAAAACATTTTTTAGTTTTATCTTCAAATGCTTCAGGCATGTCTTCATCGTTATATGCCGATATACAAAGGTTAGTATTTTCAACAATAAGCCTATGTCTACTATTAACGAGTATTCTTTCTTTTCCAATTATTTTATACAACAATGAACCTTTTTTGATATTTACATAATGGGCATATTTTTTATCTAATACCATGTGGCCTTCTACTTGTTTTTTCACGCCACCAAACGTTCTGCCCATACTTTGATGGCCTAAACATATACCAAGTGTCGGAATATCATTATCGTATAAAAATTTAATAATGTTAAACTCCATCCTGGTTCCGCCTTTATTTCCACCTGGAATAATAACACCATCTGCCATTTTTATCATTTCTATTACGTTATCATAATCATCTTCAGAAATGGTGTTAATAGGAATCAAATAATAGTTCACATTATAACTTTTAATAGCGTTTATAACGTCTTCCTTGATTTCAAACTTTTCTATTAAAGCGTTTTCATCACGTTTTTTAAGTCTTAATAATATCGCTACTTTTTTCATAACCCCTCCTTAATTATAAAAAGAGCCTTAACGTATAGGGATGAACTTTTGTCCACGGTGCCACCCTATTTCACATAAGTGCTCTTTATTTAAATTATTTGATTGTCTAGTTTTTATTTGTTTGTAAGTTGTCACTTCTTACTAAAAACTAAGTATATTTTATTATATTTTTAATGATTAGTCAATTAATCATCGATATCTTGCTTATTAAAATTGAAAATCTTTTGCATCTTTTTTAAATTTTGTTTTCTTTTTTCTTCGGCGATCTTGATATTTGACATTAAATCATCTACATAAAAATCAGTTGACGGAGTTGTAATTTCAAAAAATGGATTATCTGTTTTAAATAATTCTATTATATATGAATTTCTAAGAGCTTCATCTAAAACTTCTTTTAATTTATTATTATATATTTCATCTAACTTTAGAAACTTTAGCTCTTTTTCATTAGCAAGTTTTCTAGCTTTATTATAATCAATATCATTAATCCATTTAAATTTTAACGAGTTAAAATAATCTACTATTATTTTCTTTTCTTCATCGGTTGCCCCTACAAACGCATAATATAAATTTTCTAAAGAAAAAGACCCTTTTAAAACAGAATATATCTTTGGATACACGTCCGCTGTTATAGAATACGTTGAAACATTTTCTTCTCTATTAAGGCTCATATCTTTCAAAAGAATTCTATCTTCAGTTACGCCAAATGTACTAAGTATACTATTTTTCAATAAATTATAATCAAATAAAACATCATGTTCTATAATTTTTATCTCTTTAGACACTTGCGTATGTGGAATTTTATCAAGTGCTAATTTTTGCATTTGTTTTTTACTATTAGTTGACTTGTATATTCTTATGTGATTACGATCAATAATGTTAAAATATAATGGCTCCTCCTCTTTAGGATACAAAGTATTTGGAACACCATAATTAAATAAATACATAAAATTATCAAATTCATCATTTTTTACTGTTGCCATAATAAAACCTCCTATTACGATAATTATAATATATATTTAATTTATTGTAAAGAAAAAGAAGATTGTATCTCCCCCATTAATGTATTATTTCAAAAGCATTTATTAAGCTTCCCTTACTTTTTTAAAATGTAAATAATATTACTACTTTTTCTTCTTTTTTCCTCTTTTATATGTTTTAGAAATTACTGGAGAATATTTTGATTTATTATATAATTCCAACATTTGTAACAATTCCACCGTTTCATCATCAAATTCTCTAGTTGCTAATTTTGCAGTTAAAATCCTTTTTAAATTTTCCATATCATATTCAATCATTTCTTTAACTGACTTATGCGTAAAATGAGTTACAAGCACAGATAATACATCTTGATACTTATCCCAAGCTTTTATAATTTTGTCGTACTCAATTGTTTGAAAACATTCGCCGTTTGGCATAGGTTTATAACTCAATGCCATACTTGGTCTTTTTTCTTCACTAAGAGGGCATCCGTTTTCTGTTAAAATTGAACATCCACTTTTATATGAAACCAAATCGACTATTTCTCTATTATTATTTCTTATTCTTAAATATAATTTTGGCATCCATATTAAGTTTCCTTTTTGATCAACATCAAAATTAATTTCTGAAGAAATAGAAATATATTCTTTATTAAGTACTTCTAACAAATAATTGTAACTCATTCTTTCAAAATCTTGAGGAAAGAATGTACATCCAGACCTTTTGCAACATTTACCACCACATTTTTTACATAAATTATCATCAATATAAATCTTTCCCATAATTTTTCTCCTTTTTAATTAATAATATAATACTCATAAAATTACATTTTGCAAGTGCATTTTTTAATCTGTTCTTTAAAACGTTAAATTTAAACAAAAAAAGAGACTATCTAAAGCCTCCTCCGCCTCCTCCACCACCGAAGGAACCGCCTCCTCCGCCTCCAGAAGAGAATCCCCCTCCACCAGATGAGTAACTTTGTGCTCTTTGCTGTGATGTGGTTGCTGAGTGCATTCCACTATGGCTTACCATGTGAATAAACATAATGTCGGTATACGTATACCCAAGCTCTGGATTGTCAATGATTTCAGGATATAACTTTTTAAATTGTTTAGCTACCTTATCTGCAATGCCAAGTATTTGAGCATATATTAAATAATACTCCCACATATTAACTTCAATAGCTTCTTTGTCATCTATTCTAGAGAACTCTTCTAAGAAGTTCTTAAGCCCTTTTAACTTAATAGCTTCTTCTTTCATTGATTGATCTACTATGTATTCCTTAGACTTAAATACTTTAAATGATGTTTTTTCTGTTACTGTTATTTTACCTTCATTCATTAATTTATTTGTTTCTTCATCTATTATTTTATCAAACCATGAAAGTATTTTACTATAATTATCATTACACCATTTTTCAAACTCTTTAGACTCTAATATGCCGTCACGACTTGCTTCTTTCATCATATTATATAAATCTTGTTCTAAAGTGTTATCAAACGTATTTTCTTTTGTTAAATCAATAGCGGTTTCCTCTTTCTTCTTTATAAAACCAACCTCTATTTTTTTAATAGTTATTTTTTGTTCTTTTAACCATTTTAAAAGTATTGCTCCTAAAAAGTCAGTTTTATTTTTATTTAATTTATAACCTTCTGCTATCCAAAACGTTCTATATATATCTTTATTAAATGGTATATCACGGTAATTTGGAATGTTTTTAGGTAATACTTTCCCTTGTGGTCCAAAGTTAAACGTTTTAGTTCCAACTTTATTACCAGCGTTTTTAGCGGCTTTACTTATAGCAAATATTACTGATGCCCAAACTATAATTTGAATTAATACATTTAAAACGCCTATAAAAAAACCTGCAAAACTTGAACCTTTATTTTCTTTATATTTAGTAGATCCTTCATCTGCCATATCATGATAGTAATCAAAATCTTCACTTAATACATTGGGTGTATCAAATGTTCCTTTATCAAACTTAACTAATATGGTCATGTATTCATTTGACTCTAAAGTGCCTTCTGAATTCATCTCTATATATCCATCATATACATAAGCTGTTCCACCATAATTACCATAACCCCAAACCGGTACGGTATCACCTAAATAGTCATCAGTATGAATCTTAATATGAACGTTGCTAGGTTTTGATGATAATTCATACGGAATTAAAGTCCAATATATCATATCAGCGTCTTCTACGGTAGCCACAAAACCCTCTATGTCATAAGTTAAAACATAGTTATGATATCCATAACTACTGATACCCCAACATAACTCTAAACCATCAGAAATATAGTTAATACCATTTTTATACGCTTTATCATTAAAACTATCATTAGTGTTCCAATAGTCGTTATACGTATATGTTTTTCCATTTTCACTAACGTTGAAATTTGTTATATTCGCATTTCCAATGTTATAATATGGTTTATATCCTTCGGTACCTTGATTTAAATTAGCACTCCAAGTTTCTGTTACATGCGCCGTTCCACTTTTATCTACGTATATATCCATATCTATTTTAGAAATACTATTAGCCTTTACAACAAGGGGAAAAATAAATAATAGTATAGCGATGGACATATATTTTAATATTTTTTTCATACACTCTCCTCCTTTAAAAGAAAAAAGTCTACTTAATTAAGTAGACTAAAATTTAACTTGTACGTTTTTTCTTTCTTCTTCAGTAGCTTCAAAGAAAGCTTCTGGTTTAAAGCCAAACATATTAGCTACTATATTTGATGGAAACATTTCAAGTTTGTTTTTATAAGTTAAAACTGAATCATTATAAAATTGTCTTGAAAATCTAATTTTTTCTTCGACTTCGTTTAACTTACTTTGTAAATCCAAAAAGTTAGTGTTAGCCTTTAAATCAGGATAAGCCTCAGATAAAGCAAACAAACGACTTAAAGCTTGCGTAACTTCTCCGTTAGCAGCCATTTCATCTTCCTTAGTAGTTGCACTAACCGCTTTATTTCTTGCGCTAATAACAGCTTCTAACGTATCTTTTTCGTGCTTAGCATAACCTTTTACGGTTTCGACGATATTTGGTATTAAATCGCATCTATTTTTTAATACTACGTCTATTTGAGACCACTGATCCTTTACTTTATTTCTTAATCCAACAAGTGAATTATAAGTAGATACAAAATATAATAATATTAGTAC
>CAYOWI010000040.1:0-7388 GCA_964407685.1 uncultured Muribaculaceae bacterium
CTTTTGCTCTATATGTATCAATTCCCCTTTGTACACTTATAGATGGGTCAAATACTTCATCAATTCTTTCTTTACCTAATTTAGCTAACCATTGTTTTATCGGCTCAGCATTTTTACTTGGAACTGATTCTATAATTCTAAACATTCCTTCAATATCACATACATCAGTATTATAATATTTACCATCTGCCGATTTTAATTTCAGTTGTCTAGTAATACTAGACAACTCAAAATCTTCCTCTTTCTTTAGTTTTGCTTTTAACCAACCCCAATATTTTCTAGGTTCTTTACTATCTGCTAAAACACCAACGATATCTACAACACTTATATAATATTTTTCATCTTCTTTATCCCAAACTGTTCTTATTGTTTCATTATTGAAGATTTTATTTATTAAGTGCATTTTATCTTGTCCCATTTTTCCTCCTTTCTTGTTTTATAACTAATTAATAGTTTCTACTATTAATATACTAGAAAAGTGTTAAGTTTTCCTTTAAACTAATTTAAATTTATAATATATATCTATATTATTATCTTCAGTTATCTCTATCCTATCAATTAAACTAGCTATAAGATTTCTAGATGGATTTTTTAATTCTAAAAATTCTTCTATCCTTTTTATAAAATTTTTTTCATCTAATTCATTATTATTCTCTATATTATATAATTCTTTTTTATATTCATTGATTTTATTTTCATTTTCTTTTATTTCATTTACGAAATTATTATATGCTCTTTTATACATATCAAGAGTAATATTTCCTTCTAATTTATCATTATAACAAGCATCTATTTTTTTATTTAATACTTTATTAGAATTTTCAAGTTTTAATATTTCAATATTACATCTATCTTTCTTTGCTTGTATTTTATTAGACTTTTTTAAGCTATCTTCTAAACTATTTGAATCAATATATTTTTGACACATATTTTTAAGTTCATATATTACAGCATCTTCTATTTCATTATATTTAACACTATGTGGTGTACAAACATTTTGTTTTTTTCTTTTAGCCCAATAATTACAATTTCCATATATTCTTGTAACCTTACCATATTTTTTTGTATTTTGTTCTTGAACCCTAAATCCAAAAGTATGTCCACACTCTTTACAATAGATTAATCCTCTAAGTAAAAGTTTATCAGTTATACCATTTCCTTTGCCCCTATTCTTGTTACTATTAAACATATCTTGAACTAAATTAAATAAATCATCATCTATAATTCTAGGAACTACATTTTCCACAATAATCCAATTATCTTTTCTATTGTGAACTCTCTTTTTAGATTTATAACTGATTTTCTTTTGCTTACATTGTGTTAAATTACCTATATAATTCGGACTTTTCAAAATATCAGAAACTGTTCTTGTTGCCCATACTCCATAATGAAGATTAGTTTGTCCAATATTCATATTTTTTGAAATACTTGGTGTCGGTACTTTTTCATTAGTTAAAATATCGCATATATTAGATAATGAATAACCACTAGCAAACATATTAAATATTCTTCTAACAACATCTGCCTCTTCTTCATTAATTACTAATTTATGTTTATCTTCTTCTGATTTGTTATATCCGAAAGGCGCATAAGCTCCAACAAATTGTCCATTTCTTTTTTTTACATATAATGCACTTCTTTGTTTATTTGATATATCTTTAACATACATATCATTAAATGCACTTTTAAATACTAACATATCATTAGCACTACTATTAGATTCAGTATCAATACCATCATTTACTGCAACATAACGAATTCCATGTTCTGGAAAATATCTTTCAACATAATAACCAAATTCAATATGATCTCTTCCTAATCTTGATGTATCTTTTGTAATAATCATATTTATTTTTTTATCTTCACAGTCTTTAATCATTCTATTAAATCCTGCTCTATCAAATGTTGTTCCAGATACTCCATCATCAACATACTCATCAACAAATATTAAATTGTTATCTCTTATATAATTTAATAATAAATCTCTTTGGGTAGATATACTACCACTTTCACCTAACCTTTCATCTTCTCTAGATAATCTTAAATAAATCCCTACTCTGTAAACTAAATCGTCCATTAGTACTCCAATCTAGTTATTTAAGATTGTATCCGATTTAATTATACCACTAAAATCTATAAAATTTAATTTATCATCTAGAAAATTTAATAAAAAATTACTGATTATTTCATCTAAAGTTTTACCATTATCATTATATATATTATTTATCTTAAATTTATTCATAGATTTCCTCCGATAAAATATATGCAAAAGATGAGTAAATAATTTGTGTTATTTTGTCTAACCCCATTAAATTCCTCCCCTCTTATTAAGTTTTAAACAAATTTAACATTATTTCATTCCTCTTTTCTTAATCTTCTCTCTAATTCTTCTACTTCTTCATCAGTAAGTAATTCGCTTTCACATCTTTTACCATTCCATACCATCACACCATCAGGATCATATCTAATATAAGGTTTACTTCTTCCATTCATTATTTCTTCATAATTATTAGATATTGCTGTAACAGTTATAAATGATTTAATGTTTTTATTTTTATCTATATATGAATTGTTATATCCTTTTATATAAATAATACTGGTGTTAGGATAGATATATAGACACAAAAATGTGGACAATGTGATAAAATTAAAAACATTGAAAGGGAGTGTTTATAAGTGGCCCAGAAAAAAACATATGATGAAGAATTTAAAACGACAATAGTAGAATTATATAATAATAAAAAACCAGCATGTGAAATAATACGTGAATATGGCATAAGTAGTTCAGTTTTATATAAATGGATTAAGGAGTATTCACCAATAAAAACAGATGATGGAACAATTACTACAAATAAAGAACTACAAAAATTAAAAAAAGAATTAATGAAGGTTAAGGAAGAAAATGAAATCTTAAAAAAAGCAATTGCCATATTCACGCAGAAATAAAAGATAAAGTTAAATTTATTAAAGATAATAAAAATAAATATGATGTAAGAACTTTATGTAAAATTCTTAAAATTCATCATTCAGTATATTATTATCACTGCAATCACCAAGAAGATAATTGTTATAAAAAAAGTAATAAACAATTAGATATAAAAATCAAAACAATATATAATGACTCAAAAGGTAGATATGGCTCACCTAAAATAACAAAAGTATTAAGAAATGAAGGTATGAATGTTAGTCAAAAAAGGGTTGCAAAAAGAATGAAAATATTAGGATTAAGAAGTATTATAATCAAAAAATATAATCACTCTAGTAGCACAAAATATGATGAATCAAAGGAATATCCAAATCTTTTAGAACAAAACTTTTATGCTGATAAACCAGGAAAAAAATGGGTTGGAGATATAACCTATATTTATACAAAAGAAACCGGTTGGACTTATCTAGCGATAGTAATGGATTTATTTGATTTAAAAGTTGTTGGTTGGAATTATGGCCTTAATATGACAGATGATTTAGTTATAAAAGCATTTAAAAAAGCCTTTATCAGCAGAGGTCTTGAGGAAGGTGGGATATTTCATACAGACAGAAGTAGTCAATATACATCAAACGATTATGAAGAGTTATTGCAAAAATTAAATATTAAACATTCTTATAGTAAAAAGGGATACCCTTATGATAATGCAAGTATGGAAAGCTTCAATGCCATATTAAAAAAAGAAGAAGTAAATGTTAGTAATTATGAAACATTTGAAGAAGCAAAACTAGCAATATTTGAATTTATAGAAAGTTGGTATAATAATCTAAGAATACATAGTAAACTAGATTATCTTACACCAAATCAAAAATATAATAATTATATTGCAAGTTTAGCATAACTTAAGTATTTAATTTTATGCCGAGAAAATTCATTAATTTAGGTAGTAATTTATCGTAATGCTTAAGACAATCAAATTACTAATTTGATTGCTATGATATACTAGATAAATTACCAGGTTCCTAAATTAATGAAGAAATTGGAATAAATTTAAATACAAATTATCAAACTGTCCATAATTTTGTGTCTAAAAACTTGACCTAAATCCAATTTGATTACAGCACAGTAATTTCAACTGCATTCTATGTACTAATGTATTTTGTTATTGTATTTTTTCATATAATAAATAAAAGTATTAAAACTAACATATATATTTTAATATCAGTATTCATAATGACACTTATTTATCAATTATTCTTATTTTCTTCAATAAGTACTGCTAAAAAAGAAATGGAAGAATTATTGAAAAATAAATATAATAAAAAATAAAATTGTGTTAACGATTTTATTTATCCTTACTTTTGCATAGCAAAAGAAAAAATAACCTTTTTGCTTTTGTCGTTAGACTTAAGCATTAAGGTTATTTTCATTTAAAAGATACGCCATACAATTTATCACATCATTGCGTATCTTTTTTAGGGGTTTCAAAAGGGATCACCCTTTGCATACCGTTATTGGCTTTGCCAATATCGTAATATGTTACTTATTTGACACAAATAAGTCAAAACACCAAGTCATCAGCAATAAATTACTTTTAACTTGGTGCTTTCAAATTTATAATTAATCACTACAACCCACAGGTTTATTTTCATTTGATTTATATATTTTCAAACCTTCAACATTTTCCAAATCAGCTAATGTCAGCAATTTTTTATCTAATGCTTCTTGTATTGAAATTTCTTCATAACTAGTTTTATATTTTATATCATCATAAATGCTATAAACAGTTGTTCCATCCTTGAATTCATAAACTTTTACATAACATTTCATAGCCATATCAAACGTTAATTCATATTCTTCCTTTTTTTGACATCCACTTACTAAAATAATTCCTAAAAATAATAATAAAATTTTTTTCATAGTCTACCTCCAAATTATTTTCGTTTTCTTTTTACCATTTTCATAAATATATTTTTCTAAAACATCTTTTCCATCTTTATCTATACTAAATGTTATGTTCTTTTCATCTTTACAATATATTTTGTAATCATTTCCGTCAGGAAAAGAAGTAGAATATTCAATCTTATATAATGAACTACAATAATCTTTAGAACTAGCATTAAAAATATTTGTTTTTTCTTTTTCTAATAATTCAATTATATAATTTCTATTCTCACTGTTTATATCCAATACATAATATGTTCTTCTATTAATTATTAATATAACTGATAATGGTACAATAATAAACAAAGCTATTAATACTATTATTATAGTGTAAATTTTTCTTTTTGTTTTGATTACTTCTTTTTCAGTCAAATTCATATTTTCTCCTTCAAGTTATATATACCAAAATTATATCACACAAAAACACGGTTTGTAAAATCGTGCTATGATTCAAAAAACTTGTCAATTCTAACACCAAGAATAATAGAGATTTTATATAAAGTCATAAGTGATATATTGTTTCTATCATTAGCTGACTCTATACGTTTTAAATGATTGACTGATATATCTAGTTTTTCGGCTAAATCCATCAATCTAACACCTTTTTCATTTCTATACTTTTTAATGTTTTGACAAATAATTGCCTTGATATTTTCATCAAAATCAGCATAATTTTGCAAAATATCACTCTCCTAAACAAAATTATATTGAAAAAATAAATAAGCAACCTTTGGTGCCTAACTTTTATAAATGTGATATACTTATGAGGTAGTGATTTAAAACTACATACAAAAGGAAGAATTATGGATAAGAAAACCATAATCAATCAAGTAGTAAATCAAGCATATAATAATTTAACCAGTTTAGTTGATCTCAATGTATTTGCATTTGGTGGATATTTTGGAATGATTATACCAAAGAATGAATTTAAAAATCTTTTACAACATAGTGAAGAAATTATGGAAAATTTATTTCAAAAGTTTTGTAATACTTTATCATCTAAAGTTACAACTGATGATATGGAATTTATAATTTACAAATCTTTTTGTTTTAATAACCCTAGTAATGAATTAATAAAAGATTGTTTTAAAATTGTTAATACTAAAATTTCAAATAAAAAAAGTAGTAACAATACCACCTTATTTGAATCTCTTAAATCGTTACAGGACAAGTATAACGAAGAAGAAAATTCAAAAGCATTAAATACAATATTTGATATTCTACTAGATTATTATAGTATTGTAAAAAGATAATTTATTTCTTTTGAATTATAATATCTATATCAAATTCTTTAGATATAGTTTTTAGAATTTCAACTCCGTAATTGACAGTTCCTGCTTCGTATTGTTCAACAGTGCGTTTTGATTTACCAATACGTTTAGCAAAATCTTTTTGTGTAAGATTAGTCCATTCACGGATAATTCTAATTGCTTCACCTTTTGAATAATCTTTCATATTGAATTCCATAGTTACCACCTTAATTAATTCTAGCAATTAATTTTGTAAAAAAGTCTAAACTCACTATGTAATAGTGATAATGGCATTATGTGCAAATATTAAAACAATATAGTTAAATTTATGTATGCAAAAAGGGGAGCAGTAATTACTCCCTATTATAGTGTTAAATCAAAATCATCTTTTTTATCTTTATCATTATGATTTTTCTTTTCAGTCTTATAATAACTTGGTATCCCAACGTAATCAAATAACTCATCTTCTTTTGTAGTTTCTTTAGATATATCATAAACATCATTAACACTAAACTGTTTATCATCAAAATAGTCCTTTATTTCGCTTGTAGTGATTGCTTTTGTTAATTCATTACCAATTAATAGTAATTGTCTAAAAAACGTCTTAATTGCCTTTAAAATGGATTTTAAGCGTTCTTTTAGAGTATTATTTTCTTTTGTTAAGTTATTAACTCTATTTGTTAAAACTTTATTTTCTTTTTCTAAAGTTTGATGACTTTTTGTATAACTATTAACTTCATCAAATAATTGTTCTAATTTAGGTTGAAATTCCATTACCTTTTTAGTTTCATTAATTACATTATTCATACTATCAAATGTTTCTTTTTCAACTAATACGTGTGTTTTATTAAAAGGTATATTCTTAGTAGTTTTCATTTTTTCTTCAAATTCATTTATTGCACAGTCCATTTTTTCATTTAGTTTTTTTGATATATTTTCATAATATCTTGTAACTTTTTTGAATTCTTTTATTTTTAAGTTTTTAGAATCACTACCTTTTATTCCTCTTTCTAATTCAAATCCTGCATCAGTTAATCTTTTATGGCATTTATCTTGTAACTCGGATAAATGTATATTGTCTTTAATGTATTGTTTTTTAGAAATTGTATATCTTTCACTATTAGTTCTTTTATCATATTTTTTTACAAGTGGTACAACAACACAATGAATATGTGGTATTTTTTCGTCTAAATGAATAATACTGTGTAGAACTTGTTCTTTTGTATAACCTAAATCATTATAAACAAAATCCATACAAGTATTTGCCC
>CAYOWI010000041.1:0-6629 GCA_964407685.1 uncultured Muribaculaceae bacterium
AAGACTTTGAACCAGAAGTAGAAAACGCATTTGATAAAATGGAGAAAAAAGAAGACGAACAAACTGGGGAAGTGTGTCCTAACTGTGGTAAGCCAATGGTTATTAAAAATGGTAGATATGGTAAGTTTGAAGCGTGCTCTGGATATCCAGAGTGTAAATATATAAAGCCGAAGGAAAAACAAGAGGCAAAGGAAGTTTGCGATTGTCCAAAATGTGGTGGTAAAATAGTTGAAAGAAAAACTAAAAGAGGCAAAATATTTTATGGTTGTGGTAACTTTCCTAAATGTAAGGTTGCCGTATGGGATAAGCCAACTGGGGAATTATGTCCAGAATGCCATAGTCTATTAGTTCAAAAGGAAGATAAGATAAAATGTTCTTCTTGTGATTATGAAAAGTAAATAATATAATTGTATATCATACATTTGTATCATTTACTTTTTTTCTTATACATGATATCCTTATTAAGGTTTAATTTTTTTATAAACATGCTAATTAAATAGATTAAAATAAAATAAAAGAATATAATAATATCGAACGAAGAGGTTGATTAAGTTGAATTTAATGAATAAAATATATAGGGATAAGGAATTTATGAGTATGGCATCTGCTATACTAACACATAAAGAATTTATAAAAACTAAATCAATAGTTCACCATGGTGGAACAAGATTTAATCATTCTGTTAAAGTAGCTTATCTATCATATAAAATTTCAAAAATATTAGGTTGTGATACTAGGGCTGTCGTTCGCGCAGGTACGCTTCATGATTTCTTCTTAGAAAGAGATGATAAAAACATTGCAACCGAAACTAGAATGCTTATTAAGCATCCGTCAATGGCAAAAGAAAACGCAATTAATTATTTTGGAGTTAATGAAAAGGAACAAAATATTATCGAATCACATATGTTTCCAATATCAAATGTAGTACCTAAATATAAAGAAGCATGGATTGTTACAATGTGTGATAAAATCATTGCAATGATAGAAGGTGCATCAACGGCAAAAGCACAAGTTACGGTTTGGGTATTATTTCTAATTAATTTTATAAGATAGCTCATAAAAGAGCTTTTTTTATTTTTGATTTTATGGTAGAATGTTTCTAGTGTCTTCGTAGCTCAGCAGGATAGAGCACTCGCCTCCTAAGCGAGGGGTCGCGCGTTCGAATCGCGCCGAGGACGCCATGAATAAAAATAAACTTGGTTTGTACCAGGTTTTTTCTTTTCTATTTTGATGTGTTATAATAATGGTGGTAGTATCATGAACTATAATTATAAAAGAAAATGTGTTAAAATGTATTTATACTGTTCTGATTAGTAAGTTTATGTTACAATGCTTTTTAAGATATATTAAGGAAGGATTAAGTGTTATATGAAAAGAGCAATAGTTTTATCTGGCGGTGGCGGAAAAGGAGCATATCAGATAGGTTTTTGGAAAGCTTTAAGAGAACTTGGCATAACGTATGATATTGTAACTGGAACATCAATAGGAGCGTTAAATGGTGCGTTTATGGTGCAAGGCAATTACAAAGACGCATTTAAGTTATGGCACGGGATGGATTATGCAAAAGTTTTTGATGGTGGAATAGAAAAAAGTTATTATGAAAAAAAAGGTAAAAAAGAAGTTTTCTTAAAATATGCTAAAGGGGCTGTAAAAGGTGGACTTTCTGTTCCTGGACTAGAAAAAATAATAAAGGAAAATTTAAAGTTAGATTTATTTTATAATTCGAAGATAAAATACGGATTAGTAACTGTAAAATTTCCGTCGTTAAAACCTGTTATGCTTACCAAGGATAAAATTTCAAGGGAAAAACTTGCGGATTACTTACTTGCGACAGCCTCATGCTTTCCGGCGTTTAAAATGAAGAATATTGATAATCAAAACTATATTGATGGTGGCTATTACGATAATATGCCGATTGATTTAGCAATAAAACTTGGGGCAGAAGAAATAATAGGAGTTGATTTAAGGGCACCAGGCAAAAGAAGGAAAATTAAAAGTTCTAACGTACCAATTAAATTGATATGTTCTAAAAATGCGATGGGTAACTTCTTAGTTTTAGAAAAAGCTCAAGCTAGAAGGTTAATTAAGATTGGTTATAATGATACTATGAAAGCTTTTGATGAGTTAGAAGGTGATTATTTTACGTTTAAAAAAGGATCACTTAAAAGAAATTTTAACAGGTTAAATGAAAAGTTTTATAATAACTTAGACAAGTTTATTAAAGAAAAGGATAAGGATAAGAAACTTAGCAAATTCTATGGTAAAGAACGCATTAATTTCTTTAATAAAACTTTAGAAAATTTAATGAAGGCTTTTATGTTAGATGATACCGAAATATATAGAGCCTCCCTTGCTAACACCCTTATAAAAAAACAATATAAAAAAGAAAAAAAGCATAGTTATGGTTTAATAAAAAAAATAATTAAAACTACTAAACTAAATAAAGCATTCATTGATAAAGAGTTAATCTGTTATATAAAAGATGAATTGGCAAAAGAAAACGCAAAACATACGATGTTAAATAACTTAATCGTGTTGTTTCCGGATAGTTTTTTATGTGCTATTTATCTAAAAACAATTGCCGAGTAGTTATGGAAAAGAAAAATAAACCTAAAATAAGCATGAGTTTAGAAAAAAAGAGTATAAACAATGAATTCTTAAAAGATGAAATAGAAGGGTATTTGTTTAGTTGTGAAAAGGTAAACAAACAAATAAAAGATATTACGTTTAATGGTTGCAGATTTAAAAACGTAGATTTTAGTTCTTTCCCGCTTGTTAACGTTGACTTAATAGATTGTGTATTTGATTCGTGTGACTTAACCAAAAGTGATATATCATCAAAGTTATTTTTAAGATGCATTTTTAATAACTGCAAGTTTTTGGGTTCAGATTTTATTGACGTAATCATGAAACACGTTACTTTTTCATCTTCCAACATGGAATACTTAAATTTTTCTAGTAAGTTTACCGATGTTAGTTTTAATGAATGCAAAATAAAAAATGGAAGATTTTTTGACTGTGTATTTAAAGATGTAAAAATTGATTATTGCGATTTAAGTAATTGTGAAATATTTAAAACCAGTTTAAATGAAGTTGATTTATCGACTTCAAAGATAGAAAATATAAATTCAGATATAGAAAGTATAAAGGGAAGTAAAGTGGATACTTTAGGAATGTTTGAAATAGCAAGGATATTAGGTATTGAAATAAAATTTTAGAAAAGAGGAAAATAACATGAACAGTGTTTTAATTGAAAACAAAGTAAAAGTTTTTGAAAAGGAATTAGGGTTAATTAATAATCCTAGATATAAAAAATCGGCGGAAAGCTTAATAAATCTGTTACCAGACTATTTTTTTGAGGTTCCAGCTTCTTCTACTGGTAAATATCATCCATCTTTTTCGTTAGGTAATGGTGGATTAGTTAGGCATACTAAAGTAGCGGTAAAAATAGCTTATGAGATGTTTAATGACGAGAGTATAACTGGGGCTTATTCTAAAAATGAGAAAGATTTAATGATAATTGCACTTATGATGCATGATGGGTTAAAATCTGGTCTTGAAAAGTCAGAGTATACTAAGTTTGAACATCCACTACTTGTATGTGATTATATTAAGAAAAACAAAGATAAATTAGAGTTTACTGATAAAGAAATAGAATTTATTTGCCATGTTATTTCATCTCATATGGGTCCTTGGACAACTAATAATTATAGTAACGTGGTACTTCCAAAACCTGAATCCAAATTTCAAAGGTTTGTTCATATGTGTGATTATTTAGCAAGTAGAAAATTTTTAGATGTTAAATTTGATAAAGATGATAATATAAAAGAGGAATAATGATGAAAATAAAAAATTATTATATTGGTAATAATGTAAATATTATTGATCAATTTATTAAAGAACTTATAAAAAATAATATTAGCTATGTATTAATAACTGATAAAGATTATGTCGAAATCCATTTTTTAGAAAATATATATAGGTTTTATTCTAAGATAGTTGTTTCATCTAAAGTAATAGTTGATCCTTTTAATAGTTTATATGAGGAATTAGCTTTTAATAATATTTATAAAAACTTTTATGATTCGGAAATAATAGGTTTTAAATATAAAAAAGAAAGACCTGGTTTTAAAAAATATACTAAAAAAGATATAAGAAGAGATAGTAAAAGTAATAAAACGAATTCTAGGGTTAAAAAGAGGTTATCAAGATATTATTGACAGCTTCTTTTTTATTACATATAATATTAGTATATGAACATATATTCATATAGAAAGGATAAAGATATGAATTTATTAGATGACGATAAGATAATAGACTTATCAGAATTATTTAAAATGTTTGGTGATTCAACCAGAGTAAAAATAATGAACGTACTTATTAATAACGAGATGTGCGTTAATGATATATCAGAAAAAATTAAAGTTAGTCAGTCGGCAGTAAGTCATCAACTTAGAATTCTTAAGGATTCTAAACTTGTAAAGTATAGAAAAGAAGGTAATTTAACGTACTACTTCTTAGCAGATGATCACGTTGAAAAAATATTTAAGATGGGATGTGAACATATAAATGAAGTGTAAGTATAAATTAAATAACCTAGATTGTGCTAACTGTGCAAATAAAATAGAACAAGCTCTAAAAAAAGATAAAAACATTAATGATGCTAGTGTTAATTTTACAAAGTTAACGGTTATGGTAGAGACTAACATGGAAAAAGGCGTTAAAACATATGTTACTAGCATAGTAAAAGGTATAGAACCGGACGTAGATGTTCTTGATTTAAACGAAAACGTCACCACTAAAAAAAGCGTATTGTTTCATACGTTAAGATTAGTTATAGGAATAATAGCATCACTCTTTGGAATGTTTGTTTTTAAAGGTAATATATCTAAAGTATTAATAATTATAGGTTATGTAGTTCTTTTATTAAGAACCTTTTCTAACGCAGTTAAATTATTATTTAAATCAAAGACGATAAACGAAAATCTACTTGTTACTATATCTTGCGTGGGAGCATATTTAACTAATAATATTTATGAAGGTTTAATGGTTATAATACTTTATGAAATCGGTAAAATATTGGAAGAATTAGCCGTTAATAATTCTCGTAAGTCTATTAGTAATTTAATGGATATAAAACCAGAATACGCTAATTTAAAGACTGACAAAGAAGATGTTAAGGTAAGCCCTGAAACGGTTAAAATTGGCGATATAATAGTAATTAAACAAGGAGAAAAAGTGCCTTTAGACGGTATTATAATAAAAGGTAGCGCTAAACTTAATACTGCTGCATTAACTGGTGAGTCTAAACTTAGAGAAGTAACCATTAATGATGAAGTATTATCTGGAAGTGTAAACGAAAGTGGTTTAATAGAGCTTAAAGTAACTAATCTATATAATGATAGTACGGTATCTAGAATCTTAGAATTAGTAGAATCTGCTGGCGATAGAAAAGCTAAAACGGAAACCTTTGTTGCAAAGGCCGCTAAAATATATACTCCAGTAGTATTAGTTCTAGCTGTTATGGTAGCACTTTTCTTGCCAATATTGTTTAATGTAAGCGTAAGTACTGCTATATATAGGGCTTTAGTATTCCTAGTAATATCTTGTCCGTGTGCAATTGCTATATCAGTTCCACTTAGTTACTTTTCTGGAATAGGTAAAGCATCTAAAGATGGAATATTAGTAAAGGGTAGTGATTATTTAGATGCACTTGGAAATATAAATAAGATAATCTTTGATAAAACAGGTACTATTACAACAGGTAATTATAGTGATTATAAGTTATCTATTTTAGATGATACTTATATAGAAAAAGATGTTATTAAATTATATGTTAAAGGAGAAAAATTATCTGATCATCCAATAGCAAAGGGAATTATTAACGTATTTAATATAAACGTTAAAACTAACGATATCACTAACTTTAAAGAAACGTCTGGAAAAGGTATTTCTTATGAATTAGATGGTAAGAAAATAAAAATAGGATCAAGTACTTTTTGTAAAGTAAAAGAAAAATCAAACGCAATATATTTAAGCATCAATAATAAAGTAGTTTCAAAATTAGAATTAATAGATGGCATTAAAAAGGGTGCTAAAAAAACTATTAATGAATTAAAGAAACTAGGTATTACGCCATATATGTTTACTGGTGATAATAAAGATGTTGCTTTAAATATTGCTAAAAAAGTAGGTATAGAAAATACTAAGTATGAATTATTGCCAGAAGATAAATATAAATTATTAGAAGAGGAAATATCATCTAATAATGGTACTACTGCCTTTGTTGGTGATGGTATAAATGATGCTCCATCACTTGCAAGAGCAAACGTAGGTATATCAATGGGTTCTATTGGAAGTGCGTCCGCAATAGAAGCATCAGACGTCGTTATAATGACAGATGAGTTAGATAAAATAGTAGATGGAATAAAAATATCTAAACATACTAGTAAAATAATTAAGCAAAACTTGATATTTGCAATAGGCGTTAAAGTACTCGTATTGATATTAAGTTCATTTGGAATTGCAAGTATGTGGCAAGCTGTGTTTGCAGATACTGGCGTTACACTTCTTACAATTCTTAATACAACAAGAATATTAAAAAAATAGGATATATTAAAACCCGAGTT
>CAYOWI010000042.1:0-6577 GCA_964407685.1 uncultured Muribaculaceae bacterium
AAACCTACTACTTGCCACAGCATTGCTTATATTTTTTCCCTGAGCCACAAGGACAAGGATCATTTCTCCCAATCTTTTTCCCATTTTTAATAGTTCTTGCTTTAGACATTTTTTCTGATCCTGAATTAGCATTTCCTTTAATCTGCTTCACTTCTAAGTTTTGTCTTATTTCTGCCTTTAACAAGTAAAGCGTTACATCCTTATTTATTTTATCTAACATGTTATCAAAAAGTTCAAAACCTTCTCTAATATAAGCCTGCAAAGGATCCTCATTTGCATATCCTCTTAAAGAAACACCTTCCCTTAGATGATCCATTGTGTTTATGTGCTCCATCCAATAATTATCAATAACCCTTAGTGTTATTGCTTTTTCAAAATCATTTCTTATTTCTTCTGGAAGAGCATTTATTTTACTTTCATATTCTTTAATTACTTTATCCTCAATTAAATCGATAATTTGATTTACCTCTTTATTTAATATTTCAGAAAGCTTTAAATTTGAATTCTTTAATAGATTTTCATTAACATATTCAATTATCTCATTACAATCATCTTCTAATATAACTCCATGTTCATTCATATGACGACTAACGATTCCTGAAATATGGTCTTTCATTACGTTAATAACAATTTCATGAATATCATCTTTATCTAGTATTTCATTTCGTTTGGAATACATTATTTCACGGTGTTTTCCCATTACATCATCATATTGTAATAAATGTTTACGAGAATCAAAATTGTTTCCCTCTACCCTTTTTTGTGCAGTCTCAACAGAATGAGTAATAGTTTTGCTTCTCATGTTTCTTTCACTGTCTAATCCAGCCATTTCTAAAATAGATTTAAATCTATCTGTTCCAAACCTAACCATTAAATCATCTTCAAAAGAAACAAAGAATTGACTATAACCAGGATCTCCTTGACGACCAGAACGACCTCTTAACTGATTATCGATACGTCTTGATTCATGTCTTTCGGTACCAATTACGCATAAACCACCAAGTTCCTTAACACCCTCTCCAAGTTTAATATCAGTCCCACGCCCGGCCATGTTAGTTGCAATAGTAACCGAACCTTTCTCACCTGCATGTGCAATAATCTCAGCTTCTCTAGCGTGGTTCTTTGCGTTTAATATTTCATGTTTAACTTTTGCTTTCTTTAGTAATCCAGATATTATTTCACTTGTTTCAATCGCAATGGTACCAACTAATACCGGTTGACCGCTTTCATGTCTTTTCTTTATTTCGGATATGATAGCCTTATATTTTTCTGCCTTAGTAGAATAAATTAAATCCGCAACATCTTGTCTTATTACTGGCATATTAGTTGGTATTTCTATAACGAACATATTATATATACTTCTAAATTCTTCCTCTTCTGTTTTAGCAGTACCAGTCATACCAGATAATTTTTCATACATTCTAAAGTAATTTTGAAAGGTAATGGTTGCAAGCGTTTTTGTTTCTTCCTGAACCTCTACGTTTTCTTTAGCCTCAATTGCTTGATGCAAGCCATCCGAAAATGCCCTACCAGGCATAAGCCTACCAGTAAACTGATCAACTATTACAATTTTGCCGTCTTGTACAACATAATCAACGTCATTATGCATAGTATAATTTGCCTTTAACGCTTGGTTTATGTGATGAACTAAAGCTGAATGATCTATATCATAAAGATTACTAAGTTTAAAATAATGTTCTGCCCTGGAAGTTCCTTGATCTGTTAAAGTTATATCTCTTGTTTTTTCATCAATAGTATAATCTTCATTTTCTTTTAAAGTCTTTACAAACCTATCGGCATCTTTATAAAGATTAGCGGATTTCATCACTCCACCAGAAATAATTAACGGCGTTCTTGCCTCGTCTATTAAAACAGAGTCAACCTCATCTATTATGGCAAAGTTAAGGGGCCTTTGCACTCTATCTTCCTTTTTAACTACCATATTATCTCTTAAATAATCAAAACCCAATTCATTATTAGTTGAATATAAAATGTCAGCGCCATACGCCTCTTGTTTTTCCTTTGATGTCATTTCTCTTAAGTTAACCGCTACGCTTAAACCCAAATAATTATATATTTGCCCCATCCATTTTGCATCACGGTCTGCTAAGTATTCATTAACCGTTACAACGTGTACTCCCTTGCCAGTTAACGCGTTTAAATAGGCGGGCATTACGCAAGTTAAAGTTTTTCCCTCTCCGGTTTTCATCTCAGAAATATTACCAAAATGAATTGCTAAAGCGCCTAAAACTTGTACATAAAATGGTTTTTCTCCAATAACTCTATATGCAGCTTCTCTAACGGTCGCAAAAGCATCAGGTATTAAATCATTAAGATTTTCTCCTTTAGCTAATCGTTTTTTTAGTTTATCAGTCATTCCTTGAAGCTGTTTTTCCGTCATTTTAGAATACTTATCCTCTAAGGCAAAAACATCATTTGCAATAAGTTTAAATTTTTCTAATTCTTTATATTCATGGTCAAATATCCTTCTTAATATTTTAAGCATTTTTCAATCATCTCCCATAAAAATTATTGTAACAAAAAAAAGAGAATAATTAAAGGTATATTAATTATTTTCTTTTAAGTTTATTATTAATTTGTTTCAATAATTCCATAACTTCCGTCTTTTCTTAAATAAAGAACACAAACCGAGTTAGTATCTATATTTTTAAACACAAAGAACGAATGACCTAACATATTCATTTGTAAAACAGCTTCTTCTTCGTCCATCGGTTTCATATCTATTTTCTTTCTTTTAATAACCGAAGAATTATCTTCCTCAAAATTATCCTCTAAATCCATTTCAAAATTTTGAATAACATTCCTTTTTATTCTAGAATTGATTTTTGTTTTATTTTTTCTAATTTGCCTTTCTAACTTATCAACCGTAAGATCAATTGCGGCATATAAGTCGTCGTGAGACTCTTCACTTCTTAAAGTGTAATGCATCGCTGGTATGGTAATTTCAATTTTTTGTTCTTTTCCACGAACCTTTATTACAACGTTTGCATCTAGGTCACTTGAATTTTCGAAATACTTATCTAATTTTCCAATCTTTTCTTCTATATAAGATCTTATAGACGAAGTAATTTCTACTTTTTCTCCACGAATATTATATCTCATAATATCAATCCTCCTATATTTAGATTATATCATAATACAAAAACAAATGCTACTGTGAAACAGTAGCATTTGATACTTCTTTTACATTGATAGCTTGTAATCCTTTTTCCGTTTCTAATAATTCATATTCAACTATTTGACCCTCAGAAAGACTTTTATAACCATCTTGTTTAATTGCGGAATAATGAACAAATATGTCTTCACCATTTTCGCCTTCGATAAAGCCATAACCTTTTTCATTATTAAACCACTTTATCTTACCCACTTTAATCACTGTACTTACACCTCACTTCCCTTATTGCTTACAACACTACTATAACGCCGTAAACACTTATTTTCAACATTTATCGTTCACCAAATTTCGACATTTTTTGCGGTGAGCTATTTCATAATACTAAAACCACTCACCAATTTATTACAATTTCTATAAAAGGTCATTTTTTGTAGACAAAAGGTATCATTTATAATTATTTTAATATACATTTTTTTAAATGAATTTAATTCTTAACTTTTTGTTATTTTTTTGTTATTTATTAAATATTTTGTTTTAAAATTTGTTTTAGATATAGAAAAACGGAGGCAGTATGAAAAAGCGTTTTCTAACAAAAATAAAAAAAGATATTGAAAAACAATATCCAAATTATTCAAGAGAAAAAATAGAAGAAATAATGTATGGGATAGAGGGAATATACCTTACTATTACAAAAACAATTATAATATCTTTATTAGCTTTAATTTTAGGTATATTAAAAGAATTAATAGTACTTTTAATAGCATTTAATTTTATAAGATTATTTGCGTTTGGCATGCATGCTAATAAAAGCACGATTTGCTTAATCTTTTCAAGCTTTTTATTTCTTACCGGTGCATATCTATGCAAAATAGTTATAATACCAAATATAGTTTGTTACATTTTATATACAATAGTATTAATAATAATATCAATTTATTCTCCTGCGGATACAATCAAAAGGCCACTAATAAAAAAGAAAAAAAGGATTAAATTTAAAATTCTATCAATCATTACGGTTCTAATTTATTTCATTATAACAATGCTTATCAAGAATAATCTAATAATTAACAGTTTGATAATTGGTTTAATAATAGAATGTATTCTTATATTACCAATAACTTATAAGGCATTTAAAATGCCTTATAAAAATTATATTAATTATGGTTTAAGCGCTTAAGTTTGGGTGGTTAAATAAATTTAAGTAAAGGAGGAAATATAATGAAAGCAGTATTAGTTTCAATAGTATCAGCTTTAGGTGCTTTAGTTGCCGCTACAGCAACAAGTGGATGTTTATTTATTTGGGTAGATGAACCTTCTATGCCAAGATCAATGATAGAAAAATAGTATATTTTAAAAAAAGTCAGATTTTTCATTTTGAAATTTCTGACTTTTTGTTTATATTAGTTTTCTTCTTTTTTTTATTAATTTTTATTTTAAGCGTTGAAACAAAGTAATCATTATCAAGGCTATTTTTAATTTCAAATGAGTTTGTTTCTTTTAATATATCATTTACCAACCTTAAACCATATCCATGGCCCATTCCTTTGCTAGTATAACCTGTTCCTATTTTGTCTAAATCCAGCTTTCCTTTAAACGTATTAGATATTGTAAATATTACTTTTGATTTTTCTTTCGCAACCGAAATAATAATTTGTTTTTTCTTACTTTTTTTACTAGCATCTATAGCATTATCAAGTAATACCCCTAATATTCTTGTAATATTTTTATACATATTTATTGAAAGGCAATTGAGCTTAGTTTTAACACCAGTTTCTACATCTAACTCGTATTTTATTTTTTCATCATCCATTATTGATAACTTATAATATAGCAAACCCTTAATACCACCCTCTGGGAATTTATTTAACTGACTAATTAAATAACTACTATGTGTTTTATTAGCATCTGCTGTTATCGAATCAATATACTCCAGTAATTTATCGGATTTCATTTGGGCATAACCACGAATAACCATAAGTTGATTTTTAAATTCATGATTAGCTTTACCTTGCTCGGTTATTATTTTCTCATACTTAGTAACGTGGTTATACATTTGTTTATTTTCTTCCTTTAGCTGATCATATTTACCTTCATTTCTAATTATTATTCCAAAAATTATAACAATACCCACTACAAATAAGATATTAACATAATAATTTGATTTTAAAATTAACTCTAATCCATTTTTAGAAACAATTAAATATAAAATCAGTAAAAATACATATAAATAATTAATTAAATTTGGTTTTTTATTAAATAATTTTATAACTTTTACTAATATATTTTTAACAATTGGCAATTGAATAATAATTATAGTTAAAATGGAGATTAAAAGATTTGCAATTAAATTAAACTTTAAATCATTTACTATTTCCGTAGAATTAATACCAAGTAATACTAATATTAATGTCGAAAATATCTCCGCCACTGACATGATTATTACCATATTAAAAGCATATAAAATTACCTTTTTATCCCTAATTTGTAATGCAAAATACATAATTAACGAAATTATAACTATAAATAAAACCATTCTCAGTTGATTTGCAATGAAAAAGAATGTCAAAATTCCGTACAACCAAGTTAATATTAAAAACTTAAATTTATCGATACTTTGTTTAGACTTTATTTGTTTGAAAATAACAACTGTAGTAGCTAATGCTTGAATAAACGCTTCAATAAAACTAACTATTAAACTCTCTAAACTCATAATAAATTCCTCAATCCCTTTTTATAATTTCTTGATAAATAATCCGTGCTGTTACCATCATTAAAATATATTATACTATTCTTAAAATCAACGGTTTTTACTTTATCTAAATTAATGTAACAAGCACGGTGGGTTTGAGTAAACCTAGAATCCAAACGCTCTACTACGTTAACTAAACTGTCTCTTATAAGATACTCGTTATCATTGGTAACTATTCTTGTCTTATCGGTAAAATTATCCTTATTAACATATAAAATATTATCTATTTTAATATGATGTAATTCTTTATTGCATTTAAAGCTAATAATCTTTTTATTATCAACCTTTTGAATTATCATGTTTATAGTATCACTTAGCCGTTTTTCATAATTATCGAACTTGGATATAAAATCAAATATTAATAGTTTTTCCTTAAGTAATTTTAATTCTAATTCATCGTGAGATGTAAGAATTATTATAATACTATCCCAATCAACCTTCCTTATCTCACGAGCTATATCTATTCCAGACTTATTCGGAAGTTCTAAATCCAAAATGTAAACTTTAACATCAGATGGTGTATTTATTAAATTTTTAAGTTTTATATTGTATTTATCAAAAGAATGGATAGCATAATTAAAATCATGAGGCATGGCTATTTTAGATATGATACTTTCGTTTATTTCTCTAACATGCTTATTATCTTCACAAATTATAAAATTAATCATATAGCTCACCTGATTTTAATTATA
>CAYOWI010000043.1:0-6403 GCA_964407685.1 uncultured Muribaculaceae bacterium
TTATCTCTTTGTAATAATCCATATACGTTTCCTTTCGGGTCATTTATTATATAGATATTTTTATAAATTTTGTCGAAATAAAAAATACCATATTTAGACTTAAAATATAGCATTTTTTAATAATTATATTTATTTGATTTTTTTTCTTTTTCCTCCGTATCATCGGTATAATTATATAAAGATTTTTTTTGAACATAATTTTTCATATAATAATTTTTTGAAATAATATTGAAAAATTCTTTTATTTCTTCTTCAGTATGGTTAGTTGCTTGAAATAAATTGATTAATCTCTTTACTATATTATTTAATAAAATATGATAAGCTAAAGTAAAATTTAAAATAACAATAGTATCTAACAAAATAATTATTTCTAATAATTTGTTTTATCAATCAAGATAACGTTCAAATGATTATACCAAATAAAATTTTACATTTATATTCTTCTATCCTTACATTTATGTTTTTTCCAACCATATCTTTACATCCTTTAATTTTAACTTTCAAATAATTATCAGTATGGCCAGTCAAATAACCCTCAAAGTAAGTCTCGGGTATTATGGTAAGTTCTTTTCCAACATGTTTTTTATAATATTTTTCTTCTAATTCATCAAAAACTGATATTAATTTTTTACATCTTTGATGTTTTTCTATCTTGGTTAATTGACCAATCATTTTAGCAGCAGGTGTTTTATTTCTTGCTGAGAAAGGGAAAACATGACCACCGGCAAAATTTATTTCACGTATAAAGTTTACTGTTTCATCAAAATCCTCTTCACTTTCACCTGGAAAACCAACAATAACATCCGTTGTAATAGCAATAAATGGTCTTATTTTTCTTATTTTATTTATTCTATCTAAATAAAATGATTTATCATAACGTCTATTCATTAACTTTAAAACATGATTACTTCCCGCTTGAAGAGGAATGTGAATATGATTTACTATTTTATTAGATTTTTTTAAAACTTCTAAAAACTTATCATTTAATTCTACTATCTCAATAGAAGATATTCTAATGCGTTCTAATCCATCTATTTTATCTAAATCAATTAATAAATCGCTAAAGTCATAGTTATTTAAATCAGCACCATAATGACCGGTGTGAATACCGGTTAAAACAATTTCCTTATAACCATTTCTTACCAAAGATTTAACTTCCTCAATTACTTTTTCTGGTTTTTTACTTCTTACTTTTCCTCTTACGTAAGGAATTATGCAATATGAACAAAAGTTTTCACATCCATCTTCTATTTTAACTAACGCCCTCGTTCTAGTTTTAAAAACATTTAAGCTCATATCCTCAAAATCGGAAGTCATAATACTTTTTATATTTAATATCTTCTTTTTGGTTTTTATATATTCTTCAATTAAATCAACTATTTTACTTTTATCAGCATTTCCAATTACTACGTCTACATAGTCCATTATCTCATTATCATTATCTCTAATTTGAGTAAAACACCCCATTGCTGCAACCACGGCTTTAGGATTTTTCTTTTTAGCTTGCCTTATCATTTTTCTTGATTTTTGATCACTTGTATTAGTAACCGTGCAAGTATTTATCAAGTAAATATCAGCCGTATCATCTTCCCAATTTGTTATACGATATCCCCTTTTTACAAATTCATTTAAAGCATATTCACTTTCATAAGTATTAACTTTACACCCCAAAGTATAAATTGCAACCTTCAACATTATCACCTCTAAAAATAAAAAGCTTAAACATTTAAGCTTTTATTATTTATTATCGTTATTAATAACTTCTTTTTTTACTCCATATATTGGAGATATTACCTGTGAAACCCGAAAAGCTTTTACCTCGTTTTTATTTTCCTTTAAAGGAATTAATTCTTCCACTTCAGATGGTTCAAGGTTATACTTTTCTAAATAATTAACTCCTTCACTTTCTTCGTCATCAATAAGCTCTAATTCCTTTGCTTTTTGCATTAATTCATCAATTGAAATTATTGCTGTTCTTTCTTGATCTTCTTCAAAGTTAGTAAGAGAAATTGGAGATTCTTCCATCAAAGCATCAGAAATAGCACTTGCTATGTCTTCTATTTCTGTTTTTTCGTTATTATATAACGGTTCTTTTGATGTTTCATCCGCTTTTTCTATTATTTTTTCATTTACTTTTTTGGTTTCTTTTTTTAACTTATTAATTTTTGCTTTATTTTGAAGTCCTTGAATCACATACGTCACTAAAAGTAAGATACATAAAATGCCAATCAAAAACATTATCACTGAAAAAATCATTTGCCCACGCGTATTTAAACTATTATAAAAATTATTAAAGGAATAAGACGCTGTCGCAAACAAATTTTTCATACTACTCACCTCATGAATTCATAATTAATCATTGATAATGCTACAACTGGAGCTGTTTCTGATCTTAAAACATTTTTCCCTAAAGAAACACTTATAAAACCATTTTCTAATAAAAACTCTTCTTCGGCAGGATCAAAGCCACCTTCAGGACCAACGACTAGTAATATTTTAACACACTTCTTGTTTTTTTGAAGCACTTTTTTTATATTTTCTGTATTTTTGCTAAGTGAGCAAAATAATTTCAAATCATAGTCTTGTTTTATTAGCTCATCTATATTTAAAATGCCTTTAATGGTTGGTACAAAACTTCTAAATGATTGCTCTGCCGCCTCTTTACAAATACGATTCCATCTTTCTATTTTTAAAGCTTCTTTTTTAAAATCTATTTTAACTACACTTCGTTTTGCATTAAGCGCAAAAAAATCATTTACCCCTATTTCTGTTGCTTTTTGTAATAAAAAGTCGAGTTTTTGCTCTTTTATTAAAGAAAAAGCAACATCTATTTTAATATCATGATTTTCTATTTGTTTTTTAGATAATATCTCAAAAGAAGACTTATCAGAAACAAAGGTAAGCTTGCATTCATATACCGTATTATCATACACAATCTTAATAACATCACCAGTTTTCATTCTCATTACGTTTTTAATGTGATGATAATCACTATTTTCTAATTCCAGATTTTTATTCTTAGCAAAATACTGTTGCATTATTTTTCCATCTTTTTACAATAATCATCACTATTAGATTTAACAATTAAATCTAATATTTGTTCATTAATGTAATTATATTTTTCATCATTACAAGCAATACCCAAAGAGATTTCATATACTTTTAGCCAAGTTATATTATCAAATACATCAAATAATTCTTGCTTAAAAAATCTTATAGCTTCTTCTTGCGCCTCTTTTATATTTCCAGAACCATGTGCGACGTTTTTATATATCTTTTTTTTATCTCCAAATCTTCCCCTAATCGTATCAGGTGAAGCTTCCCATGATTTTGTCACTCCTAAAACATTTCTGTAGTTTTTAACGGCGTTTCCTTCTTCGTCATATAAAATAAATGCTAAAATCTCTTTATCTTTCATGAAGTTATATAATTTCTTATAATCTTCCGGAAATTTTTCTTTTACATGAGAATAGTGTTCATCTATTAATTCTCCTGTAAATTTAATGTAATTCCAATGAACAAATTTTAAGCCTTTAGCTTGAATCATTTTAATTATTTCTTCCATATGTTCCATACCATCTGGTTTAATAAGACCAAATGTATAATATTCTTTTCCAACATCATCTTTTAATATTTTCACATTAACATCTCCTTGCTTGTAGTTACTATAACAAAAAAGGTAAAAATAGTAAACCAAAATCACAAATATTATTTTTTTAATTGTATTATTAGTAAAACATTATTTTTTCTGATATAATATTTAAAGAATATGAAAGAAGGTATTTTAATGGATGAAATGTTCGATATTATAGAAGAAGAGACACTTTCTTTTAACGATGAAGAAAAAATAGATAAAAACGATAATCAAAATAGCATTAGTAAAAAGAAAAGTGTACTAGAATCTTATGGTGAGAACTTAAGTATTAAAACGTACGTTACTAACCCAGCAATAGCAAGGGATAACGAAATAGAAAAAACTATTCTTACTATTTTAACACCAGATAAATCTGCAATATTAGTTGGTAAAGCTGGTATCGGTAAAACAGCTATCGTTGAAGGTATTGCATATAAAATCCAAACGGGAGATGTTCCAAACGCAATTAAGGATTATGACATAATAAAGGTTAACACATCACAGCTTCTTGGAAAATATATAACGGATGATGGCATAGAAGAACTTAGAATTAACGTTTTATTAAAAGAAGTAGAAAAGGCTACCAATACAATTTTATTTATTGATGAAATTCACACGCTAGTTATTGAATCAAGAAACAGTGGCGTTGACTTCTTAAACGCAATGAAACCCGCCTTATCAAGGGGTGATATAAAAGTCATTGGAGCAACTACTTTAGATGAATATAACCAGTATTTAATAAGAGACAAAGCTTTTTTAAGACGTTTTGAAAAAATCGATGTTGCAGAACCTGACGCAGAAACAACTGTTAAAATACTTATGGGTTCATATCCTAGAATTGAAAAGAAAACTGGTGTAAAATTAGCCTACTCAAGTTTTGTAATAGAAAACATAATGAAGTTTTTAGTTAATATGACAAGTGAATATAAAAGGATTTATGAACTAGGTTCTAGATATCCAGATAATACACTTGCTCTTTTATCAAAAGCTTTTAGTTATGCTAAATTTGATAATAGCGAGTATGTTACATTCAAACATTTTTATAAAGCAATAATGAATTGTCAAAGTGTATATTCTGATGTTGTAAAAAAAGAATCAGAAGTATTTAAAACGCAATTTAAAGAATTTTTAGAAAAAGAAAACGTAGATTTAAATGATTATTAAAAAGACCATTATTGGTCTTTTTTAGTTTTTCTAACGAATTTTTTTACTGATCCATTATCTATAAATTCTAATAATAGTTTATCTTTGATTTCATCTATAATAGCATCAATTTTTTTCATCTATATTATCATAATCATTTAAAACTGTTATTGGATTTTTTAAATGATCATACCTATGTATAAATTTATCTAATTCATTTTTCTTATGTATATCTAAATTTATATTTGATAAATATTTTGAATTTCTATGAAGCCTTTCTATAGAACTTGGTTTTACTACAATATTAATAACTTCAAAATTTTCCATTTCATTTTCACTAAAAAAAATGAAAGTGATGTGATGGCACCTTTATGGTGTTAATTCCGGTTCTGTTTTCTACTTCCTTACCCTCTTGTAATATTCTTTTGCATAATTCTAAATATTACCTATCCCACTTAGACATAAAAACCTCCGACAAATTCTTATCCCTTTTATATTCTTTACACACATTATACCAAAATCATTAAACTTATTAAAATTTTTTTATTTAATTATATTCTTTACCACTTCATAATCAGAAAAATATATTTTTTCTTTACCAATTATTTGATAATCCTCATGTCCTTTTCCTAAAATCATCAATATCATGTTTTCTTTTAAAAGTTCAATACCTTTTTTTATTGCGTTTTGTCTATCATATATAACCTCATAATTACCTGTTGCACCATTTAGTATATCTTTCATTATTTTTTTTTCGTCTTCCAATCTAGGATTGTCATTAGTAAATATGACATAAGCCGAATTCTTACATGCCACTTTTGCCATTATAGGTCTTTTTGTTTTATCCCTATCCCCACCACAACCGATTATTGTTATTATGCCATTGTTTTTTATTTTTTTAACCGTTTTAAGTACGTTTTTAACGGCATCTGGAGTATGTGCATAATCAATAAATATAGCATTATTACCATACGTTATTTTCTGCATTCTCCCTGGTGGTTCAGCAAGAAGTAATGAACTATTAATAATGGGATTAATATCAAAATCAAGTTCTTTTATGATCTTATATGCCATCAAATAATTATATATATTAAAATCCCCAACTAAAGATAAATTTATTTTGATATTTTTCGTATCCTTAATACGTATAATAGTATCCTCTATGTTAGATTTAACTTTTTTTATTTTTATATCCTTACCAATTATATAATTATTATTATTTTTATATTTAAATTTTTTATAGTAATTATCTTTTTTATTTAATACACATATCTTTTTATTTTTTAACATATTTATGATTTTCTTTTTACTTTTTATATAATCAACCATACTTTTATGATAATCTAAATGATCTTGTGTTATGTTAGTTACCCCTACTGCGTCAAATAACAAACCATATAATCTTTCTTGTTTTAGTGCATGACTAGAAGCCTCCATAACCACTACTTTACATCCACTTTCTTTAGCATCTAATATCAAATTATATAGAACATCAATACTTGGTGTAGTATTATCTAACTCTTTAACTAAACCATCAATATAAAAACCAATAGTCCCAATATAGGCAGTTTTAACTCCTATATAATTAAGCATTTGATATATAAGATAACAAGTAGTTGTTTTTCC
>CAYOWI010000044.1:0-6391 GCA_964407685.1 uncultured Muribaculaceae bacterium
TCAACTTCTTTATCAGTAAATCCAAGTACTTTAAGAGTCGCTATTTCTCTTTTTCTTTCACTTATGTTTATGTAAGACAAATTATATAAAACAACAAATGATAAAGCACCAGATAAAACAATTAATATTGCAACAACACTATTAAGTGATTTTAGCATATCATCAACACTACTTATGGTTGCATCAACTGAAATAACCCCCATTATATTATCGTTTTTTAATAATGCTGTGGATAATTGCTTTTCATTTTTTAAATCATCTATTTTTAGATATACAATATTAGTTTTATAATCACCTATATTTTTTTCATAAGTATTTTTATTCATAAACACATAATGTCCAACGTAATTTTCACATACAGCAGAAATCACAAATGTATAAGTTTTTCCATCTGCTGATTTAAGAGTTATCTTATCTTTTTCTTTTTTATTAACAAGCTGTGCTAACTTATCAGATATTATTACTTCGTCATCTTTTAACTTTAGTTTCTTGCCAGTTTTTAAATCTCTTAAATTCAAAATTTGTTCAAGTTCGTTTCCGTCATAAGGAACAAAAGTATTAACGCTATAACCACCAGCCATCATGCTAGTATCCATATTTGTATAAACACTATTTTTAATATGTTTATTATTAAAAACAACATCAAACTCTTCGTTATTTTGATTAGTTACATAAATCATTTCATCAAAGTTAAATACGTCTTTATATTGTTTTTCAGGTATTCTAACAATTGAATCACGAATTCCAAAACCTGCTAACATCAAAGCGGTACAACCTAAAATTCCAACAATGGTCATTAAAACTCTTTTTTTGTACCTAAATAAATTTCTAATTGTTATTTTATTTGAAAAATTAATACGTTCCCAAATAAATGGAATATGTTCTAAAATAACTCTTTTCCCGTTAGAAGGAGCCTTTGGTCTCATAAGATCTGATGGTTTTTCTTTTACTACTTTTCTAATCGTAAGTAAAGTAGTTCCACAAATACATACCACTGCTATTGTAATACCTATTATAGTATTTGTTGGATTAAAATCATATTTAAACACCGGTACATTAAACAAAATCTTATATATGTTCCAAATGTATCTTGTAAGTAAGAAAAAGCCAAGTGCTGCACCAATTATTCCACCAGATAAAGTTGCTATTCCAGAATATAACAAGTATTTTTTTCTTATATGCTTATTACTAAAGCCAAGTGACTTAAGGGTTCCTATTAGACATCTGTCATCTTCTACCATTCTAGACATTGATATTAAACTTATTAATATAGCAACCACAAAGAATATGGTAGGAAATATCTTTGACAAGTTAGACACGCTTTTCCCATCATCAATAAAACTAGAATATCCAGTATCATCTATCCTTGAATATGTATACCAAGTGCACTTAGGTATTTCATCTAATTTCTTTTTAGTTTCTATTATCTTTAAATCAAACATGTTTTTGCTTTCATAATATTCAGTAATTTTAGAATTATATAAATTTAGGTTACTATTATAAGTTCTAAGTCCATTATTATATAAACTTAAACCATTTTGATATTCATTATAATAATTAAGATAAGTAGCATATCCATCATTATATTCTTTTTCACCTTCGTTATATAACGCTAATCCTTCATCATATTTCGTCTTAGCATCATCAAGTTTTTCTAAAGAATCTATAAGCTCTATAACTTTATCCTGATTATCTTTATAAAATCCAAGTACCTTTACTATCTCATCATAATTCGGAGTATCTTCTGGAATATTATTAATTATATTATCAACCACGTCTTTATTATTAATTAAGTCTTTTATTTGATTTTCTAAAGACTTAATATCTAACTGATTTATAATATTTATTATTGTTTCATAATTTGGAGTATCTTCTGGAATTTTACTTATTAAATCATCTTTATTAACGTTTTCTAAAGTTTCTTTAACATTATATATATCATCTAATGTTATTCCATAATTATTTAATTCATTATTAATTTCATTTTCACCATTTAATATTTCTAATTTAGCAGTTTCTAAGGTTAACTTAGTAGCATCTAAGGTATTTCTTGCACTATCTAATCTTTTCTTTGTATCATTTAGTCTAACAATCCCTTCATCTAATTTAACTTTAGAGGAATCTAATTCTTTTTTACCAGAGGCAAGCTTACTATTCGCATTATCTAAACTTACCTTTGCGACGTTTAACTTAGCTTGTCCTTCGTTTTCTTGTTTAACTATTTCATCATTAATTTTATTATAAATTTCTTCATACCTAGCATTTTCTCTATCTTTTTTTATTTTATCTATTTCATCTAAAGTGTTATCTACTAATTTATTATATTCTTTACTATTAGTAACCTTATTTTTAGCATTATCTAAGGTAACATATATTTCAGTGTAATAATCAGTATTAAAATTATCGCTAGGAACATATGTGTAATAGTTTATCTTACCTGTACCTAAGTTGGTATTTCCCCTACCCATACTTCCAGTAGAACTTGTTATATAAAGCGGGCTTTTAACCGTTCCAACAACTGTTAATTTTGTTTCTTTAAACGTATCTTTATCATTTAATTTTATAGTATCTCCCAATTTTATATTTTCATTTTTAAGCATTGCCTCTTCTACTACGATTTCATTATTGTTTTTAGGCATTCTTCCATTTTTTAAGTCTATTTGGTTAACGTCAGCAGTAACTGACATAACTTTAATAACAAATTCACTATTATTTATGTTTACTAAAACATCCTTAGAGTAAGATGGATATACGTTTTTTACTCTTTTTAAATTTTTTATTTGGTTAACGTCATCACTAATCAAACCAAGTGTAGAAATTACTTTTATATCGTATACGTTATTATCATCATAATATTTATCAAGTGAAGCCATCATGTCTGGTGAAGCCATCTTTATTCCAACAAAAACACCAACACCTAACATACTCATAACAAGAAGAGATAAAAATCTTTTAAACGAACTTTTTATTTCCCTAACGCTAGTAGTATTAATTCTATTCTTCTTCATATTACCACTCTATTTTCTCTATACTTTTAGGCTTTTTGTTTATTGTTACGTCTTCTACACTACCGTTTTTAAATCTTATTACTTTATCTGCCATCGGTGCAATCGCTGCGTTATGAGTAATTATTATAACGGTCATTTTTTCTTTTCTTGCGGTTTCTTCTAGCAATTTTAATATTTGTTTACCAGTTTTATAATCTAATGCTCCAGTTGGCTCATCACACAAAAGAAGTTTTGGATTTTTAGCAATTGCTCTTGCTATCGCAACACGTTGCTGCTCTCCTCCTGATAATTGTGATGGAAAGTTATCCATCCTTTTTGATAACCCCACTTTATTTAAAATTGTTTTAGGATTTAAATGATCCTTACATAGTTGAACCGCAAGTTCTACATTTTCTAATGCTGTTAAGTTTTGAACTAAATTATAAAATTGAAATACGAAACCAATGTCATTTCTACGATACATTATTAAATCTTTATCATTGTAATTAGTTATATCTTTATTATCTACCATAACGGTACCACTAGTTGCAGAATCCATTCCACCTAATATGTTAAGACACGTTGTTTTACCCGCTCCAGAAGGACCAAGTATTACAACAAGCTCTCCTTTTTCTATCTCAAATGAAGTTTTATTAAGTGCCTTTATTTCTACTTCACCCATGTTATATATCTTATTTACGTTTTTAAATTCTATGTATGCCAATACAACCACCCTCTTTAATGCTATATTATACAATAAAACAGATAAAATTGAACAACTTTTAATAATTCTTAATAAAAAAATAAACAAATAGATAATTATCTATTTGTTTAAAAGCCATATACCAAAGTTTAGGTAAGCTGCAAATATAATCCATAATATGTAAGGAATATTTAAATAAGCTGCACGTTTATCTATTTTATAAAATTTATATACCATAATAATTACCATTATTAAAAGTAAAATAATCCATATAAAAGCAAATAAATATGCACCAAATCCAAAGAATATCAAACTCCAAAGAGAGTTAATGATAAGCTGAACACCGTACCAAATAAGAGCTTTATTTTTATCTTTATCACCTGATTCACTTACTATATAGCATGAAATACTCATAAGTAGATATAAAATACTCCAAACAATCGGAAATAATATTCCTGGCACATTAATTGGTTTTGTAAGTTCTTTAAAGGTATCCATGTTATTCATCGTAAACCAGCTAAAGAAACTACCAACTATAAAAGTTATTATCGTTATTATAATTAATCTCTTCCAATTTATTTTTTTCATACTATCACCAATATTATTATACTAATAAATCAAGTACTTATACTAATCATAATAATTTTTTATAAACTTACCAGTTATTTTCTCCGAAGATAAAATTGCTTCTTCTTCATAAAGATTATATTGTCTAACAGCGTTATTATAGGCAAAATTAGAAATAACTTTAACCCCTACATACGGAATTTTATTTTGATGGGCAAATTGTCCTACAACGCCACTTTCAACATCGACTGCCCCTGCGTTATACTCCCTTCTAATACTGTTAGAAAGTCCATTATTACAAACAAACATATCACCAGATGCAATTAAATCATTTGTATAATTAACTCCACAAATAGAGCAAGACGTTTCCATACATTCTCTTAAGTCTTCGTTAGTAGGGTAAATTCCCTTAATTTCATTTGGAATAACACCCGGGGAATATCCGTTTGGTGAAAAATCCACATCATACTGAAGAGCGCCACCAAAAATTACTGCACTAAATATATCATTTGCATCAGATATACTACCTGCTGTCCCCATTTGAACAATTACTTTAATATCATAATTATCACATAAGTATCTTAAAGCATTTATTATATTTACTTTACCATAACCAGTAGTAGCAATTAAGAATTGATGTTCTTTATAAACGCAATTATAAAGGTTCACCCCATTTATAGCTTGCTTTTTAGTATAGTCAAACTTACTCACCAGATTATTAACATATTTATCCTCTGGCGCAATAATTAGTAACATATCATTACCTCCTTATTAATGTATATTTGTTTTAAATTAAATTTATTTACATAAAATTATTTTAGGAAAGGATGATTTTATGGCTTATAAAGTTGCAATTGACGCAGCGGCCGGAGGAATAGATAATGGAGCAACCGGAAATGGTTTAATAGAAAAAGATTATACACTTTTAATTTCTAAATATATAAATGATAGATTAAATAGTTTGGGTATAGAAAACTTTTTAGTTAGAAGCGGAGATGAAACGCTAAGTGATGATCAAAGGGTTAATATTATAAAAAATAAATACGGAACAGGTAATAACGTAATAGTTATATCTAATAGGTTAAACACTGGAAGTAGTAATGGTGCAGAGATAATGTATCCACTAAGAAGTAATAGCAGACTAGCTTCTAGTATCGCGGGAAATTTAGAAAGTGCAGGGCAAACAGTTTTAAAATATTATCAGCTAAGAGATAGCGATAGCACCGCGTTAGATAGTGATTATTTAATAAGAAATACAGCTAATAACCAAACTATTGCTATAGATTATGGTTATGTAGGAAATGCTAGTGATGCAAACTTTTTAAAAAATAATTATGAGAAATTAGGGGAAGCCGTTGTAAAATCTATCACAGATTTTGCAGGTGTTACTTATACACCCTCTAATTTAGAAGAATACTACGTAGTTAAAAAAGGAGATAGCCTATGGTCAATTGCAAGCAAAAATAATATAACGGTAAGTGAAATTAAAACCTTAAATAACCTATCCTCTAATACCTTACAAATAGGTCAGTTATTAAAACTCCCTACTTCTAATAATGATAATACAAATAATGAATCCACTACCCCAAACAAAAATGTTTATACTGTGCAAAAAGGAGATAGTTTGTGGCTAATCGCAAATAAATATGGTACTACTGTGGATAAATTAAAAAAAGCCAACAATCTAAATACTAATAATCTATCTATTGGACAAATACTTGTTATACCTAGCACCAACGTTCCAAGTCAAAATGAGATTACTTACGTAGTTAAAAAAGGAGATAGCCTATGGCTTATTGCTAATAAATATGATACTACTGTTGAAAAAATAAAAAGTACTAATAATTTAAGTTCAAATAATTTATCTATTGGACAAATGCTTATAATACCAAGCACTTCTAATTTTACAACTTACACTGTGCAAAAAGGAGATAGTTTGTGGTTGATCGCAAATAAGTATAACACTACCGTTGATAACATTAAAAAATTAAATAACTTATCTTCTAATCTGTTATCAATCGGACAAAAACTTTTATTACCAACATAAACAAATTCCGTTTAGATATTATTTATGTTATTATATTTTAAAATTAAACCCCAACCCTTTATTTATAAGGGTTGGGGTTCTTTTTTG
>CAYOWI010000045.1:0-5953 GCA_964407685.1 uncultured Muribaculaceae bacterium
CACCTGGAGTTACTATGACTGATATGATGAAAAAAGTTCCAGAAGAAAAGATTAAGGGGGTAATCGCTACTATCCCACTTGGAAGGATAGGGGAGCCTGAAGATATCGCAAATGCATTCTTATTTCTAGCAAGTGATATGGCAAGTTACGTAACAGGCGAGATTTTATCAGTTGATGGAGCAGCAAGGAGCTAATTATGGATAAAAAAGTTTTAAGAAATTTATCATACGGAGTATACGTTGTAACAAGCATTATTGGTGATAAAAAAGTAGGTTGTATTGCAAATAGCGCGATGCAAGTAACATCTAATAATCCTACTATAGCAGTTAGTATAAACCACGATAATTATACTAATAAAGTAATTAAGGAAACTAAAAAACTTGGATTATCGATCTTAAAAGAAAATTCTGATTCTAAAATAATAGGAGAGTTTGGATTCAAATCAAGTAAGGACACTGATAAATTTGAAAACGTAGGTTATGAAGAAATAGATGGTATTCCAGTAATATCTGACTCATGTGGAAAAATGATTTGTAAAGTAATAGATATGATGGAAACCGAAACCCATACTGTGTTTTTAGGCGAAGTTATAGAGGCGAATGACTACACAAATGATAATCCTATGACTTATAAATATTATCATGAAAAACTAAAAGGAACATCACCTAAAAATGCTCCTACCTACGAAGAAGAAAAAGAAGTAAAACAAGAAAATGGTACAAAAACTAAAAAATGGAAATGTAAGATATGTGGTTATGTTTATGAAGGAGAAAGTGTTCCTGAGGATTTTATCTGTCCAATATGCGGTCAGCCACATACCGAGTTTTATTTGGTAGAAGACTAGCTAAAACTAGTTTTTCTTGATATATTAAATACATGAGGTGATTTTGATATGTACGATGTAATTATAGTAGGAGCAGGAGCATCAGGATGTTTTCTAGCACTTACTTTAAAGTATAAAAATCCTAGTCTAAAAGTTTTATTATTAGAGAAAAATGAAAAGTTAGGTAAGAAGATTTTAATAACGGGAAATGGTAGATGTAATTTAGGAAATACCCAAAGTAGTATAAATAACTATAATAGCAGTTCTAATATAGAAAGATTTAAAAACATCTTAGAAACAAATGATTATGATTTTTTAAATGTTTTGTTTAGTGATGATGATTTAGAAAATTATTATTACTATCTAAATCACTTTGGTATTTTACTAAAAAAGGAAAGTTCAAGTACCAGATTATATCCTTATTCTAATCAGGCATTAACAGTATGTAAATCATTTGAAAGATATTTAGATAAAGAAAACGTTCAAATAAAATATAATTATAATGTTAATGATGTAGTAAAAAAAGAAAACTTCTTTGTAATAAATAATTATTATAAAGCAAAAAAACTTGTTATTGCAACGGGTGGAAAAACCTATCCAAAAACAGGTTCAACGGGCATGGGATACGAAATTCTAAAATCATTTGGTCATAGTATAACTAAGTTATATCCATCTTTAACTAGTCTTAAAACAAATTATAAATACATTAAAGAATTAGATGGCGTAAGAGTTAACGGAATTGTTAACTTAAGCGTAGATGGTAAAATTTTAGAATCAGAAGAAGGACAAATACAGTTTACTAAAGATGCTTTATCTGGTATATGTGTATTTAATCTATCAAGGAGTGTTAATAAGTATTTAAATAATAATAAAAAAATAAAAATAATTATTAATTTAGTACCAGATTATAGTGAATTTGAATTAAAAGATTACATAAAAAAATTTTATGATTATAATTTAGAAGAAGCTTTATCATGTATTATTAACAATAAATTAGCAAAAGTAATTTCTAAAGATTTGAAACTAAATGGAAAAAGAATTTATGATTTATCTAATGATGAATTAATTAAAGTTTGTTTTATACTAAAAAATATGTATTTTGACATAATTGGAACGGGTGATTTTGATGTATCACAAGTAACTAGCGGAGGAGCATCATTAGAAGAATTTACTGATAATTTAGAGTCAAAAAAATGCAAAGGATTATATGCAGTAGGAGAAGTTTTGGACGTTGATGGTAAATGCGGTGGATATAATTTATCATGGGCTTTTACTAGTGCAATAATTGCGTGTGATTGTATAAATAAAAATACTATTTAGGTTGTTCTAAGTAGTTTTTTTATACCTACACATATTTTTAAATATGTGTAAACAAAGATATCTTTGTTTATGATAAAAAGGTGCAATGTGTTATTATATAGTTGTAATTAAAATAAAAAGGAGAGTAAAATGGGAGTATTAAAAAATGATGTTGGTAGACCATCAAATAAAACTATCATAATAAGAAGAATTTTTAAATTACTAGGATTGTTAATAGTAATAGGTTTAGCAGTAGCGGTTGGTTATTTTATAAAAGATCATGAAGAAATCAATAACAAACAGGAAAAAAACGATAAGAAAAAAATTACTACAACCAAAGAAACAGTTACAACAACAAAAGATGATACTTTTGATAAATCGCAAATAACCACTAAAAGTATAGGAAATGATGGTTTTATTGAAAATGCTATTGAAGTTTATGTGTATGGAAATAAGATTGATTCTAATAAGTATCCTACAAATAAAATTATTAGTGTAACACCAATTGAAGATGCTGCAATTATAGAACTTAATAGTGAACTTAACATTTTATTATTAGTAAATAAAAAAGGTGAAATAATATATGATTTTGAACGAGATAATTACTATTATTATTGTTCAGATAATAACTATTCAAGTGAGTGTTATCAATATAAAGTAGATGGAAATACTATTAAATACGTTGTTTCGGATTTAGGACAAGATAGTTATACAGCTTGCGTTACTAATTATAATAAAGATGTATTAAAAGAATATGAAATAACCTATAAAGATGGTAAACTATCCCAACCAAAGAAAATTTCTTCAGTAACTGGTAAAGAATATGTACAAAAACATAACATTGATTGTTCAAAATAACATAAATGATTACTAAAAGCAAGCGTTAAATATTTTTGAGTTTAGGTCTTTTACGATATTTTTTTTCTCTCTTGTTTAATATTATAAATGATAGTATAATAAAATTATAAAGATAGGAGAAGTAATATGAAGAAGGAAAAACGAAGAAAAAGAAAGCTTAGCAAAAAAGCAAAAATTATAATGGTAGTAGTACTTTTATTAATAATTGGAGTGCTTGCATATTTTCTATTAACTGGAAAAGAAGAAGTAGAAAAAAAAGTTCCTAAAAAGAAAAAAATAACAAAGGAAGAAGAAAAGATAAATATAGTTGATTTAAGTTCTACAACAAGGCCTATTGCGGTTATGATAAATAATAATAAAGCCGTTTGGGGATATCAAGCAGGCTTGCAAGATGCTTATATCACATATGAAATGATAGTAGAAGGCGGAATAACTAGAATGATGGCTGTATTTAAAGATAGGGATACTGCAAGAGTGGCATCAGTTAGATCATCAAGACATTATTATTTGGATTATGTTTTAGAAAACGATGCGATATATGCTCATATTGGATGGAGTCCAAGGGCTCAAAGTGACATTTCATCACTTGGTATAAATAACATAAACGCTGATAACTCAAGTGCGTTTACTTGGGATAATAACCTAAGAAAAATAGCAAGAGAACACAGAGCATATACAACGATGGAAAAAGTAAAGGCAGCCGCACAGAAAAAAGGATATAGAACGACTTCTGATAAAGACTTGTTATTGACTTATCAAGCAAAATCACTTGATTTAGCAAGTTACGAAGGAGCAATACCTGCTAACACAGTTAGAATTCCATATTCTAAAACTCATTTAACAAGCTATGGGTATGATGCTGAAAATAAGGTATATAAAAGATACCAAAATAATACAGAACATAAAGATTATGTTACAGGTATGCAGTATACTGCTAAAAACATAATTACTTATAAAGTTTATAATTACACCTTAAATGATGGCTATGCTGGTGGTAGACAAGATTTAAAAAACATTGGTAGTGGTGAAGGGTATTATATATCAGAAGGTTATGCTATTCCTATTACCTGGGAAAAGTCTTCTAGATCAGCTCAAACTGTTTATAAAGTAAAAGCAACAGGAAAAGAATTAGTTGTAAATGATGGTAATACATTTATTCAAATTCAACCAGAAATTCAAACATTAACAATAGAATAGTAGATTTAAAAAGGCATATAATTATTTAGGTGATTATATGTCTTTTATTTATTTGTTTTTAGTTGGAATACTTGCCGGTTCTGCCATGATAACTCCCGGGGTATCTGGAGCAGTTGTTACGGTTATATTGGGTGTTTATGATAAGATGATTAATGCACTTACTAATCTTTTTAAAGATTTTAAGAAAAACTTTACTTTTTTAGCTATTTTAGGAACAGGAATTTTAATAGGCGCAGTATGGTTTAGTAACGTTATTATGTTTTTATATGAAAGGCATGAAGTAGCAACTAAATTTGCTTTTATTGGGCTTATATTAGGTGGTGTACCATTTCTTTTTAAAGAGGTTAAAACTAAAAATAAAAAAATAAACTATGTTGCGATGATAATTACGTTTGTCTTATCACTTAGTTTATGGATTTTTTCTAAAACAGTTTTTGAGTTAGATTTAGATGCTGATACATCCTCAGGTATTTTAAGTTTTATTAATCTTTTTTTGGCAGGTGTTATATACTCGGTAGGAAAAGTAATACCAGGTATTAGTGGGTCATTTTTACTTATTATAATTGGAATGTATGAGTATGTTTTATCGGTTATGGCACATCCAATAACAGTAGGGTTAATGGAGTTAAATAAACTTATTCCTTTCATAATAGGATTAGTTACTGGAATAATAGTCCTTTTAAAACTTATAAATTATTTGCTTGAAAAACATTATGGACTAACGTATAGCATTATAATCGGGTTTGTATTAGGTTCTATTCCCGCTTTGATTCCAGAAGTTTATGTTTCGTCAAATCTTTTTATTGGAATAGTAATAATGTTTATAGGTTTTATTTTGTCATATAAATTAACAAAATAAGATTAAAATATAAAAAAAGTTGAAAAGGGTACTTGACAATAATAGGTTATTTTTAGTATACTTAAAGAGCTTTGGAAGAAGTTTTGTACGGTTCCGTGGTGTAGGGGTTAACACGTCTGCCTGTCACGCAGAAGATCGCGGGTTCAAATCTCGTCGGAACCGCCATTTTTTTAATTTGGCTCTGTAGCTCAGTCGGTAGAGCACAGGACTGAAAATCCTGGTGTCGGCAGTTCGATCCTGCCCGGAGCCACCACTTATGTGTGTAACTAACTATTTCTAGTTAGTTTTTTTTATTTATATTTATGGCTCCGGGGTAGGATCTAAAAAAGGATTAAGCCTTTAAATTGCTTAATCCTTTTTCTTTTTTATATTAGATTTTATTGTTTTATTAGTAACTATTTTATTTTTAGAATTCTTTTTTAGTTCTTCGCGGATTTCTTTTAATACGCTTAATTCTGTTTCGGTAATTTTTTCTTCTTTTTGTTCTTCTTCCTTTTTAGTTAAATTAGAAAGTTTATTAATAATTTTCACAAACATAAATACGCAGAAGGCTATTATTAGAAAATCTATTACGTTTTGGATGAACATACCGTATGCTATTTTAGCATTACCCACTTTTAATACGAGGTTACTAAAATCAACACCTCCAATAATTACCCCTATAATTGGCATTAAAATATCATTAACAAGCGATGAGACTATCTTACCAAAAGCACCACCAATTATCACACCAACAGCTAAATCAACTACGTTTCCACGTGATATAAACTTCTTAAACTCCTTTAACATTACTTTACCTCCTAACTATAATTATAACATATTTTTAACTTAATTAATAATTCTATATGATATAATTATTATGTAATTTAATTTCAAAAGTAAATTGACATTTAAGATACATTTATACAATTTAGTAT
>CAYOWI010000046.1:0-5699 GCA_964407685.1 uncultured Muribaculaceae bacterium
AACCTGCACTTTTGCATTTTTAAGTAAATCTACAATTTACTTTTGAATTTCACCAAAAGTTAATCATTAACTCTACTAGCTTTGTTTATAAATAGATTTTCTAACATGGAAAAAAGTCCGTAAATACGAACTTTTCTGAAACATTGAAATACGTAAATATTAACGTTTACTAAATTGTGGTGCACGACGTGCTTTCTTAAGACCATATTTCTTACGTTCTTTAATTCTAGCATCTCTAGTTATAAAACCAGCAGCTTTCAAAATTTTTCTAAACGAAGAGTCAGAAGATGGATCAGTATTTTGATCATATTGCAATAATGCTCTTGTAATTCCTAAACGGATAGCTCCTGTTTGACCAGAGAAACCACCACCGTTTACCGTTACATCAATATCAAATTTATCGCGAGTTTTAGTTGCTTCTAATGGTTGTGTTAAATCCATAACTAAAGTTTTAAAAGGAAGGTATTCGTTTACATCCCTACCATTAATGGTAATCTTTCCTTTACCAGAGATCATTCTAACACGTGCAATTGAACGTTTACGACGACCTGTTCCAACGAATGTTTTAGCCATTTACATATCCTCCTTAAATTTCCAAACTTTCTGGTTTTTGAGCTTGGTGCTTATGGTCAGCGCCTTCGTATACGAATAATTTCTTATACATTTGACGACCTAATCTTCCCTTCGGAAGCATACCTTTAACTGCTCTTTCTACCATTTCTACTGGATAATTCTCGCGCATTTTTCTAGCGGTTCTTTCTCTTAAACCACCAGTATAACCACTGTGATTATAATAAATTTTCTGATCTAATTTGTTTCCTGTTAACGTTACTTCTTTAGCGTTAATAATGATTATGTTATCTCCGCAATCAACATGAGGGGTGTAAGTTGCCTTATGCTTTCCTCTTAACATAACAGCAGCCTTTGAAGCTACCCTTCCTAATGCTTTACCTTTAGCATCAATAACATACCATTTACGCTCAATGTTTGCGGCATTAGCCATAAATGTTGTCATAAATATTTCCTTTCCTTAATAAGTCTGTTTTCCCAAGACAAACTTACGTGGGTTGTAAAATGTACCAATTTAAATTTTACTTTAAACTAGTACATTTGTCAACTAAATTTTAATTTTTAATTTTAATTTTTTTGCGTTATTCTAAGCTTGATTTTAGTTGTTTTCGAAGAATATTTTACTTTTGTATCAGAACCAATTACCTGTACTGGTATTTCATGATCACCTACTCCTAAACCTTTTAAATCAACATATGCTTTAATCGTTGTAGGATCAAGTTCCGATAAAACTGTCTGAACTCCTTTAACACTAACCACAACCTTAGTACTATCAGCACTTGCAGCCTGAACAGTTAGCCCTTCTCCAAGGTTTTCATACTCTAAATAAACATCTTGAATTTCTTTGGTTACCTCATCACCTACCGAGACACTTACGCTCACAGATGTTTCACTTATTGCTCTTACTCCATTTGGTTTAGTAATTGTTATTGAATATTTTTTATCCTGTTTTAGCTCTCCTACATCAACGTAAACAGGTATATAAGAAATTTTATCTAGCTTAGATGAATCCCCATAAATAGTAACCTTGCTTATGTCTGAGGTTATATTACTAATAGCTTTTCCGAATACAATCTTATCATAATTTTTTGGTATTACCTTAATTGGTACCTCTTTTTGAGGAGAAGTAATCTTGACCGTTGCATTTATTTTAGATGGAACAATTTCAACATCTACTTTTTTACCATTACTATCATATGCAACTAATTTAACATCTTTTAACTCTTGCTCTCCAACCGTAGGATCAACTAAGTTTTTTAAATCAATCAAAGCCTTAACTGATGCAACTTCTTTTAGTGTTGCTTCATTTCCTTTAACATATACTTTCTCGGCGTTTAAAGTAACGTCCTCAACCATTAATTTAGAGTCAATTTTATCCTTGTTAATTACTTCGTAGTTAATTTCTTTTTCCTCTGAAACCTTTTCATATATAACTATTGTTGCAACCGAAGGATCAAGCTTATATTCAACCGAGCTTAAGGCCTTTTTATATTTTAAATTAACCTTATGAACACCTGGTTGCAAACCAGTTAAATCAACCGTTATATCATTAGTTGGTAATTGTTTAGCTAAATACACGTCAGATTTTCTACCAATAAGAGTTATATCTACTGTTTCAGGAAGTCCTTCTACAACATAAGCTTCTTCGTTATAGGTTGCTGATATTGTTTGATCATATAGCACCTCAGCCGAAGTTTCTATTAAAGAAGTTGACTTAGTATCTGCAATAAAGAAAACACCAAGTGCAACTAACAACGATACTATAATAAGACCTGGTTTTCTAGTTATTATTTTTTCAAAACTCCTACCATTTCCCTTGAATTTGTTTGATACTTCAACAAAAAACTTCGTTATAGGAAGAATTATCTTCTTATCAGCGAACCTTCCAATACCCTTAAAGAAATTAATAACGGGTTTAAATAACTTATTCATCTTCTTCACCATCCACTTCTTCTACTTCATAATCAAATTCAGCAGTTTTCTTTGGTTTCAATTCATCTAAAATCATCATTTTAGCTTCATCTAAAGATAAGTTATAGTTTAAATCACCATTTATTGCAATTGATATTCTACCAGTTTCCTCTGATACGATTATTGCAATAGCATCAGATTCCTCGCTAATGCCAATAGCAGCTCTATGTCTTGTTCCAAGCCTTTTACTAAATTTCATTTCAACAGTCGTTGGAAATACTGCCCCAGCCGAAGTTATTTTATCACCTTGTATTATTACACCACCATCATGTAATGGGTTATCAGGAAAAAATATAGCAACTAATAATTCATTAGATATTTCTGCATATAATTTCTTTGATCTTTCTATGTATTCAGATAAAGAATTATCTCTTTCAATTACAATTAAAGCACCTATTCTGTGTTTTTTTAAATACTCTAACGCAAGACCTATTTCATAAACTATTCTTTCTCTTTCCGAAATCGTTAAAACCTTATGTCTTCCAAGTAACTGTGATCTTCCTAGTTGCTCTAAAACAGATCTTATTTCTGGTTGAAATATAATAACCAAAGCAAGTGGTCCCCACATAACAACATATTCTAATAAAAGGCCTATCGCCGTTAAATCAAATAAATCACTTAATAACTTAATTACAACTATTATTATTATTCCTTTAAATAACATGGTAAACTTAACGTTATTTTTAATACTTTTTAAAATAAAATAAAGACCTGCCCAAACTATACATATATCTATTATATCCTTTATAATAGTTAAAATATTCTCTACTGTCATACTTACCTCCTCAAGCATAAAGAAATTATTTCATTTGCTTAAAATAATTTTGGTCATTTATCGTGACTAATTTATTATATCAAAATTATAACATAATTAGCCATCTTTTTTAAACTAAAATGATCATGAAAATAAAAACCCTTTATTTAACAAGGGTTAAAACATGTTATTAAAAATATCATCGTTATTTATATATGATGATGTGGTATTTTGGTTTAAAGTTATATCTTCTGGAACATTTTCTGATGGAAAAGTATCTTCGTTAACTTTATCTATTAGCGAATCATTATCATTAGGCGTAATAGTATCATTATAAACAGGTATATCATTAGACTCCTGTTGTATACTATTATTTTCTTGTTTCTTAACCTCATCAGTCGTATCTTTATAATCCCCTTTTTTTAAAACGTTAGAATTATCATTTTCTACTAAAGCTTTAGTATCATTCCTTTTCAAGTATCGGTCACCAAAAAAACCAATTAACACGCATAGAAAAAAGACAATAATAGAGATTAACAACGTTGGACTATCTATAAGAACATTAATAAACGAATCCATCATATCGCCACCTTTTATATTCTGTATTAATATTAGCAAAAAAAATATAAAAAAACAAGATTAGTCTTGTTTTAATTTTAATGATATAACCGTTTTAAGTTTCGTAAGTTCACCATCTTCATATATTTCGCTTACCCTATAACTCATGTTATCTTTTTTCACTGAGCCCTCAAACCTATTATCAAACGCTTTTTTTATCAAATCATCATTTATTGTAACACCAAAATTATCGTAATATAATTTAACCTGTTCTTTTATAAGTGCCTCAGAAAACATTTCATTTTGTGAATAAATGGTAGCTTCAACAGAAATTATATCGTCCATATCATATTTAGTATGAATTTCGATATCATTTTGAGCACCATTATAATCTAAATAGTTTTTTTTAATTATAAAATCTTTTACGCTTCCTTCATTTGCGGTTTCATACCTATCACAAACATAAGTATCACAATATGAAGATAACCTATCGGCTATTTTTTTATAACCACTACTTAGCGATTTATTTATAATTACAACCCCTATCGTATTTAAAAACACATATAAAGAAAACAAAACAATCATCGTGATTAAAGACTTTCTTTCGTCATAAAAATTTGGTTTTTTTAACAGAATCACATTAAATACAATTCCAATAATTAAAATGATTATGTTAATCACTAACATAGAATTAACCAAAAAAGGAGCGTATCCAACTTTAGAAAAATATATTTTAAATAATATAAGAGATAGTAAAACACCTATATTTAAGATAAATAGTACCATACAATTCTTTTTCAATTCTACATTTCTATCCAATTTAATCCCTCCATAAATTATATTATATCACTTTAATCTAAAGTTATCTATTGAAGAATCAAAATAATTATGGTATTATATTACCAGCGCCAAAAGGAGGCACAATGTCATTATTTCTGTTATGCATTAAAATATTCATAGCAAGAATAGTAGATGTATCACTCGCAACATTTGTAACAGTATTAACGGTAAAAGGCAAGAGATTAACCGCCACGTTAATTGGTTTTATAGATGTTATAATATGGTTTTTAGTAGTTAGAGAAGCATTAAATACAAAAATGGATAGTATGTGGATAGCACTTTCCTACGCTGGTGGTTATGCCGCAGGAACGTTTATTGGAACAACTCTATCAAACGTTTTAATAAAAGGAAAAATATCAGTTCAAGTAGTATTAGATTATCTAGCTAGTAATGAAATTGAAAAAATAAGAGGCGCTGGATTCGCAGTATCACAAATCGAATGTACTGGTAAAGATAATAAAAAGAAGTTAATGCTTTTTATAGAAGTTGACAAAAAGCACTTAAATGATTTAAAAAAGACCATAAGCGCCATTGATAAAAACGCATTTATGGTTGTTAACGAAACAAAATTTGTTGAAAATGGGTTTTTTAAATAACCCTTTTTGCCGCTTTAGTTTAATGGTAAAACAAGTCACTCGTAATGATTAGCTGTAGGTCCGATTCCTACAAGCGGCACCATAGTGAAATTAGTCGAACTAATTCGGCTTTTAAATAAGCAAAGGTTAATTTCGGTTAACCTTTTTTATATACTTTAAAAAAAGTTCAATAGTTATATAAATAAAAAGAAATAAGCAAAGATAAAGATATATCAAAGATACTATAAACAAGATTTATATGATAATTTTGATCTGCATAATATAGCAAATAACACTTCTAAATAATAAAAAAACAAATAATTATTTATACAATAAAGATTATAACAATAAAAATATAGACATTTAAAAAGATAAGCAAATTTAAAATGCCTATCTTTAATAAACTAAAATTTTAGTTTTCGTCAATTTCC
>CAYOWI010000047.1:0-2555 GCA_964407685.1 uncultured Muribaculaceae bacterium
AGGAACTATTCATAAATAAACTTATATTAGGAATTTACCATAAATTAAAGACAGTTTAATTAAAATAATATTTACATATATAAGTGTTTGTAATATAATAAAATGCAATTAAGAGGTGAAAATGCGTGAAACTAAAAATAAATTATGATTTATTAGATAAAATACGAGTGTCTGAAAATGGAACAAAATTATATAAATCAGAAATCTCATCAATGATAAATGATCCAATGATTAAATTTCCTTTATTTTGGTCTTTTAGTACTTATGTAACCGGTTTTATATTAGACAAAAACTTAGGTATGATAATGACGATTATGTATATTGGATTTTATGGTGGTGGCGCATTAATAACTAATAAGGTTCTAAAAAGTATTAGAAAAATAAGAGAGTTAGAGGCATCTACCCATTTGCAAGAACTTGTAAATAGGTTATATAATCTAGAAGTTAAAACAACTAGTGAATTGTTAAAAGAATCTAAATTAAATCAAACCAAGTATAAAATAGTATATAGTGATGGTGTTTTAAAAATACCAAAGTTAAAACAATATAAATATATTGATGTACCACTTAGTAATGGGTATGAAGAAACAATATTACAAGAACATATTTTTGGGGATGAGGACTACGAAATATCAGTCCAAAGCCCAATAAAGAAGCATCAATTTAAATTAGCTAAAGCAAGTATAGGTACATAAAAAATGATAAAGAGATGATAAAAAGTACAAAAATTATTTAACGTTTTGTACTTTTTTTAAATTCTTTTCTAATTTTTAGGGGGGATTTTATAAAATAATGGTGAAGTATAATATGAGAACACCTAGGCGGGATGCTTTCCACCTTTTTATGAGAATAAGAAAGTGGGTGATACCTATGAAAAGTTAAACTAAGTTTCAAAGAGTAATAATTATCCTTTTAATTTTATTAATAGCTTTGCTAATTTTTAAAATATAAAAGAAAAAGCGTACTTACCCAGGGGGGGTGTACGCTTTTTCCTTAGATAACTAAGGAAAGCTACTAACCTTAAGTTAGGTGCTCTCACTAATTAAATTATACAAAATTAAAGATTATATGTAAACTACTTTTATAAATCTTTTAAATTTAATTTAATAATGTTAAAATTAGTAAAGAGGTGGTTATCTTGAAATTAGCAAATAACTGGAATGATTATGAAATACTTGATATGGCAGATGGCAGTAAGCTAGAACGTTGGGGAAAATACATTCTTGATAGACCAGACCCACAAATAGTGTGGAAAGAAAAAACATTTCCTGAATTATGGAAAGAGACTGATGCTAAATATTTTAGAAGTAAAAAAGGTGGGGGACACTGGGAAAATATAACTAAAGTTCCTGAGTCATGGCAAATAAAATATAAAGATTTAACTTTTAACATTAAACAAATGGGATTTAAACACACCGGTTTATTTCCAGAACAAGCGGTTAATTGGGATTATATGATTGATAAAATTAAAAAAAGTAATAGAAAGATAAAGGTCCTTAACTTATTTGCATATACTGGGGGTGCAACGGTGGCTTGCACTTATGCTGGAGCAGACGTAGTACATGTAGATGCATCTAAAGGAATGGTTTCTTGGGCAAAAGAAAATATTGTATCATCAGGATTAGAAGATAGATATGTTAGGTTTATAGTAGATGATTGTATAAAGTTTGTACAAAGAGAAATAAGAAGAGGAAATAAGTATGATGCCATCGTGATGGACCCACCATCATTTGGTAGGGGTGCCAATGGTGAGGTTTGGAACATAGAAGAAAGTTTATTTCCATTAATAAAATTATGTGAAGAAGTACTAAGTGATAATCCATTATTCTTTTTAATTAATTCTTATACAACTGGTATGTCATCTAAAGTTCTAGAAAATATTTTATATATGACTATAAATAAAAAACATAAAGGAAAAGTATCTAGTGGTGAAGTAGGCCTTCCAATGAAGGATAGTAATCTTGTTTTACCATGTGGTATATACGGATTATGGGAAGAAGAAAATTAATTAAGGTGATAAAGTGATAGAAGAATTTACTCTAAGAGGGTTATTAGAAAAATATAAAATTAATGCAGATAAGATAATCTCTAGAAATGATAATGTCTTATCTTATGGAGAATACCAAGATATTGATAAAACGTTAGATTATTTAGTTAACGAATTAAAAATAGATAGGACAAACATAGAAAAGAGTCCTAGTATTTTGTATCGAAATGTAAGCAATATAAAAAATAACGTTATCTTTTTAAAGAAACAAAAGATAAAATTTTCTAATGTTGAAACATGTTTACACGTTTTAAGTACGGATTACAATCAGTTAAAAGAAACTTATGATTATGTTTGGAAAAATTATGGAATTGACGTAATTAATAATATTACTAGTATATTATCTACTCCACAAGATAAAATAATAGAAATAGAAAAATTAAACATACCATTTAAAAATAGGAATGATATCATATCGGTTTCAGCTGGAAGTAACAGCGTCGAAAACATAAAAGAAATAATACATAGCAAAGAGTTTGAAACATACCCACATTTATTTACGTCCGAG
>CAYOWI010000047.1:2655-5168 GCA_964407685.1 uncultured Muribaculaceae bacterium
AGATAGTAGAAATAATACATAGCAAAGAGTTTGAAACATACCCACATTTATTTACGTCCGAGGTATTAGCGCACGCAAAGTTATCAGAGATAGTAGAAATAATACATAGCAAAGAGTTTGAAACATACCCACATTTATTTACATCCGAGGTATTAGCACATGCAAAGTTAAAGGATATTAAGTCACTACTAGAATTGCCATATTGGGAAGATGAGAGATTTAAAAAATTATTAACATCTAGCATTATAGCAAAATCTAAAAGTATGCTTATTAAATTACCTATATTATTTGAAATGACAGAAAAATATAGTATAGATAATTATTTGAATACTAGCTTTTTATTATTTTCACCAAGTCAAAATTATGCGTTAATTAATTATCTTATTGATAATGATATACCATTAATTATTGACTATAAGTTAAATTTTATCTTTGGTAAACAACCAGGTTTATTAAAAAAGAAATATAACATAGATTTAAAAGTATTGATGGAAAAATATCCTATGCCAAAATATGAAAGTATAAAATAGGAGGTAAAAAAATGAATATAGACGAGTTAGATATTAAAGTATTAGAGGAAAATTTTGATACTGAAATGATTAATAAAATAGATGAGTTAAACGTTGCAAAAATACATAAATACTTATTAGAAAATAATGTATATTATGCAAAGGATTTGTTTTTATCATCTCTAGATTTATTTTTGCTTCCATCGGATATTTTTATTAAGAAGTTTGAAAAATTAAAACAAAAGGTAGGAGAAGATTACGCAGATAAATTAGGGGAAGATTCTTCCTTGATAGAAATCATGTACGAAGATTAAAATGAGGATGAAATGAATAAGTTAAACGTTTTGTATGAGGATAATCACATTATAGTAGTAGAAAAAAAGCCTAATATATTATCCCAAAGTGATATAACAGGAGATATTGATTTATTGACGATGGTAAAAAAATACGTAAAAGAAAAATATAGTAAGCCTGGTAATGTTTATATTGGCCTTGTTCATAGACTAGATAGACCGGTTGGAGGAATAATGATTTTTGCAAGAACTTCTAAGGCTGCTAAAAGATTAAATGAGCAAATCAAAAATCATGAATTTAATAAAACTTATGTTGCTATTTTAGAAAGTAATCTTAATAAGCAAAAAGATATTCTTATAGATTATTTATATAAGGACGATAAAACTGGTATGAGTAAGGTAGTAAATAAAGACTATCCTAAAGCAAAAAAATGTGAATTACATTACGAAGTTATAGGTTATTATGATGATAGGACAATTGTTAAAATAAACTTAATAACAGGCCGTCATCATCAGATAAGACTTCAGTTTAAAAATTTGGGATATTCTTTATATGGAGACCAATTATATGGAAAACGAAACAAAGAGCAAATAAGGCTTTATGCTTATAAACTAGAATTTAATCATCCAACAACAAAAGAAAGATTAGAATTTAAATTATTACCAAAATGGGAGGAATTAAAAGATGAAACAATTATACATAGACTTTGATGGAGTAATACTTGACACAATGACAAAGACATACAAAGTATTAGAAGAATCTGGAATAGATAAAAAAGATCAGGAAAAGGTAATGGAGTATTTTAGAAATTTGGATTGGAAAAAATTAATTGCAGAAACTGATCAAATAAACGATAGTATAAGTGAAATAAAAAAGATATGTGCGTCTAAAAAATTCAACGTATATATCTTAACACACATTAATTCTACTAATGAAATGGTAGAAAAAATAAAATATTTGCATAAGGTATTGCCACAAGTTACCGTTGTAAGTGTACCTAAAGAGATTCCTAAGACAGAAGTGGTTAATCCATCAGCTGCAATCCTTATAGATGATTATTCCGGTAATATAAGAGAGTGGCAGAAAAAACTTGGAATTGGAATTAAATTTGTTAAGAAACCTGAAGGGAGCGATTATCCAGAAATAACTCATTTATCAGAGGTAATAGATATGTTTAATCAATAAAGAGAAAATATTTTTCTCTTTTTTTTCATAACTTAATTTTGTTTTTAATATATTTATAATGACTAAAATATTAAGGAGGAAATAAACATGGAAACACTTAAAGTTTCATCAAAGTCAAATCCAAGTAGTGTAGCGGGAGCACTTGCTAACGTATTTAGAGAAAAAGGAACGGTTGAAATACAAGCTATTGGGGCTGGAGCACTTAACCAAGCTATAAAAGCAATAGCAATAGCAAGAGGCTTTGTAGCTCCATCTGGTAAAAATTTAGTTTGCATACCAGCTTTTACCGACATAGTAATTGAAGGTGAAGAGCGTACTGCTATTAAGTTAATCGTAGAAGCAAGATAATGCTTCTTTTTTTAACATTACACTGACGTACGCTGCGAAGTACGTTATAATTGATTACATAAGGTGGTGATTAGTTATGAAAGAATATAAAATAGCTGATGCAAGAGCTAATTTATATGGAATAGTAAGTGATGTAAACGTAGCATATAATCCGGTTAAAATAGTTAATACAAAAGG
>CAYOWI010000048.1:0-4711 GCA_964407685.1 uncultured Muribaculaceae bacterium
TATAAAGAACTAAAAGCAGTAGATAATTTATCATTTGAAGTAAAAGAAGGAGAGATACTAGGACTACTTGGCCCTAATGGAAGCGGTAAATCAACAACCATAAACTGCCTTTTATCATTACTTAACTTTGATGGTGGCGATATTAAGATATTTGGAAAAGAAATGAGCCCTAATGCTTATGATATAAAAAGAAAAATAGGAGTAGTATTTCAAGATGTTGCCGTGTTTGAAGAGCTAAATGTTTATGATAACATCGACTATTTCTGTGGTTTATATATAACGGATAAAAAAACTCGTAAGAAATATATAGAAGACGTGGTTGAATTAGTAGGCTTAGAGGACTTTAAAAAATTTTACCCAAAACAATTATCAGGTGGGTTGATTAGAAGACTAAACATTGCATGCGGAATTGCTCATAAACCAAAACTAATCATATTAGATGAACCAACCGTTGCAGTTGATCCTCAAAGTAGAAATAACATATTAGATGGAATTAAAAAACTAAGAGAAGACGGTGCAACAATTATTTATACAACCCATTACATGGAAGAAGTAGAAATACTTTGTGATAGGGTAATAATCCTTGATAAAGGTAAAGTAATTGCAAGTGGAACTAATGACGAGTTAAAAAAACTAGCTAGTACCAAAGAAAAGATAATCGTTGAAATACTTAATTTAGATAATAAACATATTAAAGAAATAAAAAATCTAAAAAACGTAAAACAAGTAACATATAAAGATAACAATTTAACTATTACTTATGATAAAGGCAAAAACAACATAGCAAGCTTAATAAATTATTTTAAGAAAGAAGAAATTACGTATAATAACATATTTGTTGCAAGACCAAGCCTTAACGACGTATTCTTAGAGTTAACCGGAAAGGAGCTTAGGGACTGATGTTTATCCATAACTTTAAATACGCCTTTAAAACTTTATTTTCTAATAAGATGCTAATATTTTGGACCTTTGCTTTTCCAATTATATTAGGCACGTTTTTTAACATGGCGTTTAGTAACATAGAAAAAAGTGAAAAGATGAGTCCAGTTGATATAGCAATAGTTAACAATCATGTTTTTGAATTTGGATTATATAAAGAGCCATTTGAAAAGTTAGGTAGCGAGAAAAAAGAAGAAAAAGTATTTAATATAAAATACGTAGATAGTGAAAAAGACGCTAAAAAATTATTAGATAAAGGAAAGGTTAGCGGCTATCTTGTAATCACAGATGATAAACCTAATGTAGTAGTTAATAAAAACGGGTTTGATGAAACTATTTTTAAGTACGTGGTAGAAGAAATTAATGGGTATATTAAAATGACTACGAACATAGGAAATAAAAAAATTGCTGAAAATCCAAACGAAACAGGAAGTGTAAACACCATTTACCAATATGTTTATCTTGATGTAACAAAAAAAATATCAGAGTATAAAGCTAACATAAAAGACGTATCAAGAGGTAACTTAAGTTACACGATGATAGAGTTTTATACTTTAATTGCAATGGCTTGTTTATATGGTGGTATTCTTGGCATGGTATCAATTAATAACGTTTTAGCGAACATGAGCAACAATGGAAAAAGAGTATCAGTAAGTCCTACTTCAAAAGCTAAGCTGGTTTTAAGTAGCACTCTTGCAAGTTACGTAGTTCAGCTAATTGGTCTTTTACTATTGTTCTTATACACTATCTTTGTCCTTAAGGTAGATTATGGAAATAACTTACCACACGTAATATTGTTGTCACTTGCCGGTTCACTTGCAGGATTATCACTTGGTATTTTTGTATCATGCGTATTTAAAACAAACGAAAATACTAAAACGGGAATTATTATAGCATTTACCATGTTAGGCTGCTTTTTATCAGGAATGATGGGAATTACGATGAAATACATAATTGATAAAAACGTTCCAATCATAAACAAAATAAATCCCGCTAGCATGATAACTGACGGCTTTTACGCATTATATTATTATGGCACATCAGGTAGGTTTTTCCTTAACGTTGTAAGCCTTCTTATCTTTTCATTCATACTAATAGGAATATCAGTTTTAAGTTTAAGGAGGAGAGCGTATGACAGTATTTAAAGCGTTTTTAAAAGTACTAAATAAATGTAAGGTACCAATTATAATTTATACCGTTATACTTGTTTTCTTTAGCGCGTTTAACATGCAAACAAGTAATAATAGTGTAAGTTTTACCGCTAGCAAACCAAACATATTAATAGTAAACGAAGAAAAAGAAGAGGGTATTACTAAGAGTTTTATTAATTACTTAAATAAAAATAGTAACGTAATAAGTATAGAAAGTAGCGAAGAAAAAATAGATGATGCTTTATTTTATCGTGATGTAAGCTATGTAATTTATGTTCCCGAAGATTTTAGTGAAGAAATTATCTCTGGTAAAACGCCAGAGATAAAAGTAAAAAGCGTGGGAGATTATGGTGCTAGTTTAGCTAACATGATGGTAGAAAGATACCTTAAGATAGCAAATGTTTATAGTGATGTAGCAGAAAGCAAAGAAGAATTGGTTCACTTAGTAGATGATACCTTAGATACTAAAATAGACGTAAAAATAACTTCAAAGTTAGATAGTAATTCTATAGAAAAAGCAGCATTTTATCATAACTTTTTAAACTACTGTATTTTAGCAGGAACGATATACGTTATATGTTTAATCTTATCTAGTTTTAAAGATGAAAACATAAACAAAAGAACCATGGTAAGTAGTATGAGTAATAAAAAGTATAATAGAATACTTCTTTTATCAAATGGTTTATTTGCGTTTATCCTGTGGATATTTTACCTTCTTATAGCATTTATCCTTATAGGTAAAGTAATGAGCACGATGCATGGATTATTCTTCATAATAAACTCATTTATATTTACTTTTTGTGCTTTAACAATTGCGTTTTTAATCGCTAACTTAGTAAGTAATAAGAACGCGGTAAATGGCATTGTAAACGTTATTGCACTTGGTTCAAGTTTCTTGTGTGGTTCTTTTGTACCTGCTAGTATGTTGCCCGATTTCGTACTTAAAATAGCGCACGTTCTTCCATCTTACTGGTACATAAAAACAAATGATTTACTAAAGGAAGTAGAAGCATTTAATATAGAAACCATAAAGCCGATTTTAACTAACATGTTTATCATCATTTGTTTTTCAATTGTTTTTATAATTATTACTAACATGGTTAGCAAAAGAAAAAATAAATAAATTAAAGAAAATACATTTATAAGAGTATTTAATACGTAGGTTAAAGTAATCAAAAAAAGTAATATAATTCGTTATTAGACTTTCTATATTAAAATAACCATTTATCAAGCTTTCATTTTGTAGCCATTTGTAACTTTAAGATTTCATGTTGTATTTTAAAATTTAACTATTATTTATTGAAATTTTAATTTTTTCCTTTACGTAAAGTTATATAATAATTTAATATTAATCCATATGAAAATAATTAAATGTGATATACTGAAATTAATGGTAAGGAGTAAGAGATGAAAAAAAAATTAGTAGTAGTATTTTTAGTAGTAATGTTTTTTATGTTTTTAGGTGATGTTAAGGCACTTAAAATGTATAATAACTTTAAAGAAGGAGATAAAATAAACGTATACGTAACTGATGATACAGTAGGCGAATTTACGGTGCTTAAAGATGAATCAGATTATGTTATTGCGATATATAATACGTATTATGGAAATGAAGATAGTTTGTATGAGTTTGAAGATGCAAAAAAAATTATAGATAAAATTAAAAAAGATTGGATAAATGTTTGGGGTGTTAGATTTTTGTCTGCAAATGAGATAGTAAAAGATTTTAATAATACGGATACTGAATTTAAGTCCCCTTCTTGGGCCATGATGAATTTTCCTTATTGGACAAGTACAGTTATAAATTTAGATAGTAAAAAAACTCCATTTTATGTTGAAAATTGGCTAGGATACTCTATAATAAAAAGTGGTGTATCAGGGGATACAGTTAATACTAAAGCGTATGTAAGACCGATAATTCAAGTAAAAAAGGAATGGATAAAAGAAGGTGTTAATCCGCCTAAAAATTGGAATGAGTTTGTAGAATATTATATTGAATTTTTAGAGTATTATATTGAATTTTTTGCAGAAGATGTTAATTATACGTATGATGATAAGGGGCTAAATATAAGCCTTATATCACCTGATGGAAAGGCTGATGCAAAATACTCATTTGATGGTAAATTTTTGACATTTATTGAAGAAAAGGGATCAAAAGGATATGAATATTTTTTTACGGATAATTTGCTTGAGTATATTAGTATTGTTTTACCATTTGACTATGAGAAAGAAATTATGTCATGCATAACTGAAAGTGGTATTAATTGTGATAATTTTAAATTTATTGTCGATAATGATAATGATGGTGAGGTATTAGAATTTAAAGTTAATTTAAATTATTTCTTTGGTTTTAGTAATAATAGTATTAATGATAATATTGATAATCAAGCAAATAATGAAGTTGTTAAAAACCCAAAAACAAACGATATAAATATATTATTTGTAGGTGTTGGCGTATTATTAGTAGGATTTGGAATAATATTAGGAACTAGGAAACTAAAGAAATTAAGTAAATAAATATCTAGAACGTCTAGATATTTTTAATTTATAGTGATAATATATATTTAGAATAAAGAAGGGAGAATAATTATGAATAAAAAAGATATTAATGATGTTTTCTC
>CAYOWI010000049.1:0-4661 GCA_964407685.1 uncultured Muribaculaceae bacterium
TAATAGGATGTTTAGCACTACTACTAGTTTTATCGGTTGGATATGCGTACTTTAGCCAGAATATAACTATTAATGGAACGGCAACTGCTAAAGGTGATTTTAATATTACACCAACATGCATTCCGGGACCTTTAGAAAACGCAGATACATCTATTCTTCATGCAGAATTTCTAAATAATCACGGCTATAAAAACGAAACTTGTACAGTAAATGATGCTAATGATACGGTTACAATTAAAACGGAATTTGAATATCCTGGAGCTGGCAGATTGTATACAATAAAAATGACGAATACCGGAACAATCGACGCGATAGCGCCAGAAAGTTTACAGTTAAATCCTAAGGATAAATTTTGTTATACAGAAGATAAAGACGCTGATCCAAAAACTGGGATTTGCGCTGAAAGTTCTTCGGCGGACTCTTCTGTATATGCCTTTCAAGTAGGAGATGGAAATATATATTTTGGAGGTGACGGTACACCACAAGATATTTTAAATGAGTTTGTGCAAGAAGGTGCAGATGATATTATTTTAAAACCTGGTAATAGTTTATATTACTTTGTTTACCTTGCCATTCCTGAGTCATTTACAACAAATAGTGGTGTTTTAAATGCTGTTTATGAAGCACCATATAAGGCAACATTTACTCAAAAGTTAAATTAAGAAGCTAACCAAAGCTTCTTTTTTATGCTATATTTTAATTACGTTATTCTTGGGTTGTTATTCATTTTGATGATATACTAGTTAAGTAAGATGGTGTAGTTATGATTAAGATATTAAATAAAAATGAATTTTATGGTTAGAACCTATAAAATTTTTTTGATTTTAAAATGTTAATTTGTTACAATATTTTAAAGGAGATGATACCTATGTACGTGGAAGTTTTAATTGAAACAAGAGTAAAATCAAATGATATGACTTTTACGTATATGGTTTCAAAAGGATTTGAAAAAGAAAGCCTAATCGGAAAAAGAGTTTTAGTCCCTTTTACGAATAGAATAGTAGAGGGCTTCGTACTTAATTATGTTGATAAACCGGGTGATTATGAAGTAAGAGAAATATATAAAATCATAGATGAAGAAAGGGTTTTAAACGAAGAACTTATTAGTTTAGGAAGGTTTATTAGCGAGAAATATTTATGCCCATTAGTATATGCATATCAAGCAATGCTTCCTAAAGCACTAAAGGCAAATCATAAGGTTAGCTATAATGCTAAAAAGCTTTTTTATGTTAAATTAAACGAAAATATTAAAGAATATGTTGTTAATACAAAAAGTCAGTTAGAGATAATTGAAATTTTAAAGAAAAACAAAGAAGTTTTAAAAAAGGAGATTAAAAGTAAATCATCTTTAAAAAAATTAATCGAAAAGGGTATCGTTATAGAATATGAAAAGGAAGTATATAGAGATATCTTAAATGAAAGTGATGCAAAAGATATTTTTCTTACAGGGGATCAAAAAAAGGTTTCTGATAAAATAAAAAATAATCTTGGTGCGTCAAAGACAATGCTGATGTATGGTGTAACAGGTTCTGGTAAAACAGAAGTATACATAGATGCTGTTAAAGAAGTGTTAAAACGCGGTAAAAGCGCTATTGTATTAGTTCCAGAAATAAGTTTGACTCCTCAAATAACAGCTAGGTTTAAAGGCGTATTTAAAGATGACATAGCAATTATTCACTCTTCGCTATCAGAAGGTGAACGATATGATGAATTTAGAAGAATAAATAGGGGTGAGGCAAAAGTCGTTATAGGGGCACGTAGTGCTATTTTTGCCCCGCTTAAGGATCTTGGGGTGATAATAATTGATGAAGAACATTCGGAAAGTTATAAACAAGAAAATAATCCTAGGTATAATACTTTGGATATAGCTATTAAAAGATCAAATACACATTCATGTCCTGTTATTCTTGGAAGTGCAACACCCACAATTGAAAGTTTTGCAAGGGCAAGCAAGGGATATTATGATTACTTAGAATTATCAAAAAGAGTAAATAAAAAACCACTTCCTAAAGTTAGTATTGTAGATATGAAAAAAGAAATGAGGAAGGGAAACAAAATCTTTTCTGAAGAACTTATTAATAAAATAAAAAATAGATTAGCTAAAAAAGAACAAATAATGCTTTTGCTTAATAGACGAGGCTATTCTAATTATTTATCATGTCCTTCTTGCGGGTATGTATTTAAATGCCCTAACTGTGATATTACTTTAACTTATCATAAAACGTCAGGAATGATGAGGTGTCATTATTGCGGCTATGCTGCAACAAAAAAGGATACATGCCCAAGTTGTAAGGAAAAAGCCATTAGGGAAATCGGAACTGGCACTCAAAAGGTAGAGGAAGAAATAAAATTATTGTTTCCATCAGCTAAAGTACTTAGAATGGATGCTGATACAACTAGCAAAAAAGGTTCGCATCATAGATTAATAAACGATTTTAATGATGGTAAATATGATATATTAGTTGGAACCCAAATGATTGCAAAGGGTCTTAATTTTCCTGATGTTACGTTAGTTGGTGTTATAAATGGAGATTCTTCTTTGAACATTCCAAATTTTAGGTCAGCAGAAAACACATTTAGTCTTTTAGATCAAGTAATAGGTCGTGCAGGACGAGCTGATAAAGAGGGTGAAGCAGTCATACAAACTTTTAATCCGGACCATTATAGTATTGTTTGCGCATCAAAGCATGAATACAAAGGATTTTTTGCAAGAGAAATGATGGTTAGAAAAAAGCTTAACTATCCACCATATTGTTTTATAACATTAATAAAAATAACTTCTAAAGACTTTGATTATGGTATTAACGAAGCGAAAAAGGTAAGTATATTTTTAAAAAATAATTTAAGTAGTACAACAAGTATATTAGGACCTTCGATTGCAAGTGTTTTAAGAATTAACAATAATTATAATTTTCAAGTCATACTAAAATATAAAAAAGATGATATGCTATATAAAGCTTTAAATGAAATCGTAAAAATATACGAAGGAAACAGTAAGATAAAAGTAGAATTGGATTTTAATCCGGTTAATTTATAGGAGAAAATGTAATGAAAAATATAATAAATTTTTATGTTCTTGCTAATAAGTTAAAAGAAAAGGTAAGAACTGGATGGATAGAAATAGGCATCAATAAAGAAAGATTGGAATCTGTTGCGGAACATATATATGGATGTTTAATACTTGCCATAGCGATAGATAGTGAATATAAACTTGATTTGGATATGTATAAAGTATTAAAGATGTTAGCGCTACATGAGTTAGAAGAAATAAAAATGGGTGATTTAACTTTACGCTCTGGTATTACCAAGGAAGAAAAAATAGAACTAGGTAAAAAATGCGTTAAAGATGTAACGGATGGATTATTTAAACAAAATGAAATAGAACAGCTATTAGATGAGTTTAATGCTCAACTAACAAAAGAAGCTATCTTTTGTTATCACATTGATAAAATAGAATGTGATTTTCAAGCTAAAGTATATGATTTACAAGGAGCCTTTAGTTACGAAAAAGCTAAAGAAGATTTACCGTTTTATGGAGATAGAGCGGGTGAAATAGAAGAAAAATCAAAAACTGCTAGTGATTTTTGGATAGAATATGATAGACCAAAATATGAAGATGACGAAATTTTTAAAAAATTAATAAATGAGATACAAAATATAAAGGAGTTATAATGAAAAAACAAGTATTTAATAAGTTAATAAGGGATAATATTCCTGATATAATAAAATCTAATAATGAAATAGCAGAAATAAGAATTTTATTAGATGATGAATATAAAAACGAACTTAATAGAAAACTTTTAGAAGAAACTAATGAAGTTATTAGCGCTAAAACAGATGATGAAATAAAAGAAGAATTAGCAGATCTTTATGAAGTTATGCTAGCTAAATTAAAACTTATAGATAGTGATATGAAAGAAATAAAGGAAATTGCTATTAATAAAAGAAATAAACGCGGGTCATTTGATAAAAGGATATTTTTGATAAGTACTAGTAAAGGTCAAGATTAATTGCTTGACTTTTTAAGTGCTATAAGTATAATAATTGCAATATTTTTGATTTTAGGGAGATATTAAAATGGAAACATATTACAAAGACGAAAACATGTGTGCAAAATGTGGCGGATCATGTTGTAAAACAGTCGGATGTATATATTCTATAAGGCAATTTTGTAATGAAAGAACTGGGTCATTAAATATTGAAAAAATTAAGGAGCTTTTAAAACAAGGAACTGCATCAATTGCTGGCCAGCCTGTTAATGGTTTTTATGGTGATGCTTGGACGTTTATTTTATATTTAAAAGCAAGGGATGAAGGCGCTGATGTTATAGATATATTAGGTAAAGGTGGACCATGTAGTCAATTAACTGATAAAGGGTGTAAGTTACCAAGTGAAGAAAGACCAATGCTTGGTAAAACCGTTAAACCTACTAAAATAGGTGGTACTTGTGAACAAACTATTAACATAAAAAGTTTTGTTTACGATTGTCTTTTGTTTAATAATGATTTAGCAAAAATATTAGAAGAGTATACAGGAATGGAAACTGAAGCATACTTACTTGATAAGTTAAAAGAAGATGCCAAATATTTGCAGGAAAAAATAAAAGATAAAGAAACATTAACTTGTATGGAAAAAGAAAAATATGATTGGTATCTTAACAT
>CAYOWI010000050.1:0-4608 GCA_964407685.1 uncultured Muribaculaceae bacterium
GAAGATGTGGATGAAATAACAGATATAAAAATAGATAGAAGAAAACCTAGTAATGGAAGAATATTGGATTTTATTATGAAGACGAAGAACCCTTATATATTTAAGGTAAATGGAAAATTAGTTAGAATCAGATTTTCTGAAAATAGTAATTTAACTGCAGATGATTGTCTTACAAATGTATTGAAAAATTTATATAGATAGGAGCTAAAAAATGAATATTAGAAAAAAGCAATTAAAAGATTGCGAGGTCTGGGTAGACATTAATATTAAAAGCTGGAATGAAAATTTAAAGGGAATAGTGTCGGATAGAATATTAAAAATAATTACAGAAAATAGAGATTCAAGAATTGAAAAAGATATTAATAATTTTAAACTTAATGATTGGAATTATGTATTAGAAGATAATAATAATGTCATAGGAATTATGAAAATAAAACAATCCAGTAGAAGTGGATATGAAGAATGTGGAGAAGTACAAGTTTTGTATTTATATACAAATGAAAAAGGAAAAGGTTATGGCAAAGCCTTAATTAATAAAGCTTTTGAAGTATTAAAAAATAAAGGTTATAAAAAAGTAGTAATCGGATGTTTAGTAGGTAATCCATCTAATGAGTTTTATAAACATATAGGTGGTAAGTTTATTAGACAAGAACAATGGGAAATTTTTGATGAGTATTATATCGAAAATGTTTATGAGTACGATATATAAAGGAAGTGATATAAATGAATGACAATAATCGACAAAATTCGACAAATATAAACTGGTATCCGGGTCATATGGCTAAAACAAGACGTTTGATAAAAGAAAATATTAATATGATTGATATTGTTTATGAAGTAGTGGATGCTAGAATTCCTTTTTCTTCTAAAATAAAAGATATAGATGATTTAATAAAGAATAAACCAAAAATAATGATAATGACTAAAAGCGATCTTTGTGACGAAAATAAAACTAGGATTTGTGCAAAGGAGTATGAAAAGCGAGGATATAAAGTTATAATGGTAGATTTGATTAATAATAAAGGTATAAATAAAATTTATGATATAACCGATGAACTATTAGAGAAATTAAATAAAAAAAGAGAAGAAAAGGGTCTTAAAAAGCGTGCTTATAGGGCTTTAATAGTCGGAATACCAAACGTAGGTAAATCTACACTTATAAATCGTTTGGTTGGTAAAAAAGCCACTATAACAGGCGATAAACCTGGTGTTACTAAAAAACTTTCGTGGATTAGAATTAATAAAGATTTAGAATTGTTGGACTCTCCTGGAATCTTGTGGCCAAAGCTGGATAATGAAAAACAGAGCTATAACTTAGCAAGTTTTTCGGCTATTAAAGAAGAAATACTACCTATTGGTAAAGTTGCATGTTATATATTAGATACTATGTTTAATAAATATCAAAATAATTTGTTTGACAGATATGGAATAGATTATTTTGATATAGATGATGTTGTACCTGCATATGAACTTATAGGTAAAAAAAGAGGTTGCTTTGTATCAGGTGGCGAAGTTGATTATGACAAGGTATCTAATTTAATAATAAGGGATTTAAGAGAAGGACGTTTAGGAAAAGTAACATTTGATGAGGTGTAGCAATGAAAAAAAATAGAATTTTAAAAGAATATGAAAAAGATAAAATAAAGGAAAAAATTAAATATTATTTTCCGGAATTACTAATTGGTTCAGAAAAATATGAAGAAATTAAAACGTTTTTTGAGAATTATTTAATAAAAAGAAGAGATTCTATAACGGCTTTTGAAAACAATATTATGCTTACTTTTTCTTTTTTTTCATGTATAGGTTTTAATAATTATGAAATATACAATATTATATTAAATAATTCAGGATTAATTCATATGAATAATATGGATTTACTTCATAGGTTGCTTATTGTTGCAAGGTTAAATAATGGTGATAATGATGATATGATAAGATTTTCACTTTTAAAAAGATCAAAGGATTTTATTACTGGTCCTGATAATGCATATGCAAGAATAAAATATTTAGAAGAAATGCAACAAAAAAGATATTTAAAATTTAAGGGTGATAATCCATTTACTATGTCAACTATTTTTCATTGTTCCAATACTGATTTTGAAAAAAGATTTGGAATATCAAAAGAAGAATTAATGTTTAAATATCCATTTTATTTTTATGATGAAGATGGTATAAGGCATATTTTACCAGCGGTTTTAGAAGAACTGATTACTTGGCCAGGTAACCAAGAACTATTAGATAGTTTTTTTGGTAAAAATAATATAATATAATAAAAAGGAACTAACAATATGATTGATTTATATGAAAATGAAAAAAGGTTATGGGATTCGGGTTATAAAAATGTAGCAGGATGTGACGAAGCAGGGCGTGGACCACTTTTTGGACCAGTAGTTGCAGCTTCCGTTATACTTCCTCATGATTTTGTATTAGAAGGATTAAATGATTCTAAAAAATTAACAGAGAAAAAAAGAGAAGAGTATTATTCAATAATAATGGAAAATGCTTTAGCAGTTGGAATATCAATAGTATCTGCTGAAGAAATAGATGAAATAAATATTTACGAAGCGTCCCGTCAAGGAATGTTGCGTGCAATAGATTCCATGAAGATGAAACCAGACTATATAATAACGGATGCTATGCCACTTGATGGATTTACTGATATCCATCATGAGGCAATAATAAAAGGTGATGCAAAAAGTATAACGATTGCGGCAGCTAGCGTTATTGCTAAAGTAACCCGTGATAGATTAATGTACGAAGAAGATAAGAAACATCCAGAATATGAATTTGGAAAGCATAAAGGATATCCGACAAAAAAACACATTGAACTTTTAAATAAGTATGGTATAATCGATGGATATAGGCACACGTATGGGCCTGTTAAAAAGTACATAGAAGAACATAAAAATAACCGGGAGGTATAATTATGAGTAAAAACTTAGTAATAGTAGAGTCTCCTACTAAAACTCGTGCGATAGAAAAATATCTTGGTGGTGATTATAAAGTTGTATCTAGTAAAGGGCATATTAGAGATTTAGCAACATCTGGTAAGTTTGGGTTTGGCGTGGATATAGAAAATCATTTTGAACCCAATTATGTTGCTATAAAGGGGAAGAAAAAAGATATAACAGCATTAAAAAAAGATGCTAAGGCAGCTAAAAAAGTATATTTAGCAACTGACCCCGACCGTGAGGGAGAAGCTATTTCTTGGCACTTAAAAGATGCTTTAGAGCTAACTGATGATGATTACGAGAGAGTTGTATTTAATGAAATAACTAAAAACGTAGTAACAGATGCCTTTAATCATGCTAGAAAAATAGATGATGATTTAGTTCATAGTCAAGAAACAAGAAGAATATTAGACAGAATAATTGGTTTTAGATTAAGTAAGTTAATGCAATCTAAAACTGGTGGTAAATCAGCTGGTAGGGTTCAATCGGTTGCACTTAAACTAATCGTTGATCGTGAACGTGAAATAGAAGCTTTTAAAGAAGAAGAATACTGGACTGTAACCGCTAAGTTTCCAGAAATAGAAGCTGATTTAGATACTGTCTACGGTAAAAAAGCAGATCTTAAAACAGAAATCGATGCCGATAAGGTAATTAATGGTTTAAATAAAGAGTTTGTCGTTTCAAATTATGAAACAAAACCTAAAAAGAAAGCTTCTAAATATCCGTTTATTACCTCAACTATGCAGCAAGAAGCTATTTCAAAACTTGGTTTTTCATCTAAAAAAACAATGCAAGTTGCACAAAAATTATACGAAGGTATTGATATCGGAAATGATACAGTAGGTTTAATTACTTACATGAGAACGGATTCCGTAAGACTTTCTGATGAGTTTATAAAGTCTAGTTATGCTTTTATTAAAGAGAACTATGGTGAAGAATACATTGGCCATGTTAAAACTTCTAAAAAGAAGGAAAACGTACAAGATGCTCATGAGGCAATAAGACCATCTAGTATTAACAGAACTCCTCTAAGCATTAAAGAATACTTATCAAAAGATGAGTTTAAATTATATGAAATGATATATGCAAGGGCATTAGCATCACTTATGAAAGAAGCTAAGGTTAATGCTACCACAATTACTTTAGATAATAATAACACTACTTTTAAGACTACTGGGCAAGTACTTGTATTTGACGGTTATTTAAAAGTATATCAAAAGTTTGAATCATCAGAAGATAAAATACTACCAAAATATAAAGTTGGAGATGTGTTAGTATCTGATGAAATAGTAAAGGATCAACACTTTACTAAACCACCGGCAAGATATACCGAAGCAAAACTTATTAAAGCAATGGAAGAATTAGGAATAGGTAGACCATCTACTTATGCATCTACTATTACAACGTTAACTCAAAGAGGATACGTAACATTAGCCCAAAAGACACTTAATCCAACAGAAATTGGAATAACAACAACTGATAAATTGCAAGAATTCTTTAGTGATTTAATAAATGTTGAATATACCGCTAAAATGGAAGAAGATTTAGATAAAATAGCGGAAGGTAAAAAAGTTTGGTATAAGTTGCTTGAAAGTTTTTATAAAGACTTTGAACCAGAAGTAGAAAACGCATTTGATAAAATGGAGAAAAAAGAAGA
>CAYOWI010000051.1:0-4123 GCA_964407685.1 uncultured Muribaculaceae bacterium
TGACCAGCATCTACTATAACCATATTATCACTCCTTCAAAGTATTTTATGATTAATACCCAACTTCGTGATAAACAAAAAAAGAAACTCACTTATTTCTCTTCTTATACCTACTTTTTAGTATCTTAATGTTAGGGAAAGACTTAATTAGTCTCTTCCCAAATCTAGAGTGATTATATATATAGGCCTTAACCTTTTTAGTTATTTCTTCAGTATTATCCATTACAATATTCTTAGTAGAAACATGTAATTTGGTAATTATACTATACGAAACAACACCATCTATAATAAATAGAACAAATAATATTATTGCCAAAGCATTTAAAATATTAGATGAGACTTTTAATAAGATATTACACATAAAAGGATTAATAACATACGTTAAAAGACAGCCAAGCAAACCAAAAGGAATAAGTGTTTCAAGACATATTCTTCCATTAATATTAAACTTCCTATCACTATAATTCCACCATCTAGCCTTAAATAATTTTTCTAATATATAACTTACTAAATACTCTAATACAGAACAAACAACCATGGACATTAAAAACAAAACTACCGGATCATTTGCATATCTTTTTAACAATAAAATTATAAGAATGCAACCACTACCATATATAGGACAATATGGTCCCATTAAAAATCCCCTATTAACTAAGGTTTTATCCTTATACAAAGTAAAAACTACTTCCATTACCCATCCTACAAACGAATATATCATAAATAATATGATGTATATACTTAAATTCATTAATACCACCATAAACATTATACCAAATCTAATATAAAAAAATAAGAACCAACATCAAATAGATTTACGTACTTTTTATTTTTTGTAAACCTAATCAATATTGTCTCTTATCTTTTTTTATTCACTAGCCTTGCTAAGTTTTACTTTTAGTTTTTTTGTCTTACCACTTCTAACGTACGTTACTTCGATTACATCTCCTATATTATATTTATAAAGTTCATACTTAAACTCCGATGCAGTACTTATCTTTTCACCATTTATTTCCGTTATTATATCACCATCTTTTAATCCTGCGTCAAATGCTGGATAACCATCATTTACTTTTAAAAGCATAACGCCGGACTTAACCGATTGATCAACGTTTATTCCGTATCTATATAACAAATATTTATTTGTTAAGTCAACTATTTGAACTCCCATTACTGGTCTTTGAATTACTTGACCCTTTTCTAAGTAATCAACATATTTCATTGCATCCTCAATCGGAATAGCAAATCCCATTCCTTCAACTTCTTCATTAACCAGTTTAAGTGAGGTAATTCCAATTACATCTCCTGCCAAATTAACAAGTGGACCTCCACTATTGCCAGGGCTTATCGCTGCATCGGTTTGTAACACTTTAACTATGTATGATTCTGCATTTATACCATTACCACTTGAAGTACTAGTTTCCACTAATCTATCCTTTCCTGATAAAATACCTTTAGTTACCGTACCAGCATATGTTGCACCCATAGGAGACCCAACCGTAAATACAGTATTTCCAACCTTCATATTTTCACTAGTTCCTATACTAGAAACTTGAATCACATCATTTACATCCATTTTCAAAACTGCTAAGTCAGTGTATGAATCCGTTCCCAAAACGGTTAAATTAACCACCATATTATTAGACAAAGTACCTTGTATATTAGTACCATTTGAAACAACATGAGCATTAGTTAAAACGTACCCATATTTATCATCCTTACCATAAACAAACCCAGTTCCAGTGCTAAGGGCATCACCATTATTATTTAATACCTCTATACATAAAACGGAGTCATAAACCTTGTCAATTGCATCTTCTATAGCTACTTCAGAAACTTTTGTTTCTGAAATAGTTTTATTTTTAGTTACTACGGTCGGATTATTAATACTGTACCAATACATTAATCCTACACCTAAAGCGAAGGAAATAAGTAAAAATAAAATTAGTTTTAAACTTTTATTATTTCTAGGTTCTTTTTTATTTTTTTTACAATATTCATTATTTGAAACTTCTATTTTTTCCATAAAACTCCACCTTCCTTTTTTAAATATCAGCAATATTCTCCCAATTAGAAGGAAATCCCATACAATCTAATATCTTGTTTTGAGGTATTACTTCTACTCTTCCATCAAGTAAGCTTAACTCATAACTTACCTCGTTAATAAAATCAATAAAATCACTCTCATTTAAAACCTGTTTTAACATTATTACGATTGCAAAAATATCGTTCTTACCATATTCATATTCATCATTCATAGTTGGAATCTCTAATAACCTATGGTACCTAGTATCCGGTATTTCCTTTTGAGTTCTGTGGTCATACACAATATCTTCATGTGCACATAAATTACGATAATTTGATAAAAGACCAATGTATATACCAAGAGTTTCGACATCCAAGTTATAATACTCTGCAATCGATAATTTATCCTCTGGTTTTAGTATAGAATATAATTCGTTAATCATACCAAATGATAACAATTTAACTAATATCCATAACGGAACATAACCATAATTACTTAAATAGTGAAGTGTAGCACTATGTTGTCTTCCGTTTAGTTTAATTTGCCTTTTTATTTTATTTAATACATCATTTACTTGTCTAACCTTTTTTACATCTTGAGAAAAATTAGATGGCTTTAAATAATCTTTTTCCCTAATACCATACTTTTTAGATAAACGATATGATATTATTGATTTCAAATTGTTTTCAACGATAAGCAAATTTTTAAATAAGATATTTCTAAAACTTCTATCAAATTGAAATACTGCATACAATTCTTCAAAAGTAGTACCACTTATAAAAATATTTTCTTTTCGGTTTTTTAAAAATATATGTCTATAACCATTTATAAAGAAATAATTTTCCCTCAGTAATAACTTTTGTGCTTTGTCAACATCATTAATAACCAACCCACGGTTTCTTAAAATTTCTATTTGCTCATCTAGGGTTTTAAACTCTTTTGTCTTCACCTAGCATCACCTATTTTAAATTATAACATAAAATTCTTAAATGTTTATTAAATATGATTAAATATGATTTAAAAGTGATTAATAAACTAATTAAAATTTTAAAACCAGGTTATATTCCTGGTTTTATCAACACTCATAGCCTACCTATCGTGTCTTATATGTGCTTAGCAGTACCTAAGTAATTTTCTTCTCATTTGTTGTTAAAGCCTTAACTAAAAATTATTATATATTTCTTTTAAGTCTTTTCAAATATTGAGATTGTGAATCATCTAATTCAACCGTGCCGTAATCATGTACATATTCTATTAATTGTCCATTAGAATCTATATATGAATCCCATTTATCCGGTTCAACTACAATTTTAATAGAAATATCTTTATTGATTCGACTTCCAACTAAACCATTTATTGCTTTGGTTGAAGATAGTGCTATATCTTTTTGTTTATCTATTATTATTCCAAAATATGAATCATTATTTATAGACCTTTTTAAATACCTAATAAACATATCAAATTGCATAAAAGGCAAAGGTATTTCATTTATTGATGCAGCCTCTATTCCTTCCCCGTAGTATTCCATGTAGTATTTCTTGTAAAATTCCTTTGATTGTATTAATACTTTAATTAAATCATCAAAGTCCGCTATTGGAGGATAATCTCTATTAATACTACATTTATTTAGAATTTCAATTAACTTTTTAATTCTTTCATTGAGCATACCTACGTCGTTCGCTACTTTAGCTTTTAAAAGAATATCACTAGCAATAGAAAAACATAAAAACTCACTACTTATTAAAGCTATTTTAGTTTTATCATGTTCTCCCTTAACAACTGAAATTTTAGGTAATCCAAAATCAGTAACATATATTGCCATTGGAGATTCTTTATCTAAAACTACAGGATAACAGTTAGCCATATTTTCTAAAAACCGTTTTCTTTGAATACCATCGTATCCATATATAAATTGATGTCTGTTTTGCCCCATTATTTCATGTTTCAAATATTCTTCATGATTATACTTTACCATAAAACCACCCGATAAAATTATATCATAAAACATTTAAACAAAAAATCTTATATTGGCAAAAAGTTAATCATATTTAATTTCAAAAGTAAATTGACATTTAAGATACATTTATACAATTTAGTA
>CAYOWI010000052.1:0-4107 GCA_964407685.1 uncultured Muribaculaceae bacterium
AAGTGATGGGGCTATAGCCAAGTTGGTAAGGCATTGGACTGCAACTCCACGATCGCCGGTTCAAGTCCGGCTGGCCCCTCCATTTATGCAGGTGTAGTACAACGGCTAGTACGCGGCCTTGCCAAGGCTGAGACGTGGGTTCGATTCCCATCACTTGCTCCATAGCAAGCAAACCCTTATTTTATAAGGGTTTTTTCATATTTTAAAAAGTTCAAAAGTATCAAAAAATAGTCTTTTTTTACTCAAAAATGAAAATCGTGCCAAAAATCGTGCCAAAATTGCAATTTTTTTTAAATTCAGTTTAATTTATATTAACTTATTTTAATTTTAGATACAAAAAAACACCCCATAAACCTTTAATGATTTATGGGGTGTTTTCTCATATTTTTATACTCATTTCTTCAGTAAGAGGAGTAATTTTTATTTGCCTATACATTTGTCTAAAGCCATCAAACATTGCATCAATTTCGTCATCGCATAATTGAGAATCAATACAAGATATTTTTTCAAAAACAGGATATAATTCAAACAAGTATTTTTGACAACGATTTAGTTCGCTTTCAAAATTAGTATCATCAACATAAACATTAGTTATATCTTCTATAAACTTAACTAACTTCATTTTGTTAGGAAATCTATTAACACTAATCTTATATAAATCTGAAAAAGATAATCCTAATGTATTTCTAAATGTTTCTTCAAACTTTCTTACAAGCATTCTATCTTCTTGAATACCACTTTGATTATATATACCCATTACAGTACTATCTTTAGTCCATCCAAATCTTTTCTTAACTGCTTCTATGTTTGTTTCACCTTGAAGCATAAAAGTTGCAATAGTATGCCTTAAATTTTTTAATGGTAATTTTTCGAACCCTAATCTTCTAATGAACATACGCCACTCTTCTGAATATTTATTTGGACCAATTAATTCATTAGATTCCCAAGCTGAAAAAATAAAGTCATCATTAGAAACTACTTGTCCACAATTTTCTTTAAACTTCCTTAATTTGTATAATAAATCAAAAGCAAATTCACTAATGCAAAGTTCTCTTTCACTTCCATCTGTCTTAACGTCTTTGATAATAAGTTTACCTGTTAGCTTTGATTTTATTAAAGCTCTATGGATGAATATTGTTTGTCTAAATTTATTAAGGTCACACCACTTAAGCGCTGTTATTTCTTCTATTCTTAAACCAGTTTCTAAAAACAAATTTATTAATGCTTTAAACCTTATATTTTCATTATCCAAAGCATCTAACACTACTTTAATTTCTTCAGTTATAAGATAATTTTGGTTTCTTGGTTTATATTTAGGTTTATTCTTTAACCTTGCAAAAGGGTTAGTTTTTATGACTTCTAATTCATCTACAAAATAATTAAATATACCATTCATTAATTTCAAAGGGTTCGCGATGGTATTAACTGATAATTTATCTTTGCCTTCTTTCACAGGTTTTTGAGCATATAACCAATTAACATATTTTTGGGCTTCTTTTTTATCTACATCTATAATTTTTTTCTTAAGTATTTCATTATCTTTTATATATCTTCCACGATATGTGATTACATTATCCTCATAGGTTGACAATTCTATCTGATTACACTCTACAAGATTTTTCCTAAAATCAAAAAATAATTCAAAGCCTTCTTCAACCGTCAGATTCTCATATTTATTATTTTCTTCTTCAGAAAGTTCTATATTATCTTCTTTTATAACCTCTGAGGGTTTAACGGTTTCCTTTTCTAGCTCTTCTGCATTTTTTACCATTTCCCATTTGGTTTTTATAGCTTCTAGTATTCCTGAAATAGTTCTGCTATCTTTTTTACCCTCTTTATTTTTTACTATAATTCTATACTTATCAGGTTCTATTTCAATTATATATTTTAAATCCTCATCGGTTATTCCCATTGCCTTAGCTTTACTAAAAGAAATGGAAAATCTACTTAATGTCTCTTTGGTTAGCTTAGCTATTTATTACTCCTCCAAGAATCCAATTTATTAGTAACATTAATTTGTTCAATTTTAGATTTTAAAACGTTTTCTATATCTAATTTATAAAAATAACGATGGTTACCAATTCTAGTTACTGGTAGAATGCCATCATTAATATATTTTGTAATAATATGTTTTGAAAGTTGTGGGTAAATAGAAATAACCTCATTTATACTATACATAGGATTAGTCTCTTTTTTCTCATTTTGGATATTAAGACTATACTCGTATTTTTTTATTAAATTTCCAACTTCTAAAAATAAGTCTCCAATAGTATAATTAATCTTTTCCATTATATCTCCTAGATTTTAAGGCTATATCTCTTATTATAATTATTTTTTATAAGTTCAATAATGTATTCTCTAGCTTCATTATGCATATCACGAACATTACTTGAAGTTACTACTTTACTTACTAATTCACTATCCCACATATTATTTGGTAAACAATTACTTTGTTTTCCTAAAACAATTCTTATTTGATTATTACAATCCCTATTATAAGGTAAATATGCCCATATACAAATATCTAAATTGGGATTATATTTATTAAATATTTTAAGTACCATTCCTTGTTCGATACCATCATTAAAAGTTTCTACCGTCCCATCTATATTAATATTTCTTTTACTCAATTCATTATCTACTGCTTTAAATAAATCATTAGTCTTTTTTATTTTATTATTCCATAATATTATTTTTATCATCTCCTTTTATTTATTTTATTATTTGAAATATCAAAAAACAAATTAACAATTATTTATAAAATCAATTTAATCCCTCCCATAAAAAAAACAACTTTAATTATTGTTGTTCTTCAGTAATCTTTCGTCCTTTAATTTTATATCTTTTCTTTTTTCTTAAATTAGATAATTTTACTTCAGGGTCACCATGTTGAAGTTGTTCATCATCAATGCATTTATTGATTATTTTTAAATTCTCAAGAGTATTTATTTTTTCAAAATCAAAGGTACTATTTCTTTTATAAAATGAAAATTCATTATTCTTTACCAATAAATAGTAATCTGAATTAGGTAAAATTTGATTAAATGTAAATGGTATAAGCACTTCACCTTCATAATCGCCCTTAGAGTTATACCTAAACATATGTATAAAACCCCTTACTTTTTTCCAATCCAAACCAAACAGAGCCTCAATTTCTTTATCTCGTTTATAATTTTTTCTAATATCTGCATACATAGTATAATTGCCAATTCGTTCATTCATATAGAAAAATTTTAAATAATCAGCCGAATAATTTTCAATTTCTAATATATCCTTAATGAAAATTTCTAAAAATTTTTTTTGTTCTAATTCATTTAACATACCAAAACCTCCATATTTACTACATTATACAATAAAATAATTATTTAAACAAATATCAAAAAATCAATTTAATTCCTCCTTAAAATTAAAAAATTAGGTACATAAGTTGGTACCTAAATATAAAGTAATTTTATTAAAATGATGTACAAATCCGTGTTTGTGTTTTTAGCAGGATAAGTGTGGCTGACAATCAACATCGCCAGTGGCGAGTTAGCCCATAAAACAAGGGCTTACAAGGTTTATGAATGTCGAACAAATTTAATTATGTCTAACAATTGGAATACATTATTTAATATAAAAAAGAGCAAAAACTAAGGTTTGTCGCTCAAATGTTATAACAAATATAAATATTTTTTCCTGTGGAAAAAAGCTGTTTTGTACTTTTTTATAAATAATCAGTTAAAATCTTAAATTAATTATTGTACACAATTAAACACAATTTATAGACCATTTGTGACCTCATAAGATAATAATTAATAAAATATAGATGAAATAATTATTTTACCTGTAACGCCCTTATTTATTTCAAATATTACAAACTATAATTATTCAATCTATATTGTATACTATTACAACTTTACTACATTATAACATAGTGAAACTTATTGATTAAGTCTTTTATTAGTCGGAAAGTTTAAATATAAAAATATTCATTTTAGGTAAAATGTAGAACGGCTCAAAGTCGCAGAAATCTTCTAAAACCATTGGAAAATAAGGATTTTCCAAAAAGGCTATCATAGTGTCTCAACATATATTTATGGTGGTGTCTCCACTAGTTGCAATATA
>CAYOWI010000053.1:0-3931 GCA_964407685.1 uncultured Muribaculaceae bacterium
TTCCTAGCTACTCAAATAATCTTGACGTTTTGCTCAGTTTTCAAAGATCATTTTTTCCTTTGTTTTACAAAGGTTTTTTACACTCTTTTTTGTCAAGTGCGTTATAAATATACCACATCCAAATGACCATGTCAACAACTTTTTTTAAATTTTTTTATTTTTTTTTACTTTTTATGCAAAAAAGTACTTTTTGCTTATTTTTTATAGTGTTTTTATGATCATTTCTATTTAATATATGCGCTAATTTAATTTTTATTACCTAATAAAAGCATATATTTATCATAATATTTTTTTACACATTCATAATCAAATGGTCCACCCTTTAATTCGTATAGTTTTATAAGGTTTTTTAACTCTTGCTTTACAATTATATCAATTTCCTCTGGATAATTCATTTTCTTCTTGTGATACTCATATTCGGATTTATCCAGTATTTTATAAGTGCCATCCTTAAAAACCCTAAGATCCAAATCATAATCGATATATTTTATTACTTTTCCTTCAATAATTGTAGGACTCGCAATGTTACAATAATAATAAATCCCTGATTCCTTAAATTGCGTTATTATGTTATACCATTTATTCTTATAATAAAATATTATAGCAGGTTCTTTAGTATACCAAATTCTTCCATCACTATTATTAACCCTGGCATGCCTATTTGCAAACACTAAAAAATCTTTATTAATATCTAATAACATGGCTTCATCCCAACTCCTATGAATCGTGCCGTCATGCTTATAACAATGAATCGTATAATTATCCCCTATTCTCATGTTCTTCATACTTTATCTCCCAACGTCTTTATATTATACTCTTTTTCTTCAAAAAACAAGTAATAAAAAATAATAGAAATATATCCTATTATTTTTTATTTGAAACCAAATCTAATGCCTTTTGAAACTGATTATCATTTTCTAGGGTTGGATTATTATCATAATCCTTAGATAAATCCACCTGGTGGGTTGGCTCAACTCCGACTGCATTTACCCAATTACCTTTTGGCGACAACCATTTTTGAATCGTATATTTTATCATGCCGCCACTAGCTAAATCCTTAGTTGTTTGAACCGTTCCCTTACCATAAGTAAAGGTTCCAACAACATAAGCCTCATATGATTCTTTTAAACTTATAGCTAAAATCTCGGAAGCTGAAGCGCTAGATTTATTAACTAATACAGCAACTGGGTAATTTCTTGATTCATCTGTTGTAGCGGTATATTTATAGGTTGTATTCCTATCAGCAATTTGATATATAACTTTGCCCTTTGGCAAAAACATGTTTATCATATTAGTTGCAGAATGCAAATATCCACCTGAATTTCCTCTAACGTCAATAACTAAACCTTCTATGTTTTCTTTTTCTAAGTCTTCTATGTTTTTTCTAAATTGTTCGTACGTATTATTAGCGAAAGTATTAATAGTAACATATCCTATTTTTTTGCCATTTTTTGAAATTACATCTGATTCAACTGACTCTATTATTACATTTCTTCTTTCAACATCAAATTCTAGAATTTGCCCACCTCGGCTTACCTTTATATGAGCTTTAGAGACTTTCACGTCCTTAATTAAAGCAACAACTTCCGTAGTTGTTAATCCACTGGTGTTTTTCCCATTTACTTCTAATATTACGTCATTAAATTTCAAACCTACCTCTGATGCTGGTGAATTTTTAAACACCGACAATATAAAAATATTGCCACTACTATCAAGCGATATTTCAGCTCCAATTCCCTTATATGAACCATTCATGAGTTCATTAAAACTTTCGGCTTCTATTTTACTAAAATAACTAGTATGTGGATCTTTTAAAGAAGAAAGCATCCCGTTTATGGCACCATTAACTAAATCCTTTTTATTGACTTCTTTATAATAAGAGTCATTAATAAGATTATATACCTCTTCAAATTCGGCTAACTCTTCATCTCTTGTTACAACTTTGTTATTAACGGTACCACTACTAGACATTTCCTTCATTATAACAATCGTCAAAAACGACGAGGCAATCATTATTAATACTGCAAATAAAATTAATTCATATATTTTAAAATCACTTTTTTTATTTAATTTGTCATTTATGGAAGTCTTTTGATAAGCGGCTTCAGTTCTTTTTTCTTTTTTCACCTTATTTACCTCCGCATAATAAAAGTATAACATACGCTTAAAAAAAAGTAACTAAAAAGTTACTTAAGTTTATCAATTACCTTATCTTCTTTAACCTGGTATGATGTTATTACTTTATCTTTGATAGTTATTATGGTTACGTCATTTATTTTAAGTTCATTATAGCTTGAAGCGTTTATATTTTCATCTTCTGAAACAACAAACTTATTTATTACCTCATCAGTGTTTACCTTGTATAGTTTTACGTCTTTACTACCAGAATCATATGATAATATTGCGTTTTTTAGGTTATCACTCGCCTTTTTTTCAGAAAAGAATATTACCATGTACTCATCATTTGGCTGATCAAATGTTTTGCTTGCTATTATCATGTTATCATACAAAGTAGTTGTAACAGCACTTTTAGTAGTCGTAACTTTATTCTTTTTATTTGTTTTACTACTTCCTATTTCTCCGGTCATAAATACCGCTGTGGTTAAATAGACAACAACTAGTACTAAAACAACCGTTACTGTAATTACTATTCCATTTCTTAAATCATTGTTCATTAAAATCACCCATAACCATTATAACACAAAGTAATAAATATAGTTTATGTTATTTACTTATCGGAAGAGCAGATATTGATTTTGCTACATTAATTAATTCTACCTTACTCATATCACTTGAAACTAAATAATAGTCTACCCCAGCACTTGACCAACTAACTGATGAATCGTCGATTATTGCCACCGTATCCATAAATATGTCTAAATCGCCACTAGTTGGAATAACTGTCATATCATCTTGTTTTGCGGCTGGTTCCTCAACTAGCATAAAAGGTGCATCACCAGAAAAGGTAAGAATTATTCTTGAGCCTTCATCTAATTCTACCATCTTTTCTGTTTCTAAATAAGTTCCTTCTGGCAAATACATTGGATATATCGCTTCTTCAAGTACACTTGCAGTTATGCTAGAATCAGAGTCATTTTTCATAAAAGTTTCCATGTTTTCTTCTAAAACAAAGTAATTATCATTAAACTTCGCCTTCATATCAACTGATTTAAAAGTTACTTTTATTCCAACGTTTTCATCATCATCAAGGACAGTAACACTCTTTATTGTATAGTTTTTATCAACCACAACTCTTTGATGAGTTAAACTAGCATTATTTTTATAATTTACTTTACTTACAAATACATAACCATCACTTTGTTTTTCCATACTAAGTTTAGAATCATTTTTCATATCATTTACAACCGATTGTAATAAATAGCTTTGTGAATTATTATATGGCCATTTACTTTGAAATTTAAAACTTTTATTAAGGGTAGGTGTTAAAACCTAGACTCTCAAAAGTTTTAATTTTTTTTAATTATAGTGTTTTATATTTTACTTATTTTCTATAAATTTATCTTCTTTATATTGATAATTTAAAGCATTATTTTTAGTAATTACACTTTCTCCGATTTCACGTTCTAAATCTACTCTTGCATTATTTGCTATTTTTCCACCACGTTTGGCTACTTCTATATTTTCTTTTAAACCATGTGGATTATGTTTTTTAGCAATTTCTCTCGTTGCTATTTCTCCTAAGTCTGCCAGTGTAACTTCAATATCACTCATATTATCTCGGAGTGACTCTTTTCTTAAACCTTTATATTGTTTATATTCTTTAGCAGTCATTCCAGACCAACCTTTGTATATTTCATTAGTTAGAATTGCATATTCTTTATTTTCAGTTATTCCTCCATCTTTCCAAACATCAGTTAATTTCTTTCTATCTTGCATTCCTTTAATTCTTTTTTGAATCCAAGCTTCATCA
>CAYOWI010000054.1:0-3527 GCA_964407685.1 uncultured Muribaculaceae bacterium
TCATTCCATCTTCTGGCATAAACTTAAGTTTAGATGCATTAAAACTAAACATAATAGCATTTATACGCGAGTTTTCATCCTTAATGGTGAAATAATAGTGCCCTCTAGTATGGGCTTTAAAATTGGATATTTCGCCTTTTAAATACACTTCTTGTAAGTTTTTATCATTATCAATTTTATATTTAATATATCTGGTAAGTGCGGTTACACTTAAATATTTATCATCCATATATTTCACCTATTTTTCTTACAATTACATTGTAACATTTTTAAAATATATTATCAATTAAAAAAGCAATTAACATTATTAATCACTTTTTAACTCTTAATTATGCATTAATTTAGAATTATTTTCATTCGTTGTATATTCATTTTCTAAAGAATCATCCTTAAATTCAATATCTGTCAGTAAATTCATTATACATTCTTTTTTATATTCTAAAAGTTTGACTTGCCAGTCTTTCGACAACCAATCAGTAGTACGAATTTTAACATTTTCCCTAATATTTTGTATCCTAAGTTCTAATCTTGATACTTCCTCAAGTAATTCTTCAACAGTTTTATTTAAATCTTCTTCTTTTAATATCCAATATGATTTTATCAATTCATATATTAAAAGCTCATTTCCTTTTTTATTTAGTGTTATATATTCCTCGTCATCCATACTAGAAAGTTTATGACTAACTTTAACATACAAGGCAACTAATAAAGGTTCAGAAGAATAACACATGTGTTTAATATCTTTGATTTGAACAGAAACACTTTTTATATTTAAAAGAATTGTATCAACATCCTTGATCATTAAAAAACATATCTTTTTAAGTGGATTAGAAAAATCAGGTTGTTGTTTTTCAACATATTCTTTCTTTTTCTTTAACTCATTAACTATTAACATCTATTTATTCCTCCTAAATATATTTAATCTATTAAACCGCTATATTATATAATAATTTGCATTATTTGTCTATATGAGATATTATACTTTTGGTGATTAATATGAACGAGGAAAACCTAATAAAATATTATAATAAATTTAACGAGGATAAAAGATTAACTCATAGACATGGAATTGTTGAATATAAAACCGCTATGAAATATATTCATGAGTATTTAAAGAAAATGGATAATCCTAAAATAATAGATATAGGCGCAGGTACTGGTAAATATTCAGTAGCTTTAGCTAATGAAGGCTATGATGTTACTGCTATAGAACTTGTAAAACATAATTTAATGACTTTAAAAGCTAAAAATAACTCGGTTAAAGCATATCAAGGTAATGCTATAGATCTTTCAATGTTTGAAGATAATTCGTTTGATATGGTTCTTTTATTTGGACCATTATATCATCTTATTAGCAAAGAAGAAAAAATAAATGCTTTATTAGAAGCAAAAAGGATAGTAAAAAAAGGCGGTTTTATACTAGTTAGTTATTATATGAATGAATATGCTATTATTACTCATGGTTTTAAAAATAATAACATATTAGATGCTATAAAAAATAATGAAATAGATAAAAACTTTCATATAACACCTAAAGAAACTGATTTATACAGCATGGTTAGATTAGAAGACATAAATGAATTAAATAAACTAACAAGATTAAAAAGAATAAAGATACTAGCCCAAGATGGGCCATCCGATTACATAAGACCAGTTATAAATAAAATGGATGAAGAAACATTCGATGTATATATTAAATATCATCTATCTACGTGTGAAAGACCAGAACTACTAGGTGCATCAAGTCACGTTTTGGATATATTAAAAAAATAATATTTACATAAAAGTAATATTTTTACATAATTTTATTAGTGAGAACACCTAACTTAAGGTTAGTTGCTTTCCTTAATTGGTATTAAAAAAAGCGTATCCCCTATGGGTATGGTTGCGCTTTTTCTTTTATATTTTATCTATAATATTTATAACGTTTATTAGGTGGAACAATTCTTTTTATTGATTCTATTTCATCTTTTAATATTAATTCTTTTTCAGAAACTAAAAACTCACTTTGCTTATATTCCTTATACATTTTTTCATCATCACTATAAATCATTTTTGGAAGTCTAACTATATTAAAATCGTTTAATAAATAGTTGTAAAAAGTTTCATATATATTAAATTCTGATGTAGTTATCGTTCTTGGTATACGTTCAACTGAATGATAACCTAAATAGCATATAAAGGTTTCTTTTAATAAATCTAATAGCATTGTATTTATATAATGACTATATTGAGCTTCAAATTTTAAATAATACGGTATTCTATAATTATATTCATACCTTGTTTCATTTTCTTTCATAGGATATAATCTTTCACGTTCGGCACGAACCGGTTTAAAATCGGTGGCAGAAAATTCGAATTCATCCATAAATCGAACATCCTTGCCAAGACCTTTATTAAATAAACCGTTTGAATAACAATTCCTAAAAAATATTAATAAATCTCTATCCATTAAATCAAATTCACTAACTTTATTTAGCCAATTTCTATTCGATTCTATTTTTTCATTTACATCATTAAGTTTTTTTAAAATTTTTTTTAGATCGCTAGCGCAAATATCTCTTTCGTTTTTTTCATAGGCCTCATTACCTTCATCGTACTCTCGAAAACGAGTATAAAAAAGCTCTTTAAATAAATCTGTAGTATAATTACTATCATGCCCTCCAAGGCCAAAAGGCATAGAGTAATCGATAGACGTCCCAACTGGATTTAAAAATCCAACAAAATTCGGATTTTTAAAATCGTGAGGGGTAATTTCTCCATCGTTAACAATGGTTTTATCAAATGGCAATGTCACTTTTATCATCTCTTTCTTTATTTTTTACGCATCTATACTTGCTTTAGCTAATTTAAATTTATGTTTCTTAATTGGACTTTGAACTGATAATTCATATTTTCTACTTCCTACATTATGTTCTTGTAAAAGTGTTTCATCATAACCATTACAAAGCGGAACACTTATGTATTTTCTTTGTATTAAAATAGGTTTATTATCCTTGTAATTTATTTCATAATTTTTTTCAATAACCTTAGATTCTTTTAATAATTCTGTTGTGGTATTAACCTCTAAATTATGTAATTGGTTAACTAGCATATCCAAATCAAATGTTGCTATATTCTTGTAATTGTCTTTGTTTCTTTTGGCATAATTTTTACATAGATTATAGGCTAGTGAATAAAAACTAATTTCCAAAATAATAGGTATTATGTAGAAATGTTTATTATCTTTTATAATAACACTGGAAAAAATATTAAAAACAGTCATACCCAAATTAAACATATGTATTTCTTTAAAAGCTTTTAAACTCGTCATAAAACTTTCGCTTGCTTTAATACCCTCTTTGGAATGTTTTATTTTATCTAACATGTCATAATTTATTTCAAGCTTCATTATAATCAATCTCCTTAAATGAGCTTATTATATCACATATTTAAAAAATTATTTACACTTTCTTTTATTAATTCTAAATTGATTTAATTTCAAAAGTAAATTGACATTTAAGATACATTTATACAATTTAGTATGT
>CAYOWI010000055.1:0-3238 GCA_964407685.1 uncultured Muribaculaceae bacterium
ATAGAAACATTACCATATATATAGTGTACAAAGGCTTCCTTAGAAATAAGTCCCTTTATAAACTCTTCTTTTGTCATTGGTTTTTCTATGTATTCCCTAATTAAATAATCTTTATCTATGTCCAATCCCTTATTACCAACAGTCTGCATTAAAGCATTCATCATTTGATCTCCAGACCCAACAATAGTTAAAATTTTTTTGTCGCTCATATAATCATCCCTTAGTTAAAGAATAACAAAAAAAAGAAAGAAAGTCAAAGACTTTCTTAATCTGTTAATTGATCTTCTAATACGTCTAGCGCATCATCTTCAACCATTTCACTTTCTAACTGATATTTAACATTAGAGTAAAACTTAGAACCCGTACCCGCTGGAATTAATTTACCAATGATAACATTTTCTTTTAATCCAGTCAAATTGTCTACTTTACCCTTAATAGCAGCATCCGTTAGGATTCTAGTAGTTTCTTGGAATGATGCAGCTGATAAGAATGAATCAGTTTCTAATGACGCCTTAGTAATACCAAGCATTATAGGTCTACCAGTAGCTGGTTTCTTACCTTCAATTATTGCCTCTTTATTAATTCTAGTAAATTCATGCATTGAAACTAATTTACCAGACACAAGTGTAGTATCCCCACCATCTACAATCTTAATTCTTGCAATCATACGACGAGCAAGTATTTCAATATGTTTATCAGAAACATCAACACCTTGAGATTTATAAACTTTTTGTACTTCTGCTAAAATATAATTTTGGGCAGTAATAGGATCCGTTACCGCAAGTAACTCTTTAGGATTTATAGAACCTATGTTAAGTTTATCTCCGGCCTTAACTTCATCTCCTACTTGAACACAAAGTTTAACACCATAATTAGTTGTATGTTCTCTTGCTTCAACATCATTAGTAATTTCTATTTTATATTTTCCGTTAAGATCATCGATTTTAGTTATCTTACCATTTATTTCGGCAATAGTAGATTTTGCTTTAGGTATTCTAGCCTCAAATAACTCTTGTACACGAGGTAAACCTTGAGTTATATCTTCACCTGATGCAACACCACCAGTGTGGAATGTTCTCATGGTAAGCTGAGTACCTGGCTCACCAATTGATTGTGCTGCCATAATACCTACTGCTTCACCAATTTCAACTACGTTACCAGTAGCTAAGTTATTACCATAACAATGTTTACATACTCCGTTTTCAGTTTTACATGTTAAAGCTGTTCTTATTTCAACTTCCTTAATACCAGCTTTATCTATCTTATCCGCAATTGGTTCAGTTATTAACTCATTTTTATCAATTATTAATTCCTTAGTTTCAGGATTAACAACCTTTTTATTAGTATAACGTCCAACGATACGTTCATGTAAACTTTCAATTACAGTTCCAGCATTTTCGTCAATGAAGGCACTAACAACAACACCTTGAATAGTTCCACAGTCTTCTTCTCTTACGATAACATCTTGTACAACATCAACTAAACGTCTAGTTAAGTAACCAGAGTCAGCTGTTTTAAGTGCCGTATCAGCGTTACCTTTACGAGTTCCATGAGTAGATAAGAAGAATTCTGACACAGATAAACCATCTATAAACGAAGATGTAACTGGAATTTCAACCGCTTCACCATTAGGTTTTGCTTTTAAGCCTATCATACCGGCTAGCTGTCTAAATTGAGATAAGTTACCACGAGCTTTAGAGTTCATCATCATCATAATAGGATTATCAGATGGAGCTTCTACTTTAGCTTTTAATTCTTTTTCTACTTCACTTGTTGCTTTATTCCAAATTTCACAAACTTTTTCGTAACGTTCTCTGTCGGTTATTAAACCACGTCTATATTGCTTATTTATTGTATCAACTACCTTTTGTGATTCCTCAACAATTTCATGTTTCTTTTCACTTGTTTCAACATCAGCGATAGATATTGAAATACCTGCAATTGTTGAATATTTAAATCCCAAATCTTTTAAACGGTCTAACATTACTGAAGTTTCAGTAGTTTTATAACGTTTAAATATTTGTGCAATGATACTCTTTAAAGCTCCCTGTGGGAACGGTTTTACCAAAGGCATACTCTTTATTGCTTCTGGAATATTTGTTCCACGAGGTAAGAAGAACTTCATTGGAGTTAAACTTTCAAAATTTTCATCCGTAGGTTCGTTTATATATTGGAACCCATCTGGTAATACTTCGTTAAATATAAGTTTACCAACGGTTGTTACCAAGTACATTTCTTTTTGCTCTTCAGTAAACATTTTGTATTTTAATGATTTTGCAGGTAAAGCTATTCTAGCATGAAGAGTTAACTCTCTTCTTTCATAAGCTTCAATCGCTTCATTTGAATTTTTAAATACCCTTCCTTCACCTTCAATACCAGCTTTTTCCATGGTTATGTAATAATTGCCTAGAACCATATCTTGCGATGGAGTAACGATAGGTTTTCCATCCTTTGGTGAAAGAATGTTATTAGCACCAAGCATTAATATTCTAGCTTCTGCTTGGGCTGCTTCAGAAAGAGGAACGTGAACAGCCATTTGGTCACCATCAAAGTCAGCGTTAAATGCCGTACAAACAAGTGGGTGAAGCCTAATTGCTTTACCACTAACAAGCTTCGGCTCAAACGCTTGAATTCCTAATCTGTGAAGTGTTGGTGCACGGTTTAGCATTACCGGATGCTCTTTAATAACATCTTCGACAACGTCCCATACCCTTTCATCTTGATTTTCAATTAATTTTTTAGCAGATTTAATATTGTGAACTATTTCCCTTTCTACTAAACCATGAATAACGTGAGGCTTAAATAATTCTAAAGCCATTTCTTTTGGAATACCACATTGGTACATCTTTAAAGTTGGCCCAACGGCGATAACTGAACGTCCTGAGTAGTCAACACGTTTACCAAGTAAGTTTTGACGGAAACGTCCTTGCTTACCTTTTAACATAGAAGAAATTGATTTTAAAGGTCTATTTGATGGACCAGTAACATTTCTACCACGTCTTCCGTTATCAAATAAAGCATCTACTGCTTCTTGAAGCATACGCTTTTCGTTTTGAACAATGATTGATGGAGCGTTTAATTCTAATAATTTCTTCAAACGATTATTACGGTTAATAACACGTCTATATAAATCATTTAAATCACTAGTTGCAAAACGACCACCATCCAATTGAATCATTGGTCTTAATTCTGGAGGTATAACAGGAAGTGCTGTTAATATCATCCATTCAGGTTTATT
>CAYOWI010000056.1:0-3047 GCA_964407685.1 uncultured Muribaculaceae bacterium
TAATTTTTTTTAAAATAATCGCCAACAGTACATGTTCCTGCAAACATATCACAAAATACTAAACCATTTTTATTTAAATTTTTGGAAGATAAAAATTTTTCTATAACATCTAACATTTTGTTTTTATTACCAATATATCGCATACATTTTTACCTCCAATATAGACTATTTCTTTTTTAATTATACCATGTTTTTACTTTTTTTGATATCTGAAATATTTTTTAATAATAAAATTGCAATTTTGGGTAATACATAGCACATATGATAAAGTAAAATATTTATGATAATTTTATGTCTTTAGTTTTCTATCTATCCTTATAATTTCTAACAAAAAAGAGGACATATTAAATTTATGCCCTTTTCAATTAAAATAGCTATTCTTATTTTGCTAACAATTTTGATTTTTGATAATAAACAATCTTATATACAACAAAAGCTAATAATATAGAACAACAAAAAAATAATATTAATTCTTTATGATTAAATACAAATTCATTAATTTTTATAGCAATGCTACATAAAAAGCATAACACAATAAATACCAAAAATCGTATTATCCAATGAAATAAAGAACCAATTCCTCCTCTAAAACCAAGATCACCAACTACTTTGAATGCTATCATAAAAGCGATAAGACCTATCAATGCCATAATAATAGAATTCAAATAATAATTATCTGATATAGACAGAGGAGAAATCAGTAACTCAAAGAATAGTTTCTTCATCTTTCTCCTCCTTTCATCAACTTTGTAAACTAGCTTCTATGAGCATTCGGACAACAATATGCACATCCATCAATTCTAAAATTTGGATATTTTCGTTTTGCATACTTCACTGCTTCATTCTCATTCCAAAATGCACCAAGTAATTCAAAGTTAAATCCGCTCTTATACTTATAATAATAAGGACAAGTTTCTTTATGTACTTCATGATCGCCATTTGATTGTGCATTAAGATTTAAATAATAATTTGTCATTTATTTTACCTCTCTTTCCGAGGCATTTTTTTTGCAACTTTTTAAAACTTGTGATACAATATTGTTGGTGTACAAATATTATATTTGTTTACGGGGTGTTACAAACGCCTCTTTTTCTTTGGACTTACGTCAACCAAACAGCCATTATTTAATTTCTTAAATATCCTAAATCATTTAATCTATTTCTCATCATTTCCTTTGAAACATTGTAAATAGTACTTAATTTGTCTATTAAATCTTTAAGTTCACCTTCGGATAAACTATCTAAAACAGCCTCCTGTTTCATTACATCATAATCCTTTAAATAAGGTGCTAATATATTATTAAGTGATAACTTTGGTATTAAAATACAAGATGAAAAGTAATTAGCCTGCCACTCTTGCCAGTCTTCTTTTGTACTGAGTTCCTTCTTATTTTTACTACTAACAGAGTTTCTATGACATGTTATTGCCACTTGCTCATCCGTTGGTAAATCAAATAATGTTAATTGCTTCTTATCTACATGAAATAAACTATATTGTGTAACAAAATGTCCCAGTTCATGTCCATAAGTAAATGCTAAACGTTTATCGTCATTTTCGACCATAGAAGTATCAATAATAATAGTTTTCTCGTCAAATAAGTAGTTCTCATTAAAACCATTATCATAAACTTCTAGATAGCCTTCATTAAAAACGAAGGCCCCCAACACCTCAGAATTAGGAGATATCTTTTTATATGCAATCCTTAACCCAACTTTTTCAATTAACTCTTCTATTGGAGTCGGCTGAGCAGTATATAAACAATCACTATAGTATTGATTCAAAAGTGATTCCGCTTCGTTATCAATATCTGATTTGCTTAGTATAAACAAGCCATTCTTTCCTTTCTTATAGTTATTTACCATTCTTATCACCTTAATTACTTATTATCCATGTTTTCAATAATCCTTTCCCAATCATCATTTGTTAAATTAGTTTCCTTTGCCTTTCTTAAAGCTACACTAGCCAAAGGGGTTTGACCTATATAATTTGTAATATCATTTGATATATGACCCTTATCTGCCAAATCTCTATCTGCCAATTCCACAAGCTTTCGCTTTTCAGCTTCATGTAATTCTAGATATCTAGATATATCATCAATTAAATTCTTATATTTATCATCCTTTGAATTAGGTGCCATCTTGTGACCAGATTCAATATCTGATAAGTATGAAACTGATATGTTCAGATCTGTAGCCATCTTTCTAAGAGTAATATTCTTTTCAATTCTCTTTTCCTTCAAATAATCACTAAATTCACTCATAATTAATCTCCCTTTATCCTATGTTCTCACTCGTGATAACTAAATCACTAAGTACATGTTATCACTAATGAGAACGCATGTCAAGACTATTTTTCAAAAAAAGAAAAAAAGTTTCATAATAGAAACTCATTTTCTAAAGTTAACATCATAGAAGTAATAAATTTTCTTACATTCATTACAAATGATACCAATAAAATCTAAGCCTTTAATCTGAAAGCCATCACCTTTTAATACAAGAATATTCAAACTATTACATTCAGGGCAATAAACATGCTCACCCCAAGATATTTTTTGGCTAAACATCTTATTAGATATCTCATAGCCATCTCTTGTGTGCATATTAAGTTTCTTTAAATATTCATTATCAATTGATACTTTATCTTTTATATTATATTTCATATATCCTAACTCCTTTATTTTCCCATTAAATACCATAGATTAGTATTATCAGGTAAAAATCTTATAAAACAATTATAATAAATTATTTATACAAAAGATATATACCTTATTATTTTTAAGTTTCAAGTATTTTTATTTAATCACATCATGCGAATGTAGCACCTCCCGCATTTAAGTGATTAGATATAACTATATCGTCACCACTCATTATATTTGGTCTAATGGTATTTATGCGTTCAGTTGGATTAAGTGTAGTATCACCTGTCCTCGTAATAACCGTTGGTATTCCTAAATCCTTAAATCTGTTATACATATAGTTAGCCATTTTAAGTGTATAATCTTTCTCTACAATATCCCCACTAGATGCTCCAGGATCTGATCCCCCATG
>CAYOWI010000057.1:0-2890 GCA_964407685.1 uncultured Muribaculaceae bacterium
TCCATTCTTTATTTTATAAGCCTTTACCCCGTTTATGAGCTTTAATTTCGGAGGGTAACGCTCTATCCAACTGAGCTACGTAAGCAAAAAACTTATTTAAGCTTTAAATTAATTCCTACTGGACAATGATCACTCCCCATTACGTCAGAGTATATCACCGCATTAGAAACCTTGTCAATAATATGTTTTGATACTATAAAATAATCAATTCTCCACCCTATATTTCTTTCTCTGCAATTTCCTATGTAACTCCACCAAGAAAATGCATCAGATTTATTAGGATTAAAATATCTATAAGTGTCTATAAACCCACTTTCCAATAAGTTAGAAAACTTTTGCCTTTCTTCATATGTAAAACCAGCATTGCCAATGTTTGCTTTAGCATTTTTAATATCTATTTCGGTATGGGCCACATTAAAATCACCACAAACAACAACTGGCTTTTTTTCTTCTAATTTTTTAAGATACTTTTTCAAATCCTCTTCCCAAGTCATTCTATAATTAAGCCTTGATAAATCTCTTTTTACGTTTGGGACATACTGGTTAACTAAAAAGTAATCTTCGAATTCTAAAGTTATAACCCTACCCTCATGATCGTGTTCCTCTATTCCCAAACCATAAGTAACATTAATTGGTTTATAAATCGTATAAATAAGGGTGCCAGCGTATCCTTTTTTTTCTGCTGGATTAATATAACAATAATAGTCTTTCGGTTTAAAGTCAATTTGATTAAGTTCAGCTTTTACCTCTTGAAGGCAATATACATCAGCATCACAGGTATAGAAAAAATCTTCAAAACCTTTTTTTAGGCATGCTCTAAAACCTGCCACATTCCAAGATACTAGTTTCATAATTACACCTCTTAATTTATTATATCATGATTGTAATTAATTTTTTTGCTTTTTTATTTTATATTACTATTTGTGATAATATTCGATAATGACAACAAGTATCATAACAAAGCAAAAAAGGAGAAAAAATGATAGAAAATACAATCGAAGAAACTATAAAAGAACTAAAAGAAAAATTTGATAAAATAAATGAGCAAGGCTATATAAAAAGTCAAGTAAGTAGAAGCAAAGGTAGTTCTGGGCTAACCTTCGAAAGATTAATTGGAAATGAAAATAACGAATTTCAAATAGCGGATTATAACGGTATAGAAATAAAAGTTAAAAATAATATTGGATATAGTTATAGATACATAACATTATTTAGCCTAGTACCCAGCAACTGTTTTGGAATAATGCTTAAAGAATTAAGATATAACTACGGAACACCTGATAAAAACTACAGTGATGTAAATATATTAATGAAGTCTGTCTTCGCAAATATGAAAACTACAACTGAAAATGGATATTCGTTTAAATTAGAAATTAAATATAGTGAAAATAAAATGTTTTTATACATTTATGATAAAAGTGACGTATTGATAAATAAAAGCATATACTGGGATTTTGAGGATATAATATCCGTAGTAAAAAGAAAGCTAAATTATCTTGCATTGGTAAAATATGATAGCAAATTAATTAATAATAAAAAATATTTTAAATATACAAATATTAGATTTTACAAGTTTAAAGGAGTTGATACGTTTTTTGAATTAATAGAAAAAGGATTTATTAGAGTATATATATGTTTAGGAGTATACAAAAGTGGTTTTAAGGCCGGTTTAGAGCATGACCATGGTATAAGGTTTGATATAAAGGAATGCGATTTATTAAAACTATACGATGAGTATAATATAAAAGATAAAAAGTACATTTAACTAAATGTTCTTTTTATAATAATGTGAGGTTGCAAATTTTCCCACAAAAAAACTATTCAAATTAATGAATAGTTACTTTCTAATGGTCGGAAAGACAGGATTTGAACCTGCAACCTCACGGTCCCAAACCGCGTGCACTACCAAATTGTGCTACTTTCCGAATTGCAAAATGATTATATCATAATGATTTAAATAAAGTCAATACCAACAAATACATTAATTAGTGGCGCGCTCGAAGGGATTCGAACCCCTGACCCCTTGGTTCGTAGCCAAGTGCTCTATCCAGCTGAGCTACGAGCGCATGTCATCCTTTGCCTCACCAGGGGTCAGTCAGATACACTTTTAAATTCCCCTTGCGACGCCACTAATTATAACACTTATATTTATATTTTTCAATACTATTTTATGAATTTTAATAACGAACGTGAATCATTAAAGGCGATTTTTTATTTTATAATGTATATTTAATACCATTTTCTTTTAATATTGGTATGTTATCAATTAATTTATTATATCCTTCTTTAAAATCGTCCATCGCTATTTTAATAACATTAATGTTTTTATTTTTAATACCATCCGCTAATGATAAATATGCATTTTGTTGATCTATACTATTTTTAACACTAAACGACTGATAGTTATGATGAACCCTTTTTAATCTCTGTTCATAAATATTCACATCCTTTAAGTATAAAACAACAAAATATATATCATATTCTAAATAAGATAACTTTTTTACTAACCTTTCGTACTCTTCATCAAATTTGTATTCTTTATAATCAAGCATACAATACACTTGTTCTGTGAAAAAAGTTCTATCAAATATTAAATTTAGATTGGTATCTTCTAATGATTCCATGTAATTTATTAAACCCAAATACATTATCTTGTTTTTCTCTCTACCCGTTTGAGTCTTGTCTTTTATTCCAGATAATCTGTACAGATTAGTGGTTGGCAAATTATCTCTCAAAAAATTTGCCATGGTACTTTTTCCAACGCCTTGCGGACCCTCCACTATTATTATTGTTCCTCTTTTGTTTTTCATAAAACCTCCTTGATTATTACATAATAATTAGGTGAAATTCAAAAGTAAATTGTAGATTTACTTAAAAATGCAAAAGTGCA
>CAYOWI010000058.1:0-2798 GCA_964407685.1 uncultured Muribaculaceae bacterium
CAATTCTTAATACAACAAGAATATTAAAAAAATAGGATATATTAAAACCCGAGTTATAAAAACTCGGGTTTGATATTATACTGGTGCCTGAGTTATACACGTTTGGGAATTTTTATTAAGGTTAATTTCTGATATAAATATACCATATTTTAAATAGAAAATGAATATATTTATAAAAATATTAAGCAAAATATGTTAAAATTATAAAGAGGTGTTATTTATGATGTATCCATTTAAAGTCTTAAATAAGAAAAAATATGCATTATGCTTTATAAATGCATTTTTAGAAAATATATGTTTATATATTATGCCTGTTATATTATCAATGTTTTTAACTATACCTTTTAGCTTAGAAAAGTTTAAATATTTAATTGTCTTTACAATAGTAATAAAAGCATTAGAGATATTTTTTAATGTTTTATGGAATATTAAGGTAGAGCCATTTCTCGAAGTAAGTAAAAAAGATTTACAGATATCTTATTTTAAAAGAATTTGCAATATGAATATTTCTAGAATAAATAATACACATACTGGTTATCTAAAAAAACAATTAGATATAATCAGTGAAGAAACCGTCTCACTTTTAGATGAAATAATGATGACAATAAATGGATTTTGTGTTGCAATTACTATTTTCTTAATTCAAGTATGGACACAAAGTTATATTATGTTTATTGTTTGTTTAATTTTTACAATCATCATTGTTATTTATAATGTCATAATCACAAAATCAAATGTTAAAATACAAGAAGAATATAATGATAAAAATGCAAAATATAATGCAACTTCTGTTGATTTCCTTCAAAATGTAAAAATTGTCAAAAATTTTGATGCATTAAATTATGCAATAAATACAATGAATAATAAGTTTGAATTTGTAAAGAGACCTTTAAAAAAATCTCACATATTTCGTTCAATGAGATCTGACGGTATTAATGCATTAGTTTATATAATGTATGCAATCATATTAATAAGTTTATTTTTTAGAATGAAAAATGGTGAAGATGTATTCAGATATTTAGTTTTTTATTCATCTATGTTTAGTGGTTTGAATGTTGAATTGAGAGGAGTTGCATCTTTATTTATACATTATAATAAATTCAAATCAGCAAACAATCAAATCGAAAGAATGATTATAGAGGAAGAACCACAAAATAAAATTAGAAACTGGAAAAATATAACTATGAAAGATATTGAGTTCAAATATAATGATGAAAGTAATACTGCTATTAAAATTCCTAACTTCGTTTTAAATAAGAAAGATAAAATCAGTATTATTGGTGAATCTGGTCAAGGAAAGTCTACCTTTCTATCATTATTTTGTAGATTTTATAATGTTGATGATAGTAATTATTTAACTGATGGTACTCCTACTTCAAAAGTCCCTGATGTTGCATATATTTCACAAGAATCTGATTTATTTGATTTAACTATTAAAGAAAATCTATGTCTAGGCAAAAGGATTTCAAATAAAACTTTAAGTGAATATTTAAAAGATGCTGGGTTATATGAATGGATTGATAATTTAGAAAAGGGATTAGATACTCTTGTTGGTGAAAAAGGAATTAAATTATCGGCTGGTCAAAAGCAAAGATTAAATATAATCAGAGGAATCTTGTTAGACAAAGAAATTTATATTTTAGATGAACCTACTTCTAATTTAGATAATTTATCAGAAAATAAAATCTATGATATGATAAATAAATATTTAAAAGATAAAACTTGCCTTATTGTTACACATAGACCAAAATTAACAGAAATATGTAATAAGCATTATTATTTTGATAAACGAGTAATGCTAGAAAAAAAATAACCTTTTCGTAAAGATTAGGTTATTTTTTAATAGGGTTTCAAAAGGGATTTTCCCTTTGCACACAGTTATTGGCTTTGCCAATAGCATAGTGTGTTACCGTTTTGGAATAAACGGTCTATTAAAGACGAGCATTTGAAATTTGCTCGTCTTTTTAAATGCCTATATCTTTATCATCATAATCATAATCTTTATTATATAAATAATCATTTATTTCTTGTTCTTTGGATGTATTATTGGCTATATCGTGTAAGTCAAAATTATCATATAAATCTTGTTTATGATATTCTTTTATTTCTGATACAACATCGTCTTTATCTTTTTCAGTTCCTATTTTAAGTAATCTGTGGAGGAATTTTTTTAAGGTCTGTAAAATACTATGTATGAAGTTATGTAATTTAGTATTTTCTTGTTGTAGTTTTTCATTCTAATATTCTAGTTTTCTAACTTCAACTTGGATATTTCTTTTTTCGTTTTCTAAATCTTTATATGATTTTGTATAGTCAGTAAGTTCTTTAAATAATGCTTGAGTTCTAGGCATATCTTTAATTACTCTTTTTGATGTGTTCATAAAGTTATTAAGTGTATCATAAGTATCTTTATCTATTTTTACTTCTTTGCCTGTAATCGTAGGTTTAGAAGTTTTTAATTTTTCTTCTAGTAATTCATAATCTCTAGTCATTAGATAATTTTGTTTTTCTAATCGATTATCTAACTTTTTTGTAATCTTTTTAAATTCTTTTATTGAAATATGTTCGTTATCGCTGTTTTTAATGCCTCTTTCTAGGTCAAAGCCTTTGTCTATTAGTCTTTGATAGTATTTGTCTTGAAGTTGGCTTAAATGGGTTTTATCTTTGATATATTGCTTTTTAGATATAGTATATTTTTTATTCGTTTTTCTAACACCTCATCAATATCTAATTTTTCCTTTATTATTTGCATAACTAATCAACTCCTTCCAAGCAAACAAAAAAGATTAATCGAAATT
>CAYOWI010000059.1:0-2772 GCA_964407685.1 uncultured Muribaculaceae bacterium
GGTTTGTCTATATCGGCTGTGTTATCGCAGTTTCCTAGACCTACTTGAGCTTTGAGGATAATAATAATTATACCCTTGTTAAAAATACTTTAGGTAATTTCTTTTCTACTGCAATGGAGGGCTTGGTTACACCTTACACAAAAAACATAACAAAAATTCACTTAGAATTTACTGATGAAAATTTTAAGAAAGAATTTGCTTACTTAAAGGTAAACTATGGTGAGAAAATAAATATATATGAAATATCTAGTAATAATTTAGAAATAATATCTAGTAAGGCAAGTAAGCTAATAGCAATAGATAAAATTTTAAAGTTGGAAAATATAAATAACAATCATGTATACACTATTGGCGATGGAAATAGTGATATAGAAATGATAAAAAAATATAACGGTTATACTATGAAATCTTCAGTTTCTGAACTAAAGAAACATTGTATTAAAGAAGTAGGCAGCATATCCGAGTTAATAAAGGATTTATTGTGAAAAATAATATATAAATTTGTGCACATCTACTATTAATTTTTAGGTGTAGGCTAAATCAATGTTATTAGAAAAACGTATCATATAATTTTAAGAATAATTTGTTTGATAAAAAATAGAAAACATTAACGTTAAAAACATAAAATAATAATTGTAAAAATATACTAATGTTAGTATAATATAAATAATAGGAGTTGAATTAAATGATATCTGCAGAAATAACTAAATGGATAATGCTAATACTTGTTATCGGTGCCGTAATATTTGTAATTAAAGCTGGTATGAAGATTATAAACATACTTATTATGGTCTTGATATTAGGATTTTGCTGGTTTTCCTTCTTTACTGAAGAAGGAGCTGCAAGACTTTCCATTGCTTTAACTGGACACCCAATAATAGCGTATACAACGGATATGGAAAAGCAAGATAGTTTATCAACCAACGAGGTAACATATTACAAAACTAGTAAGGATGTTATCGTTGATGGTAAAAGACAAGAATATGTAAAATGTTACACAAAATGGATAGTGAGAATTCCAAGTGTAGGACAATAACGCTAGTTATTGTTTTTTTAAAAAAAATATTGCTATTTAAAAGTATTTGTAGTAAAATATTATTGCATTTGGATGCTTAGCTCAGTTGGTTAGAGCACCTGCCTTACAAGCAGGGGGTCATAGGTTCGAGTCCTATAGCGTCCACCATTTATTTTGTTAAAAGTATTTTCAAAATAAATGTTATGTGATATAATTAACTAGTAAATTCAAATGGACTGTTAGCTCAGTTGGTAGAGCAACTGACTCTTAATCAGTGGGTCTAGGGTTCGAATCCCTAACAGTCCACCAGTATTGATAATAAAACTGCACGCATGTGTAGTTTTTTTGTTATAATATAAAAGAGGTGATATAAAAATGGGAAAATCCAAAGTTTACTTTACGAAAAATATTACACCGCAAAGTTTAGTTCAGATTTATAAAAAACTCGGTATTGAGTTAAAAGGAAACGTTGCGGTAAAGCTTCATTCTGGGGAAGAAGGAAACCAAAATTATGTTAAACCAGAGTTTGTCAAAGAAATAATAGATTATGTTGGTGGTACGGTGGTAGAATGTAACACAGCTTATGAAGGGGCTAGAAATTCTACTATAAAACATAAAGAGTTAATAAAAAAACATGGTTGGTCTAAGTATTTTAATGTTGATATAATGGACGCTGAGGGGCCAGATAAATTACTTGATATTCCAAATGGTAATATTATAAAGAAAAATTATGTTGGTAAAAATATTGATAATTATGATTCGATGTTAGTGTTATCACACTTTAAGGGACATCCCATGGGTGGCTATGGAGGAGCTTTAAAACAGCTGTCAATAGGAGTTTCTTCGAGTGCAGGCAAAACATATATTCATAGTGCTGGATTATTAACAGATCAAACTAAATTATGGGATAATTTACCAGAACAAGATAGGTTTTTGGAAAGTATGGCGGATGCTGCATTATCAATTGTGGATTATTTTAAAGAAAATATTTGTTATATAAATATAATGTGTAATTTATCAGTAGACTGCGATTGCTGTTCTGTGGCTGAAGATCCTTGCATGAAAGATATCGGTATTATGGCCAGTTTGGATCCGGTTGCGATTGATCAAGCTTGTATTGATATGATATATAATTCATCTGATCCGGGGAAAGACCATTTTATTCAAAGAATAGAAAGGCAAAATGGAATCCATACAGTAGAAGCTGCTTTTAATATTGGCGTTGGAAATAGAGAATATGAATTGATTAACATAGATTAAATTTTTAAATAAAGTAATTTTGTTATTTTATTAAGATTGTAGGAGGTATTATGGCATACATTGATTTAGTAGTATTAATTGTTTTGATAGTATTTGTAATAATTTATTCTAAAAGGTTTCAAACTTATATATTTGGTTTTGGAATGATTGATATTTTGTTTAGAATTTTAAATATTATAAATGGTTTTATACCAGTAAAAGAAGTGAGAACTTTTATTGATGCATATATCCCAGCCTCAGTTCCACATGTTATAAATCATTATACAAAAGGTATATTTAATACGGTATTAATATGGATATATGTAATTATAATGGCTATATTTTTGTATTACGTAGTAAGAATATTTATTAAAAGAAAAAAGATTTAATATAAAAATTTAGTGTGCATAACAAATAAATAGGAGAAAATAAATATGCAAATAGTAGAAAAAATGAAAAAACAAGAAGAAAAAGAAGAAGCGTTAAAAGCTATTGATGAAATGGTTAAATTTGCAAAA
>CAYOWI010000060.1:0-2435 GCA_964407685.1 uncultured Muribaculaceae bacterium
GTTATGTGTAATAGATATGTTAAATTAAACTTTCTTTATGAACAAATGATAAAACATAATTGTGATTATATGGCAACGGGACATTATGCTAAGGTAATAGATGGTAAATTATATAAAAGTATTGATCAAAATAAAGATCAAACATACTTTTTATGTGAGATGACAAATGATCAATTATCAAGAATTTTATTTCCATTAGAAGGAATAGATAAATCAAAAGTAAGAAAAATTGCAGAAGAAAATAATTTAATAAACGCTTTAAAAAAAGACTCTACAGACGTATGCTTTATAAATAATACTTTTAAAGATTATATATCAAATAACATAAATGATAGTAATGGTGATGTTATTGATGTATCTACTAATAAAAAAGTAGGTGAGCATAACGGATTATTTCATTATACAATAGGTCAAAGAAGGGGACTTAATATAGGTGGAAATACCGATAGAATGTTTGTTGTTGGAAAAAATATAGAAAAAAACATACTATATGTTGCGATAGGTAGTGACACTGATTATCTAACGTCTACCTCTTGCTTACTTGAAGATGCTAACCTTTTTTCTAACGATATAAATCTAACTAATTTAACGGCAAAGTTTAGGTATAGGCAAAATGAAATTCCAGTTAACATAGAATTAATGGACGATAATAAAATATTAGTTAAATATCCAGAGGGTATAAAATCAGTTACTCCAGGTCAAGTATGCGCTATATATAATGGTAACCGTTGCATCGGTGGCGGAGTAATTAAAGAAGTAATGAAAGATGGTAAAAAGTTATGGTATTTATAAATATCATAATTTTTTTAATTTATTAAAATTTTACAGAAATGTATTGTTTATTAATATATAGTTTACTAAAATAATTAAATTGCTATACAACAATAATTATTTTGTTAAAAAAAGGGTACAAAACTTGATTTTGTATAATTATAAATCTATGTTAGTATGCTTTTGGAACGTTTAAATATTTGGGTGTCAGCCTCTTTTCTCGATAAGAATAAGGAGGTGATGTTGTATGAGAAAACGAATCTTAGTTATCAAAGTCTTTCGTTATATCACCATCATTTTATCTCTTTTATTAGCAATAATAATCGTAATAAAAAAATGACACCAGTTGAATAACTAGTGTCAAAACCAATTTGGGGTTGACATTCAAATAACGAACGTTCCCTTTTATTTTATGAAGTTTCCTTCATCTACATACATATTAACATAACTTAGTTTAATAATCAATTAATTTATTATAAATTTGTAGTATAATTATATTAAAAGTAGGAGGAAAGTTTATGGAAGTAATAAATCATTTAAGTTATAACTCGGTTGTTATATTATCTTTCTTTTTTATCTCTTTATTTAGTCTTATATTAAATTATTTAACTAAGGGAAAAAGTAATAAAGCACTATTTTCTTCATATAGGAGTAATATGTTAAGCCCACTTACTTACGTAAGATTAGTTACTCATATATTTGGACATGCCGACTGGAACCACTTTATGAATAACTTTTTATACATTCTTTTAATAGGACCGATGATAGAAGAAAAATATGGAAGCATTAACTTGATTATAATGATTTTAGTAACTGCTATAATAACTGGAATATTAAATACGTTATTTAGTAATAAAAGAATACTAGGTGCAAGTGGCATAGTATTTATGCTTATTGTGCTTTCTTCATTTGTTAATATCACTACTGGTAAAGTTCCTATTACCTTAATATTAATATGTATTTTTTACGTAGTAAATGAAATTATATCAGGAATATTTAAAAAGGATGACGTATCACACATGGGCCACTTAATAGGTGCAATATGTGGCTTTGTTTTTGGATTTTACATATTTAAATAAATGGGCTAATTAGTTTTAGTCCATTTTAATTTGTTATTTCTTTTATTATTTTATATGCTTCATATAATTTATCATCAATTCCCTTAGGACAATAAAGTGGGGATGTAGAAGGAAGATATATAGCTTCTTTTTTAGTTTTAGGTAAACAATATTTATTATATAAATCAAATGATTTCCTACCAGTTGTAAATATTTGCTTTACTTTTGTTTCTTTTAATAATTTATTTATATTGTTTACTTTAACATTTTCTATCGAACTATCACTAGAACCAGTAATTAAACATGATTTAATGGTATCCCATAAAGCTATTTTATGGCGTTTTAAAAAGTCTTTTTTATCATCTATTGTAATAGGTATATCCTCATCATAAACCCTAGCTAACGTCTTCCAAAACCTATTTTGAGGATGCATGTAGTAAAAACCAAGTTCTCTTGATTTAACAGATGGCATACTTCCTAATATTAATACTTTAGAATCAGTGTTGTAAAAAGGTTCTAATTCATGATTTACTTTTTGTTTCATATACTCATCTCCATAAAAAATAATTAATACTATATTAAATATAACATAATTTTGGTATAATT
>CAYOWI010000061.1:0-2057 GCA_964407685.1 uncultured Muribaculaceae bacterium
TACTAATATTATGCCTGTTATTAAAGCTAATGGTTACGGAACATATATAAATAAAAGATTGGACGTATTAAATGAGTTTGATATAGTAGGGCTTGCAACAGTAGATGAAGGAGTAAACGTAAGACGTTTTGGTTATAAAAAGGATATTTTTATATTAAATCAGCCTTATATAGGTGAACTTTCTAAAATTATAGATAATGATTTAGTAATTGGATTATCTTCTACTGATTTTTTAGAAGAAGTTTTAAAACAAGATAAATGTATTAGAGTTCACATAGAAATTGATACTGGTATGAGAAGAACAGGTGTTTTACCTAGTAATATAAATGCCTTTGTTAATGGACTTAAAAGTGCTAATAACATTAAAGTAGAAGGTGTATACACCCATTTATCATCTGCGGATACCAATCAAGAATACACTAAAAAACAATTGGATACTTTTAAGGAAGCAGTTAGAATTATAAGAAGCGAAATGGGTGATATTAAATACGTTCATGCATCAGCTTCTAATGGGATAATAAATTTTCAGAGTGGAATATTTAGCTTAGTAAGACCAGGTATAATAATCTACGGCTATGAATCATTTAAAGGAGCTTATGATAAAGTATCACTAAAGCCAGTAGCTAAACTAAAATCTAAGATAACGTTTCTAAAAGAAGTAGATAAAGGAACAAGCATCAGTTATTCTAGACGTTTTATAACTAAAAGAAAAAGTGTTATTGCAACCATTCCTATTGGTTATGCAGATGGTTTAAGAAGAATGCTATCTAACAGAGGATATGTTGTAATAAACGGAAAAAAAGCACCTATAATAGGTAGTGTTTGCATGGATGGAATTATGGCTGATGTAACAGATATTAAAGAAGTAAACGTAAGCGATGATGTATTCATATGGGATAATGATATAATAAAATTAGATGAAATAGCAGATTTATGTGGTACAATAAATTATGAAATAATGAGTACTATATCATATAGGGTACCAAGAGTGTTTGTGGAGGAAGAAAATGAAAGTATGTAAAAAAGAAAATTCTGTTTTGTATAAGAATAGTAATGAGTGCCATAATATGGAATATCCACTAGGCGATCCTGATATAAACGTATCGGTTGCAACGGTAAACGGTAAGTATCCAGAAACTGGATACTGTGTTAACGAAAGAGTTAAGGAACTTTTGTATATTATGGAAGGAACTGGAAAGTTAATTAAAAAAGATGAAATAATAGAGTTTAAAGCGGGCGATGTTATTTTGGTAGAAAAAGGTGAAGCATACAGATGGGATGCCAACTGCAAGGTTTTAATTTCATGTACACCTGCATGGTATGAAGAACAACACAAGTTAATAGATGAAGAAAAATAAAAACAGTTTTCTTTTTATAATGTCCTAGTAATTGATTTATTTTTAAATATATTATAAAATAGGAATGATTACTATTTATGATAGGAGGATATATATGTTAGATGGTAAAGTGGCAATTGTAACTGGAGGAACCCGTGGTATTGGATTTGCAACGGTTAAGAAATTTTTAGATAATAATGCAAAAGTTGTTTTATTTGGTTCAAGAAAAGAATCAGTAGATAAGGCAATTGATGAGTTAAAAGAAATAAATGAAAACTATGAAGTAATGGGATTATATCCTAATATAAGTGATGCAAAAGAGGTAGAAGAAGCTTTTAACGAAGTTAAAAACAAATATGGAAAAATAGATATACTTGTCAATAACGCTGGTATTTCTGCAATGGAAAGTATTTATGATTATCCGGAGGAAAACTTTAAAAAGATAATGGATTTAAACGTCAATGCGGTGTTTAATTGTTCTAAGGCAGTTGCACCAATTATGAAAGAAAATGGTGGTGGAGTAATTCTTAATACATCATCAATGGTAAGCTTATATGGACAGCCATCAGGATGTGGATATCCAGCTAGTAAGTTTGCAGTAAATGGTCTTACTAAATCATTAGCAAGAGAATTAGGAAAAGATAACATAAGAGTTAACGCAGTAGCACCTGGAGTTACTATGACTGATATGATGAAAAAAGTTCCAGAAGAAAAGATTAA
>CAYOWI010000062.1:0-2017 GCA_964407685.1 uncultured Muribaculaceae bacterium
CTCAAATTCCATCAAAAAAGTCCTCCTTCCTAGAAAGAGAACTAAAGTCTTTTATATAAATAAAAACTCACGACACCATATTGGTTCGTAAGTTGTTTTCAATTGGAGCCTTAACTATACACGTATGCGAAATTAAGACTATAAGATTTGATTAAATCTCTCTGATAAATTCATTATATCATTTCCTTAGATATTTTCAAGGGAGTATGGAAAAAAATATCAAAATATAGTATAATTTACTTGTAAGAAAATACTATGTGGTGGAGATTAAGATGAAAAAAAATAACATTAATTTTATATTTGGATTATTAGACAGGAAAAAAGTTTCTTTATGTTTGTTTATTGAGGCTTTTTTAGATTTTATTTACTACGTTATTCCTTATACTTTTGCTCTTTTTTTAACAATGCCTTTTACTGTTGAAAAAGCAATAATTGTTGCTTCAATATTTATTACTTCTAAATCAGTTAGATGTTTTGTATTATACTTAGAGAGAAAAGTTATGGATAATTATTTATATGATTATTCTAATGTTCAATATTTAGAATATTACAAGAAATTAACAAAAGTGCCAGTAGAAACTTTATCTAAGTATCAAACAGGATATTTAGAAAATATAATAGAAAAGATATCTGAGTTAGTTAAAAAGATTCTTAGTGCAGAATACATAGGAATATTATTATCTTTTGGATTTTTCTTTTTTACTGTATTTCAACAATCGAAAATTTTATTTTTAGTATCATTAGTATTAAGCATTTTATGTGTTATGATAAGTGTATACATATTAAAAAAATCCAATAAACACGTTGAAGATTTGTATGATAAAGAATATGAGTATTCATCTGTATATCAAGATTTTATTAGTAATATTAGAACTGTCAAAGCATTGAACGATAACAAATATTTTGAAAAAATTATATCAAAAGAAGGAAAAGAATGTTATAAAAAGCAAAATAAGTATGTTAAATGCTATTCATTAGAAGAACTTATAAGAAATATTTTAATAGTGATACCTTTTGCATTAGCAATTATAAAAGCAGTTGTAGATTTATCTAATGGAATTGATACACTAGGAATAATTACATTTTATATATCTATTTATTTAGAAATGGGATTTATATTTGATGAATTGTCCGGAACAATAGTTAGTGGTTTTGAATTAAAAGCATTAAAGAAAAAATGTATTCAATTATTTAGTAAATTAGATGAAAGAAAATTATTAACTAATTTTAATAAAATAGAATTATCAAATATAGATTTAAAATATAAAGAATCTAATTTTAATATTAAAGTTGATAATATGATAATAAAAAACAAAGATAAAATTTCAATAACTGGGAAATCTGGTCAAGGGAAAACATCTATAATTAACTTGATTTTAGGAAATATAACTACCTATAAAGGACAGGCTAAAATAGATGAAAATAATCTGAGAGATTATAGAATTGACATAGGTGTTGTAAGTCAAGAAATAGAATTATTTAATATGACTATAAAAGAAAATTTATGTTTAGATAAGAATATTTCAGATGAAAAAATAGTAAATTATTTAAAAGAATTAGAACTAGATGAAATTCTAATGTTTGAAGATGGAATATATACAATAGTTGGCGAAAAAGGATTGAAGCTTTCAACTGGACAAAAAAGAAGAATAAATATTTTAAGAAGTTATCTAATGGAAAAAGATATTTATATTTTAGATGAACCCACATCTAATTTAGATAAACATACTGAAGAAATTGTAGTAGATTTTATATTAAAACACTTTAAAGATAAAACATTAATAATTGCTACACATAATGAAAAAATAAATGAAATATGTAATAAGTTTTATCACTTTGATAATCATAAATTATTATTAAAAGACAATGCTTAGTTGGCATTGTCTTTATCATTTTCATTAGGTATATATTTTTTAAGTGTTGTATTTTGTAATTTTAAATATTCAATTTTTGTTCCTATTGCTCGTTCATCTTCAAAATATCCAAGATAATGAAATTTATTTTTCACTTTAATTAA
>CAYOWI010000063.1:0-1946 GCA_964407685.1 uncultured Muribaculaceae bacterium
TACCTTATATTTCCTTGATTTATGGTATCTATGAAATTGAACTTTTTTATGTTATTATATAAATAATGAGGTGATAACAATGACTTTTGATAAACAAGTAGAAGAAGCTAAAAAAAGAAAATTAGAAAGCAGAATAATTAGGGATATGGTATTTATAATACTAGGAATAATATTTTTAGCATTATCCTTTTTAGCGGCTTATAAAGACAAAAATAATAATAAATCAGATAATAAAAAAGTAAGCATAAATGAGAAAAATAGTTTTATAAAAGGTTGCATATAATAAACTAGGTGATGCAATTGATAGTAAAATATACTGAAAAAGAGCTAGACTTGCTGGCAAGACTTATGCGTGCCGAAGCTTTAGGAGAGGGAAACCTTGGTATGTTAATGGTTGGAAACGTTGGAATAAATAGAGTTATTGCTAATTGTTTAGATTTTAAGAACACAAGAACAATAACTGATATGGTATATCAATTTCCCGGGGGTTTTTCTGGTACTAATAGTGCCCTTTTTCAAAGTTCGTCAACTACCGCTGAAAAGAACCTTGCTAAAAGAATAATTAGAGGGGAATATTTTCACCCGGCAACAAATGCTTTGTGGTTTTACTCTCCGGGAAGTGGAAATGCTTGTAAAACAACTTGGTTTAATCAAGCAAACTCGGGGAAATATAAAAACCATTGTTTTTATGAACCAGAATCTGGAGTATGTAAAGAGTTACATTAAAAAAACTTATCTTTTGATAAGCTTTTTTTATGGAATTATAAGAGTTTGCCCTATACTTAATACGTCTGAAGTTAAATTATTGATCATTCTAATTGCATTTATACTTACGCCAAACCTATTAGCTATTGACCATAGGCTATCTCCTTTTTGAACGATGTATAAATTAGTTGTATTATTACTTACACCGGGTATTGTAAGCACTTGACCAATGGTTAGTACGTCAGTTGTTAAACCATTTTCTTCACGTAATCTTTCTACCGAAACACCATATTCTCTTGCAATAGAATATAAAGAATCTCCTCTTTGTACTACGTAAGTGTTAGTTACTATATCCTCTCCTGTACTTTCCACGTCAGCCGGAATAGTAAGAGTTTGCCCTACACTTAATACATCAGTAGATAAATTATTTAAACTTATTATTGCAATTGGTGTAGTATTATACCTTTGGGCAATTGAATACAAAGTATCGCCTTTTTGAACAACGTATACGCTTTGGGTATCTGGCACGTTAATATCTGAACCAGAATTTGGAATTTGTAAAACTTGACCAACATATATTGTATTTCCAACAAGGTCATTTAAATTAACAAGTTCATCAACGGTAGTATTATTTGCGTTAGCTATTGACCATAGGCTATCACCTTTTTGAACAACATATGTAACGTTAGTTTGATCAGACGGTGGGGCTCCTGGAATAACAAGCTGTTGCCCAACACTAATTAAATTAGACGTTAGATTATTAGCAGTTTTTATCTCGCTTACGCCAACGTTAAACCTTTTAGCGATTGACCATAAGCTATCACCTTTTTGAACCGTATAAGTATCATTTACAGTATTACCACCAGGTGCTACATAATTATATCCTTTGTATTCTGCTACCGCTTTAACAACAGCTTCAGACCATTTTTCCCAATCATTTTTTATTTGATTACGATCATCCTTAGTTGAATCTAAAAACGCGTACTCTATTAAAACAGATTCAGCTGGAGAAGTATTTCTAATTATGTAATAATAATCTTGATTTTGATTAGATGGTAATCTTCTTTGATACCATTTTCTAATATTTTGTCCAGTGTCTTCAATATTATCAAGAATCATTTTTGATAATGTATCATTATTTCTTAAGGCATACACTACTTCAGCACCATCTCCACCTGTCACTCTCGGAGTGCCTAGCCCGATGAACTAAAAAAAATCAATTTTTAATATTCAATTTATCT
>CAYOWI010000064.1:0-1853 GCA_964407685.1 uncultured Muribaculaceae bacterium
ATTCCAAATTCAAACTTGTTAATGCTGTATTTTTACTTACATCTATACTACTTAGTTTACTACCATATAAATTCAATGATGTTAATGACGCATTTTGACTTATATCTACATTATTTAATTTACTATATCTCAATTCTAAATCCATTAACGACGTTAATTTTTCTATTCCTTTTATACTTGTTATTTCTTCCGAATTTGGGTTAACCTTACCACAATATGATAAGCTTGTTATAGTTTTTAATTGTTCATCTGTTAAATTTGTTGTGTATGGTAAATTTGTGTTATTTTTTTTATTATAAGCATCTACTACTGCTTTATAAAATATTTCATCTTCAAAATATTCATTATTAAATAGAACAATTTTTATGTTATCAATTTCTATTTCTCCATCATATATTTTTAATATATCATCTTGCTTTACTTGACCAGTTGTTTTCTCACTTTCTTCAGTATATATTTTTGTCGTTAAATTATTTAGTCCTAAATTTTCCTTAAAAGTACTAACATCAATTTCATTAGGTATAACAATTTTTATTCCTGAATGATATTTATAACTATCTATAGGTTTTATTTCTTTATTATTTCCCAAATTTATATTTATTTGATTTGAATATTGAGTTCCTATAACGTTTTCTAATTTTGACGAAGTATACCCATATTTAGACACATCATATAAAATTATATTAATTAGGTTATTTCCACCGAAACCCCAAAATCTTAATGCTGTATTTTTACTTACATCTATACTACTTAGCTTGTTAGAAATCAAATCCAAATTCGTTAATGATGTGTTTTTACTTACATCTATACTATTTAAACTATTACCATTCAAACTCAAAACTTTTAATGCCGTGTTTTTACTTACATCTATACTACTTAGCTTGTTATGGTCCAAATCCAAATTCGTTAAGGCTGTATTTTTACTTACATCTATACTACTTAAATTGTTACTATACAAATCCAAATTCGTTAAGACTGTATTTTTACTTACATCTATACTACTTAAACGGTTATGTTTCAAATTCAAGGACGTTAATGATGTGTTTTTACTTACATCTATACTATTTAAACTATTACTATCCAAACTCAAAACTTTTAATGCCGTGTTTTTACTTACATCTATACTACTTAGCTTGTTATGGCCCAAATCCAAATTCGTTAATGATATTAATTTTTCTATTCCTTTTACACTTGTTATTCTTTCTGAATCTGATTTATTATAACCATCATTTGATAAATTTGTTATAGTTTTTAATTGGTCATCTGTTAAATTTGTTGTATATGGTATATTTGCGTTATTCTCACTATTATAAGCATCTACTACTGCTTTGTAAAATATTTCATCCTCAAAATACTCATTTGCAGGTGCTCCCCTACCAACTGCACTTGCAATTAAACTATTTATTTTAGTCGGATTAGTTAAATTAATATATAAAAATGATGATATAAATACTATTAAAAGCAATCCTAAACTTAATAACACTTGTTTTTTATGTAACTTAACAAAATTTATATACCTTATTAATATTTGTTTGATACTACTAACTACTTTTTTAAAATTCTTTTTCATACTGTTACTCCTAATAATACCATTTATTTTTTACTACTTTTCTATGTTGATAATATCACAACACCCCCCCCCGTGTGTCAATATAAAGCCTTGTGAATAACAAGAAAAATGTCAAATTTCGATATTAAGTATACATGGATAATATTTTTATCATATAAAAGTTATATAAACATGACAAAAAAAGAAAGTAATTAATTTTACTTTCCTTAATACGTATTTATTAACTTAGCATGAAGAACCATTCTCTTTTCATCATCATAACAAGATGATAAGGTAAGTACTT